>JBCKZS010000006.1:0-89248 GCA_038918905.1 Vicinamibacterales bacterium
GCGGTAGCCGACTTTCACGTCGCTCGCGGCAGAGGGGTTGCCGTGGGTGGCCGCGGCCTGGCCGTGGCGCATGGCCTGCGCGCAGGCGCGAATGGTGTCAAGCGGCACTTCCGTGGCCACGCGGGTGGCGTCCTGGATCGCGGCCTTGCGTTCCGCTTTCTCCTCGTCCGTGCCCTTGGGTTTTCTGAAGGCGGCGATGACCAGATCGTACGCGGAGGCGTCGGTGTCGATCAGGTCCGTGAGCGTGTCGCGCAACGCGATCAACTCGGTGTGGGCCTGGTCGAGCGCTTCCCGTTCGGCGATGGCGTTGGTGCGCGACTTCGGCATGCCGGCCACCATGGCCAGCAGCGCCGTGCCGGTGGCGCCGACGAGCGCCACCGCCGAACCGCCCCCGGGTGTGGGGTCGGCGGCACTGAAGGCGTCGAGCAGTCCGGGTACGGTGCGGTCGATCAACATGGGAGTCCTTTCTTGTAGACGCCGGCGATCGGCGCCGCATTCAGACGCAGCAGATTGATGGCGGGGCCGTCGATGAGCACCGCGTCGAACTGTTTGCCGGGTTCGAGGCTGCCGACGCGGTCGTCGCGGTCGAGCGCGGCGGCGGCGTTGATCGTGGACGCCACCAGGGCTTCCTCAAACGTCAGGCCCATCGCGAAACACGCGAGCGTCATCGCGGCCGGCATGGAGGGGGAGAATCCGCCACCGGGATTGACGTCCGTGGCGAGCGCGACCGCCACGCCTCCGGCGATCAGGTCCCGCGCCGGCGCGAACCGGCCCAGCTTCAGGTAGAAGGCCGCGCACGGCAGCAGCGTGGCGATGACGCCGCGCCGGGCCAGGGCCTGGATGCCGTCGGCCGGCACGTGCACCAGATGATCCGCCGATCGGGCGCCGACCGCCGCCGCGACCTGTGAGCCGCCGCTGGCCGCCAGTTCGTCGGCGTGAATCCGCGGTTTCATGCCGGCCCGCCGGCCCGCCTCCAGGATCGCGGTGGATTCTTCGGGCGTAAAGAAGCCACGGTCGCAGAAGACGTCGCACCACTCGGCGTACGGCGCGGCGGCGGGAATCATCTCGTCGATGACCAGACGCACGTACTCCGCCTGCCGGCCGCGATACTCCGGCGGCACCTCGTGCGCGCCGATGAAGGTGGTCGACAGTTCGACGGGCTGCGAGGCGTTGAGGGCCTGCGACACACGCAGCATGCGCACTTCGGTGGCCGTGTCGAGGCCATACCCGCTCTTGGATTCGGCCGTGGTGGTGCCGGCCCGCAGCATCTCGGCGAGGCGGCCACGGGTCGCCTCGGCCAGGGCGTCCTCCGACGCGGCGCGTGTGGCGCTCACCGTCGAGAGAATCCCGCCGCCGGCGGCGGCGATGTCGGCGTAGGCGACGCCTGACAGACGCCGGCGCAGTTCCTCGCGCCGGTCGCCGGCAAAGATCACGTGTGTGTGGGGATCCACAAAACCCGGGACGAGCGAGCGCCCTCGCCCGTCCACCACCGTGGCGTCACTCGCGAGCGACACCTGCCGGCGCACGTCGGCCGTCGTGCCCGCCGCGACGACCAGGCCGTCCGCGCAGGCGACCGCGCCGTCGCGCACCGGCGTGAGGTCGCCCTGCCGGGCCCCCACGCGCGGGGCCGGGCCCGCCACGGTGTAGAGCTGGTCCAGATGTTCGATGAGGAGTGTCGCTGTGGGCATGGGCTGGGTGCGGCGCGGTTAATGCGTGGCTGAGAGAGTGCCGGTCATGCCGGCGGCACCGGGGGCGTTCTCCGCCCGAAGATCGCGGTGCCGATACGCACCATCGTGGCACCCTCCTGGATCGCCACCTCGAAGTCGTGGCTCATGCCCATCGAGAGTTCCTGAAGCGCGTCCGCGGGCACGCCCTCCGCGACGAGCGCGTCACGCAGGTCGCGGAGGCGCGTGAACCACGGCCGGGCCTGTGCCGGATCGTCGACGATGGGCGGGATGATCATGAGGCCCTTGAGCTGCACGGCGCGCGCGGCGAGCGCGGCATGCGCGATCGCACCCACGGCGGCGGGGTCGGCGCCGAATTTCGTGGCTTCTCCGGCGAGGTCCGCCTGAATCAGGACCGACGGGCGTCGTCCGGCATCAAGGGCGCCCGCGTCCACTTTCTGCAGGAGGTCGACGCTGTCGATCGAATGAATCCAGTCGAAGACGGCCGCGGCCTTGCGGGCCTTGTTGGACTGCAGGTGGCCGATGAGGTGCCAGGTCAGTCCCAGGCCAGCCGTGGCCGAGGCCTTGTCCAGGCCCTCCTGCACGCGGTTCTCGGCGAACTCGCGTTGTCCCGCGAGCGCGGCGGCACGGACGGCGTCGACGGGGAAGGTCTTGGAGACGGCAATCAGCCGGACGGCGTCCGGCGGCCGATGCGCGAGGTGCGCCGCCGCCTCCAGGCGGCGACGCACCTGCGTCAGATTGTGCGTGATGTCGTCCAGCGGAGAGCCGGACATGTTTACTTGATCTGCTTCAGAATGCCCTTGGCCATTTCGGCGTGCTGGCCGTCGGGGGCGACCTTCAGGTACGCCTCGAACGCCTTCACCGCGTCCGGCAACTGGCCGAGGTTGAGGTTGGCCATGCCCAGCCAGTAGTGCGCGTCGGCCATCTTCGGATCGAGTTGGATCGCCTTCTCGAACTGGGCCTTCGCTTCGGCGGCCTTGCCGCCGGCGTTCCAGTAGATGATCCCCTGATTATAGACATCCGCCGGGTCCAGACCCGTGGCCGAGGCGGCGCGCAGCTCGTTGGCTTTGGCGCTCATCGCGCTGGCCTCGTCGAACTTTTTCTGCTGGTTATAGAGCACCGCGAGCTGGGAATACGAGTCCGCCAGCGCCGGATCGAGTTCGATCGCCTTTTTGTACGCGGCTTCCGCGGCGGCCTCGTCGTTCTTCTTCATGTACGCATCGCCAATCCGCGTATAGCAGATGGCGCAGTCGGGAACCTGAGAGGCCACGTTGGTCAGCCTGGCGATCGCCCCGTCCGGATCCGTGGCGATGCTGGCGACCGCGGTGTCGAACTCGGCCTGCATGGCGGCCATCATCTTGTTGCGCTCCTCGACTTCCTTCTTGCTCATGCCGGCCGCGGCGGTTGTCGTGGCCGACGCCGCCTTGATGACAATGGCGTCCAGCCGGTTCATCTCGTTGATGGTGACGCGCACCGAGTTCAGGCGCGCGCTCAGCGGTCCCTTGGTGGCCTGCAGCCGCCACTCGCCCGTGCGCAGGCCTGAACGCACAAACTCGCCCCGCGTGTTCGTCTTGAACGTGACGCTGATCTGTACGTCGCCGACGAAATCAAGAACGATGTCAGCCTCAGGCACTGGTTTGCCGGCCTCGTCGACCACCTGGCCGCGGAGCGATCCCATGGCCTGTGCGAACGCAGGCACGGCGCTGAACACGAGTCCGGCGGCGAGCGCGCCCACTACCACCACACGGCGAAGACGTGTCTGACGAGTCATAAAGCCTCCGCAGGCATTTTAGCACCCGCCGTTCGAGGGCGTCGCCCGATCGGGCTCCCGTCACGCGAACAGACGATCGATGGCGGCCAGGTCGCGGGTGACCGGCGCCGGGGGCAGGGACGCGAGAAACCGGCGGCCGTAGGCCATCCGCGTCAGCCGGGGATCCAGAATCGCCATCACGCCGCGGTCGGCACGGGTCCGAATGAGACGGCCCAGCCCCTGCAGCAGGGTCAACGTCGCCAGGGGGACCTGGTAGTCGTGGAAGGGATGCCCGCCGGCGGCCTGGATCGCCGCGATGCGCGCGGCCACCAGCGGATCGCCAGGCGAGGCAAACGGCAGCCGGTCGATGATCACGCAGCTCAACGCCTCGCCGGCCACGTCCACACCCTGCCAGAAGCTGGCGGTCGCAAAGAGCACCGCGTGGGGCGTGGCGCGGAAGTCGCGCAGGATGGCCGTGCGCGGGGCGTCGCCCTGCAGAAACACCGGCCACTCCAGATGCGGCGCGACCCGTTCGTGGACGTCGCGCATCGCCGCATACGACGTGAACAACACAAAGGCGCGCCCGCGCGACCGGCTCAGAACTTCGGCAATGACGCCCGCGGCCGCGGGGTTGAAGTCGGGCGACCGCGGATCCGGCATGTCGGGCGGCAAGTACAACAACGCCTGCGTGGCGAAGTCGAATTCGGAGGGCAGCCGCAGCGTGGTGGCATCGGCCAGGCCGAGCCGCCGGGTCATGTAGTCGAACGACCCGCCAACGGTCAGCGTCGCCGACGTCAGCACCGTCGCCGGTCGCTCGCCAATGATCTTCTCGCGGACCAGCGCGGCCACGTCGATCGGGGCCGCGCGAAACGCGACCCCGCGGCCACGCAACTCGACAAAGTGCACAAACGCCGGATCGCCGGCCGTGAGCAGCACCCGCAGATCGTCGCGCAGCCCCTGGGCGCGGGTCGCGACCGCCTGCAGGTCGTCCGGGACCGGCGACATCTGGCGCACGGCCGCCATCAGGCGGTCGAGCTCCTCACGCAGCGCCGCGCCGTCTGGGCCGATCCGGTCAGCCATGTCGGGCGACAACGTCACGCGATCGCCGCGGCCCTCCCCCCTGACCTCCAGCCGCGCCGTGTCGAACAGGCGCCGCGCGGCCCGTTCCACATCGCCAATGGCCTGTCTGATGGACACGGCCAGCCGGCCCTCCGCGGCGGGCACGGCGCCCACCGCCTGTGTGGCGTCGCGCGCGAACTCGTCCAGGCGGTGCGTGCCGAGCGCCACGCCGAAGTACTGCGTGACCACGTCCTCGAGTTGGTGCGCTTCGTCGATGATCGCGACCTCGCAGGCCGGAATCACGGCGCCGAAGTCGCCCTGACGCACCGACGCATCCGCGCACAGCAGATGGTGATTGACCACCACGATGTCGGCCTGGTCCGCGCGCTCGCGCATGCGCGTGATGAAACAGTCGGCGTACTGGGGGCACTCGCGCCCGAGGCACTGCTCGCTGGTCGCGGTCACTTCCGTCCAGAACGGCAGCGCGTCGGGCAAATCGACCAGTTCCGCCCGGTCGCCGGTCTGCGTCTCGGGCAGCCACTCGCCAATCGCCGCCATCCACCGTTGTTCGTCGTCGGGCAGGGTCCCGGCTATTTCCTGCAGTCGCTGATAGCGATGGCGACACAGGAAGTTCGTGCGGCCCTTCATGTAGGCCGCCTTGAGTTCGGTCCCGAGCGCGGACGCGAGCGCCGGGATGTCCTTGTAGAAAATCTGATCCTGCAGCGTGCGGGTGCCCGTGGAGATCAACACGCGGCGCCGGTCGAACGCGGCCGGCACCAGATACGCCAACGTCTTGCCGGTGCCCGTGCCGGCTTCGGCCAGCAACACGCCGCCGTGTTCCAGCGTCGACGCGACGGCGTGCGCCAGCGCGCGCTGCCCGGGCCGGATTTCAAACGCCTCCACCGCCCGCGTCAACGGCCCGGCGTCGGCGAAGACCGCCGCGACGTCGGCCGTCAGCGGGCCAGTTCGGGGTACAGCGGGTAGGTCCGGCACAACGCTTCGACATCCGCGCGTACCGCCGCGGCCACGGCCGTATCCTCGGGCGACTCCAGCACGCGGGCCATCAGGCTCGCGACCGTGTCCATATCGGCTTCGCGGAATCCGCGTGTGGTGACCGCCGGCGTGCCGATACGGATGCCGCTCGCGACCATCGGGGGGTTCTTGTCAAACGGGATTGCATTCTTGTTCACGGTGATCGCCGCGCGGCCGAGCGCCGCCTCCGCCACCTTGCCCGTGATGCCGCGCGAGAACACATCCACGAGCGACAGGTGCGTGTCGGTGCCGCCACTGACGATGCGGAAGCCGGCGTGGGCGAGGCGATCGGCGAGCCGCGCCGCGTTGCGGACGACCTGGTGCTGATACGTCTTGAATTCGGGCGTCCGGGCTTCCTTGAAGCAGACCGCCTTGCCGGCGATGCTGTGCATCAGCGGGCCGCCCTGCACGCCCGGAAACACCGCGCGGTCAATGTCCTTCGCGTGCTGCGCGCGGCACAGGATCAGCCCGCCGCGCGGGCCGCGCAGCGTCTTGTGGGTGGTGGTGGTGACAAAGTCCGAGTGGGGAACCGGGCTCGGGTGCACGCCGGCGGCGACCAGGCCGGCGATGTGGGCCATGTCGGTCATCACCAGGGCGCCCACCTCGTCGGCCACCTTGCGAATCCGCGCGTAGTCGATCACCCGCGCGTACGCGCTGGCGCCGGCGACGATGAGCTTCGGTGAGTGGGCGCGTGCCAGCGCCTCCAACGCGTCATAGTCGAGCCGCTCATCGTCCTGCCGCACGCCATAGGGCACGATGGTGAAGTATTTGCCCGAGAAGTTCAGCGGGTGCCCGTGGGTGAGGTGGCCGCCGTGGGCCAGGTTCATGCCCAGGACCGTGTCGCCGGGCTGCAGCATGGCGAGATAGACCGCCATGTTGGCCTGGGCGCCCGAGTGCGGCTGGACGTTGGCATGTTCGGCGCCGAAGAGCTGTTTGGCACGATCGATCGCGAGCGTTTCAGCGACGTCCACGAACTCGCAGCCACCGTAGTACCGCTTGCCGGGATACCCTTCCGCGTATTTGTTGGTCATCACCGAGCCGACGGCTTCGAGGACGGCGAGGCTGACGAAGTTTTCCGAGGCGATGAGTTCCAGCCCGTGTTGTTGTCGCTGGACTTCGTTCTGGATGAGGGCGGCGATGTCGGGATCCACGCGGGTCAGGTGTGTCACGGACGGTCTCTCTGGTGCAGGTGCGGGATCAGTCCCGCCGATCCAGGGCAGTGATCTTGTCAATGCGGCGCTGATGGCGGCCGCCTTCGTAGGGCGTATCGAGGAAGGCGCCGACGAGCTCGCGCGCGAGCGTCGGCGGTGTCAGGCGCGCGCCGACCGCAAGCACGTTGGCGTCGTTGTGACTGCGGCTGAGGCGGGCCGTTTCCACGTCCGTGGCGACGGCCGCGCGAATGCCCGCGATTTTGTTGGCCGCCATGGCCATGCCCACGCCAGAGCCGCAGACCAGGAGGCCGCGATCGCAGGCGCCTGAGGCGACCTCACGCGCGACCTGCGCCGCGAAGTCGGGGTAGTCCACCGAGTCCGTACCGTGTGTGCCGAAGTCCGTGTAGGAATCGCCGCGCTGGTCCAGCAGGTGTTTCAACTCGTCTTTCAGGGCGACGCCCGCGTGGTCCGCCCCGATGGCAATGCGCATGCGGATGAGTATATTCGCACCGAGGTCAGGGCGCGTGCTTGAGCAGCGAACGGACGAGCCGGACGACGGCTCCATCGTCCGTACTGATCGTGGCTCGGACCACGAAGAGGGCCGGGGGAAACCCGCCGATCGGCAGCGCGCCGGTCGACAGGTAGCGGCCTGGGTCGGACGTGGGCGTTCGTGTCCCCTGCACGGTGACCAGCGCCGGGCCGTCGAGCGTCCTGGCCAGCTCAAACGTGACGCCGAAGCTGCCGGAGGCGGGGCTGTACACCTCCACGAGGCTGATGGCCACGGGTTCGCCGGTGAACGCCAGTCGGGGTTCGAAGTGTCCCTGCAGCGACAGTCCCAGCACGAGCGAACTGGTACGCCAGCCCGCGGAGGAAGGCAGCACGCCGTCAACGATCAGGTCCACCGTGCCGGAGCGGCCGGCGTGGTCCGCGGCGGCGAGGCGGACGCGCGCCGGACTGACGGGCAGCGTGATCGGAATCCGCAGCGGACGTGCATCCCCGGTGTCCCGGCTCACCCACTCGCCGGCCAGGTGGCCGTCGCGGTCGAAGGCGGCCACCGCTGCCGACACGATGCGATCGCCCGCGTTGAGTGGTTCGGCCAGCACTGTGAGGACGACCTCGTCTCCGGTGGCGGCGCGTGAGACGAAGCTGTCGGCGCGCAGGGGCAGGTCGCGTGCGATGTCCGCCGTGCGGAGCCATTCCCGCGGGGACGCCGGCACGTTCCCTCCGCCGCTGACAATCGTGGGAACGACCACGTCTGCATTTATTTCCAGCGTGACACCGGAGAGAGTGGAGCGCAGGGCCACCCGAAGCAACGCCCCGGGGAGTTCGTCCTTGTCCGCTTCGAACATCAGCCGGTAATACCCGGCGATCTCGTCTGCGAGGGACCGCAGCCCCTGAGGTCCGACGCTGGGCAGCGTGATCACACGGCCACGTGCCGTGCCGGCCAGATGCTCGAGACCATCGCGACCGGGTGCGCCAGCGGTTCCGTCACCGGGCTCAATCACGGAGAGCCGGACGCGCGCCCGGCGCGCCGCAGTGCCAATGTCCTGGAACAGCAGAGGCCGAATCTCGCACTGGCCGGGAAACTGCGTGGCGGGCGCATCGCGCGTGGGGCCCGACAAGCCCGACGCGATGTACGCGACGGCCGTGGGACCCTCGCCGCGCGACAGCAGGCCGAGGAGCGTGCGGAAGGCTTCCAGACTTTGCCGCGACCGGCATGAGAACTCGGAGGCCGACTCGCGCTGAGACCCCTGGCCCATCAGGCTGTTGATGCGGGAAAGAAACCGATCGTGGTCCGTGCTGAAGTCCAGGACCAGCCCGTCGACCGGCAGGATCGCCAGACCGACACGGTCGCGTGGCCCCAGGGAGCGCACGAGGTCGCGCACGGCCTCGCGGAACAGGGTTTCCTGTCCGGCTCGCATGGCAGCCAGGTCCAGCACAAACAGCAGCGTGCGGCCGGCTGATGACGGCAGATTGGTCTGAAAGGGAGGCGGGACGTCCGGGGACGTGCCACCAGCGGCCCTGACAAACACCAGGCCGCGAACCGGGCGCGATCGTCCGTTGACCGTCAACGTGAGGTCGCCGGGCGTCAGGTTGTCGACCAGACGGCCCCGCCGAAACGCCGAAACCTCGGCGGTGACGACCACCGGCGGTCGTTGGAGGATCGCGTTGAGGGCCGGCGATGCGAGGAGCCCCGCGAGGGCTGTGGCGACGACGCCCGTCCAGGTACACCGGTGGGGCGAGGGGGTCACCACATGTGTCCTTGTTCCGTGAGACGTGTTCCGGGCGAGAAGACGCGGCGGTGCCTGGCCGTCGAGGCCAGGCACCGCCGCGTGAGGGGCTTACCAGCTGATGCGCGACACCAACTGAACGAACCGCACGGACCCACCTCCGGTGACCTCGTAGCTGTTCGGGTTTGTGCCGATCCCGGTGACCGGCGTGAAGTTGATCGCGTTGAACAGGTTCAGCACTTCGAACCGGAATTCGCCGCGCAGGCGCCCGCGGAACGGGACCATCTTGGTGACGCCGACGTCGACGTTCTTGAACATCTCGCCGCGCACGACCAGGCTGCGCGTGCCGCAGTCGCCAATCGCGCCGGCCGTTTCGATGCAGTCCGGACCGTTCGCGGGCGCGAAGTACCGTCCGCTGGGCGGTCCGAGCGCGCCGTATCCCGTCGCCGACGTGGCGCTGACGCTGAACGCCTTCACCGTTTCGTCGATGACGTCCTGTGGCAGCATCCAGACGCGCTGGGCCTGGTCGATCCGGACCTTGAACATCTTGCGAAGGTCCTTCTCGTTGAAGCCCACCAGGCGGACGTTGCCGAAGTCCACCATCCGTCCGCTTTGCAGCCGCATGGTGGCCTGCACCTGCCAGCCGCCAATCAGGCGGTCCATGAGGCCGCCCACGTTCGCGCCGAACCGCTTGCCCTGTCCGAAGGGCAGTTCGTAGACGGCCATGGACTTGAAGGCGTGGGCCACGTCACCCACTGTGCCGGTATCCCGCCGGAGCTTTCTCTCTCTGCGGAGCGAGTAGCTTACGGATTCGTAGCCGCGTCCGAAGACGTAGCTCGCATCGAACTGGAGTCCGCCCGCCATGCGGCGGCGCAACTCCACCTGCATCGAGTTGTACCGCGTGTAGCCGCCATAACCGGTCACGTTCGCACCGCCGAGGGCGTGCGGGTTCGCCACCAGGAAGTTGGCGGGCAGACCCGCGGCGAGGGCGTTGGCGCGCCGGGTGGCGTCCGCGTCGAGTGCGTCGGCGGCGGTGACCGGCAGGGGGTTAAATCGTGCCAGCGGATTCACGAACGTGGCGTTCGTGAACAGCGTTGACGTGTACCGCGCGGCGTCGCCCGCCAGCGCTGCCGGGACGCCACTGAAGTACGCCAGGTGGATGGGCAAGGGCGAGGTCCCGGTGCCGGGGCCGAAGTACCGGAACGTGCTGCCCCGGTTCGCCGCGATGTTGGCGGCGAGGTTGGCCTGCGCCTGCTTGAATTCCTCGAGGAATCCGTTCTCGATGATATTCACCTCGTTGTAGTTGTATTCCGTCCACAGGTCGCCGGCGCGGGTGCCGACGTAGCGCACCTCGACCGCCATGTTCCTGCTGATCGACCGCTGCAGGCCCAGCGTCCATGAATCGGAGTACGGCACCTGCAGGTCCGGATCGAACAGGTTCACCGAATCGGTGGCCAGCGGAAGGATGGGGTACTCCTTGCCGGAGGGGAACGTCGGCGGGCCCAACCGGTTCGGCTGGCGCAGGAGGACCGGGAAACCGGGGCCGTCGTTCAGGTTGCCAAGCGCCAGGTTCCGGTTGACCGCAATCGCCACGCCGGGATTCGAGCCGAACACCCCCGTGAAGTCCGAGGTGCCGTTCCGGTTGAAGGCACGGGCAACGCCGCCGCGAATCGAGAAACCGGAGTCGCCGGTGATGACGCGCAGCAGCCCGTTCGCGGCCGTGGGTGACCAGTTGAAGCCGAGGCTCGGCGCGATGTTGTTCCAGTCGATGTTGTAGGCGCGCGTGCCCTTGTCAAACGGCTGGTACTGCGGGGCCGACCCGGTCAGAGTGCCCGGCTTGAACAGGTTGCAGGTCTGTGGCGTCGCGGCGCTGGGCTGGCACCCGGCCGCCAGGCCCGACACGCCCCAGGCGTCCTGCACCCTCGCGGTGGAGTAACTGTCGTTGCGCGACGTGAACGGAAGCTGCAACACGTAGCGCACGCCCAGGTTCAGCGACAGGTTCGGCCGCACGCGCCAGTTGTCCTGCGCGAAGAAGTCCATCTCCCGCATGCGCCCGCGCTGAATGCCAAGGCCGCTGTAGACGTACTTGTTGGTGCTCTCGTCGATGCGCGCGGTGGTCGTGATGCTGCTGACGCGTCCCGTAAGGACGGCGTAGAGCTGACGGGCCGCCGTGAGGTTCGCCGCCGACGCGCCGGGGAAGTTTGCCGTGGTGAACATCCCGAGGGCAGGATCCCCGGTCACGACATCAAAGGCAATCGAGGGGACCAGCGTCTGGTTCTTCAGCCAGATGTCCACCTGGGTCCAATTGCCGCCCAGCGTCAGGCTGTGGTTGCCCCGCAGCCAGCTCAGTGTGTTCTCGATCAACTTGGTCGAGGCTTCGCGCGAACTTGGCGTCGGCCCGCTGGAGGCGTTTGTGATACCAGCCGCGCTGATCCCCAACTGGAATCCGGCCTGGTCCCCGACCGCCTGCCCCGACCACATGCTCGCAGCCAGGCCCGGCGAGAACAGCGTGGCCCCGCCGGTGCCGCCCGCGCTGAACTCGTTCACCATGTTCGCGCCGAGCGTGGACTTCAAGGTGAGCTTCGTCGTGTACCGATCCGAATCCTGCACGCCGGTCACGGGGAAGCCCGGAAATTGCGGATCGCGACCGTTGAGCGTGTCGGGCGTCGACAGGATGTGGTTGTAGTTGAACGACCCGGTCAACCGGTGTGCGCTCGTCAGGTTGTAGTCCAGCTTGATCGTGGGGTACCGGTTGTGCGCGCGCTGGGGCACGTTGTACGTGTAGCTCTGCAGCCGGGGATCGACCTGGTCCGTCACCGTGCCGGTCGAGTTGACCGCGTTCCGGATGTCGCTGAGCAGCTTCGCAATCACCGGATCCATGGTCGCCGTCTGGCCATTCGTCGCCGCCAGCGCCAGCACGTTGATCTCGCGGACCACCGTGGCACCGCCCACGGTGACGTTGTAGCCGAAGATCCCGGCCTGGCCGCGCGGGTGGAGGATGGTCCGCGTCCGCGTGACATCGGTGGGCTGGCGGAGTTCCTCGTAGTTCAGAAAATAGAACGCCTTGTTTCTTCCGTCAAACAGACCGGGAATCACCATCGGCCCGCCGATGCGCGCGCCTGGCTGGTTCTGGATCAGGTTCGCCTTGGCCACCTTGTCGCGGATGTTGAACCACGAATTCGTGTTGAGCGAATGGTGACGGAAGTAGTGATACGTGCTGCCCGTGAACACGTTGCCGCCCGATCGGGTCGTGAACCGGATCTGCACCGCGCCCTGGCCGGACGCATCCGCCCCATTGGCGGCCGTCGTCACGGTCACTGAGTCGACCGCGTCGAGGCGCGGGCTCATGCGGGCAAAAAACCCGTCGCCGGTCTTCAGGTGGTTGTCCTGAATACTCATGCCATCGACGGTGATATTGATGGCACTCTGAGGCAGACCGTTGACCGTGGAGTCGCGATTGCCGCCCGGCGTGTTCACGCCCGGCAGGAAGGTGATGAAGTCCAGCGCGTTACGGCTGGCCAGCGGCAGATTGGCGATCTGGTTCAGGTTCAGCGTGGTCGCCAACGCCGACGATGTCGTCTGGACGATCTCGCTGGCGCCGGAGACGACGACCATTTCCTCGAGGCCGCCCACCTCCAGGCGCGCGCGGACGTTGGCCGGGACGGTGGCGCTCACTGCCACATCGTTCAGGACCGCCGTCTTGAAGCCCATCAGGGACACGGTAATCGTGTACGTGCCGGGATCCACCGACGGCGCGACAAAGGTGCCCTGGTCGCCGGACACCGTGGTGATGGTGGCGCCGGTGCTGTTGTTCTTGATCACAACGGTCGCGCCAGGCACGGCCCCGCCCGTCGAATCCTGGACGATGCCGCTGATGGACGCGGTAGAGGCGCCCTGCGCCAGAGCAGGCGTGCCCATCGCGAGTGCGACGACAGCCAGCGCGCAGAGTCGTACGACGTGTCGAACCATTACTCCTCCTCCTCAGTGTGAACTCGGCGCCGCCGGACTCGTCCGGACGGACGTCGTCGTGTCGTTGTTGAACGGCACGGAATTCTAGCAAACATTCGGAAGGCTGAACATACCTGCAGCGAGTATCAGAACCAGAAGGCTCGTGCGCCGTGAACAGTAGAATGAGGCGTGGAATCATTCGCTGTTATTTCGCCGCGCGGCGTCGACCGGTGGCGCGCGGGGCATCCCTGGATCTACCGATCGGACGTGCGCTCGGCCGAGGCGCAACCCGGCGATCTGGTCGACGTGCGATCGGAGCGGGGGCGCCCGCTCGGGCTCGCGTTTTTCAGCAGCACGTCCCAAATCACCTTGCGGATGTTGGGCGAGGGACCGCGCGACGAACGCGCCTTCTTCACCGAACGCCTGCAGGCGGCGATCGCCTACCGCGCGCAGGTGGCGCCCGACGCCGAGGCCTGCCGCCTGGTGAACGCCGAAGCCGACCGGCTGCCGTCGCTGGTGGTGGATCGGTATGCCGACGTGCTGGTGGTCCAGACGTTGTCGCAGGGCACCGACCGTCGCCTCGACCTGTTTGTGGAGATCCTGTCGAGCCTGCTCACGCCGCGCGGCATTCTCGCCCGCAACGATGTCAAGGTGCGCCGGCTGGAAGGACTGGACGAGGTGGTCGAGGTGCGCGCCGGGGACGTGCCGGACCTCATCGACGTGCGCGAAGGCACCGTCCGCTATCAGGTGGACGTGCGCCACGGACAGAAGACCGGCCTGTTTCTGGACCAGCGCGAGAACCATCTGGCCGCCGCCGCCTACGCGCGTGGCCGGGCGCTCGACGCGTTTGCCTACCATGGGGGCTTCGCGCTGCAGATGGCGGCGCGGTGCGAGTCGGTCCTCGCGCTCGACGGCTCGGAGCCGGCGGTGGCCGCCCTTGGCGCGAACGCGCGCCGGAACGGGATCACCAACGTGGACGCCCGGGTGGCCAACGTGTTCGACGAACTGCGGGAACTGGAAATCAGCCGCGAACGCTTCGACACCATCGTCCTCGACCCGCCGGCCTTCGCGAAGAACAAGGCGTCGTTGGAGAAGGCGCTGGGCGGCTACAAGGAGATCAATCTTCGCGCGTTGAAGCTCCTGCGTTCTGGCGGCATCCTCATGACGTGCACGTGTTCGTATCACGTGGACGAGCCGCTGTTTCTTGACGTGCTTGAACGCGCGGCGGCCGACGCGCACGCGCCGGTCGTGCTGGTCGAAAAGCGGCTGCAGGCCCGCGACCACCCGGTACTTCTGGGTGTGCCGGAAACGTCCTACCTGAAGTGTCTCGTGCTCAGACGGTTGTAGGCAGTCGGCACGGGTTTTGCTGCTGAGGAACATCACGCGGGGTTTCCGCGCGTATGAAGGAGGTCTATGACTCGACGTGTGTCTCTCTGGTGTGCAACGGCGATGGCGGTGATGGTGGCGGCGGGGATCGCGAGTCCTGCAAGCGGACAGACGATGGGGTTGCGCGCCGGGGCGAGCGCCGATCCGGACCAGTTCTACGTGGGCGTCCATGCCGAGACCGGGCACGTCGCGGACAAGATTCACTTCCGTCCCAATGTGGAACTGGGCATTGGCAACGACCTCACGCTCGTCGCGGCCAATCTGGAGTTCATCTACCGCACGCCGATCCAGTCGTCGCGGTGGTCGGTGTTTGTCGGGGGCGGACCGTCGGCGAATTTCTACTCGTACAACCGGGGGGCCGGCCGGGGTGATTCCACCGACGTGGGCGGGGGGTTGAACGTCCTGCTCGGCCTTGAGCATCGCGACGGTCTTTTCACGGAACTCAAGGTCGGGCTCATCGACAGCCCGAGTGTGAAGTTCGGCGTGGGGTTCTCGTTCGGCCGCTGATCCCGGTGTTATAGTCAGGGCATGAAGCGTTCCGCGTACACTCCCCTGACCGAGGCAGAGTTCGACCACGCGTACCCGGCGTCTCGCAAGGTGTACGTGGCAGGCACGCAGGGGGTGCGCGTGCCGATGCGCGAAATCGCCGTGTCGGGCGGCGAACCCGCCGTGCGGGTGTACGACACGAGTGGACCGCACGGCGTTGACGCGCATGTCGGGCTGCCCGCGCTGCGCCGCGACTGGATTCTGTCGCGCGGTGACGTGGAGGAAACCGGACGGGACGACCGGACCCGGGTGCTGCGCGCCCGGCCCGGTCGCGCGGTCTCCCAACTGCACTACGCCCGCGCCGGTCAGATCACGCCCGAGATGGAGTTCATCGCGATCCGCGAGGGGGTCGACGCCGAGTTCGTCCGCGCCGAGGTCGCGCGCGGCCGGGCCATCATTCCCGCCAACATCAACCATCCGGAACTCGAGCCGATGATCATCGGCCGCAATTTCCTGGTGAAGATCAACGCCAACATCGGCAATTCGGCCGTCTCGTCGTCGATCGCCGAGGAAGTCGACAAACTGCGATGGGCGACGCTCTGGGGCGCCGACACGGTGATGGACCTGTCGACGGGCGCGAACATTCACGAGACCCGCGAGTGGATCCTGCGCAACAGCCCCGTGCCCATCGGCACGGTGCCGCTGTATCAGGCGCTGGAGAAGGTCGGCGGCCGTCCCGAGGCCCTCACCTGGGAGGTCTACCGCGACACACTCATCGAGCAGGCCGAGCAGGGCGTCGACTACTTCACCGTCCACGCGGGCGTGTTGCTGCGCTACATTCCCATGACCGCCCGCCGGCGCACCGGCATCGTCTCGCGCGGCGGCTCGATCATCGCGAAGTGGTGCCTCTCGCACCATCAGGAAAACTTCCTCTACACGCGCTTCCGCGAGATCTGCGAGATCATGCGCGCCTACGATGTGTCGTTTTCGCTGGGTGACGGCCTGCGTCCGGGTTCGATCGCCGACGCCAACGACGAGGCGCAGTTCGCCGAACTGCAGACGCAGGGCGAACTGACGAAGATCGCCTGGGAGTTCGACGTTCAGGTGATGAACGAAGGTCCGGGCCACGTCCCGCTGCACCTGATTCGCGAGAACATGGAGAAGCAGTTGGCGTGGTGCGACGAAGCGCCGTTCTATACGCTCGGACCGCTCACCACCGACATCGCGCCGGGCTACGACCACATCACCTCGGCGATCGGCGCCGCGCTGATCGGCTGGTACGGCACGGCCATGTTGTGTTACGTGACGCCGAAGGAACACCTCGGGCTGCCCAACCGCGACGACGTCAAGGCCGGCGTCATCGCGTACAGAATCGCCGCCCACGCGGCCGACCTCGCCAAGGGACACCCCCGCGCTCAGGAGTGGGACGACGCGCTGTCGAAGGCGCGATTCGAATTCCGGTGGGACGACCAGTTCAATCTGTCACTCGATCCGGTGACCGCGCGCGCGTTTCACGACGAAACGCTGCCGGCCGACGGCGCGAAGCTCGCGCACTTCTGCTCGATGTGCGGTCCGAAGTTCTGCAGCATGGAGATCACCCAGCAGATTCGCGACTTCGCGGCAGACCAGCAGATGGCCGTGGAAGACGCGCGGGTCGCGGGGTTGGCCCAGAAGGCCGCGGAGTTCCGCAACATGAGCTCGTAGCTGATTTCGGGCGAGTCAGAAACGGGAAATCAGCTACGAGCTCATTTTGCTCATCGGCCGCGTGGCGGCACGATCTGGATGATCGTCTTGAAGCGCTTCCGGGTCGTGCCGGCCACGTGCAGGTAGCCCGGCGCGCCGTTCCAGGTGTAGTCCTTCACCACCACACTCGGCGGATACGCCATCGTCTGTTCCTGGAACCGGCCGAGTTCAAACTGGTGCATGGCCGGCGCCTGGAAGAGGACGCGCCCTCCCGACTTCAACGTCGTCTTGTAGTAGTTGACGATGTCGGCGTAGGAGGCGTCGGTGCCGTAGAGGTGATAGTGCTGGCCCCGGCCCGCGTCGAACGATTCGAGAAATTCGGCGGCAGGATACACCGGCGCCCCCAGTGCGGATTGTTCAGGGGCCGGCGCCGGTGTGGCCGGCGCGGGTGCCGCACCGCCCGCCGTCGGGAACGGTCGTGGCACAGGGGGTGTCTGCGCCAGGGCGGTCGCGTGGCACAGGCCGATCGCCAACACGCCGATCGTCACTCGAAGCATCCGGGGCACCTCGCTATTATAGGACGTGTCCACGTGGGGTGCAGCCGCGTGCGGAACCGGGATAGGACCGGGATTCAGGTGCGTGGCATAATCGGAACCCAGGAGATAAGGACAGCACTATGAGTGGATTGAAGACAGCGATTCTTCTCGGCGCCCTTGGCGGGGTGTTCATCGTGGTGGGCGGCATTCTCGGTGGGGAAGCCGGGCTGGTGATCGCCTTTGGCTTGGCGCTGATCATGAACGTCGGGAGCTACTGGTTCTCGGACAAGATCGTGCTGCGGATGTACAAGGCGCAGGAAGTGGGCGCCGGGCACCGCCTGTACGACATGACCGCGCGGCTGGCGCGCCGGGCCGGCCTGCCGATGCCCCGGGTGTACGTGATTCCCGACAGGTCGCCCAACGCGTTTGCGACGGGCCGCAACCCGAAGCACGCGGCAGTGGCCGCGACCGAGGGCCTCGTGCGGCTGCTCTCGGATGGCGAGCTGGAAGGCGTGATGGCGCACGAGCTGGCGCACGTCAGGAACCGCGACATCCTCATCAGCAGCGTGGCGGCCACGATTGGCGCGGCCATCACGATGCTGGCGTACTTCGCGATGTTGTTCGGTGGCGGCCGCGATCGGGCGCACGGCGCGAACCCGATTGCGATGATCGCCACCATGCTGCTGGCGCCGCTGGCCGCGACGGTGATTCAGATGGCGGTGTCGCGGTCGCGTGAGTTCGTCGCCGATCGGGTGGGCGCGCAGATCGCGGGGACGCCCCTGGGGCTGGCCCAGGCGCTCAAGCGCCTCGAGGTCGGGGTGAAGCAGATCCCGATGGACGCCAACCAGGCCACCGCGCACATGTTCATCGTGTCGCCCCTGACCGGCGGCGGGTTCGCCTCGCTGTTCTCGACGCACCCGCCGACGCAGGCGCGCGTGGACGCGCTCATGAAGCTCCGCCTGGGCGCATAGTCGGGGCGAGGCCTGCCTCGCCCTTCCGCCTACAGCACATACGCGAGCGCGAATCCGATCTGCAGCACAAACATCATGCGGTACATGTGCGCCCACGAGACGTGGTTCTCTTCGGTGGCCAGGTCTTCGGGACGCCGCAGCATGAGGTAACAGACGTACGCGCCATACCCGGCCATCCCGAGGCCGAGCGCGTGCAGCAGCCCGGGGTGGCCGGTCAGGACCCCCTGCCAGACCCCCACGTTAATCAGCAGAAAGGGCAGCACAAAGGAGGGTGAAATCATCCACGCCGCCTTCCGCACCCCGTAGATGAGGGGCAACGTGCGGCAGCCGCCGCGCGCGTCGCCCTCCATGTCAGCGAAGTCCTTGGTCGTCGAGGCCCCGAGCAGAAACAGGCCGAAGATGGCGCCGATGAACCAGGGTTCGACGCCCACGACGGTCTTCACCGCGGACCAGCCGGCGACCTTCAGCAACACGCCTCGCGGAATCGCGATCGTGATGTTGGCCCACATCCCGCGTTGCTTGGTGCGCAGCGGGGGCACCGAGTACACGATCGTGGCGACGACCGCGACCGCGACGATCCAGAAACACTCGTGGCGTCCGCCCGGCGCGACGAGCCAGGCGAGCAGCAAGGTCAGCCCGTAGGCGACGACGGCGAAGCCCCACGCCTGGGCGATCGAGAGGCGGCCCGAGGTCAGGGGCCGTTTCGGTTTGTTGACGCGGTCGATCTCGAGGTCGTAAATCTGGTTGAGCGCGTTGCTGCCCGCGTTGAACACGGCCGCCATCACCGCGCCGATAAGGGCGGGCGTCACGACCGGCCAGCTCCACGGATCGGCCGGAACCGCGCCGATGGCGGTCACGGCGCCCGAGAAAAATCCGAGCGCCGGAGCGACCAGGGTGAAGGGTCGCGCGAGTTCCGCGTAGAGCCGCCAGTGCGCCATGTGACCTACCCGATCGTCCACGCGATCAACGCCAGGCCGGCGCCAAGCCCGGCGTTCACGAAGTTGAGCGCGTCGTTGTTGAGGATACCCCGGGCTTCCATCGTCGCCCCGAGCGCGCCCTCGACCAGTGACGCGAGGGTGGCGGCCAGGACGACGACCAGGATGGCGGCCACGGGGATGAGGCCTCCGGCCGCGCCGATCGAGGCCAGCAGCGCCGCCGCCGCGATGCCAGCGAGTGTGCCTTCGAGCGACACCGCGCCAGAGGTGCCAGGCGGCACGCGTCGGAACCCGACCACCAGCCAGGTCGTACGGCCGAACGCCTTGCCGATTTCACTCGCCACGGTGTCACTGCCGGCCGTGGCGAGCGAGGCCACCATCGCCAACAGGGCGAGCGCAGGGTCGGGGAGCCCCACGGCGATCGCGGCCGCCCACGCGGCGATGCCGGTGTTGGCGATCGCGTTGCCAGGTCCGCGGCGCCCGCCACGATCTTCGGCGATCCCGGCCGCGACCTTGCGCGCCATCCCGGCGCGCGTGCAGGCCGAGGCCACGAGGAATGTGGCCAGCAGCAGGATCCATCCGGGCCAGCCCGCGCCCACGAAGATCACCGCGCCGATCGCCAGGCCCGTCACCGCGCCAGCCAGCGTCACCGTGCCGGTGCGCCAGCCGAGGGCCGCGACGACCGCGTTGAGCCCGAGGCCGAGTGCAACGGTCATCGGGAGCGTGGCCAGCGTGGCAGCGAGTGTCTCCGCCTCGACGTGACTGCACGACCACAGCACCAGCGCGGCCGCGACCGGCACAGAGACGTTGTCGTTGAGCCGGATGGGCACGGTCTCGACGAAACCTGCGACCAGCGCGGCCAGACACGCGACCGTGACGATCGCCAGCGTGATCGGCGTGGCATTCGTCCACGCGAGCAGCGCGGCTGCGGCCATGCTGCCCGACAACACGAACGCGAGCAGTCCGCCGAGCGATTTGTCCGGATTCCACGGCAGCGGCCGCGTGCGGACCGTGGTGCCGACGAGCGTGGCCATCCCATCACCCGCGGCGAGGATGGCCCAGGCGGCCGCCACGAGGTCGAGCCGCGATCGAAACACCAGCACCAGACCGAACACGGCGAAGGGATAGAGCGCGATGCCCGACGACCACGGGTGGTCGAGATCGCCGTCGCGGAACAGCCGCCGGCTCAGGCGCGGCAGGACGAACACGTTGAAGAGCACGGCCGCGACCGCCAGGCCCGCGGCTTGTGGCCACGTCAGCCAGCGCAGCGCCAGCGCGACGGCGCCGGCGCCGATGTGCACGAGTTGCCGTGGCGTTTCGGCGCGCATCGGCGGTGGCTCAGGGGGTGACACGACCGGCGGCGACTTCCTGCCGCCACCACCACAACGTATCGGCCAGCGTCTGTGCGATCGTCAATTGGGGCTGCCAGCCGAACGCGCCGGTGATCCTGGCGTGATCGCCCAGCAGCAGCGGCATGTCACTCGGCCGCAGCCGCTCGGGATCGGGCGTGACCCGCACGGGCACGGTGGACGCGCCGACAAGGTGGTCGAGCAGGTCGCCAATGCGATACGCGGTGCCGGAGCAGATGTTGAACGGCGTCCCTCGCGGCGCGGCCTCCATCAGGCGCTGGTAGGCGCGGACCGTGTCGCGCACGTCGGTCAGGTCGCGGCGCGCGTCCAGGTTGCCGACGCGAATCTCTGGCGCGGCGCGTCCGGCTTCGATGAGCGCGATCTGACGCGCAAAGCTGGCGATGGCGAAGCTGGGATCCTGACCGGGTCCGATGTGATTAAACGGGCGGGCGACCACGACATCGAGCCCGTCCTCGCGCGCGGCCATGAGCGCCAACTGGTCCTGGGCGAGTTTCGACAGCCCGTAGGGACTGGACGGGACCAGCGGCGCCTCTTCGTGCAGCGGCTCGACGCCGGCCTGGTAGATCATCGCGGAGGTCACCACCAGCACGCGGCACTCGGGGTGCGCGACCCGCACCGCCTCCAGCAGGTGATGCGTGCCGAGGACGTTGATCTGCAAGGGGGGCAGCGAGTTACGCCACGAACTTCCCAGGTGTGCGGCGCCCGCGAGATGAAAGACACGGGCGGGCCGGTCTTCCGCAATGGCGCGACGGACGGCCTCCCGGTCGAGGATGTCGACGCCGCGCGCGCGCGTTCTGGCCGTCGGGTGCGGCGGAGGCTGACGATGCCAGGCGATGACGTCGCCGGCTTCGTCGCGGGTCAGCGCGGCGACCAGATGGCGGCCGGCGAACCCGCCCGCGCCGGTGACGACCGTGGGGCCGCTCGGCATGGCGGCGTCAGGCCTTCGCGCGTGTGCCGTACTGCGCGGCGTAGTAGGTCTTGAAGGCGAGATCCTGATCCTTGATCGGGCGCCACCAGGATTCGTTCTGCCGGTACCAATCCACGGTGGCGGCCAGACCTTCCTCGAAGACGACCTGCGGCGCCCAGCCCATCTGCCGCAGCTTGGTCGTGTCGAGCGCGTACCGGCGGTCGTGGCCCTGGCGATCCGCGACCGGACGGATGAGCGTCCCGGATCGACCCGCCAGTGCCAGGATGCGATGGGTCAGATCCACATTGCGCACTTCGTTGCCGCCTCCGACGTTGTAGACCTCGCCGTTGGTGCCCCGCGCAATCACGAGGTCGAGCGCGCGGCAGTGGTCGTCGACGTGCAGCCAGTCGCGCACGTTCAGCCCGTCGCCGTAGAGGGGGAGGGGGAGGTTGTCGACCGCGTTGGTGATGAAGAGCGGGATGACCTTCTCTGGGAACTGGTTGGGCCCGTAGTTGTTCGAGGCCCGCGTGATGACCACCGGCACGTGGTAGGTGGCCCAGTAGCTGTAGGCCAGCCGATCGGCGCCAGCCTTGCTGGCCGAATACGGGTTCCGCGGTTTCAGCTCGTCGGTTTCGCGGCTGGCGCCTTCGGGCACGCTGCCGTAGACCTCGTCAGTGGAAATCTGCACGAAGCGGCGCAGGCGCGGCGCCTGGCGCGCCGCTTCCAGGAGGACAAAGGTCCCGATGACGTCGGTGGTGATGAAATCCGCGGCCGACTGAATCGATCGGTCGACGTGGGTTTCCGCCGCGAAATGAACGACGACCTCGGCGTCCCGCACGAGCGGACCGGCCACCGCCGCGTCGGCGATATCGCCGTGGACGAAGCGGTGTCTCGGGCTGTCCATGACCGGCGCGAGGTTCTCGAGCCGGCCGGCATACGTCAGCTTGTCGAGCGTGGTGATGTGCCACTCCGGATGGGCGTGATGCGCCCAGCGGACAAAGTTGGAACCAATGAAGCCGGCGCCGCCGGTGACGAGCACGGTGATCATCTGCGCCCGCTATTATCGCCGAAAGCGCCAAGCAGGTTCGAGAACGAGCCAATGCCCGCGAGACTGAACGACAGGCTGAACCGCTTGTCGTTCCGCAGGCCGTAGTGGCTGAGGTTGACCACGGAGTAATCGACGGCGATGCCGCAGCACTGGGCGTTGTAGAAACCGTTGAAGCGGTGCTGCAGCATGCGCTCGCGCAGCACGTCGTACGTGGCGGAGTAGGCCAGCGAGGCGCCGCCGCGCGGTTGTTTGACGCGGGCGGACCCGGTCAGGAAGTGATCGGCGAAGGTCGGATCGCTGTAGCCAGGCAACCCCTCAATCACCTGCCGCTTGGACCAACTGCCGGTGAAATCAAAGACGGGTTGCGCCACGCTGGCCGACGCCCGGTAGCTGCGCACCGCGCCAAACTGCGTGTCGTACTCGAGGCCGAATTGTCCGCTGAGCGTCGAGGCGGGTGTGAGATTGAGCGTCGCCCGCACGGGCGACCACTTGCCGGGGGGCGGGATGTAGGCATACAGGCCGCCGAAACTCGACTGGTACTGCTGGTCGTAGGACGCCGCCAGCGCGTCGGTGTAGTAGGTCTGGTTCACCTCCAGGCTCAGCACCTCGCGCACCACCGCCGGGCTGTCGCCCTGCCGGACGCGGGCCAGCAGCCGGTTGGTGAGGCCGTAGGTCACCTGCGTCACGCCGCCGACGATCGTATCCACCCCGTCAAACTGCACCACCTCGTCAAATGCGTCGAACGCCGATCGCCACATGATCGCCACCGACGGCTCCACCACGTGTTTCCACCGTTCGGCAAAGCCGTTGGCGGGCGTGTTGTAGACCCGCGTGAACACGGGCCCCACGAGGCGTCCACGCGCCTCCACCAGGTGCCGCGTCAGGGGCGCCTCGATCGTGGCGCCGGTGGCGGGATCGCGACGCACATTCCAGTCCGTGCGCCGGAAGGACACGCTGCCATTCACGCTCAGCGCCGATCCCAGCGACAACGGGGCCCGCACGCCCACGGAGCCGTCGGTTCTGAAGACGCCGGTGCGTGTTTCGGGGCGATCAATGTCGTCGATCCGCACGACGTTCATCGTGTCGACGTTGCCGCCCACGTAAACTTTCATGCGGCCGATCGGCGCTTCAGACACGCTCACATTCACTTTCGGCTGATACCGGTAGCTGGTCGCCGTGTCCGTGCCGTAGAACACATCGTTGCGTTCCATCTGCGCGCTGCCGCGCAGGCGCTTCCACTGGCCGCTCGCATCAACGCCGAAGTACCGCGACCGGCGTGAAAACGAGGCCAGGTCCACGTGATAAAGCTGCTGCATCGCCATGTCCGTGAAGAAGTCGGCCCGCGCCTGCAGCCGGATGCCCGCGGGCAGGGCCTGTGACAGGTTGCCCCGCACTTCGTACGACCGCCTGGCCGGCGTGACGACCGTCGTGCCGTCGGCGCCGAGCAGGGCCTTCTCATCAATCAGGTAGAACCGCGCGTTCCCCTGCGAGCCGCCATGGCCGGCGTAGCGGAAGTCGGCCCCCGCGCCCTGGCCGCTCTTCGTGAACCAGTCGTGGTACACCGTCGCATCGGCACTGCGATTGATCGCCCAGAAAAACGCGTTGCTCAGCGTGAACCCGCGAAACGTCGAGGATCCGTACGCCGGCATCAGGAATCCGGTGGCGCGGTCGTCCTCCTGAATCGGGTAATAGAAGAACGGCAGATACAGGATGGGCACGTCCTTCACCTGTAACGTTGCGTTGCGCATGATGGCGTACCGATCGACGGTGAAGGTCAGCCGCGACGACACCACCATCCACCGGCGGCTCGGCTGCACGCAGGTGGTGAACGTGGCGTCGGTCAGGCGGTAGGTGCGCGGGCCGGTTTTCTCAATCAGCGCGGCGGTGAAGAACGCCTCGGGTTCGAGCGACCCGAACAGCGTGCGATCGATCTGCCGGTCGGTCAACTGCAGCGTGCCCGACGCCGTCTCGAACGACCCGTTCCGCGTCTTGAGATCGACCTCGCCCCGCAGGGCCGCGATCCGCGTGCCGGTCTGCTGAAACACGACCTGCTCGCGCAGCAGCAGCCGCTCTTCCGCCTGCCGATAGTCGATCTCCATGGCGAAGATCTGCACGTCCGGGCAGCGAATCTCCACGGGCAGGCCGTCCGTGCGGCGCAGTTCGTACCCAATGGGCGCGTCCCGATTGTCCGGCGCAAACATCGGCGTGAGTGTCGTGTAGAGCACGTCGCAGTTGGCGATCGTGACCTGCGCGGCGGCATCGCGCGGGGTGGCGGCCAGCGCGGCAACGACGATCATCAGGCCGGACATCCCACGCATGATTGCTCCCGAAAAAAGTATCACGCCAACACGCCGCGGATGTGCCCGGCCAGAAACAACGACCCGGCGACGACGACCGGCGTCCCCAGGGTGCAGGCGTGGGCCACCGCGTCCATGGGGTCGGCATACGGGACGACCTCCACGGCAGGGGCGGCGTCGCGCACCACGCGCGCCAGATCCTCCGGCCCGAGCGCCCGCCGGGTCGGTGCGGCCGTCGCCAGGAAGGCCGAGGCCACCGGCGCCAGCGCCGCGATGATCTCGGGCGCCGCCTTATCCATCATCACGCCCACCACGATCGGCACGGGCCGCGGAATCATTTCCTGAAGAAAGGCTGCCAGCGCGCGCGCGCCCGCCGGATTGTGCGCGCCGTCAATCAACACGTCGTGTCCGCGCCAGCGGGTCCACTCCAGGCGCGCGGGCCACACCACGTCGCCAAGCGCGGCGCGTACAGCGGAGGCGTCCGGGACCGGCAACCCCAGCGCGGGAAGCGCCTCCAGGACGCGCACGGCGGTGATGGCGTTGTCGATCTGATGCCGTCCCGCCAGACCCAGCCGCATCCGTCCGTACGGACGCGTCGGGGTCGTCAGCGTCAACGCCGTGTCACGTGCGCCGACCGTCGCCGTCCACGTCACACCCGCCGGCGCGTCGATCACCGCCGCGCCTGCCGTCACGGCGACCGCGCGCACGACGCTGGCGGCCGACCACGGGTTGGCGCCGAGGACGACCGTGGCGCCGGGCTTGATGACGCCCGCTTTCTCCGCGGCAATCGCTTCGATCGTGGAGCCGAGATAGGCCTGATGGTCGAGATCGATGGCCGTGATCGCCACGAGCGGCGCATCCACCGCGTTCGTGGCGTCGAGGCGTCCACCCAGGCCCACCTCCAGCACGGCGATGTCGACGCGCGCGTCACGAAAGGCCTCCAGCGCGAGCGCGGTGGTCGCCTCGAAGAAACTGGGCGGGGTCGCCAGCGCCTGCGCGGCCACTCGCACCCGCGCCGCGGTCGCGTCAAACGCGGCGTCGCCGATCGGTCGGCCGTCCAGGGCCACACGTTCCGTGATGTCGACCAGATGGGGCGACGTATACCGGCCCGTGCGATACCCTGCGGCGCGCAGGCCGCGCTCGATCATCGCGGCCACCGATCCCTTCCCGTTGGTGCCCGCGACGATGAGGCTGGGAAACGCCTGCTCGGGATGGTCCAGCGCGTCGAGCAGCGCGCGAATCTGTGCCAGCCCGAGTTTGATGCCGGCAAACTCCAGCGAGAACAGCCAGTCGCGCGTCGCGGCAGACACTCAGGTGGTCGCGTCGGCCGTGGGAGCGGCCAGTGGGGTCGCGGACGGCGGCAACCCGAGCAGCAGCCGCAGCGCGTGCGCGACCGCCGCCTTCATTTCCCGCCGATCCAGGATGACGTCAATCATGCCCTTGTCGAGCAGGAACTCGCTGCGCTGAAACCCTTCGGGCAGCGTCTGGCGGATCGTCTGCTCGATCACCCGCGGCCCCGCAAATCCGATGAGGGCTTTCGGCTCGGCGATGTTCAGGTCGCCCAGCATCGCAAAGCTCGCGGTGACACCGCCCGTGGTCGGATCCGTCATGATCGACAGGTACGGCACCCTGGCGCGATCGAGCCGGCCGAGCGCCGCGCTGATCTTCGCCATCTGCATCAGCGAGAGCGTGCCCTCCATCATGCGCGCGCCCCCCGAGCAGCACACCACAATGACCGGCTGGCGCTCCGCCAGGCCCCGCTCAATCGCGCGGGTGATTTTCTCGCCGACCACCACACCCATGCTGCCGCCGATGAAGCTGTATTCCATGGCCGCGACCACCGAGGGAATCCCGTCGATTGCGCCCGTGGCGCACACCACGGCGTCATTGCGGCCCGTGGCCGCAATGCTGGCCTGCAGACGGTCCCGGTACGGCTTGGTGTCGGTAAAGGTCAGCGGGTCGGTGGATCGGAGGTCGTCGTCGTGTTCGGTCCACTGCTTGTTGTCAAACAGCATCGCGAGCCGATCGGCGGCGTTCATCCGGAAATGGTGCGCGCACTTCGGGCAGACCTGCAGGTTGGCGATCAAATCCTTGTTGTAGAGGACCTGCCCGCACGACGGGCACTTCACCCAGAGGCCTTCGGGGACGCGGCTGGCCTTGTCCGCCGAGGTTTCGATGGGTTTTCGGGTTTTCTTGAACCACGCCATACACGCACTCTATATCAGCCGCGCGGCACGTAGTACCGCGTGCCCCGGGCCATCGACGCGATCTGCCGCAGCAGGTCGTCGAGCGCGTCATCGCCCCACGACAGATCGAACTGGGAGGTCTCCACCACCAGCAGCGGCGTGGTGGTGTAGTGAAAGAAGAAGTGGTTGTAGGCCTCGTTCAGTTCGGCCAGGTACTCATCGCCAGGGACGTCGTCGTCGTCGTCGTCCTTGTCGCGCGCTCGGGCGTGCATGCGTCGCCGCAGCACGTCGGTGGGGGATTGCAGGTAGATGACCAGATCGGGCTGTGGCAGGTCGCGCACCAGCAATTCGAACAGGCGCTGATAGATGAACAGTTCGTTGTCGTCGAGGGCCAGGTGCGCGTAGATGCGATCGCGATCGAAGACGTAGTTGCAGACGAGAGTCTGGCTGAAGAGGTCTCCCTGGCGCAGCGCCAGTTGCTGGCGGTGCCGCGCGAGCGCAAAAAAAAGCTGCGTTTGAAAGGCGGCGTTCGGACGGCCTCCATAGAAGTCGCCGAGAAACGGATTGTCCCGGTCATCGAGGACCACGGTGGCATCCAGCCTGGCGCCGAGGCGTTCGGCCAGCGCCGTCTTGCCCAGGGCCGGCGGGCCTTCAATCGCGAGGTAGCGAAAGTCCACGGTGGCGGGAGTATAGCAGCGCCGGTTGGAGCCGCGGCCGTGCGCTACCATACCGGGATGGGTGTGTTGACGCGTGCGTCTGCTGCCACGACGTGGCGCGGCCTGATCGTGAGTGCGCTGTGGCTCGGCGCGGGCGCGTGCGCGTCGGCGCCCGTGGTGACGCGTCCCGAGGCGCCGGCCGCGATCGTGCCGCTCGATCGGCGCATTGCCTGGGTCCTCCGGTTGGAAGCGCAGCGCGTGCTGCGCGATCCCGATGTCACGCCGGTCGAGTTCACGACTCCCGTGACCCCGTCGCCCGCGCGATCGGCAGACCTGCAGGCGCTGGTCGCCGACCTCGACCCCGCCGTCCGTCGGCGCGCCGCCCTGGCGATCGGCCGGGTCGGACTCCGCGAAGGGACGCCCTTGCTTGAGGCCGCGCTGTCGGACCCCGATGCCGATGTGCGCGCGTCAGCCGCGTTCGCCCTGGGCCTGCTCGGAGACGTTGAGGCCGAAATGGCGCTGCGGGCCGCGCTTGACGATCCCGAACCCCTGGTGCGTGGACGCGCCGCCGAAGGGCTTGGCCTGATCGCGGCGCAGGTGGCCACGCCTGACGCGCCGCGCGACCGCTGGCTCGGGGCCGCCACCGAGGTCGCGGACGCGTCCACCGGCTGCCCGGCGCTCATCGCGCCCCTGGCGCCCGACGATGAGACGACGCAGGTGGTGGAGGTGGAGGCGTGCCGCCTGGCCCTGTTTGCCCTGGTGCGGTTGCGCCACTACGACTCGCTGGCGCGCGTCGCCCTGACACCGGACGGGCAACCCGCTTCGGCCTGGTGGCCGGTGGCGTACGCGCTGCAGCGCATCGGGGATCCGCGCGCCGTGCCGGCACTCGTGTCGCTGGCCCGCAGTGCGGGCGTGTACGCCGTGGCGTTCGCCCTGCGTGGATTGGCGGGGCGCCCGGAGGCGCTGCCGATCGCGCAGCGGTTTGCGATCGACGACACCGCCGATCCGCGGTTGCGGGCCACCGCGATTCAAGCCCTGGGTCGCGCGGGCGCGCCCGCGGCCGACACCCTGATCGCGCTGCTCGGTGTCCGCGGCCTGCCGACGACCCTCGCGGTCGAAACGCTGAACGCGTTGGCGGCCACCCGCGACCGGCGCGCGTTCGAACTGATGATCGACCGTGTGACCGACCCGCGACCGCCGATCCGCGCCGCGGCTCTGGCGGGTGCCGCGCGCGTGGATCCCGAGGCGTTCCTGTTTGTCGTGTCAAGTCTGGGCGCGGACCGCGAGTGGAGCGTGCGGGCCGCGCTCGCCCGAACGTTGGGCACCCTGGAGCCGGACCGCGTTCGCGCCGGGCTGCTGGATTTCATGGACGATCAGGACCAGCGTGTCCGGAGTCCGGCGCTGGAAGCGCTGGTGCGCGTGGGCGCGCCTGACCTGGCGGCGCGCCTGCTGGAGGCGCTCGAGGTGCCCGACTTCGGGATCCGCGCCACCGCGGCCCGCCTCGTGGGCGAGGTCAGGCCCGACGGGTCGGTGGCGGCGCTGACCGCCGCCTACGAGCGCGGGTTGAGCGATGCCGCCTTTGAGGCGCGCGCGTCCGCCGTGGCCGCCCTGGCCGCGATCGGGACGCCCGACGCGCTGGCGGTGGTGGCGCGCGCGCGCGCGGACCGCGACTGGGCCGTGCGTGTGCGCGCCGTCGATCTGCTGCGCCGCGCGGGCGACACCGCCGCCGACGCGGATCGCCCGGCGCCGCTGCGACAGGCGCCGGAATTTTTTGAGTCGGCCGCGCTGCTGCACCCGCCCTTCTCGCCGGTGGCCCTCATCGAAACGCGCCACGGCGTCATCGAGGTGGAACTCAACGTGGTGGAGGCGCCCCTGACAACGCTGAGCTTTGTGGACCTGGCGCGGGCCGGATTCTTCAACGGCCTGACGATCCATCGCCTGGTGCCGAACTTCGTCGCGCAGACCGGCGACCCGCGTGGGGATGGCATCGGCGGCCCCGGCTACGCCATCGTGGATGAACTGAGCCCGTTGCCGTTCGTCCGCGGGACGGTCGGCATGGCGCTGTCGTGGCGCGATACCGGCGGCAGCCAGTTCTTCATCACGCACTCGCCGCAGCCGCACCTGGACGGGCGGTACGCCGTCTTCGGGCGCGTGGTGAAGGGCATGGACGTGGTCGATCGGCTGGCGATGGGCGACCGCATTGACCGCATTCGCATCTGGGACGGCGTCGTCCTGAAATAACGGGCGACAAAAAAAGGGGGCGACAGTCGCCCCCTTTTCTCTTAAAAGGTGCAAAAGCGCCTAGCGCTTCTTGCCGCCCTTCTTCGCTGCCTTCTTGGCTGCTTTCTTGGCCATGTGGTTGTCCCCCCCTTCAGTTGGGATCGCGTGAGCGCGTCCTCACCGCAGCCGTCGCGGCCTTTCGGCACGCCTGACCCGCTGTGTGGTGCTCTCGCCTCGTGGCAGACGCGGCATCGTCACGCGCCTGGCATCCTGTCGTTCACGTCGTGATTCCGGTCCGCATTTCGGTCCGCCTCAGTCTGCGCTCTCTGAACCGTACCCAACAGGTGGGCTGAGTGGTCCATCGTCACGCAAGATGTAGATTATGGATGAGATGAAAACTCTGTCAAGCACAAAATGCGAATCGTTGTCAAAACTTGACAGAGGTCCGCGCGGCCGGGAAGGCGCCTGAACCGGCGTGGAGACGCCTTGACGGGGGCGGTGGGGCGGGTGTTGACGCGGTCACACACGCGTGCGACCGGGATCAAAAGGCGCTGGTGCGGCGTTGTTGCTGGCGCGCGTGACGCGCGATCGCGAGCGTGATCAGGCGATCGATCAATGTGGGATAGTCGACGCCGCTGGCGGCCCACAACTTCGGGTACATGCTGATCGTCGTGAATCCGGGCATCGTGTTGATCTCGTTGATGAACAACTTGCCGGAGGACGAGAGGAGGAAGTCGACGCGCGCGAGACCGGATCCGTCGATGGCGTCGAAGGCGACCAGCGACTGGTGCCGGACCTCGTCGGCGATGCTGGCCGGCAAGGCGGCCGGGACCTCCGTGCGGGATCCGCTGCGGATGTATTTGGCGTCGTAGTCGTAGAACTCGCCGTCGGGAATAATCTCGCCGGGCACCGACGCCTCGGCGGTGTCGTTGCCGAGCACGGCGCATTCAATTTCACGCGCGCCCTTGACCGCGGCTTCGACCACCACCTTGGGATCGAAGGCGAGGGCGAGGTCGATGGCGGCGCCGAGGTCGGCGGCACCGGTGACTTTGGAGATGCCGAGGCTCGATCCCAGGTTGGCGGGTTTGACAAAGAGGGGATACGAGAGGGCCCCGCCGATCTGGCGGGTGACCGCGTCGGGGTCGGCGCGCCACGCCCCCTCGCGCACCACGACCCACGACGGCACACGCAGACCGCGCGCCTTGAAGAGCACCTTCATCACGGCCTTGTCCATGCCGACGGCCGACGCGAGCACGCCGCACCCGACGTAGGCGATGTTGGCGAGGTCGAGCAGGCCCTGGACCGTGCCATCTTCTCCGAAGGGTCCGTGGAGTACGGGGAACATGACGTCGAGTCCGAGTCCGGTCAACAGCACGGTCGTGTCGTCGGCGTCGGCGCGCGCGGGGCGCCGGTCGACCAGGATCAACGTATCGTCGCCGGGGCGGGCGGGCAGGATGACCTCGCGTCCCCCGCGCACGCGGTTGACGTCGCGCTGCTGCTCGATGACGTCGGCGGCCGAGGCGGCCGCCGGCGGCCGGTCGGCCAGCACCCAGCGGCCATCTTTTTCGATGCGGATCGGAATGGGTTCGTATTTGGCGCGATCGAGGTTCGCAAACACCGCCGCCGCCGACGCGAGCGACACTTCGTGTTCACCCGACCGGCCCCCGTGCACGACACCGACACGCAACCGTTTCACGTGACGGCATTATAGGCTATCGCTGATGGTCTTCACGATCTTAAAGACGGACGGGCGCGCGCGACGCGGTCGTCTGCACCTGGCGCACGGTGCGGTCGAGACACCGGCGTTCATGCCCGTCGGCACGCGCGCGGCGGTGAAAGGCCTGACGTTCGATCAGGTCGATGCGTTGGCGCCCGACATCGTCCTCGCCAACACCTACCACCTGCACCTGCGTCCCGGTGATGATCTGGTGGCGCGCGCGGGTGGCCTGCACGCGTTCATGGGATGGTCGCGTCCGATCCTCACCGACTCGGGCGGCTATCAGGTGTTCAGCCTGGCGTCGCGGCGGACCATCACCGAAGAGGGCGCGGCGTTTCGATCGCACATCGATGGCCGCGCCTGTCTGTTGACGCCCGAGTCGGCGGTCGATATTCAGGCGCGTCTCGGATCGGACATCGCGATGATCTTTGATGAGTGCGCGCCGTGGCCGGCGGACCGCGGGGTGGTGGACGCCGCGATGCAGCGCACGCTGCGGTGGGCGCGCCGCGGTCGCGACCGCTTCCTGGCCCTGCAGGCGGGCGCCGTGCCCGAGGTGCCGCGCGCCACGCCCGCGCAGGCACAGTTCGGCATCATCCAGGGCGGCACCGATCTCGACCTCCGCGACCAGAGTGTGGCCGGCACTCTGGCGGTCGGCTTCGAGGCGTACGCCATCGGCGGCCTGTCGGTGGGCGAGCCGGTGTCGCTGATGTACGACGTGGTCGCCCACACGGCTGGCCAGTTGCCGGCCGACCGGCCACGCTATTTGATGGGCACCGGCATGCCCGACGACCTGGTCGAGTGTGTGGCGCGGGGCATCGACCTGTTCGACTGCGTCCTGCCGACCCGGAATGCCCGGAATGGCTACCTGTTGACCCGCCGGGGGGTGCTCTCGATCAAGAATGCCCGGTATGCCGAAGACCTCGCGCCGCCGGACCCGGACTGCGGGTGTCCCACCTGCCAGCGGCACTCCCGCGCCTACCTGCGTCATCTATATATGGTGGGTGAAATGACCGCGGCGACCCTGAACACGGTGCACAATCTCTACTTTTACCTTGACACCATGAAGGCGATTAGGAAGGCTATTGAGTTCGGAACCTTCGAAGAATTCCGTCAGTCGTTCCGCCAGACGTTTACCCGCCAACACGTGCCCTGAATGCCTGATTACCCAACACTTCCGCTCGTCGTCGCCCTGGCCTCCCCGGGCCAGTCCGGTCAACCCAGCATCTGGGTCCAGATCTTTCCGTTTGCCTTGATGCTCGGCATCTTCTATTTGCTCGTGCTGTTGCCAATGCGGCGCCGACAGAAGAAGATTCAGCAGTTCCAAAGCGCCCTGCAGGTGGGGGACAAGGTCATCACCACCGCCGGGATCTACGGGCAGGTGACGAAGATCACCGACGCGTCGGTGCAGATTCAGATCGCCGACAAGGTGCGCATCGAGGTGGCGCGTGCCTCGGTGGGCGGGTATCAAGGACAGGAGCCGGTCGTCAAAGAGTCCGGTGGTCTCTAGCTCATGTATAAGAACCTTCGTTGGAAAGTCATCACTGTGCTCGCCGTGGCCGTGCTGGCCGTGGCGGCGTTTTATCCGCCCAGCGAGCGCCTGAAGCTGGGACTCGACCTGCAGGGCGGCATTCACCTGGTGCTCCGGGTCAATACCGAGGAAGCCCTTGAGTTTGACACCGAGAACACCGCGGCCCAGGTGCAGGAGGCGCTGCGGACCGCCGGGGTCACCGTGGGCAGCGTCCGGCCGACCGGGCTGACCACCTTCCAGATCGACGGCGTGCCGCCCGATCGGGACCAGCAGTTCCGGCAGTTGGCGCAGGATCTGGTCAGCCTCAGCTTCGACCGGGAGACCGGCGTCGGCGGCTCGTACACCTTCCGGATGAAGCCGAATATCGCGGTGGACCGCCGGCGTGAAGCCGTGGCCCAGGCGATTCAGACGATCAACCGCCGCGTCAACGAACTCGGCGTCTCCGAACCGATCGTGGCGCCCTACGGCACCGAGGGCAATCAGATTGTCGTGCAGTTGCCCGGCGTGACGGATATCCCGCGCGCCAAGGAAATGATCGGCAAGACGGCCGTCCTCGAGCTGAAGCTCGTCGAGCAGGGACCGGCACCCGATCAGGCCACGCTGCTGGTCGGCACCGGGGGGGTCGTCCCCGGCGACATGGAAGTGGTGCAGGGCGTGTCGTCGGTCAGCGGCGTGCCCTCGACCTCGTTTTACCTGGTGCGCAGGCTGGCGGCCGTGACCGGCAATGACCTGCGGACGGCACGCGGGACGGTCGACGGCTTTGCCCAGCCCGCCGTGAGTTTCACGCTGAACAGCAACGGCGCCGCCAAGTTCGCCAGCATCACCGGGGCGAACATCGGCCGCCAACTCGCCATCATTCTCGACAACCGGGTGCAGTCCGCACCGGTCATCGAGGGCCAGATCGCCGCCGAGGGCCAAATCACCGGCACGTTCACCCAGCGCGAAGTGGCCGACCTGTCGATGGTGCTGCGCTCGGGCGCCCTGCCGGCGTCGCTCACGCCCCAGGAAGAGCGGTCGGTGGGGCCCAGCCTCGGGCAGGATTCGATTGACGCGGGCATGCGCGCGTCGGCCGCCGGCCTCATCCTCGTGGCCCTGTTCATGGTGATCTACTACAAGCGCGCCGGGGTCAACGCCGTGATCACGATTACGCTGAACCTGATGATCCTCCTGGGATTCATGGCCTATCTGGGCGCGGTGATGACGCTGCCCGGCATTGCCGGATTCATTCTCACGATCGGCATGGGTGTCGACTCGAACGTGCTCATCTTCGAGCGCATCCGCGAGGAGCTGGCCACCGGCAAAGGCAGCCGGCAGGCCGTGGCCGCCGGCTTCGATCGCGTGTTCGTCACCATTCTCGACACCCACATCGCCTCGCTCATCGCCGCCGCCTTCCTGTTCCAGTTCGGCACCGGCCCGATTCGCGGTTTCGCCACCACCCTTTTCTTCGGGCTCATCTCCAACGTGTTCACGGCCGTGTTTGTGTCGCGCACGCTGTTCGATCTGTCGCTCTCGCGACGGCCCGGCACCGCGCGCCTGAGCATTTAGGCCGGATCACCAGACGGACTCGACATGCAGATACTCGGCAAGACCAACTTCAACTTCATCAAGTGGCGCTGGCACGCCATCACCTGCTCGATGATCCTGATCGCCGCCGGCCTGGGCCAGATCATCGCCCAGGGCGGGCCGAAGCTCGGCGTCGACTTTTCGGGCGGCACCGCCATGGTGCTCCGGTTCGACCAGCCGGTCTCCGACGACGCCGTGCGCAACGCCCTGGCGTCGCTGCCAGGCGACAAGAGCGTGCAGCGCTACGGACCACCAGAACGCAACGAAGTGCTCGTCCGCTTGCCGCAAGTCCTTCAGGCTCAGGAAGGGCAAACGCTCGACGCCGCCGCCGATCAGGTGGATGACCTGATCCGGCAGGGCAACGTCGGAGTGTTCACGCGTGAGAGCACCGAAATCGTCGGCCCGGCGATCGGCCGGGACCTGCAACGCAAGGGCATCTATGCCACGCTGACGGCGCTGGCCGGCATCATGATCTACATCGGCTTCCGGTTCCGGTTCACGTTTGCCGTGGGCGCCGTCGTCGCAACCTTTCACGATGTGCTGGTGACGCTGGTGATGCTGAACTGGTTCGGCTACGAACTCTCGCTGAACATCGTGGCCGCGTTGCTCGCGATGACCGGGTACTCGGTCAACGACACCATCGTCGTCTTCGACCGCGTGCGCGAGAACACACGGACGATGCGGAAGGACGCGCTGGAGCCGCTGGTGAACACCAGCGTCAATCAGACCCTGTCGCGCACGGTGATCACGGCCGGCACGACCTTCCTCGCGGTGATGGGGTTGTACCTCTATGGCGGCGAGGTGCTGGAGGGTTTTGCGTTCACGATGCTCGTGGGCATCATCAGCGGCACGTATTCGACGGTCTTCATCGCGGCAGCGATCGCGATTCTGCTGACCAAAGTGCCGGCGCAGACCGCCAGTGGCAGCCGGGCGCGTGCGCGTGCGTAGCGCGGCCCGTCCGCGGGTCGAGGGGACATGACACTCGTCGAGGCGGCGTGGCTCGGGGTGGTACAGGGACTCACGGAGTTTCTGCCGGTTTCAAGCTCCGCCCACCTCATCCTCGTGCGCGCGGTGTTCGGGTGGGACGCCGGCGCGCTGAGCCTGCCGTTTGACGTCGCGTGCCACGTCGGCACGCTGGTCGCCGTCGTCGCGTTCTTCCGGACCGACCTCCGGGCGATCGCGCGCGCGGTACCGCACGTGTTCAGCCGCACCGGGCATCCGGACGTCAGGCGCCTGTGGCGAGTGGTCACCGCCACCGTGCCGATTGTCATTGTGGGGCTGTTGTTTTCTGATTGGGTGGATGCCGTGCGCGAGCCCTGGGTGGCGGCGTCGGCCCTGCTGGTGGGCGCCGGCCTCCTGTTCGTGGTCGAACGTCTCGGGCCAAGGACCGGTTCGGAAGCGACGCTGACGCTGACCGGCGCGGGGATCATCGGCGTCGCTCAGGCGATGGCGCTCATCCCGGGCGTCTCCCGCTCGGGAGCCACTATCACGGCCGGCATGTGGCTGGGGATGAATCGCCTGGCGGCGGCGCGGTTCGCCTTCGTCATGAGTGTGCCGGCGATCACGGCGGCGGCTGTCAAAGAGGGGCTGGAACTGCGCCACGTGGTGTTGACCCAGCACGACCTGGCGCTGTTTGCGGTGGGGCTCGTGACGTCCGGGGTGGTCGGCTACCTGGCAGTCAGCTTTCTGATGCGGTACCTGGTGTCCCATCGGCTGGACGTGTTTGCGTGGTATCGCATCGCGGTCGCGTGTGCCATCCTTGGCTGGCTGGCGTGGGGGTAACGGCGATGATGTCGTGGTTGCGCCGTTCGTTCATCACCGGGTTTTTCCTGACCGTGCCGCTCGTCGTCAGCGTAGCGGCGATTGTGTGGATGTTCCGCGCGGTCGACGGGCTCACCCAGGGCGTGAACGAGCGCTGGCTGGGCGTGCACGTGCCAGGCCTCGGGCTGCTGACCACCGGTGTGATTGTGCTGGTCATTGGCGCCGTGGCCACCAACGTGTTCGGTCGTCGGATCCTCGGACGCGGTGAACAGCTTCTGATGCACGTCCCGGTGTTCCGGACGGTCTACGCTCCGGTGAAGCAACTGATTGCGGCGTTTTCTCCCGACAACGAGATGGGCTTCAAACGGGTGGTGCTGGTCGACGACGCGGCGCGAGGGGCCGTGCTCGGCTTTTTGACCAGGGAATTCACGGTCGACCGGGGTCGTGGTCCCGAGCGGTGCCTGGCGGTGTACGTGCCCACCAACCATTTGTATCTGGGCGACGTGGTGGTGTGCCCGCCCGAGCGGGTCAGTTATCCCGATTTGACCGTGGAACAGGGCGTGCGGGTGTTTTTGACGGGCGGCATGGGGTTGCCGGCGTCGCTGCGGGTGCTGGAACGTCCGCCGGAGGGGCTTCCCGGGCCGCGCCGTTGAGTCTGAGCCATTTGTTGAGGGCCGGTGTCTAAGGCCGATAGGTGTTCATTGATTGACACCGTTTTTCGGCTCTGGCTATAATCGCGTCCTTCGCTCAGGTTTGGACGAACGCGACAGAGCAAGGCAGGAGGGTCATCGTGCCACGTGAAATGTTCAGTGAGGTGAGCGCCCCGACGGTGAGATTGGGAACGAAGCAGTGGTACACGGTGCCGCTGTCGATCTTCGTCCACACGGTGTTGCTCGCAGCCTTGGTCGTGATCCCCCTGTTAGCCTCGGACATTCTGCCGACGCCGCAGTCGGTGATGGCGTTTGTGGCGTTGCCGCCCCCCCCCCCCCCCCCCCCCCCCCGCCGCCGCCGCCCGCGGCGGCCCAGCAGGCGCCGACGCCCGATGTGAACCCGGCGGCCGCGCCGATTGAGGCGCCTCCTGAGGTGCGGCCGGAACCGCCGCCACGCCCCGTCTCCGGGCCGATTGGCGTCGTCGGAGGCGTGGCTGGTGGGATTCCTGGCGGTGCCTTGGGAGGCGTAGTGGGGGGAATCCCCGCGCCTCCGCCGCCGCCGCAAGCGCCGATTCGCGTGGGTGGCCAGATCAAGGAACCCAAGAAACTCAAGCATGTCATGCCGATCTATCCGCCGATTGCGCAGTCCGCGCGCGTGCAGGGCATCGTGATCATCGAGGCGACGATTGGTGTGGATGGCAACGTGACTGACGCGCGTGTCATTCGTTCGGTGGCGCTGCTCGATCAGGCAGCGCTCGAAGCGGTGCGTCAGTGGAAGTTTACGCCGACGGAACTCAATGGCGTGAAGGTGCCGGTTATCATGACCGTCACGGTCAACTTCACGTTGCAGTAAAGTGTCGTTCGGATTGGGTGTTTAACATCGTGGTCACTGTTGGTACGTCAGTGGTTCGGAGGCTCTAATGTCTGGTGATATGGATCTGATGCACATGTGGGGACAGATGGGCTTTATCGCAAAGGCCGTCGCGTTCATTCTGGTTTTCATGTCGATGTGGTCGTTTGGCGTGGCCATTGAACGTTATTACACGTTCGTGCAGGCGAAGAAACAGTCCAAGCTGTATGCGCCTCAGGTGGCCAAACACCTCAAGGAAGGCCGTCTGAAGGATGCGTTGGCCGTGTCCCAGTCGAAGACGTATCAATACAGCCACCTCGCCAAGGTCGTGCTCGCGGGACTCCAGGAGTACCAGTTCCAAATAGACTCGGGTGCGAGCCTCACGCGTGACGACATGGTCGATACCGTGCGCCGCGCGATTCAGCGCGCCACCGCGCTGACCGCGAACGACCTGAAGAAGGGCATTCCGGCCCTCGCCACGATTGGCGCGACCGCGCCGTTCGTCGGATTGCTCGGCACGGTCATCGGCGTTATCAACGCGTTCGCCGGCATCGGCGACACCGGCTCGGCTGGCCTCGGCGCTGTCTCGGCCGGCATCTCGGAAGCGCTCATCGAAACGGCGCTCGGCCTCGTCGTGGCCATTCCCGCCGTGTGGCTCTACAACTACTTCACCGGTCACCTCGAGTACTTCAACGTGGAGATGGACAACTCCTCGTCGGAACTCGTGGACTACTTCATCAAGAAAACCGCGTAGGTCCGGTCAAGGGAGTTCCCCATGTCGATGGACGTTGGCGGCGCCAAAGGCGGCCACAAATCAGACATCAACGTTACGCCCCTCGTGGACGTCATGCTCGTCCTGCTCATCATCGTGATGATCATCGCGCCGATGATGCAGCAGGGCGTCCCATTGACGCTCCCAGAGGCCACGAATACCGGCGACAAGCCGGACACCGCGGATCAGACGGTCGTGCAGATTGGCCCGGACAGCAGGCTCTACGTCAATGCGATCGAGGTCTCTGAGGCCGAGGCGGTCAGCCGCCTGCAGACCATCCTCGAGACCAAGGTCGACAAGATCGTCTACCTGAGGGGCGACAGGGATGCGCCCTATGGAGCCATCATGAAAATGATGGACGCGCTGCGGGGCGCCGGCATCGAGACCGTGGGGCTGATCACCGAGCGCCCGGGCGGGAGCCAGACGGCAGGAGGCGGGCAATAATGTCGCACGCACACAAGCACCACGGCGCCGAGAAGAACGTCCAGGTCTCGAAGGCCGAACCCTCGTCGGACATGAACGTGACGCCGTTCATCGACGTCCTGCTCGTGCTTCTGGTGATCTTCATCGCCGCGCTGCCCATGAACCAGAAGGGGGTCGACATCAACCTGCCCCTCGAGGTCAACAAGGCCCTCAGTGCGGCGATTGACCTGAGTCAGATCGTCGTCGATTACCCGGCCGATCGCCGGCTGACGGTCAACAAAACGGAAGTGGGGATCGGCGCCCTCCAGGAGCACCTCAGGACGCTGTTCGAGACGCGCAATGACAAGACCATCTTCATCATCGGCGCGGCCTCCGTGCGGTACGGGGAGATTGTGGCGATCATCGACGCCGCCCAGGGCGCCGGGGTGACCAAGGTGGGGATCGTCACCGACGGCATGCGGGCGTCCGTCGGCGGCAACTGACACACACGCGCGCCGGGCGTCGCCCGAGGCTCGACACTCAATACGGTGCAGCGCGACCGGGATGTCCCGGACGCGCTTTTTTGTGGCACGCCACCGTCAGCACGCGGGCGTTCACACGCTCACAGGGAGGCGCGGAGGCACGGAGAGGCCTGCGCCCCTCCCAGGACGTGCAGGGGCGAGGCAGGGCCTCAGTTGCCGCCCCTGCCGCCCTGCTTCTTCTGGACCTCGATGGCCTTGTTGCGCAACCGATCGGCTTCGTCAATCAGGGCCTTCTGCACCTTGGGGTCCCGTTCGGTCTGGGCCTTCATCCGAAGCAGCAGATTCTTGTAGCTCAGCGCCTCGAAGTACTCGGCGTGCAGCGCCAGGGCCGAGTCCTCGGCCGCCAGGGCCCGCTCGATGTAGGCGCGCTTCTGGGCGGCGGTCAGACGGAAGTCCTTGTAGGCCTTCTCCCACAGCCAGTGCGCGATGGTGTGATGGGCCTCTGGGTTGTTCGGCTCGGCCTTGGCCCTGGCCTCCCACGCCTCCATGGTCTTCTCGAAGTTCCCCTGCCGGTTGTAGTAGCCGGCCAGGGCGCTGTAACCCACGGGGTCGTTCGGCCGGACCTCCACGGCTTTCTGAAAGTGGATATCGGCTTCCTCGTAGCGGCCCTGGTCCTCGTAGAGCTTGCCCAGCGTCCGATAGTTGGTGGGCTCGGTGGGCTCCATCGCGATCAATTTGAGGGCGACCGGCTCGGCCCTGGTGAAATCGTTCAGCTTTTCCGGACCGTAGGCCAGAATCAGGTATTCGTAGGACAACTTGCGGATTTCCGGCCCCTGGAAGTCCTCGTCCGTAATGGTCTCGATGGCCTTCAGGTAATTCTCAATGGCCTTCTCGATATACGCGTCGTTGGCGGGTTCGCCCATCCGGTCCGGCTTGTACAGGTTGTCGTAGGAGTGGCCCAGGAAGAAATACGGCACCCCGAAGCGGGGGTTGTGTTGCGCGGCTTTTTCGTAGCTCTCTGCCGCCTTGACGAAGTCCGCCCTCTGGTACAAAACATTGCCCTCCTTGAAGGCCATGAGTGCCCGAAGGTTGCCGATGGAGTACTTGCCGCAGGCGGCGGTCGACACGCCCACAAGCAGCACCAGAGCGAAGAGGCGAACCAGCGTGAATCGAGACGGCATGTAAATCCTCATGAGGCGCGGTGGGCGCCGGTGTAACAGCGGTCAGCCAGGCTGGCGCGCCCGGATAAGTCCGCGCAGTCGGGCAAGTATAGTGAACCGAAAAATGAGTCGTCAAGGAGCGAACGGGCCGTTTCCAGTATCATCAGACGCTCGACCGCACCTTTCTGTTAGACACCGCCCCCATGATTCGGTTCGAAGACCTCATCGAGAAGGTGCGTAAATCCACCCCGGACGCAGACACCGAGCTGTTGCGCCGGGCCTACGTCTTTTCGGCCTACGAGCACAAAGGCCAGGTCCGGCGCTCCGGGGAGCCCTACCTCGTCCACCCCCTTGAGGTCGCCGATCTGCTGGCCGACATGCGCCTGGACGTTGTGGCCGTCGCCGCCGGCCTCCTCCACGACATCGTCGAGGACACCCCCACCACGATTGAGAAGATCCGGGACCTCTTCGGCGAGGAGGTCGCCCACGTCGTCGAAGGCGTGACCAAGCTGTCGGGGCTCCAGTTCTCCTCCAGCGAGGAGCGGCAGGCCGAGAGCTTCCGCAAGATGCTCCTGGCGATGGTCGACGACGTGCGGGTGATTCTGGTGAAGCTGGCCGACCGCCTGCACAACATGCGGACGCTGCAGCACCTGCCCGAGGAGCGGCGCCAGCGGATTGCCCAGGAAACCCGCGACATCTACGCGCCGATCGCCAATCGGCTGGGGATGAGCAAGGTCAAGAACGAGCTGGAGGAACTGGTGTTCCGGCACCTGGAGCCCCAGGCCTACCAGGCCCTGCGCGGGGATGTCGAGGCCAGGCGCAAAGCGGCTGAGGGTCTGATGGAGGAACTGCGGGTCCAGATGGCCGGGAAACTGGCCGAGGCCCAGATTTCCGTCGTGTCGATTGACGGGCGCATCAAACGCCTGTGGTCCATCCACCAGAAGCTCGAACGCCGCAAGGTGGACCTCGACGAGGTCTACGACTTCATTGCGTTGCGGGTGGTCACCGAAAGCGTCAAAGACTGTTATGGCGTGCTGGGCATCATCCACCACACGTGGTCCCCGGTGCCGGCGCGGTTCAAGGACTTCATTGCGATGCCCCGCCCGAACGGGTACCAGTCGCTGCACACGTCGGTGGTCAGCGCCAAAGGCACGCCGTTCGAGATTCAGATCCGGACCGAAGAAATGCACCGCATCGCGGAGGAAGGGATCGCGGCGCACTGGAAGTACAAAGAGGGCCGGGTGGGCGCCGAGCGAGACGAGCCGTACTTCCACTGGCTGCGCCAGTTGCTGGAGTCGCAGCAGGACGTCCGCGACCCGGCGGAGTTTCTGCAGAACCTGCGGATTGAGTTGTACCCCGATGAGGTCTACATCTTCACGCCGAAGGGCGAGGTGAAGTCGTTGCCGCGCGGCGCCACGCCCGTGGACTTTGCGTATGCCGTTCACACGGACGTCGGCCACCAGTGTGTGGGCGCGCGGGTCAATGGCCGCATGGCGCTGTTGCGGACGCGGTTGTCCAACGGCGACATTGTGGAGATCCTGACGCAGGCCGGGCATACGCCGAGCCGCGACTGGCTGACGTTTGTCGGCACCACCCGCGCGCGCAACAAGATCAGGCACTTCATCCAGGCCGAGGAAAAAACCAGCAGTATCGAGCTTGGCAAACGACTGTTCGAGAAGGAAGTCCGCCGGTTCAACATCGACAAGGCTCTGGTGGAGCCGGACGCGCTGGCGCGGGTGGGCGCGGAGTTTGGCGCCCCGAAGGTGGACGACCTTTATGCCGCGATCGGCTATGGCAAGGCGACCGCGCGGGCGGTGCTCACGCGACTCGTCGGCCAGGAGGCCCTGCGTGAACGGCCGCCCGATGGCGCGATTGCCAGCGTCGTCAAACGGGTGCTCGGGTCGGGCGACGCGAAAATCAAGGTGCGGGGCGTGGACGACCTCATGGTCTTCCGCGCGCGGTGCTGCAATCCGATTCGCGGTGAACAAATCGTCGGGTACATCACACGCGGGAAGGGCGTCTCGGTGCACGCCGCCGCGTGTCCCAACGTGGTGAATCTGCTGTACGACCCGGAGCGCCGGATGGACGTGGAGTGGGACAAGGCCACCGATGCCTCACCCTATGTGGTGCGGTTGAAGATCCACGTCGCCGATCGCAAGGGGATTCTCGCCGACGTCAGCGCGCGCATCGCGGGCATCAACACCAACATCCGCGACTTCGAGGCGACCACCGACGCCGACCATCGCGGGTCGATCCGCATGACCGTCGAGATCACCGATCTGAAACACCTCGATCGGGTGATGAACAGTCTGAAGGCGATTGAGGGCGTGCTGGCGGTGGAGCGGTCGAGCCGCTAGGAGGCCGGGTCTTCAGACCCGGCGTGCGGCCGTCAGCCCAGGAACGCGACGAGGTCGATTTCGACGCGGACGTTCTTCGGCAGGCCCGCGGCCTGAATCGTGGCACGGGCCGGCGCGGGCGCCGGGAAGTAGGTCGCGTACACCTCATTGACCGCCGGGAAGTCGGCCATGTCCGCCAGGTAGACGGTGGTCTTGACGACGCGATCGTAGGAAACGCCGGCGGCACGCAGCACCGCGCCCAGGTTCTGCAGCACCTGGTGGGTCTGCGCCGTGATCCCGCCTTCGGTGAGGGTGCCGCTGGTGGGATCGAGGGGAATCTGGCCCGACGCGAACACAAAGCCCCCCGCGCGAATGGCCTGGCTGTAGGGACCGATGGCGGCAGGCGCCTCGGTGGTGGCGATGGGTTCGAGTGGTGTCGGCACGCCGGCCTTCACTTACGCGGCCTTGACGACCTTGTTCGAGCGGATGCACCGCGTGCACACGCGGAGGCGACGCACCGCGCCGTTGACCACGGCCCGGATGCGCTGCAGGTTCGGTTCGAACCGGCGCGCCGTCACGTTGTTCGCGTGGCTGGCCTGGCGACCGACCACCGGCTTCTTGCCACACACTTCACATTGCTTGGCCATGACTGAAGACCTCCGAACCCCCCACTGACCGGTCTTCGGCCATCGGGAAAAACACCCAAGTATAGCAGGACTCTTTAGGCGAACCTCCCAAGGCAGGATTTTTTACTGTCTCTTGTGGGTGACAATACCAGTCCTCAGGAGTGGCGAACCAATCGGGGGCCGCCAGTCGTCTAAAGCAGCACCAAAGGCGGACCGAATGAGTCTTCCTCTGGGATTCACAATGTAACTCGTTTTTTTCGTAGCAGTTACATGCGTCTGGTAGAATCAGTTCCGCATCCGATTTCCGGGTGGATCCGTCAGAGCACTCAGGGCAGGGGCGCTGTCGACTCCGACCCGGTTGAGCACTTTACGAGGAACAGGGTTTCCTGTATAATTGGCATTTTCTTTGCAGGACACAGGACGATACGGAGCGTCCTGATAGTGGCAGGGCGGACACAGAATGGAGCACATCATGAAGGCACGAGCGACCACCCAGGCAAAGGCCGTGAAGGGCGTAAAGGCGACCAAGGCCGATCCCGCGCGGATGCGGTATGTCAAGCTGAAACGGATCCTCGAAGAGCGTCGGCGCGAGATTCTCGCGCAGGTGCAGGAGAAGATGCGGGACGTGCGCGCCGAGGCGGGTGAGGGCCAGGGCGTGCTGGATGCCGCGGAGTGCTCCGAGGCGGATATCCAGGACGATATCGAGTTTGCGCTCATTCAGATGAAATCCGAGACCCTGCACCGGATCGAAGAGGCGCTGGCGCGTCTGGACGAAGGCACGTTCGGCAACTGCTTCGAGTGCGGCGACGAGATTTCCGAACGCCGGCTCCGCGCGCTGCCGTTCGCCGTGCGGTGCAAGGATTGTGAAGAGGCCCGCGAAGTGGCCCAGCGACGCGAACGCCTGCTGTCCCAGCGCCGGCCGTCAGGGCTCCTGCTCGACATGAACTAGTCGAGCCGGGTGTAACCGGAGCCACGCTCCGGCCTTTGTGACACCAGCACAGGCTCCGCCCCCGGGCGGGGCCTGTGTCATTTTGAGGTCTGACATGAGCGACGAATCCACCAGCGATCCCGACGTTTCCGCCCGGCCGCCGGAGGACCGCCCGCGCACCATCCTTGCCGAAGTGCCGGTGTTGCCGCTGCGCGATACGGTGTTGTTTCCCCACTCCTTCATGCCGCTCGCCGTCGCGCGCGAGAGTTCGGTCACGCTGATCGACGACGCCATCGCGGGCGACAAACAGATCGCGGTCTTCACGCAGCGCAACGCGATCGACGAGGAACCGGGGCAGGACGAGTTGCACCCGGTCGGCACGTTGACGTACATCCACAAGATGTTCAAGCTGCCCGACGGCAGCCTGCGCCTGATCGTGCAGGGGCTGACCCGTGTGCGTCTCGATCGGGTCGTGTCGGTGTCGCCCTACCTGCGCGCGCAGGTGCGGGAAGCGGTGGAGGATCTGCCGGATCCTGAGGGGGTCGAAACCACGGCCCTGGTCCGCAACATCCGGTCACACTTCGAGCAGATCGTGCAGTTGTCCCCGGTCCTGTCGGAAGACCTGTCGACGCTGGTCGCGAACATTGTCGAGCCGGGCCGGCTCACCGACTTCATCGCGTCGAGCCTGGGCACCGTCACCACGGCGGTCAAGCAGGATCTGCTCGAGACGACGGACGTGCGCCGGCGGATGGAGGCCCTGAACCGGGTGCTGACCAAGGAACTCGAGGTGCTCGAGGTCGGCTCGAAGATCCAGTCGCAGGTCGAGTCCGAGGTCGGCAGGAACCAGCGCGACTACTTTCTGCGCGAGCAGATGAAGGCGATCCAGCGCGAGCTCGGCGAAGGGGATGACCAGGCCAGGGAGATCGACGAGTTGGCCGCCCGGATCGACGCGGCCGGCATGCCGGAGGAGGCGCTGAAGGAGGCGCGGCGCGAACTCGATCGTCTCGCGAAGATGCCACCGGCGGCCGCCGAGTACACCGTGGCGCGGACCTACATCGACTGGCTCGTGACAGTGCCGTGGACGGCGCGCAGCGAGGAATCGATCGAGCTGCCGCGCACCAAGGCGACCCTCGATGCCGATCACTCGGGCCTCGAGCGCGTCAAGGATCGCATCCTCGAATATCTGGCCGTGCGCAAGCTCAAGCCCGACGTGAAGAGCCCGATCATCTGCTTCGTGGGCCCTCCCGGCGTGGGCAAGACCTCGCTCGCGCGGTCCATCGCCACGTCCATCGGCCGCAAGGTCGTGCGCGTGTCGCTGGGCGGCATGCGCGACGAGGCCGAGATCCGCGGACACCGGCGCACCTACATCGGCGCGCTGCCCGGCCAGATCATCCAGGGCCTGCGTCGCGCGGGCGTGAAGAACCCGGTGTTGATCCTCGACGAGATCGACAAACTCGGCCACGACTTCCGGGGCGACCCGGCCTCCGCGCTGCTCGAAGTGCTCGACCCCGAGCAGAACAGCACGTTCCGCGATCACTACCTGGATGTGCCGTTCGATCTGTCCGAGGTGTTGTTCATCACCACCGCCAACGTGCTGGACACGATTCAGGCGCCGCTGCGCGATCGCATGGAGGTGATCGACCTGGCAGGGTACACCGAGCGTGAGAAACTCGACATCGCGAAGGACCACCTGGTGGCGCGTCAGGTGACCAATCACGGTCTCACGGCCGAACAGATCACGTTCTCCGACGAGGCGCTGTCGGCCCTCATTCGCGGGTACACCCGTGAAGCCGGCGTGCGGAACCTCGATCGCGAGATCGGCTCGGTCTGCCGCAAGGTGGCGCGCCGACATGCCGAGGGCGACGTGGCGCCGGTGGTCATCACGGCGGCGCTGGTCGAGACCTTGCTGGGCGCGCCGCGCCATCTGGACGAAGCGCTGGCCAATCGCACACACCATCCTGGCGTGGCCATCGGCCTGGCCTGGACCCCGGTCGGCGGCGAAGTCCTGCTCGTCGAAGCGTTAAGGATGGCGGGCGGCAGTCAGTTGACGCTGACCGGGTCGCTCGGCGACGTCATGAAAGAGTCGGCGCGTATCGCCCTCTCGTGGTTTCGCGCGCACGCGACCGCGTACGGCGTCGATCCCCAGTTCTACAGGGACGCCGAAATCCACCTGCACGTCCCGTCGGGCGCGATTCCCAAAGACGGTCCGTCAGCCGGCGTGACGATGGTGGTGGCGCTGGCGTCGGCGTTGTCCGGGCGTCCCGTCCGAGGCGACATCGCCATGACCGGAGAGGTGACCCTCTCGGGACGTGTGTTGCCCATCGGGGGCATCAAGGAAAAAGTGCTCGCCGCGCGCCGGCACGGCGTCCACGAGGTCATCCTGCCGAAACAGAACGAGACCAACGTCCGCGAGGATCTGACCGACGAGATCCATCGCGGACTGACGGTGCACTTTGTCAGCGAGGTCGACGAGGTGCTCGCGTTGGCGCTGACCCCGGTCGCGCGCGCCGGGCGCCATCCGAAAGACGACGACGGCCCGTCGCCGAAGCTCAGTCTCGTGTGACGCGATATAACCGGTCCTCGCCGTCCGGCGTCTGGACGGCGCGCACCAACGTCAGCCCCGGCCGGTCGTCGAAGCCGGCAATGACCTCGCGGTACCGCTCGGGGCCATAGGCCCGTTCGTGCACGACCAGATAAGGGGACAGCAGCGCCATGGCGAGCAGGACACCGGTACCGCCAGCGACCAGATGTCGACGCGTGACGTCCCGCCCGCTCAGCCACCATCCCACGGTTACCGCACCGAGCGCGACGCTCAGGTACGCGCCGCAGTACGTGGACCACAGGGTCTGCATCGCCACGAGCGCGCCGAGCACCAGCCCGCGTCGCGGTCGGGGCGCCTCCAGCACGTGCAGCAGGACGAGGACGGCCAGCGGCATCCAGAACAGCCCCTGCAGTTGGAGATGGCTGAATTGCGCAAAGCGATACGGAAGAAATCCGAACAACGCTCCGGCGACCCACGCGGCGACGGGCACGCCCGTCGTGGCGCGGACCAGCCCGTACATCGCCGCGCAGCTCAACAGGCAGGCGACGACGATGATCGTCGTGTAGACGTGGGCGACCGGCACGCCCAGCCAGATCCACGGGGCGCCCAGGAGGCCCGGCAGCAGGGTGAGGTCGGACCAGAGGAACGTATCAGGTTCTGGAAAAAAGATGCGGCCGTCCAAGAAGGCGCCGGGAGCGTTCGCCAGACGGTCGGCGATGTGCGAGAGCGTCCACATCGAGAAGAGCGGATCACCGGGGTCGGGGACGCCGCCCGGCAGCACGATCTGCGGCCAGAGGAACACGATCGTCAAGGGGACGTAGAGCAGCGTGGCCCACAGTCACTCGCGGGCGGGCACGGGTGACAGCGGCGTGTGGCGGATCTTCAGCCACGTGAGAATCCTGGTGCGCAGTGACGGGCGCCGGAGGATCACATGGCGGACGGCCACGAGGAGCACGGCCTCGATCAGGAGCCGTTCCCCTGACCGCGTGGAGAGGGCGAACAGGCCGGATCCCACGCGGAATCCGCCGAAGAGGTGGGTCCAGGCCGCCAGCGCGACGAGCAGGCCGGCCAGCGCGTCGCCCACGCGCGCGGTGATGATCCGCCACCGGGCAGGCGAGGCCGTCATCTACGCCGGCCTGCTTCCGGTGGCCGCCCGGCGCCGATCGAGCAGCGCCACCGCCACGACTGTTTTCATGTCCACCGACCCCTGGTGGCGGACCGCTTCGATCGTCGCGACCCGCCCGTTGGACAGGGTGACCTGTTCGCGCTCCACTCGAATGACACGCCCCTTAACAGTCCGTGGTGAAAGTCGGCCTGCATTCGGCGGGCGCTGCATCCCGCCTGGCGGCGTTGCTCCTCCCTCAAAGACACGCGGTATTCTCGGTCGTCGCGCCTGGCCAGCCGGGCGCATCGCCCGCCTCGGTGCGACGGCCGACTTCCACCACGGACTGTTAAACATCACATCTGCCGGCACGGCGACTCCCTGGCAATCAACGGACCCCCGACGTTCTGGCGGCGGTGTGCCGCAGGGCCCGCAACACCTGCGCCAGATCCGCCGGCAGCGGCGCCTCGAAACTCATGGTGCGCCCGTCGGACGGATGTGTGAACGACAGACGCGCCGCGTGCAGGAACGGCCGGTCGAGCGTCGCGATCGCGGCGAGGTGGGTGGGCAGCCGCTTGCGCGCGCCGCCATACAGCGCGTCGCCGACCAGCGGGCACCCGTGTTCGCTCAGGTGCACACGGATCTGGTGCGTGCGGCCGGTGCCGATCGACACCCGCACGAGCGCCACGCCGCGCAACAGTTCCACGTCGATGATGTCGGTCAGCGCCGACCGGCCCCGGCGCGCGCGGCCTGACATGCGCTGACGATGATTGGGATCGCGCCCGAGCGGATTGTCGAGGCGTGTCCCGGCGGCGGGTTGTCCCCAGACCAGCGCGAGGTACTCCTTGCGCACGAGCCGATCGTGAAACTGCTTCGCCAGATCCCGATGCGCCCGATCGTGTTTGGCGACCACCATCACTCCTGAGGTGCCCCGATCGAGGCGGTGCACGATGCCCGGTCGTTCGGTGCCGCCGATACCCGACAGCCCGCGCACGTGGTGGAGGAGCGCGTTGACGAGCGTGCCCGACGCATGGCCCGCCGCCGGATGCACGACCATGCCCGCGGGTTTATCGATCACCACCACATCCGCATCGTCGTACAGGACCGACAGGGGCAGGGCTTCCGCGGAGGGGAGGGCGGGGACCGGTGGCGGCACGTCCACCTCGACGATCAGGCCCGGTGTCACGACGAGCCCGGCTTTGACGACGCCTGAGGAGATGGTGACGCGTCCATCACGGATCAGGCGATGGGCCTGCGATCGAGAGAGGTCCGGCACGCCGGCCGACACGAACTGATCGAGCCGGACCCCGGCGTCCGCCGTGTCAGCGACGAGTCGCGTCAGACCCGGCATGGCGAGGTGCGGCCGCGGTGCGGGCGCGGTACCGGCTGAGGAACCACAACATGCCGAGGCTCAGCGGGATCAGGAGGAGCGACACGAACTGCGATGTGGACAGCGCGGCCACGACGGTGCCGCGGTCGTCCCCGCGATAGAACTCGATCACGAACCGCGAGATCGCGTAGAGGAGGAGATACAGCCAGAAGGTCCGTCCGGCAAAAGGTTTGCCCTTGCGTTCGGTCGCCAGCAGGACGGCCAGGATCAGCAACTCGGCACCGGCGTCGTACATCTGCGTGGGGTGCAGCGGCAGGTGCAGGGGCGTGCCGACGTTGCTCTGGGCAATCGGGTCGGTGAACGTGATCGCCCAGGGCACATCGGTCGCGCGGCCGTAACAACAGCCGGCGAGCAGGCAGCCGACGCGGCCGACCACGTGACCGAGGGCGATGCCGGGGGCCATCAGGTCGGCCGTGGACCACACGGGGAGTTTGTACCGGCGCACGAGCCACAACCCGACGAGGACGGCCGCGATCAGGCCGCCGTAAAACACGCCGCCCGCGCGGACGAGCGACAGGAGTTCGCGCGGTTGCGCGCGGAAATAGTTCCAGTCGACCGCGATGAGCATCAGCTTGGCGCCGACCAGCGCCGCGATGATGAGGTAGATGCCGAGGTCCATGACCCTGGCCGGGTCCACGCCGGCGCGGCGCGCGCGCACCACCGCGAGTTGCAGGCCGATCAGGTACGCGGCCGCAAGCAGGACCCCGTACGAGTAGACCGGCCAGCCGCCGACTTCAAACAGAATCGGGTACATGTCGTTTCACCAGGAGGAGATCCGCGAACACCAGAATGGCGCCGGCGGTGATGGACGCGTCGGCCACGTTAAACGCCCAGAAATGCCAGTCGCCCCAGTACACGTCGACGAAGTCGAGCACGTAACCGAGTCGCACGCGGTCGATCAGGTTGCCGACCGCGCCGCCAAGAATACACGCCAACCCGAGGCGCGCGAGGCGCTCGTGCGGGTGCAACTGCTTCGCGTACAACGCAATGCCGCCGAGCGCCAGACTGGCCAGCGCGATCGTGAGGACCGGCTTGTAGGGCAGATTGACCGAGTTGAGCAGTCCGAACGCGACGCCTTCGTTGCGCACGTGCACGAGATTGAGCAGATTCGGGATGACGGTGATCTGTTCATACAGGCCAAGGCTGGCGTGCACCAGCGCCTTGGTGACCTGGTCGGCCGCGATCAGGACGACCGTGATCCAGACGACGGGCGACACGCGCCACCGCCTCATGAGGCGACGCTCCCGATCGCATCCGCGCACCGCGCGCACACCCCGTCTTCACCGGCCGGCGTCCGAGACGCCACGTATCGCCAGCACCGGGGGCACTTCTCACCGTCCGCGTGCGACACCTGCACGGTCAACGGACCATCGTCGGCCCGTTGCAGCGTGACGGCCGAGACGATGCAGAGCATGGGCAGTTCGTCCCCGGCGTCGTTGAGGCGGGCGTAGAGGTTGCCGCTGGCGGCCAGGGTGACGTGGGCGGTCAGCGGCGCGCCGACGACTTTCTGCGCGCGCGCGGTTTCCAGCGCCTCGTTGACGGATCGGCGCACCACCGCGAGCGCCTCCCAGTGCGCATCGAGGGCGTCATCAACCCAGGACGCCGGGGTGTCTGGAAAGTCGGCGAGGTGCACCGACGCGTCACGGTCGCCCGGCAGCCGCGCCCAGATTTCGTCCATGGTCATGGGCAGGATGGGCGCCATCAGGCGGACCAGGCCGTCGGCCATGACAAAAAGCGCGGTCTGCGCCGAGCGTCGTTCGCGCGAGTCCGCGCGGAAGGTGTACAGACGGTCCTTCGAGACGTCGAGGTACAGCGCGCTCAGATCCACGGTGACGAATTCGTTCACCGCGTGCGACAGGGCCTGAAAGTCGTAGGCCTCGTACGCGGCCCGGATGCGCTGCTCGAGCCGGGTGTAGCGCGACAGAATGTGCCGATCGACGCTGAGCATCCCGGCATGCGGCACGGCGTCAGTCGCGGGGGTGAAGTCGTAGAGGTTCGACAGCAGGTACCGGAACGTGTTGCGGATCTTGCGGTACGCCTCGACCGTGCGCGCGAGCACTGCCTTGCCCAGCCGGATTTCGTCGCGATAGTCGACCAGCGCCACCCAGAGGCGCAACACGTCAGCGCCGCTGTCCTTCAGGATTTGTTGCGGCGCGATCACGTTGCCGAGCGACTTCGACATTTTGCGGCCGTGGTCGTCGACAACAAAACCGTGCGTGAGCACGCTGCGGTACGGCGCGCGGCCCCGCGTGCCGACACCGACCAGCAGGGAGGACTGGAACCAGCCGCGGTACTGATCGGTGCCCTCGAGATAGAGGTCGGCCGGCCAGCCCAGGTCCGGCCGCTGCGCCAGCACGGCCTCGTGGCTCGACCCCGAGTCGAACCAGACGTCCAGGATGTCGCGCTCGCGTTCGAACGTGGTGCCGCCGCAGGCGTCACACGTGAAACCGTCGGGCAGGAACGTCTCGATCGGCCGCTCGTACCAGGTGTCGGCGTTGTCCTGCTCGAAGACCGACGCCGCGCGTTCGATCAGCGCGGGTGTCAGATGCGAACGCCCGCACCCGAGGCAGGTGACGGCGGGAATGGGCACACCCCAGGCGCGCTGGCGCGAAATGCACCAGTCAGGCCGGCTCGCGAACATGCCGGTCATACGCTCGCGCCCCCACGACGGCAGCCACGTGGTGGCCTCGGAGGCGGCCGTGGCCTCGGCGCGCAGGCCGTCCATGCGGATGAACCATTGCGGCGTGGCGAGGAAGATGACCGGCTGATGGCAGCGCCAGCAGTGCGGATACGAATGATCGACGTCTGATCGGTGCCACAGCCGACCGCGCTCGGCAAGCGCGGCTTCCACTACCGGGTTGGCCTCGAACACCTTCAGGCCACCCACGATCGGGGTGTCGCCGGTGAACCGGCCGTGGGTGCCGATCGGCGTCACGATCGGCAGACCGTACCGCACGCCGGTGTTGAAGTCGTCGGTGCCGTGTCCCGGCGCCGTGTGCACCGCGCCCGTGCCCTGTTCGAGCGTCACGTAGTCGCCCAGCACACCGATCGAGTCGCGTTCGTACAGCGGGTGCCGAAAGACCACACCTTCGAGCATCGCGCCGGTGAAGGTCGCCACGCGCGGGCTCAGCGCGCGGCCGGTCTTCGCCGAAATCGTCTCGGCGAGTCCGGTGGCGACGATGACCACACGGCTGTCGTGTTCGCAGGCGCCGTACTCAAAATCGGGATGAAAGGCGATGGCGAAGTTGGCGGGAATCGTCCACGGGGTGGTGGTCCAGATCAACACCGAGACCGCGCGGTTCGCAAGCGCCGGCACGCGTGCCACCAGTGTCGGGTCGTCGGGCGACAGGGGAAACTCGACGTAGATGGACGGGGACCGGTGCGTGTGGTACTCGACCTCGGCTTCGGCCAGCGCCGTGCGATCGCGCAGACACCAGTGCACGGGTTTTTTGCCCTTGTACACCAGCCCACGGTCGACGAATCGCCCCAGCGCGCGGACGATCGCCGCCTGATACCCGTAGTGCATCGTCAGGTACGGCGCGTCCCAGTCGCCGACCACGCCGAGGCGTTCGAAGTCGGCGCGTTGCGAGGTGACAAAGGATGCCGCGTAGTCGCGGCACGCCCGGCGGAAGTCGCCGATGGCGCCGTCTTTCGCGGCCGGACCCAGATCGCGTTCGACGTTCAGTTCGATCGGCAGACCGTGGCAGTCCCAGCCCGGCACGTACGGCGCGTCAAAGCCGGCCATCGTCTTCGACTTCACAACGAAGTCCTTGATGATCTTGTTGAGCGCGTGCCCGATGTGGATCTGGCCGTTGGCGTACGGCGGACCGTCGTGCAGGATGAATCGCGGCGCGCCGGCGCGGCGGGCGCGAATCTTCGCGTACAACTGCATCGCGTCCCAACGGGCGATCGCTGCCGGCTCGGCCGTCGGAAGGTTGGCCTTCATCGGAAAGTCGGTCCGCGGGAGATTGAGGGTGTCTTTCCAGTCGCGCATCGGGTGATGTAAACCCTTATTCTATAATCAGTTCGGTGGCAGACCCGGCGGCCGTTTTCTTTGATGTGGATTTCACGCTGATTCGACCCGGTCCGCGTTTTCTCGGACCCGGGTATGCGGCGACGTGTGCGCGGCATGGCATGCTCGTCGACGCCGCGGCGTTCGAGGCGGCGGTGACCGGCGCGTCAACCCTGCTCGACTGGACCGATCGGCGCTATCACGATGACCTCTTCGTGACCTACACGGGTCGCATCATCGAGTTGATGGGCGGCACGGGTCCGGGTGTGGTGCGGGCGGCGCGTGAGATCTACGACGACTGGGCGCACCACCATCACTTCGAGATGTATGACGAGGTACCCGAGGTGCTCAGGGCGCTGCAGCGACGCGGTCTGCGCCTGGGATTGATCTCGAACTCGCACCGCCGCCTTGACTCATTCCAGTCGCACTTCGAGATCGAGGGGCTCTTGTCGGTGACCGTGTCGTCTGCCGAGCTCGGCGTGATGAAGCCGCATCCGCGGATCTTTCAGGAAGCGCTGGAACGGATGCAGGTGCCGGCCTCCGGTGCCGTCATGGTGGGCGACAGCCTGGCGCACGATGTGATGGGCGCGCGGCAGATTGGCATGCGCGGCGTGCTGCTCGACCGTGGCGCGACAGCTCATGTGGACGACCCGACCATTTCGGTCATTCGGACCCTCGAAGACCTGGCCGGAGTGCTCTGACACCTCAGCCAGCTCTGCCACCTCAGTCACTTCATCCAGGCGGCCACGTCATGCTGCGGCCGCCGAGGACGTGCAGGTGGATGTGGAAGACCGTTTGTCCGGCGTCGGCGTTGCAGTTGAAGACCGTGCGGTAGCCTGATTTGGCGAAGCCCCGGCTGGCGGCCAGCGCGGCGGCACGGCGGACCATGGCGCCGACGAGGGCCTCGTGCTCGTTTCCGAGATCGTTGAGCGTGGCGAGGTGCGCGCGCGGCACGATCAGCGCGTGCAGGGGCGCCTGCGGGTTGAGGTCGTTGAACGCGACCAGTTGGTCGTCTTCATAGACGCGCGTGGCGGGAATCTCACCCGCGATGATCCGGCAGAAGAGGCAGGTCGACATGCCGGAATCATACCGTCAGGCACGCGCGGAGCGCTCGGCGGCGATCACCCGCGGAATGCCTTGCAGATCCGGATGGCATTGAGGCGCGCCAAACCCCGCGTCGCAGAGCAGGCGCGTGACAGCGTCAGCCTGGCCGAACCCGATTTCCATCAGCAGCGCACCGCCAGGACGCAGCACCCGCGCGGCCTCGGGAATGAGCCGGCGAATCACGTCGAGACCGTCGGCGCCGGCAAACAGCGCGGTGGTGGGTTCGTGGTCGCGGACGTCGGGTGTCAGTGAGGCGCGATCGCATTCAGGAATGTAGGGCGGGTTCGACACGACCAGATCGACGGGGCCGGGCACGCCGGCGAGCAGGTCGCCGAGCCGCCACTCGATGCCGCACGCGCCCAGGGCGGCCGCGTTGCGGCGCGCGACATCGAGCGCAACGCTGGACGTGTCGATGGCGATAACGCGGCAGGCGGGCACCTCAAGGGCGAGGGTGATCGCGATGCAGCCACTGCCGGTGCCGACATCGACCACCGAGACACGGCCGGGGCCTGTCAGCCACTGCCGCGCGGCCTCCACCAGGCCTTCGGTTTCCGGTCGCGGGACCAGGACGCCAGGCCCGACCAGAAACGGGCGCCCGTGGAACTCGCGCACCCCGAGCAGATACGCGACCGGTTCGTGTTTGCGGCGACGGTCGATGAGCGCGTGAAAGGCGGAAAGAAAGGCGGGTGAGGCGTCCGTGTGGCGCCGGCCCAGCCAGTCCGCGAGGGACCAGCCGAGCACGCCGCGGGCGAGCACCGCCGCGTCCCGTTCGGCATCCGCGCGCGCGAGCCCGGCGGCCCGCAGCGCCTCGGCCGCTGCCGCCACGGCCGCGGCCACCGCGGTCATCGCGCGGCGCCCGACTCCGAATCGGTGGCCTGTTTGAGTTTCTCGGCCTGCACGTGCGCGGTCATCTGGCTGATGAGGTCCGTGAGGTCGCCATCGAGGGCGTTCTCCAACTGGTGCATGGTGAAGTTGATCCGGTGATCGGTGATCCGATTTTCCTTGAAGTTGTAGGTGCGGATCTTCTCGGACCGTTCACCCGTGCCGACTTGCCCGCGCCGCTCTCTGGCGATGGCCTCGTGCTGCTTGCGCATTTCCATTTCGTACAGGCGCGAGCGCAGTATCTTCATCGCCTTCTGGCGATTCTTGATCTGCGACTTCTCATCCTGCTGCGAGACGACGACGCCGGTCGGCAGGTGGGTGATGCGGACGGCGGAATAGGTGGTGTTGACGCTCTGGCCGCCAGGGCCGCTGGAGCAGAACGTGTCGACGCGCAGGTCCTTGGCGTCGATCTGCACGTCGACTTCCTCAGCTTCCGGCAACACCGCGACCGTCGCCGTCGACGTATGAATGCGCCCGCTCGCCTCGGTCGTCGGCACCCGCTGCACCCGGTGGACACCGCTCTCGTGTTTGAGCAGCCCGTAGACGCCTTTGCCTTCCACCGCCGCCACGACTTCCTTCAGGCCGCCGATGCCGTTCTCGCTGAGCGAGTGGACGTCGATTGTCCAGCCCTGTCGCTCGGCGTATCGCGAGTACATGCGATAGAGGTCCGCCGCAAACAGCGCCGCCTCGTCGCCCCCCGTGCCCGCCCGGATCTCGAGGACGATGTTCCGGTTGTCGTTGGGGTCTCTGGGCACCAGCAACAGGCGCAACTCGTCTTCAAGCGCGGTCATCCGTGCTTCAAGGCCTGGGAGTTCTTCCTTCGCCAGGGCGGCCATCTCCGGGTCATCGCCCGCGGCGAGTTCACGGTGTTCGGCGAGCTGGCGGTCGAGCCGGCTCCACTCGCGGTGGCCATCGACGGCGGCCTGGAGTTCCGCCAGGGCTTTCGAGTGGGTGCGATACGCCGTGGTGTCGGCCTGCACGGCCGGGTCGCTGACCAGGTGCACCAGGTCGTTGTATCTGGCCTCCAGGGATCGGAGCTTCTCTCGAACGTGCGGCGTCATGACCGTCCATCAGCCGCCGGACACGGGCGGCAAAAAAGCAATCTCGTCGCCCGCCGACACCGGCTGCGACATCCTGGCAAAACTCGCGTTGATCGCGCAGGAAATGGCGCGATCGAACGGCGCGACACTGGGGTGGGCGTCGGTCACCTGCCGCCACACGTCCGCGATGGTGGCGTCCGTGGGCACGTCGATCGTCAGCGCCTCTGCGCCGGCGAGTTCGCGCAACCGGGCAAACAGGCGCACCGTTACGCGCATGCGACCGCCAATGCGCGGGCGCGCGCGGTTTCATCGGCCGGATCGGCCACGGCGCCTTCGACCCACGCGTCGCCGTCTTCGAAAAATTCGTGTTTCCACACCGGCGCGATCTGCTTCACACGTTCGATCGCATACCGGCACACCTGAAATGCTTCCGTGCGATGCGCCGTCGCCGCGATGATGACGATGCTGGCGTCGCCGATCGACAGGCGGCCCACCCGGTGGACAATTCCGAGCGCGGCGTCGGGCCAGCGTTGGCGCGCCTCGTCGCGGATCTGTTCGAACGTCTTCACGGCCAGCGCGTCGAACGCCTCGTATTCGAGATACCGCACCGCGCGGCCCTGGTGGGTCGCGCGCACCAACCCGGCAAACGAGGCCACCGCGCCGCACCCTTTCCCCCGCGCGCGGACGGACGCCTCCACCGCTCCCGCGAGGGCGTCAACAGACAACGGGGCGCGGGTCACCGCGAGCATCACTTGAGTATAACGAGGACGCGACGGCCCGCGCGGTGCCTACACCCGGCAGGCGGCTTCGACGTCCGCCACCGTCTTCGGAATCGGCTGGCCGAGCACCCGGCAGCCCGCCTCCGTCACAACCACGTCGTCTTCGATCCGATAGCCGCGCGCGTCGCGGAACTTCTCGATCTCGGCGAAGTTGAGGAAGGGCGCGTTGGTGCCGTCGGCCTTCCACTGATCGATCAGCGCGGGGATGAAGTAGAGCCCCGGCTCGACGGTAAGGACCAGACCGGGTTCGAGCGCCCGCGCCAGGCGCAGGGAGCCGAGGCCGAACTGGGTGCTGCGTTCGAGGCCCGGCCCGTAGCCGACCAGACGCTCTTCCAGGTTCTCCATGTCGTGCACGTCCATGCCCAGCATGTGGCCGAGGCCGTGCGGAAAGAACAACGCGTGCGCGCCGGCCGCCACAGCGGCGTCGACATCACCTTTCATGAGGCCCGCCGCGCTCAGGTCGGTCACGAACGAACGCGCCGCCAGCAGATGGACGTCGCGGTACCGGACGCCCGGCTCAATCGCCGCAAGCGCGGCCGTCTGCGCGTGCAGCACCATCTCATAGATCTGGCGCTGCTGCGCCGTGAACGTGCCGCCGACCGGGATGGTCCGCGTGATGTCGCTGGCGTGGTGGTCCGGCGTCTCGGCGCCGGAGTCGAGAATCATCACGTCCCCGGCCTGCAGGAGGTTGCGGTGGAACCGGTTGTGAAGGGTTTCGCCGTGCACCGAACAGATCGGCGGGAACGAGAAACGGCACCCGTGGGCCATGGCGACGCGGGCGATCTCGGCGACCACCTCGTACTCGCGCCGGCCAGGCTGGGCGACGCGCATCGCGACCGCGTACATCTCTCGCGAGACGTTGACGGCGGCGTCGAGGTCGGCGAGTGCTTCGGCGGTCTTGTAACTGCGCTGGGCAATGACGGCCTTGTGGAACGCCTCCGAGCGATAGTCGCGGACGACCGACGTGTGCAGACCGAGCAGCGCCGAGAGTGTGGCGGTGTGTTCGGCGCGATACGGCGCCAGAAAATGCACGCGGCGACCCTGGCGGATGGCGGCGCTGACGCGTTCGGCCAACGTTGCCATCGGGGCGTGCGCCGGAATGGCCGCCGGCGCGCAACGATCGGCCAGCGTCGGCAGGGGCCCCGACCACACGATGTCAGCCATCGTCTGGTCGTTGCCACACAGGGTTTCGGTGTCCTGGTCGATGTCGACGAGCGCCGCCACACCGGGCTCGTCCACCGCCCAGAAGTACAGGAACGTGCTGTCCTGCCGGAAGGGATACACGTTGGCCGTGTAGTTCATGCCGACGTCCTCGTTGCCGAGGAACAGCAGCAGGCCCGAGCCGACATCCTTCTTCAGACGGTTTCGACGGTGGCGATAGATGTCAGGTGTGAACATGGCGGTTACCGATTATCGTTCATCCAGAAGTGGTGCAGCGGTCCGTGTCCCGAGCCCAGGCCAGGCGCGTGCCGGATCGCGCCGGTGACATACGCCTTCGCGTGCCGCGCAGCGGTCTCGGCGTCCTGCCCGAGCGCGAGACCGGCGGCGATCGCTGATGAAAACGTGCACCCGGTCCCGTGCGTGTGGGGCGTGTCGATCCGTTCGGCGTCCAACTCCACACACCGGGTGCCGTCGTGCCATACGTCAACCGCGCGGCCGGAGAGGTGCCCGCCCTTGACGACCACGCGGCGGGCGCCCATCGCAATCAGTCGAGCTGCCGCCGCGCGCAGGTCATCCAGCGACCCGATCGTCAGCCCGGTCAGCGCCTCCGCCTCCGGCACGTTCGGGGTGACGACGTCGGCCAGCGGGAGGAGGCGTTCACGCAAGGCGGCCACCGCATTGGGGTCCAGGAGGTGGTCGCCGCTTTTGGCGACCATCACCGGGTCCAGCACGACGTGGCGGAGTTCCAGGCGTGTGATCGCATCGGCGACCGCCGCGATGATCGCGGCAGTGGCGAGCATGCCGATCTTCGTCGCGTCCGCGCCCAGGTCTGAGACGACCGCCTCGATCTGCGCGATGACCAGGGCCGGGTCGAGGGCGGTGACGGCCGTCACCCCGCGGGTGTTCTGGGCCGTAATGGCCGTGAGGGCCGACGTGCCGTAGACCCCAAACGCCGCAAACGTTTTGAGGTCGGCCTGAATACCAGCTCCGCCGCCCGAATCGCTGCCGGCGATTGTCAGTGCTGTGCGCATTCGTTTAGAATTCTCGTCCATGTCTGCTTCTTCCGATCGCGATGCGCTGCGTGAGTCGTCCCTGGGAACCGCAACACCCGCGGCGCTGGTGCCGGCCGTCCGGATCGCGGCGGTCGCCCTGGCGGTGGCGCTGACCGCCACGGCCGCTCAGTTTGCGGTGGTGTTGCCGTTCACCGCCGTGCCGTTCACGCTGACGCCGCTCGTGGTGTTGCTGACCGGTGCCGCCCTTGGGTCGCGCCTCGGCGCCGCCGCCCAGATGGCCTATCTCGCGGCCGGCGTGGTCGGACTGCAGGTCTTCGCGCCCTCCGTGATTCTGCCTCCCGGCGCCGCGCGCCTCCTGGGGCCGACCGGCGGATACCTGCTCGCCTATCCCGCCGCCGCCTTCCTTGTGGGCCTGCTCGCCGAGCGCGGCTGGGATCGTCGCCTGTGGACGTCCGCGCTCGCCATGGCCGCCGGCCTCGTCGTCATCTATCTCGGCGGGTTCGCCTGGATGACACGCTTCGCCGCCTCACCCGCCGCCGCGTTCGCCCAGGGCGTTGCGCCGTTCATCCTGGCCGACCTGGCCAAAGTCGTGATCGCCGCGATGATGCTACCGCGGCTCAGAGGCCTGTGCGCTCGTGCTCGGGTGTTCTAGTTCGGGTGCTCTGGTGCTCTGGTGCACCCAAGCACTCGAGCACGAGAGCACCAGAGCCCCCGAGCACCCCTATCTCACATACCCAAGACTCCTCATCCGCTCGATCATCTCGCGATCGAGGGGCTGTCCCGCGGTCGTCCGCGGACTGACGCGGCGTTCGCCGTACGTGGGGACCGTGCGCGCTGGATGGGCAGCCCGGAAGCGCTCGGTGAACAACGCGGCAGCGGGCGTTCCCGCCAGATCGGCCGCGACGGGAATCCCCAGTGCCATCAACACCGTCGGTGCGATTGAGACGGGAGCCCCGCGATCCGCCTCGATGGTCGCCGCGTTCGCGCCACTGATCGCCAGGAGGCCCGGCGCGTCCTGCTGCAGTCGACCCGGTTGCGCGACCAACAGCACCATCCGCTGCGCGTCATCGTCACGGAGCACCGTGCGGCTGAGGGCGGTGTCGAGAAAACGGTAGTACACCTCAAGCGCCTGCAGGCGTTCGGCGGCCGCCGCCGGCGCGAGCGGCGTGGTCGCGTCCAGCGGGAACAGCGCGTGCTGCGCGATGTCCAGCCCGGGCAGATACACCGTCAGCAGATCGAGGGGCCCCAGCGCCGGATCGGTCGCCAGCTCGAGGATGGTCGCGTCCAGCGTGGCCGATCGCGTGACGATGGCCGCCACGCCGGCCGGGAGCGCAGACGTGGCGATGTCGGCCAGCGCGGCGACACGCGCGTGGCGGGCATCGGCCGTCTGGCGCAACTGGTCGTACACCGCGGCCGGGGCGATCTCGCCGGCCAGCGTCCCGTCCTGTTCCAGCCGCAGAATCGCGCGATCCGAGAGGACGACGCCCTGCGTGTCGGACGCGGGCCACGTCGCCCACCAGTGCACGACGGCGGTGCGGATCCCCGCGGACGCGCCCACCTCCCAGAACGCGGGCAGCCGGCGTTCTTCGCCCGACGCGATCGTGGGTCGCGTCAACCGCAGCAGATCAGTCGCCGTCGTCAGCATCGCCAGGCCTGGGGCCACGCCGGGAGACGCCGATCGCATGCGCCCTTCGACCCCGGCCAGTTGCCGCGACTCCAACGCGCGGACGCCATGACGGTCAGGCGGCTGGCCTGTCGCGATCGTGGTCCAGACCTGCGCCGGGTCGCGGTCGGCGTCCGACGTCAGTGGCGCGCGCGCCTGTGCGAGCAGACGCTGAAACGTGGGCAGGCTTGGGGTGGTACGCAGACGATCCAGCGTGGCCACGTCCACGCCATCGATGGCCAGGACCACGACCCGCGCGCCGGTCGGGACCACCGCGAGCGGCGGCGGCGCCGCCGGGGGCGGTGTCGAGGGCGTGATGACGGCGAGCAGCACAAGGGCTCCGGTCAGCGCGACAACACCCATGGGCACCACCACCCGCCATGACGAGAGCGGCGACCCCTGCGGCAGTGACTCGGCGAAGGCCACGTTCGCCTGCGTCCTGGTGGCCGCGACGAGATACGCGAGGACCGAGATGGTGACGACGTGTCCGAGGAGGACGCTGATGGCGGTGGCCACAGCAAGGGCGAGTCCCTGTGTGGCCCAGGCGCCTGGAGGCACGGCCGCGCGCCACCACAACGTGAGATACCCAAGGCACGCGGCGGCGACGAGCAGGCCGGCGGCGATGGCGGCTCGTCGCGCGTGACGCGGAAATGCCGCGTCTGCCGACCATCGGCGCGCGAGCGCCCCGGCGATGAGGATCGCGCCGCACGCGAGGACGGCGGTCGCCAGGCCGAAGAGCACCGCGAGATACAGCGCCAGGACGAGGGCGTCGGTGACGCTGGTCACAAAGCCGTCCACCCGCGCGGCGACACCCACGACGGCGGCGGGACCGAGTAACACGCCGGCCAACAGGCCGATGCGGGCACTGGCAGCGGCGGCGAGCGCCAGCCCGCGGCCCCGCGCCGCCGCGTCCCCCAGCACAAAGCGGTCCACGCGCGCGTCGAGATATCCCAGCGCGCGCAGTTGTTCGCGCACGGTGTCGATGCGGGGATCGGGCGCGGTCGCCATGATCAGAGCCTTCGGGCCGCGACGAACGCGGCCAGTGCGCCGAGCCGGGCCGCGCGATGCCCGAACGGCTCGAGCGCGCGCGTGGCGGTGCGGCAGAGTTCGTCCGCCAGTTCCCGCGCGCCTTCCACCCCGCTGAACGACACAAACGTCGTCTTGCGCGCGTCGTGGCGCACGGCCTTGCCGGTTTTTTCCGGCGTGCCGGTCACGTCGAGCAGGTCGTCCACCACTTGAAACGCCAGTCCCAGATTCCTGGCGTACGCGGTGAGCGCGGCGATGTCGTCCGCCGTGCCGCCCGCTGTCAGCGCGCCCGCCGTCGCAGCGGCGCTGAAGAGGACGCCGGTCTTGCGCCGATGAATGCGTTCAAGCGTGTCGAACGTCAACGCCGTGTCGGTGGCCAGGACGTCCTCGGCCTGGCCGGCCACCAGGCCGTCAAGGCCCACTGCGTCGGCAAAAAGCGCGGTGAGCCGCGCCGCCAGCGGCGCGTCGTACGCGCGCGCGAGGTGTCCGTACGCGCCATTGAGCAGGGCAAACGCCGCCAGGATCGCGACCGCTTCGCCGTATGCGATGTGCACGGCCGGCCGGCCGCGCCGCAGCGGGGCATCGTCCATGCTCGGCAGGTCATCGAGAATCAGGGACGCGGCGTGAATGGCTTCGACGGCGCAGGCGGCCGGCATCGCACGCGTGGCCGAGCCACATAACTCAGCGGACAGCAGCACCAGCACCGCGCGCACCCGCTTGGACGGGGCCAGCAAGGTGTACCGCATGGCGTCGTTCACTGGCGACGCCCCGGCGTCGCCAGTGCACGCCGCGCCCGCGTCGCCGATGCCCAACGCACCGGTGGCGCCGACGCGCGGCGGAGGCGCGGGCACCAGCGCGTCGAGCGCGCGGGTGATCGACTCCTGATAACCGGCGAAGAACTCGGGAAGCGACGGCATCAACGCAGGGTGAAGACCAGCAGGTACTGGTAACGGAGGAACGTTTCGTGGGCGTGCAGGCGCAATCCGGCACGCTCGGCATCGCGAATGATGACCTCGGGTTCCAGACGTTCATCCAGCGCCGGGCCCGGGCCGAGCACGTCGTTCTTGAAGTCGACGATGCCGAGGCGGCCGGTGGGCGCAAGCGCGCGGGCGATGTGCCGCAACATGCCGACCGGATCGTCCAACTGCGGATATGTGTCCACGAGCAGCACGGCCTGAAGGTTCGGCGGCAGCCGGGGATCGAGTGGTGTGCCCAGAATTGCTTCGACGTTGCGCAGCCCCTCGCGGGCGACGCGGCGCTGGATGGACTCGATCATCTGCCGCTGGATGTCTTCCGCGAACACCCGCCCGTTGGGGCCCACGCGGCGCGCGAGGCGCACGGTGAACCACCCGCCGCCGGCGCCGATGTCGGCCACGTGCGCGCCATCGGCGATGCCGAGCGCGTCCATGATCCGGTCGGGCTGCTGCCACTCGTCGCGGTCGGGCCCTTCCAGCTCACCCAGTTTTTCAGGCGGGAACAAACGGCCGTGCGCCGCGCGCGGCTGCTGCGCCATCATCACGCCCACCGCGGTCATCCCGAGAAGTCCCGCCAGAAGCACCGCTCGCATCGACACTCATCCTATACACTTTTGCGCACGGCATCGACGTTCTTCGAGAGCATGGTGGCACTGATTACCCGCACGGCTACGGACCTGCCCCCCGACATGCGCGCGGCCATGCGGCAGGCCATGGGGCAGGAGGCCCCAGGCACGCGCGGCGCGCAGGCCCTGGCGGTGATCGCCGAGAACATCGATCAGGCGGCCGCCTGCGAGGGGCCCCTCTGTCAGGACACGGGGTGGCCCACGTTCGAGGTCCGCGCGCCGGTCGGCGTCAGCCAGATCTGGCTCCGCCAGCAGATCCGCGACGCGGTCGCCGAAGCCACACGCCGCGGCACGCTGCGTTCGAACTCCGTGGATTCCATCACCGGCGAGAACAGCGGCAACAACCTGGGCCCCGGCACGCCGGTCATTCACTTCGACCAGTGGGAACGCGACGACATCGAGGTGAAGCTGCTGCTCAAGGGCGGCGGCTGCGAAAACGTGAACGCCCAATACGCGCTGCCGGCCGGGCTCGATCACCTCGGTCGCGCCGATCGTTCGCTGGAAGGGGTCCGCAAGTGCATCCTGCACGCGATCTGGATGGCGCAGGGCAAAGGGTGCAGCCCGGGTGCCGTCGGCGTCGCGATTGGGGGCGACCGCACCGCCGGGTATCAACACGCGAAGGAGCAGTTGTTCCGCACGCTCGACGACGTGAACCCGGACCCGCGCCTGGCCGACCTCGAACACCAGATCATGACGACGGTCAACAGCCTCGATATCGGCACGATGGGCTTCGGCGGGACGACGTCACTGATTGGCTGCAAGATCGGCGCGATCAACCGGTTGCCCGCGAGCTTTTTTTGTCTCCGTCGCGTACGACTGCTGGGCCTTCCGTCGTCTGGGTGTGCGCGTGAACGCCACCACGGGGGCGATCACGACGTGGCTCTATCGCGACGAGTCTGTGCCGGCGGCACGCATGCGGCCGGAGGGAAGCGAAGGCGGCTTCCCCCGCACCGGGCGCGAGGTCGTGTTGCAGGCGCCGATCGACGACGCCACGATCCGCAGCCTCACGGTCGGCGATGTCGTCCTGATCACCGGCCGCGTCTACACCGGCCGCGACGCGGTTCATTCGTACCTGATGAAGAACGATGCGCCAGTCGATCTTTCAGGCGGCGTGTTGTACCACTGCGGACCGGTCGTGCGAAAGGAAACAGGACCGAAGGGGGACACCTGGACGGTGACCGCCGCCGGCCCCACCACCAGCATGCGCGAGGAACCGTACCAGGCTGACATCATCGGCCGCTTCGGCATTCGCGTGGTCATGGGCAAGGGCGGGATGGGCGCAAAGACCCTCGCGGGCCTGAAGGAGCACGGCGCCGTCTACCTCAACGCCATCGGCGGCGCGGCGCAGTTCTACGCGCGCTGCATCGAAGGAGTCGACGATGTGTCGCTGCTGGAGTTGGGGACGCCGGAGGCGATGTGGCACCTCCGCGTCCGCGAGTTCCCCGCCGTCGTCACCATGGACGCCCACGGGAACAGCCTCCATCGTGACGTGGAAGAGACCTCGGGACGCAGGTTGACGTTACTGCGCTCATGAGGTGACTGAGATGACTGAGATGGTGAGCTGGCAGAGCTGGTAGAGGTGAGCACCTCAGTCACCTCAGCCATCTCACCACCTCAGCCAAGCGATTGCGTGAGCAGGCGTTCCAGCTCAGCCGAGAAGTCGGCGCTCGGGTCGTCGATGTGAAAGTGAATCACGTGGCGCCCGTTGGCACACAGGGCGTCGAAGTCGCCGAGCGCCTGCGCGTGTTTCAGCAGACTGAACGAATAGGCCGCGCCCGGCACCGGCGTGGTCGTCGCGTCCCCGGCGGTCAGCAGCAGGAACACGCCGGCGTTCGTGCCTCCCTTGTGAAACTGTCCGGTCGAATGCAGATACCGCGGACCCGTGCCGTACGTCGTGGCCGCGCGCGCCTGTCGACGAATGACCTGTCGGACGCGAGTGACGACGGCGGGTCGACGGTCGTCGGCGGGGAGATAGTCGAGAATCGCGACGAAGCCGCCTGCGGGGTTCGGGGCGTCGGGGCGGAACGAACGCCCGCGCACGCCGTCACGGGCGACGAGCGGCGGCTCCACCCGGAGTGGCCCCGGTGTGTCGAGCAGCGCCTGTGTGCGTGCCTTGGCTTCGCGGACGTTCGGCTCATCAAACGGGTTGACGTCGAGCGCCAACCCGGCCACGGCGGTCGCAAACTCCCAGCGGAAGAACTCGGCGCCGAGATCGCGCGGCGTGCTCTGCAGGTGCAGCACGGGGTGGCCCGCGGCGGCCAGCGCCACCCGTCGCGGGATCGCCGAGTCGTCGTCCGGATCGGACACCAGGACAAACGCGCGGTCGTGGCCGTAGTCGTCAAGACCACCGTCTGGAGCCCCGACCGGTTCATCGACGACCGGGAGCACGCCGCGGCCGAGTTTGCCGGTGCTCTCCGCGACAAGTTGTTCGATCCACAGCCCCAGCGTGGCCAGTGGCGGTGGCAGCAGGATGGTCAGCTTGTCGCGACCGAGACGCGCGTGATCCGCCATGAACGCGCCGAGCGCCAGGCCGGGATTGTCCTCGTCGTCAGACCGGCAAGCGGCGGCCATCGTGCCGGCGGCATCGAGGAGCGCGGCTGGCGTGAGGCCCAGCAACGCGGCGGGCACGAGCCCGAACAGGGACAACGCCGAGAACCGGCCTCCGATGTCGGCGGGGTTCGCGAACGTGTGCCGGTAGCCGTGGGTGGCGGCATGCGTGACGAGCGCGGTGTCGGGGTCGGTGATGGCGATGAAGTGGCGACCGGCCGCGTCGCCCAGGCGCTGGGTGACCCAATCTCGAAAGAATGCTTCGAGCGCGATGACCTCAATCGTCGTGCCGCTCTTGCTCGCCACGAGAAACAGCGTGTGGCGCGGGTCGAGCGTGGCCGCGGCCGCGCGCACGGCGCGTTCATCGGTGGTGTCGAGGACCAGGAAGCGATCGGCTTCGCCCGGGGCGGCGCCCGTGTGGCGCAGCACTTCCGCACAGAGGCTGCTGCCGCCCATGCCGAGCAGGCAGGTGTGCGTCAGCCCGTCGCGCCGCGCGCCGGCGACCACCGCGTCGATGCTCCCCAGTGCCGCCCGCATCGTGACGGGGGCGTCGAGCCAGCCGAGCCGGTTGAGCACCGCCGCGCGCACGGTCGGGTCGTCCGCCGCGCGAAACACCGAGGGGTCGCGGTGCCAGATCCGCGAGGCGACGCGGTCGTGAATGAGTTGGTCGTGCAGGCTGCGGGTCACGCGCGCTCCTGCACATTGATGACCAGCAACTTGATGAGCACCACACGTGTGTGGCCGGCACGCGCTTTCATATCCCGGCCCACGGCGGACGAGCCGGTGAACGTGAGGGTGAACGGCGTGATCGCGGCGATCGGCCCCAGCGGCACGCGACGCGTGATCGCGAGGCGGCCTTCGCCGTGCGGCGCGAGGTCGAGCGGCAGCACGGCGCCGCCCAGCCGCGTCGCTTCATCGGCCGCGACGTCAAACGTGAACGCGGCCCGTCCACCTCGATGCGGGCCTTACGCAGGGGCTTGCCGGCTTCGCCACACAGCGTGAGCGCGCAGGTCTCGCGATCGGCGCGCAGCGCCTGCGCCACCGCGCGCAGGGTCCTGACACGCGCGTGAATGGGCCAGTCGCGCATCGTGGGGGTGGCGTCCACGGCGGCCGCCGCCGCCAGCTCGAAGTCGGCATCCAGGCCCACGCTGGTCCGGCCGACCGGCGTGTCGTCGTACGGGCTTCGGCCCGTCAGAGGGGTGGCCAGCGTGGTCCAGCGGCCAGCGAGCAAGATGGGCCATTCCTTGGGAGGGGGGGCCAGGGGCACACCGGGCAGTGTTTCACAGCGTTCCGTGTATAATCAAAGGCATGATACACGTGACTGAAACGGCGTTGACCAAGATCTCGGAACTGCTCGTCGAAGAGGGTCGCCTCAGCGCGGGCCTCCGGGTGTTTGTGCAGGGCGGCGGCTGCTCTGGATTCCAGTACGGCTTGATGATCGACGAAGGCGAAGGCGATGCCTCGGCCGATCAGGTGTTCGAGGTGAACGGCGTGCGCCTGCTGGTGGATCCGATCAGCCTGCGGTACCTGAGCGGCGCCCAGGTGGACTTTGTCGACAACCACATGGGCGGCGGCTTCACCATCAGCAATCCGAACGCGAAGTCGACCTGCGGCTGCGGTTCCTCGTTCAACGCGTAACCAGCCGGCGGGAGTGTGACGCAGTCGGCCACCGAGTTTGTTGAGACGTTGCGACCCGCCGGTGGCCGTCGCTCCGGCAAACGCGACGTCATCGTCCAGATCTTCCTGCGGCAGGAAGGGCATCGGGCCGCCGACGAACTGGTGGACCTGATTCGTCGTGAGGATGCCCGGATCAGCCGCGCGACGATCTACCGCACGTTGCAGTGGATGGTCGAGGCGGGCATTGCGCGCAAGGTGGACTTCGGCGAGGGGCGGTTCCGTTTCGAACATTCGTACCGGCACCCGCGGCACTTCCATCTCATCTGCAAGACCTGCAATCAGTCGTTCGAGTTCCTGAGTTCCGACATCGAAGCCCTGCTTGAGGAAGTGGCGGAGGCGCGCCATTTTGCCGCGCGCCAGAGCGTGCTGCAGATCTACGGCACGTGCGAGAGCTGCCAGACCGGGCGTCAGCCGGAGCGGGCGGCGGCGCCGACCGAGGCCTTGTTTGCGCGCGACGCGTTGCGCATTGCCATCGCGACCGAGCGCAGCGGCCGCGAGTTTTATACCCGGGCCGCGTCGCTCACGAAGGACGCGCGTGGCCGCCGGGTGTTCAAACGGCTGGCCGGCGCGGAGGAGGAACACCTCGGCAAACTGGAGGCGCGGTATCGGGAACTGTTGCGCGCCGACCCGGAGCTGGAATCCCACCCGACGTTCCTGTTCTTCAAGGGCGCGGCCAACGGGTTGTTCGCGGCCGGCACCGAGGCTCTGAACCAGGGCGTCGACGACCGGCAGGCGTTGCTCGTCGGCATCAAGTGCGAGCGCGGGTCGCACAAATTCTTCAAGCGGTACGGCGCTCGGTTCGAAGAGTCGGAAGGCAAACGGATCTTCCTCGAGTTCGCCGACGAGGAACGTGAACACCTAGATCTGCTCATTCGTGAGTACCGAAGCCTGGTCGAGCGTCAGAACGCGGCGCGGCCCCGGGCACGCAGCAGGGCCGCCCGGCCGGCCACGCGCGCGGCCAGACCGCGCGTACGGCCGGCGCCCAAACGGCGCGTACGTTGATGATGGTCGACCTTCATATGCACACGACCGCCTCCGACGGGCGGTCCACCCCGGCAGGCCTCGTCGCCGAAGTCGCCGCCAGAGGGCTCACGATCGTCGCCGTCACCGACCACGACACCACGGCAGCCATTGACGAATGCCTCGCCGCGGCGCGTCTGGCCGGCATCACGTGCTGGCCGGGCATAGAAATCACGTCGGTGGACGAGGGGCGCGACGTGCACGTGCTGGGGTACGGCTTCGATGTCCGTCACCCGGAGCTCGTGACCTTTCTCGCCACGCAGCGCGACGACCGGCGCCGCCGGTTGTTCGAGATCGGGGCGCGCCTCGCGCACCTGGGTGTGCCCGTGGACCTCGACCGGGCGATCACCGACGCCGGCCGCACCGCCGGCCGCTCGCTGGGCCGCCCGATGGCGGCCGCTGCGCTCGTCACCGCCGGCCACGTGCCGGATCTGCGCGACGCCTTCGATCGCTATCTCGGGGAAGGGCGTCCCGCGTTTGTGGAACGCATCGGCCCCTCACCCGCAGCGGTCGTGGCGCTGCTGGCGTGCGCGGGCGGCCTGGCGTCGCTTGCGCATCCCGGCAAGTCGCACCGCGATCACCTGATCCCGGCGTTGGTCGACGCCGGCCTGCCGGCCATCGAGGTGTATCACCCCGATCACGATCCGATTGACACCGCGCGGTACCAGCAGATCGCGCGGGCGCATGGCCTGCTGGTCACCGGCGGGTCGGACTACCACGGCGTGGGCAGCACCCGGGAGCCGGCGTTCGGCTGCGTCCATCTGCCACCGGACGACTACGCGCGGCTGGCCGAACGCGCCGGCTGGACCGTCGTCCATTGATGGCAGTCGTGACACCGGCGCCGCCGCTGGTGGAACTGACCGGAATTCAGAAACACTACGGCAGCCTGCGGCCGCTGCGGGTGCGGACGATGGTGCTGCGCGAGGCGGAGCGCGTCACGTTGCGTGGGTTCGACGCCGCGGCAGCGGAAATGCTGGTGCACCTCGTCACCGGCGCCTCCGTGCCTGACGAAGGCTCGGTGCGGATCGCCGGACGCGACACCCGCGAGATCACCATCGACACCGACTGGCTCGCGACACTCGATCTGTTCGGCATGGTGACCGCCCGCGCCGTGTTGCTCGACTCGTTGTCGCTTGAGGCGAACCTGGCGCTGCCGTTCACCGTGTCCATCGATCCCGTGCCGCCGAACGTGCGCGATCGCGTCGCCCGGCTGGCCGACGAGGTCGGCTTGGGCGCGGCACGACTGGGCGCGCCGGTGCAGTCGTTGTCACCGGCCGACCGCGTGCGTGTCCATCTGGCCCGCGCGCTTGCGCCCGGGCCGAAAGTTCTGCTCCTGGAACATCCCACCGCGGCGCTGGCGCCCGACGAGGCGACGGCGTTGGGGGAGCGGCTGGTGGCGATCGCCGAGGCCCGCGCGCTCGCGTGGATGGCCCTCACGGAAGATGACGCGTTCGTCGTGGCGCTGGGGGGCACGCCGCTGCGGCTCGACCCGGCGACTGGGGCGCTCAAGCCGGAACGGCGCGGGTGGAGGTGGTGGTGACGCTGGTGTTGTTGGATATCGATGGCACGCTCATTCAGTCGGGGCGGGCCGGCGTGCGCGGGATGACGCGCGCGTTTGAAGATCTGTTCGGCGCCACAGGCGCGCTCGAGGCCGTGCCTGTCGCCGGGCGCACCGACCGCGCGATTGTGTCCGCAGGGCTCGCGGCGATCGGTCAGCCGGTCGACGACCCGACGATCACGCGCGTCCGCGACGCGTACTGCGCGCACCTGCCTGCCGCGCTGGCCGACCCGGCCTCGCGCCCGATGGGCGTCCTGCCGGGTGTCCACGACCTGCTGGCCTCTCTCGAAGGGCGCCCCGACATCGTCGTGGGCCTGTTGACCGGCAACTTCGTCAATGGCGCAGCGCTCAAGCTGGGACACTTCGACCTGTGGTCACGGTTTCCGTTCGGCGCGTTTGGCGATCGGCATCTCGAGCGACGCGCGCTGGTGCCCGTGGCGGTCGAGAAGGCCGTCGCGGCCGGACATCCCAGATTCGCGCCCGATCGGATCGTGGTCATCGGCGATACGCCGCTGGATGTGGATTGCGCGCACGCGTATGGCGCGCGCGCGGTGGCCGTGGCGACCGGGATCTTCAACGAAACCTCATTGCGCGAGACCGGCGCCGAACTCACCGTGGCGACGCTGGAGGCGTTCCCTGTGGAGTGGCTGACCGGCAAGGAGGAGCGTGGCGGAAACCCGAGGGAGTCGAACCCTCCCATCCCACCGGAGGTGGGACGCGGCCGGTTTTGAAGACCGGGAGGGCCACCGGGCCCCGGGGGCTTCCGTGAGGACAGCGTATCAGGCGCCCAGCCCGAGCCAATACGCCACCAGCTTGGGAAATTCGTAGAACGTCTCCCGGAACGACGCGCGCGCGCGCCACCACCACGCCGGGTCAAAGGGGTCGCGCGGCGTATCGCGCACGATCACGACGACCTTGTCGCCCAGGACCCGTTCGAAGGCGTACCCCGCGCGTCGCGTGGCCGATCGGCTGGTGATGATGATGAGGCGCGTCGATCCTTCTTCGCGGGCGCGCGACCCGATGGCTTCGGCTTCGTGGGCCGTGTTGTCGAGCGGGCCGGGGAGAACCTCGACAGCGGTTGCGGGCAGGCCGAGGGCGCCGGTCATCACGGCGCGGCCGATTTCGGCTTCGTTGTGGACGTGGATGCCGCGCGCGGCCAGCTCACGTTCACCCGCTTCGCGGCCGCCAGGGCTGAGCACAATCCGCGTGGCGTGGCCCGCCTGGTACCAGGTCGACGGCCTCGAGCCACCGGTCCACGCGTGTCCCGCCCAGGACATAGATCGCGTCGGCGCTTGCCGGCGGATCCACGCGCACGAGGACCTGGCCGGCGAAGAGCCACGTCGCGGCTCCGAGCACCAGCCCGAAACCGAGAACGAACCGCCGAAACCGCGTGCGGGGGAACAGGGGGGTGAGTGGCCGGCTACTCGTCGAGCAGGCGCACTTCACCTGCCCGGGGTCCCTTGGGGGAATCCTCGACGATGAACTCCACGCGTTGTCCTTCGCGCAGCAACTCGAACACCGCGCCGCGAATGGCCGACCGGTGGAAAAAATGCTCGACGCCGCTTTCGTCCCGAATGAACCCGAATCCCTTGTCGATCAACAGTCGTGCAATCGTGCCATTGGGCATGATTGGTCCTCCGAAGGGTGCCGAAACACCCTCTGCAAGCTTTCGTGAGTGAATCGTCGCCAGTCTAGGCACGGGACGCGGCGCAAGTCAAGAAACGGAAGCCCCAGCCCAGGGGAATCGCATCTAAAAGTACTTGTACGCCGCCGGCCGTCGTGGTACCGAGGATCTCGCCTGGCTGGCCGACCGCGACCGCTGGCCTGGGCTGCGCAGCCTCGTCGAGTCCGCCCGCACCCTGCCGCGAGCACACCACCGGCGACCGCCGGCTGTGCCTCAGCCGTCTGCCGGCCGATGCGGCGCGGCTCGCCCGCGTCGTCCGCAGCCATTGGGCCATTGAGAACGGCCTGCACTGGGTCCTCGATGTCGCCATGCACCAGGACCGCACGCGCATTCGCAAGGATCAGGCACCCGACCATCTCGCGGTCCTCCACCACATCGCGCTGGATGTGCTGAAGCAGGAACGCACCGAAACGCTGGGCATCAAGAACAAACGGCTCGTGGCCGGAGGGGATGAGGCCTACGTACTTCGCGTCCTCACCGCCTCGGATATTTAGATGCGATTCCCCTGGCCCAGCCGTACTCCGGTCTGCCCGGTGGCTGATTTGCCCCGTTTTCGAATGGCTTCTATAATCAGTCGTTCACGAGTGGGCCTGTGGCGCAGCTGGGAGCGCGCCTGGATGGCATTCAGGAGGTCACCGGTTCGATCCCGGTCAGGTCCACCAACCTTCGCTGATGATTGCAGGTGAAGGGCGCGTCCCTCTACGGACGTCTTCAGCGACTTCCCGCCCGTGCTCAGCTTCGACGCGCTTCATCTCAGACGGGTTCTTGTCGTCGGACATATGGCCCCTTTGTCACTCTGTCACACATGGCGAGCCCGGGGTTTGCGCTATGGAACACGCGACGGTCGGTGTGCCCCGCCGCGACGACTGCGACACAATTGAGCCGTGACCGCCCTCGACGAGTCGTACCGGACCGCGCGCCGCGTCACCCTCATCGGCATCGCGGTCAGCGCCCTGCTCGCGTGCACCAACATCATCGTGGGCCTGCTGGCGCACTCCACGGCAGTGGTCGCGACCGGGTTCGAGTTCGCGGGTGACGTGCTGGCCTCAAGCATCGTCCTCGTCGGGATGGGGGTGGCGGCGCGGCCGGCAGACGACGATCACCCGTATGGGCACGGGCGTTTCGAGACGCTTTCCGCGTTTGTCGTGGGCCTGATCCTGGTCCTGGCCGGCGCGACGATTGCGTATCAGTCGCTGCAGGGCATCGGCATCCGGCACGTCCCGCCCGGTCTGGGCGCCGTCGCGGCGCTGGTGTTCGCAATCGTACTACGCGGCGTGATGTCGTCGGTGAAGTTCCGCGTCGGGCGCCGCTTGCGCAGTTCCGCTCTGATCGCCGACGCGTGGAATGACGCGGTCGATATCCTGTCCGCGCTGGCGGCGCTGACCGCCGTCGGCCTCGCGACCTGCGATCCAGAGCGTTTTCTGGTGGCGGACCACTATGGCGGGTTCGTCGTGGGGATCGTCGTGGTGCTCACGGGGATGCGCGTGGCCCGCGACGCGTCACTGGATCTCGTCGATACCATGCCTTCGCCGACGCTGACCGCCGAGGTGTCGAGGGTCGCGCGTTCGGTGGAGGGCGTGCAGGGAATCGACAAGGTGTTCGGGCGGAAGACCGGCCTGAAGTATCACATCGATTTGCACATCGAAGTCGCGCCCACGCTCACGGTCGCGGCCTCACACGCCATCGCCGGCCACGTGCGCGCGACCCTCAAACAGGAACTGCCGTGGGTCGCCGATGTCCTCGTGCACGTCGAGCCGTCGACAGACTAAGGAGCACGCTGCAAAACTGATGGAGGGCGGGACTTTAGTCCCGCCAAACGCCGGGTCTGAAGACCCGGCCTCCGTTCTTGCAACGCACTCTAAGCCCGCGACCCGGCCAATTCTTCAATCCTCAATCCTCAATCCTCAATCCTCAATCCTCAATCCTCAATCCTCAATCTCTTTTCAGTACTCCCAGAACATTCTCTGTATCTCCGCGCCGTCGGTCGTGGTGGCGATGGCGAGCATCAGCAGAATGCGCGCCTTGATCGGGGTCAGGTCGTCGCCAGCGATGCGGTAGGTGGCGCCGCCGCGACCCCGGCCGCCTCCCGCGATCCGTCCGCTGCCGGTGCGCGTGGTGGTGACGACGAACACGTTCTTGCTGACGGCGTAGGACAGGCCCTGACCCTGGGTGCCGCTCGTCGCACCCGCGCCCGCCGTGGCGATCACCACGCCTTTGGCGCCGGCGTCCACCACCGCGTTGATGACGTCGCCGGTCGCGCCCTGATACGTGAGCACGATGTCCACGCGCGGCAGCGTCTCGATCGCGTTGATGTCGAACTCACTCTGCGCCGAGTGCCGGCGCACGGGACGCCGGACGTAGACGACGCGGTCGTTGTCCACGACGCCGAGCACACCGTAGCGGCGCGACTCGAACGTGTCGAGGCGCAGGGCGTCGGTCTTGGTGACCTCGCGCGCCGAGTTGATCTCGTCGTTGAGGACCACCACCGTCCCCATGCCGCGTGACTGCGGATCCGCGGCGGCCCTGAACGCGTCTTCCAGATTGGCGGCGCCCTCGTACCCAAGGGCGCTCGGATTGCGCATCGACCCCACGACCACCACCGGCCGCTCGTCGCGCACGGTCAGATGAAGGAAGTACGCGAGCTCTTCGAGCGTGTCGGTGCCCGAGGTGACGACGACGCCCGCCAGTTCGGGGTCGGCCTTGAACCGCGCGTTGATGCGGCGCGACAGAGTCACCCACTGTTCGAGCGTCAGCGTGCTGCTGGCGGTGTTGGCGAACTGCTCGCCTTCGGCCCGCACCCGACGGTCCAGACCTGGCAACGAGGCGATCAACTCTTCCACGGTGAGACGCCCGCCTACCCGGTTCGAAATGGTGCCGCCCGTGGCGAAGAGGACTACTTTCGGGAGGGGGGCCGCCTGCGCGGTTGGCGACGGGGCCTGCGGAGTCTGCGCAGCCTGGCCCAGGGTGAACACCGGTGCGGCCAGCAGCACCATGACAAGCGACGTGAGCACGAGGCGGAGGTGGCGCATGGCCCCTACTATAAGTCCGGAAACTGAGCGGTTTACTGCGCGCGGGAGGCGCGGGTCAGCCAGCCGCTCAAGTGCTGGGCGGCTTCGACCGGCGTGGTGCCATAAAACGGCATCAGGGCCGTCCGGCCACCGGGCATCCGGACGATTTGCGCCCGCCAGCGGTCCCGCGCCACCGCCGACACCTCGATCAGGTACGGCCGGCCGTTGATCGTTTCTTCGAAGCGCACGAGGGTGGGGGAGGAGGTTACGGGTGTCACAGGCGCGCGACGATTCTCACGGACTCAGCGGTTTCGCGCAAGCGAAGCGCGGGACGAAGTTGCACCCGGAACGTACAGCGCGCGGATTTTGCCCGGTAAAGCGGCTGAGATTTTCGGTGGCCGACAATCCTTCCACAGGCGATGCACGGTTCGTCCACAGCTTTTCCACAGGGCGCGATCCGGCGTGATGATGGACAATATGCGCGTGCCGTGTGCTCGAGTCTTCTGGCGGTCGATTGTGTGCGTCCTCATTTTCCGTGGGGCGCTGGCCGCGCCCGCGGCCGCGCAGGTCGCGACACGTCTTGAGAGCTTCCGCGTGTTCCTGACCGACGGTCGCGTGTTCGCCAGTCATGGCGAGTGTGCGGCGTTGGAAGACGAACTGGTCTGCGTCGTGAAGCTGGGTGGCCAGGGTGTGCCCGAGTCGCATGACCTCGTGACGGTTCCCCTGGGCAAGGTCGATCAGGAACGCACGGCCGAGTACGCGCGCGCGCTGCGCGCGGCGCACTATGGCGCGACGTGGGGAGCACGGGAATACGCGGATCTCACGGCGGATGTCTCGCGCGCGCTGGCGGAACTCGAGGCCAGCGACGATCGCGACCGGCGGCTTGGGATCGCGCAGGTCGCGCGCGCCCGGCTGGTGACCTGGGCCGGCGATCACTTCGGCTACAAGGCCGACGAACTCCGCCAGCTCGTCACGCTGTTCGACGAGGTCATTTCGGAACTGCGGGCCGCCGCCGGTTTGTCGCAGTTCTCGCTTGACCTCGTTGCCAACCTGGCGCCGGTGTCCGAGATTCCATTGCTGCCCGCGTTCACAGGGGTCGAGTCGATCACCGCGGCGCTGGCGGCCGCGTCGGTCACCGAGGTGGCCGCCGAACGCCTGGCGCTGCTGCGGTCGGCCGCTCGCGTGGCGTCGGCGACGGCCGACGCGCCCGCCGCGCTGCGCGCGGAGGTCACCGGTGCGCTTCGCACCGAGGAACACATAAACGCGAAGTACCGCGCGCTGATGACGAACGCGATCACCCGCGCCGCTGTCGCCGTGCGTTATGGCCGGCCGGGTGTGGTGCAGCGGTTCGTGCGGGAGGTGGAAGCCGCCGATGTGGCGCTCGGCTCCAGGCGCCCGCGCGAGATGGCGGCGTTCCTGCGCCGGCTGCGCACCGAGGTCACGCTGGCGCAGGAGCAGCAAGCCGCCTACGCGCGCTGGAATCTCGTCAAGAACCAGTTGTTCGCCTACGAACGGCGGGTGGGGCCGGTGTTCGACGGCTGGGTCAGTCAGCGTGTGGTGCTCAAGGCCCTCCACGATCAGGAGATCCCGCGCCCGGCCGCACTGGACGCCGCCCTGCGTCGATTTGCGTCCCTTGAGGCGACGTTGGCGACGCTTGCCGCGATGCCGCCGCCTGCGGAATTACATGACGTCCACGCGCTGCTCCGTACGGCCGTGCAGATGGCCCGGCAGGGGCTCGTGCTCGGTCGTCGCGTGCAGGTGGCCATGAACGACGACATCGCGCGGAACGGGTCGGCCGCGGTGGCCGGCGCGGAACTGCTGCTCGCCCGGGGCCGCCAGGGTTTAGTCGTCGCGTTGCATCCGCGAAAGGTGCGATGAGCGCCATCGCCCTGCCGCCTGCGCGCCGCCGCCTCATCCGCGCCACCGACCTGGCCGGGTTCCGGCGCGCGGTGGTCCGCCTGGCCCTTGAGGGCGATCTGGCCGACGTGCGGCGTCGCGTGGTGATTGTGCCCACCCGCGCGTCGGTGGAATTGCTCCGGCAGACCATCGAACGCGCCGCCCACGCGGCCGGTCACGCGACGGTCGTGGTCCCCGACCTGTTGACCCGCGACGAGTGGATCGCGCGGTGGCACATGGCCGTGCGCGACGCCCCGGGACTGCTGAGCCGCGTCGAGCGCGAGGTGCTGATGGCGCGCGCGGCGACCGAGACGACCGCGCGGCCGCGTCTGGGCGGCGCGCCCTTCCACCTGCGGCCCGGACTGGTCGCCGCCATGCTCGACTTCTACGACGAACTGCGGCGGCGTCAACGCCCGGTGGGCCGGTTCCGGCGCGCGGTCATGGGCGACCTCAAGGTCGAGCGCGGCACCGATCGCGGCAGCGAAGGGTTGATTCACCAGACCGTGTTTCTCACGCTCGCCTTCCTGCGCTACGAACGCGCGGTCGTGGCGAGCGGCGCGCTCGACGAACATCACTGGCGCACCCATCTCCTGGCCTCCAGGACCGCCGTGCCCCACACCCACGTCGTCGTCGCGGTGGCCGACCATCCGTCGGATCCGCGCGGACTGTGGCCGGCGGACTTTGACCTGTTGGGGCGGCGGCCTGATTTGCGGGTGGATGTGGTGGTGACCGACGAGCTGCACGACGCGGGGTTTCGCGAGCGGCTTGAGCGCGAACTGCCGGGGATCGAAGAAACGCGCGAGCCCGGCCAGCCCTGGACGCCGGTGGTCGTCCGGCCGTCGACCGCGGGGGAGACCGGGGACTGGTGCGCGGTGAGTCGCGATCGGGAAGAGGAGTTGCGCGACGTCATTCGGATCATCCGGCACCGGGTGGCGCTGCCGGGCGAGACGTCCGCACCGACCGCGATCGTGTTTCAGCGTCCGCTGCCGTACCTCTATCTGGCGCGGCAGGTGTGCGCCGACGCGCGTGTGCCCAGCCAGGCGCTCGACGCGCTGCCGCTGGCCACCGAACCCTACGCGGCGTTGCTCGATCTGGTCCTGGTGGTCGCGCGCACCGGTGGCACCCGCGAGTCGAGCGTGGCCCTGCTGCGTTCGCCGCTTCTGCGCGTTGACGCAGACGCGCTCGATGCCGCGGCGCTGGAGGCGGTGCTGACCGCGCGACGAGTGACGGCCGGCGCCGCGCAGTACCTCGAGGAAGTGGATCGCTTCTTCGACGGTGCCACACGCTGCGATCGCATCGAGGCTTCGCGCGCCAGGCGCGGCGCGATCGCGGCGCAGGTGCTGGCGGCGGCACTCGACGCGTTCCGGACGGCGCCGGCCGCCTCCGCGCAACTGACGGCCGTCGCCGCGTTTCTGCGCCAGTATCAGCGCGGGCCGGCCGCCGGTGCGCCGTGGCGCGACGGCTACCTCCGCGCGCGTGGCGCGGTGCTCGGCGTCCTAGAGACGCTGGCCGACGCCTGTCGCCGGTACGACGATCACCCGCAGCCGCCCGAGGCGCTGGTCGCGCTGATCCGTCACCACATCGAAGCGCGAACGTTCGTGCCGTCACGCGCGCGAGCCGGTGTGCACCTGGTGGACGCAGTGGCCGCCCGATTCGGCGAGTTTGACCACGTGCACCTGGTGGGTCTCGTCGACACCGACTGGCCCGAACGCCAACGGCGCAACATCTTCTACACCAGCGGGTTATTGAAGTCGTTGGGCTGGCCGCAGGATGCCGACCACGCCGCCGCGCAACTCGCCGCCTTCCGCGACCTCACCGGTCTGCCCGCGCGGTCGCTGCACCTGCACGCCTTCCAGCTCGACGGCGACGCCATCGTGGGGCTGTCGCCGATGATCGAGGTCGCGCGCGGCCTGCCGTCGATCATCGCCGGGCCGCAGCCGCGTCGCCGGGTGTTTGACGACGAGGTGCTGACCGCCGACCTCGTGCCCGACGAGGCCGTGGATCCGGCCCAACGCGCGTGGCTGGACGCGCGCCGCGCGCGGCCACCGCTCGAGTCACTGGCGTACCGGGGCGCCGTGACGCCGCCCCTGCCGCAGGCGTATCGTGTCAGCCGGGTCGATCGGTACGTCGTGTGCCCCTTCAAGTACTTCGCCGAATCGATCCTCGAGCTGCCCGAGGAACGGGAAGAAATGGCCGGACTCACGCCGCTCGAGCGGGGCACTCTGCTCCACGACCTCTTCGAGCGGTTTTATCGCCAGTGGCAGGACGCCGGGCACGGCGCGATCACGCCCGCCTTGCTGCAGGAAGCCGTGGCGCGCTTCACGGAGCTGACCCACGCCACTCTGGCGTTGTTGCCAGAGGCCGACCGCGTCCTTGAGCAGACGCGGCTGCTGGGGTCGCTCGTCGCGCGCGGCGTGGCCGAGCGGGTCTTCGAACTTGAGGCGGAGTCGGGTGACCGCGTGACCGCGCGCCTGCTGGAGGAAGAACTGCGTGGCCCGTTCCAGTTCCCCCGTCCCGGCGGACTCGGACCGGTCACGATCGAAATTCATGGCAAAGCCGATCGCATCGACGTGCTCCACGACGGCCGCCTCCGCGTCATCGACTACAAACTCGGCCGCATGCCCCACTTGCCATCGTCCATCCAGATCGCGACCTACGCGCTGGCCGCACAGCAGAAGCTGGAGGCGGCCGACGGGCAGCCCCATCCAGTGGCCGCCGCGGCGTACCTCGCGTTCGGAGATGCGCATCAACTGGAGGGCAAACTCGGGTCGAGGACCGAACCCGTCGAGATCGCGGTGTTGACCCGCGCCGGAGCCTTTGCTGACGCGGTCCGTCGCATCGAGGACGGGCAGTTTCCGCCGCGGCCGCGTGACACCGCCGTGTGTGAGTGGTGCCACTTTTCAGGGGTGTGCCGCAAGGAATACCAGTGGGAGGACGATGCCGCCGAGCCTGTTTGAGACGGACGGCCGCGAGCCGTCGCCGCCCGATCAGGCGGCGCGCGACTTCTCGGTCGATCCCGCGCAGCACGTGGTGCTCGAAGCGTCGGCCGGCACGGGAAAAACCCGTGTGCTCGTCGATCGCTACGTGCGCCTGATTCGCAGCGGTGTGTCCCCGCGCCACATCCTGGCGATCACGTTCACGCGCAAGGCCGCCGCCGAAATGCGGGAACGCATTCTGGCGGAGCTGCGCGCGGCGACACCCGCCGCGACGCTGGCCGAGGTACAGATCGCGACCATTGACGCGTTCTGCTTCGGCTTGCTGCGCGAGTTTCCGCTTGAGGCCGATGTGGATCCCGGCTTCGAGATTGCCGACGGGACCGAGAGGGCGCGGTTCGCCAATGAAGCGTTGGACGTCACGTTCCGGATCGCGCGCGGCCTGCTGACGCGGCAGGAGCCCCTGCGGCTGTTGTTCACCCGCGTCAAGACATCGACGCTGCGCTCCGCGGTGTCGCGGCTGCTCGACCGGCGCCACGTGGCCGCGCCGGCCGTGGCGACGTTCATCCAGCGCCACGTGCGTGTGCGCGCGGCCGAGGACGCGGCTCGCGGGTTCGTCGCGCGGGTGCGCGAGGCCTGCGCCGGACGGCCGGCCCTGCTCGACGACGGCCCGCATGGCGCGGTCGAGTTCGGGTGGATCGCCGGGGATCTCACGCGTGTGGCGGGAGACGCGGTCGCGGTCGCCGACGTGCCGCAACTGCAGCGCCGGCTTGAACGGTATTTTCTGACCAAAGCTGGAGACCCCCGCAAGCGGCTGCCGGCATCCATTCGCGCCGGGCATTACGCGTCGCCTGCCGCGAAGAAGCGTCACGAAGCCGCGTTCGTCGCGGTGACGCCGGCGGTCAAGGCGGCGATCGTTGACCTCGAACGCGAAGTGGATGGCCTGCTCGCGCTGGGCCTGCAGACGCTGCTGGCGATCGCGATCAGGGAATACCAGCGGCTGCTCGATGAACACGCCGTCCTCGACTTTGCCGGCATGCTCGACCGGGCCGTGGCGTTGCTGACCAGGCAGGAAGAGTTCGCGCGCAGCCGCCTGAAGTTGCAGTCGCGGTATCACCACCTGCTGGTCGATGAATTTCAGGACACCAGCCGTCAGCAGTGGCGGCTGATCGACCTGCTCATCGAGGCCTGGGGTGAAGGCGAGGGCGTCGCCGACGGCCGCACCTCCATCTTCATCGTGGGTGACCGCAAGCAGTCGATTTATCGCTTCCGCCACGCCGAGGTCGTGCTGCTCGATGAAGCCGCGCGGCGCATCAGCGCGCTGCGGCCGGGCCGGCAGGTGCGCCAGGCGATCTCGACGAATTTCCGGGCGGTCTCCGGATTGCTCGCGTTTGTGAACGCCCTGGCGTCGGCGATGGAGGGCGATCCGGATCTCGACGAGCGGTTTGTCTACCGCGAGGCCGATCGGTTCCCCGTGACCGGCGTGGCCGAAGGCGGGCGCCGCGATGGGACGCCGGTGCTGGGGGTCGTGGCGCAGCCCACGCTGCAGGCGTCAGCGGATGCGGTGGCCACCGAGGCGGCGAAGCTCATCGGGCACATGGTCGTGCGCGACCGGGAGGGGCCGCCGCGGCTCGCGCGGCCTGACGACATTGCGATTCTGTTTCGCGCGCGCGCCGGGCATCAGGTCTTTGAGGCGGCGCTCGAGCGGAGGGGCATTCGGACGTACGTCTACAAGGGCCTCGGGTTCTTCGACGCGCCTGAAGTCCAGGACCTGCAGGCGCTGCTGCGCTATCTGTCGCAGCCCGAGTCCGATCTGCGCGCGGCCGAGCTGCTGCGGTCGCGACTGGTGCGCCTCACCGACACCGGGCTGGCGCACCTGGCGCCGCGCCTGGCGGCCGTGCTGGCGAGCGCCGACCCGGTGCCCGAGGGCCTGGCACCGATGGATCGCGCCTTACTCGAACGCGCCCGCACCGATGTCGCGCGGTGGCTGGCGCTGGCCGATCGCATCCCCGCCGGCACGTTGATCGACCAGGTGCTGCGCGAGTCGGCGTACGCCTCCGAACTGCGCGGCCGGCGGCAGCACCAGGCGCGCGAGAACATCAAGAAAGTGCGCGCGTTGATCCGCCGGGTCGAGAACCGCGGCTACGCCACCCTCGGTCGCCTGGCGCAGTACTTCGAGACGTTGCGGGCCGGCGACGAACCCAACGCCGTCATCGAAGCCCGCGGTTGCGTGAATCTGATGACGATGCACGCGGCGAAAGGCCTCGAGTTTCCCATCGTGTTTCTCGTCAACCTGCAGGCCGCCGGCCGCGGACGCCATCAGGGCATCAGCGTGATCGAGCGCAGCATCGGCGGTGAACCCGAGGTCGCCTTCCGCTCGACCGAGGGGACCAGGCTGGAGGAACGGCGGGAGACCGAAGAACTGCGCCGTTTGTTGTACGTCGCCGTGACCCGGGCGCGCGACCGGCTCTATCTGGCGGCCCAGGTCGGCGACGACGGGCAGGTGAAGCCCGCCGCCCGCAGCCTGGCCGGATTGCTGCCGGCGTCACTGCGCGATGTGTTCGCCCGCGCGGCCGCCACGGAGGTGGCCGAGGTGACTGAGGTGGCTGAGGTGGCCGAGGTGGCTGAGGTGGCTGAGGTGGCTGAGGTGGCTGAGGTGACTGAGGTGGCTGAGGTGGCTGAGGTGACCTGGGAAACGCCGGGTCAGCAGTTCGCCTGGACCGTGTGCCGCCCCGAAGCGGCGCCGGCCTCTCAAGTGGTGGCCGATGACTCCGACACCGTCGGAGTTCCCGTGGATCGGGCGCCGGTCACGTGGGCCGGAGAAGTACGGCAGGCGACATCGGCCGGCGACGCTGATGGTGGCGTCGACGTCCCGGCGGGTGCCGGCCGGGCCTCGCGCACCAGAGCCGAGGAACGCATGGCGGGGACGCTGGTCCACCGGCTGTTTCAGTGGATGGGCCCGGATCAGCCTGTGCCTGAGACCACCCGGCGCCTGATCGAGCGGATCGTTCGTCCCGACGAACTGGTGGATGTGGAGGACAAAGACCAGTTGTTCGCTGAGGTGATTTCGACCTTCGCGCGTCTCCGCGGCCGTCCGGAGGTGAACGCCCTGCTGGCCGGCGGCCGGTGCTGGTATGAAGTGCCATTTTCGTGGAGGCCGCCCGGCGAGCCGGGCACCGTGGTACGGGGCAGCATTGACTGCCTGGTCGTGGCACCCGACGGGGCGCTGACGGTGCTGGAGGTCAAGACGGGGGCCCCGCGATCTGATCATGAACGCCAACTGGGGATTTACGTCGAGGCCCTGCGCCAGATGCACCCTGATGTCCCTGTTCGGGGTGAACTCCTGTACCCGGCGCCGGGAGACTGAGATACACTCTTGTCGATGTCACTGATGTGCCCGAGCTGCGGCAATGCCGAAAATTTTCTCGCCAAGACGCTCCAGATGCACCTGGTGCGGGTCGCCGACGGGCAGGTGCAGCCGCCCATGGAAGAAGGCCGCCCGGCCCTGGTCGAACTGCTGTGTGACGAGTGCGACGCCACCCTGAACCTCGAAGGGTTCGCCCCCGATGAGCGGCGCGAACTCATGATGACCCTCGGCGTGCGCTGACGCGACGAGGGACCCGAAGGTGCACCCCGTGCACGACGACCACTCCTTTCTCCCATCAGACCTTCGGGATCGCGACACCCTGCCACCGCCGGCCGATCCCCTGGACCTGCCGCGCGACGAGGTGGCGTTCGACTTCGTGGACATGACCGCCATCGTCGAGCGGATGCGCGCCGCGTTTGTTTCGGGCGACCGCTGACCAGGCCCCGGCATGCGTTTGCACATCGACGTGCTCGGCTGGCTTCATCTGGTGTGGGGCGGGTTCGGCCTGCTCACCGGGTGCTCGCTGGCGGTGTTGGCCGTGGGCCTGCGGGCCTCTCTGGCGGGTGAACGCTTCGGCGTAGGTGAGCAGGCCGCCGTGGCGATCCTGGTCGTCGTGGGCGGTCTGCTCATGGCGGCGGGCCTCGTTGCGGCGATGACGGGCTGGTTCCTGCGGCGGCTGCGTGGCCGCGCGCGCCGGGCCGCGTTGATCTTCGCCGTGCCCAATCTCATCCTGGTGCCCTTCGGCACCGCGCTTGGCGTGTACACCTTCTGGGTGCTGCTGAACGATGACGCGCGCCGGGAATTCGGGCACGCGCCGCGCGCCGTGTCGCCGCACACGCCCTGACATGTCATAGGTGGCTGAGATGCCATCTCAGCCATCTCAGTCACCTCAGCCATCCCGTACAATGTCGCGATGTCTGTCCTGTCTGAATCTGTTGTTCTTGATGCCCTTCGTGTCGTGCAGGATCCCGACCTGCACCGTGACATCGTCGCCCTCGGGTTTGTGAAACACGTCACGATTGACGGCGGGCGCGTGGCGTTCACCGTGGAACTGACCACCCCCGCGTGTCCGGTGAAGGATCTGATGCGCGATCAGGCGCGCGCGGCGGTGAGCGCGCTGCCGGGGGTGACACAGGTTGACATCGAGATGACCGCGCAGGTGCGCGCCGCCGGACGCCCCGAAGCGGGGCGCGCGCCCGTTGACGGCGTCAAGAACATCATCGCGGTCGGCGCCGGCAAGGGTGGCGTGGGCAAGACGACCGTCGCGGTGAATCTCGCCGTCGCGCTGGCGAAAGCCGGCAGCCGCGTGGCGCTGCTCGACGGCGACATGTACGGTCCCAACGTGCCGATGGTGCTCGGCTTCGAGACGGGCCGACGCCTGGAGCAGGACGGCGACAAGATCCTCCCGGCCGAACGCGACGGCGTGCAGGCCGTCTCCATGGGATTCCTGACCAGTGACGATGCCCCGGTGATCTGGCGCGGACCGATGTTGCACGGCGCGATTCAACAGTTCTTTCGCGACGTGAAGTGGACCGGCGTCGACTACCTGATTGTCGACATGCCGCCCGGCCCCGGCGACGTGGCGCTCAGCCTGAGCCAGACCGTGCCCGTGGCGGGGGCCGTCGTGGTCACCACGCCGCAGACGGTTTCGGTGGCCGACACGCGGCGCGCGGTGAAGATGTATCAGAAGCTGAATATCCCGGTGATCGGGGTTATCGAGAACATGAGCCATTTCGTGTGCGCGGGGTGCGGCCGTGAAGCCGACATCTTCGGCAAGGGCGGCGGCGAGGCGCTCGCGGGCGAACTGGCGATTCCGTTTCTGGGCCGCATTCCACTCTCCGAGCCGGTCCGCACGGGTGGCGATGCCGGCACGCCGGTGGTGCTTTCGGACCCCGATTCCCCGGCGGCGCCGGCGCTCTCAAGTGCCGCCGAGCGGGTGGCGCAGCAGGTGTCCATTGCTTCGTACGCCCGCAGGGCGATTCCCCTGACGCAGGTCAATTGATTCCCTTCACCAAACACACCCTCTCGAACGGCCTCGACGTCATCGTCCACGAAGACCATCACCAGCCGGTGGTCGCGGTGAATCTCTGGTATCACGTCGGGTCCAAGGACGAGGTGCGAGGGCGCACCGGACTGGCGCACCTGTTCGAACACTTGATGTTCAAGGGCGCCGAGCACCAGCCACGTGGTTTTTTTGAACCGTTGCAGGAAGCCGGCGGGTCGCTGAACGGCTCGACCAGCACCGACCGCACGAATTACTGGGCCGTCGTGCCGGCGGGCGCCACGGAACTGGCGCTGTGGATGGAAGCGGACCGCATGGGCTGGCTGGTGCCCGCGCTGTCGGCCGACCGCTTCGACACCGAGCGCGAGGTCGTGCTCAACGAGCGCCGGCAGAGTTACGACAATCGCCCCTACGGCCTGGCGCACTTCGCGCTGTCGGAAGCCCTGTACCCGGCGGACCATCCGTATCACTGGCCGACCATCGGGTACCCGTCCGATCTGCGCGCGACGTCGGTCGATGATGCGCGCGCATTCTTCGAGCGCTACTACCACCCGGCCAACGCCTCCCTCGCGATCGCGGGCGACGTCACCACCGCCGCGGCCCTGCGCATGGTCGAAGATCTCTTCGGCAACATCCCCGCGGGCGCGCCCGTGGCGCCGCTGACGGTGGCGCCGGCGCCGGCCCTGGCGCGCCGGCTCGTGCTCGAGGATCGGGTCGAACTGCCGCGGCTGTATCTCATGTGGCCGTCACCGCCGCTGTTCAGTGACGACGACGCGGCGTTGGATGTGGCGGCCGATGTCATCGCCAACGGCCGGACCTCCCGGCTGTATCGCACGTTGATTCACGACCGTCGCCGCGCCGCCGAATTGGGCGCGGCGCAAGGCTCGCGGGAACTGGACAGCCTGTTCCAGATTGTGGCGACCGCCGCGCCCGACGTGACCCTCGACGAACTGCGACGCGCCATCGTCGACGAGCTGGAGCGGTTGGCCACACACGGACCGGCCGCCGATGAACTGGAACGCGCCCGCGTCCAGGCGGAGAGCGCGTTTGTGGGCCGGCTGCAGACGCTGGGCGGCTTCGGTGGCAAGGCGGACCAGCTCAACGCCTACAACGTCTACACCGGGTCGCCGGAGTACTTCACCGAGGATCTGAACCGGTATCTGCGATTGACGACCGACGACGTGCGGCGCGCCGTGGCGCGGTGGGTGGACCCGTCCACGGCCGTTGCGCTGTCGGTGGTGCCCGTGGGGCAGCCGCACTGGGCGCTGCCCGATTCCCAGCCGGCGGTGGTGACGACATGACGCGCCTCGAACGCGCCCGTCGGTTCGTGCAACCCGAGCCGGGCGCGCCCGCGGCCGTCCGGTTTCCGGCCGTGCACCGTGAGACGCTTCCCAATGGACTGCGCGTGTGGACCATTCCTCACACCGCGTTGCCGGTCGTCACGATGGCGCTGGTCGTGCCCTTTGGATCGCGTCACGATCCGGTGGATCGGCCCGGCCTCGCCGGCGTGATGGCGGACCTGCTCGATGAAGGGGCCGGCGGCCGTGATGCCATCGCGCTGGCCCAGGCGTTTGCCGCGCTGGGCGCCGAGCCCTCGGTCGATGTCGGCTCCGATGTGACGACGGTCTCGGTGACCGTGTTGTCGAGATTTTTTGAACCCGCCGTGGCCTTGCTGGTTGATGTGGTGGCGCGACCGCGGCTTGAGGAGCCCGACTTCGCGCGTGTGCGCGAGATCCGGCGCAATCGCCTGCGGCAACTGCGGAGTTCCGCCTCGGCGATTGCCGACCGTGTGCTCCTGCGTGGTGTGTTCGGCGAGCACCCATACGGGCACGGCACGCTGGGGTCGTTTGCCGCGCTGGACGCGATGACGGTGGAGGAGGTGCGCGACTTCCACGCGGCCGTGGTCCGGCCGGACGAGGCCACGTGGGTCGTGGCGGGCGACGTGACCCCGGATGCCGCGCGGCAGATCCTGGAGCGTCACGCGGGGGCCTGGCGGTCGGAGGCGCCGCGGGTGCCGGTGGCCGATCCGGTGAGGCCGTCGCTGACACCGCCACGCGTGTTGCTGGTGGATCGGCCGGGGACGCCCCAGACCGAGGTGCGCGTCGGACACCCGGGCCCGTCGCGGCACGTCGACGGGTATCACACGCTGGTCACCCTGAACGCGCTGCTGGGTGGCCAGTTTTCGAGCCGCATCAACCTGAACCTGCGCGAGACGCGCGGCCTCACCTATGGCGCGCACACGTCGTTTGACTTCCGCCAGCTCGGCGGCGCGTTTTCGTGCGACACCAACGTCCAGGGCGATGCCACGCCGCTCGTCGTGACGGAAATCCTTGAGGAGTTTCGCGCGATCGGCACGTCGCGGCCGGCCGAGGGCGAGGAACTCGCCCGCGCCAAGTCCTCCCTGACGCGCGGGTTCGTCCGCCTCTTCGAGACGCCCGCGCATCTGGCGCACGCCGCCGTCCGCCTCGCGACGTTCGGATTGCCGGGCGACACGTTCGATCGGTTCGTGCCGGCGGTCGAAGCCGTCGAAGCCGCGGATGTGTCCGAGGCGGCCCGGGTGCACGTCCGTCCCGACGACGCGACGATTGTGCTCGTGGGCGACAGCACGAGTTGGCGCGGCGCCCTCGACGCGTTCCAACGCCCGATCGAGGAGGTCAGCGAGCCATGAAGGCGGTGCGCTTCCATGCCCACGGCGGCCCCGACGTCCTGACGTACGAAGACGCGCCGGACCCGATCGCCCGTCCCGGCACCGTCGTCGTACGCGTGCAGGCGTGCGCGTTGAATCACCTCGACCTGTGGCAGCGGCGCGGTCTCGATCGGGTGTCGTTGCCGATGCCCCACATTTCCGGCGCCGACATCGCGGGCACCATCGCCGAGGTGGGCCCGGAGGTGGGCCCCCGCGTGGGCCCCCATGTGAGCAACGACGTGACGGACCTGGCCGCCGGCCAGCGCGTCATGGTGCAGCCGGGGCTCAGTTGTGGCCGCTGCGCCGCGTGTCTGTCCGGGCAGGACCACCGGTGTCCGAAGTACGACGTGCTCGGGTATCAGTCGGACGGCGGGTACGCGGAACTGGTCGCGGTGCCTGCCGCGAACCTGATTCCGCTGCCCGACCATGTGGACGTCGTGACGGCGGCCGCGTTTCCCCTGACGTTTCTCACCGCCTGGCACATGTTGTACGCCGGCGCCCATCTCACGCCGGCCGACACCGTGCTCGTCGTGGCGGCCGGCAGCGGCGTGGGGCAGGCCGCCGTGCAAATCGCGAAGGTGGCGCGGGCGCGGGTGATCGCCACCGCGCGTGGCGACGACAAGTGCGCGCGCGCCACGGCGCTGGGGGCCGATGCGGTCATCGACTCCGCGCGCGAGGATGTGTCGAAGCGGGTGAAGGCGCTGACCGCCGGGCGCGGCGTGGATGTCGTGATCGAACATGTGGGCGTCGCGACCTGGGACGCCAGCGTCCGCAGTCTCGCGAAGGGGGGCCGCCTGGTCACGTGCGGCGCGACCACGGGCTTTGACGCCTCGCTGGATTTGCGACACCTGTTTGCGCGGCAGTTGACGTTCGTCGGGTCGTACATGGGCGCGAAGGCGGACCTGCTGCAGGCCGCCGCCGGCTTCTTCCGCGGGCTCTTCTCGCCGGTTGTGGATTCCACGTTTCCGCTGCGCGACGCCGCCGACGCCCACCGGCGTCTGGAATCGGGCCGTCAGTTCGGCAAGATCGTGCTCATCGTCTGACCCCGCCGGGGGCGATGCTAGACTGATCGGCGTCATGAGCGTTGCCCGGTGGAGCGTGAGCCTGGTCGCGATGATCGGGCTGGTCGCGGCGACGATGGCGGCCGCGACGGTGTGGCTGTTGCTGACACAACCCGTGACGGTCGCTGATGCGGTGTCGCGGCTGTCGCAAGGCGAGATCGGTCCCGCCATGGAGGCGCTGGG
>JBCKZS010000007.1:0-80000 GCA_038918905.1 Vicinamibacterales bacterium
TGGGGCGATGTGCGCCTCGTGACGTCGCTGGTGTTGTGGCTGATCTTTGTCGCGTACTCCCTCCTGCGGCGCTTTGCCGGTTCCGGCGGGGAGGTGCTCGCGGCGGCGGTGGGTGTCTTCGGGATGGCGAACGTGCCGTTTGTCTACTGGTCGGTGAACGTGTGGCGCACGATCCACCCCACCACCAACGTCGTCGCCACCCTCGCGCCCGAAATGCGGTTCCCCTTCTACTGGTGCGTCGTTGCCTTCCTGTGCCTCTACGTGGCGTTGCTGCTGACGCGCGTGCGTCTTGGACGGGCGCAGGCGAGGTTGGAAGAAGCCTACGCGGAGATTGAGGATTGAGGAATGGGGATTGAGGATTGAGGAGTGGCGGTGTGTTATGAAAAAATTCAGATGTGTGCTTGTGGTGTTGGGCGCCATCGCCCTGTCGGTCGTGGGTGTGGTGGCCCAGCAGCCACCGCCGCCGGCGGTGGTTGACGGGTTTGTGCCGATGAGCGAGATGGCGGCGCGGGAAGTGTTGCCGGCGACGCCGCTGGTGTTCTACGCGTATGCGTTTGCCTGGGTGGCGCTGCTGGGGTACGTGTTCTCGATCTGGCGCCGGATGACCCGCGTCGAGCAGGACCTTGAGGCGATCGCGCGACGCCTGAACGAACGCGGCGGCCGCTGATGTTTGCGATGCCATCGACCCATTTCATTTTTATCCCGGCGGTGTTGCTCGTTGGCGTGATCATCGGATGGGTGCTCGGGTCACGCGCGGCGCGGGATGCGTTTGCGATGGAACTCAAGCGGCGGGAAGAACGCGCCGCGCGGAAGCCGGCGCCGTAGCCGCGTTATTTGCCTGACGCGAGCCGCGTCGCCAGCGCCGCGGGCAGCCCGGCCGCACGAATGCGCTGCTGCGCGCGCGGCACGTCATACACCACCCGATAGAGTTCAACCGTCTCGGCGGCGGTATCGAGAATTGCGTACCCCGCGCGCGGGTCCCCGTCGCGCGGTTGTCCGACTGACCCGGCGTTCACCAGCCAGTGTTCATGTCGATTCAGCACGACCACATGTTTCGCGCGCCCGGCGGGTGTCTCGTCCACGACCACTCCGTCGTCGGTGTGAAACACCGTCTGCACGTGGGTGTGCCCGTGCAGGCACAGGCGCGCCGGCGGGTCCATGAGGACGCGACGGGCATCCATGGTGTCGAGGACGTAAAAGTCCTCGTCAAACGGCGCGCCATGACACAGTGCCGTGTCTGCGTCGAACGCCAGCGGGCCACGCGGCAGCGCGGCGAGCGTGCGCAGCGCCTCGGGAGAGAGCTGCCGGCGCGTCCATGCCATCGCGCGACGCGCCAGCGGACTGAAGTCCGTCGCTGGATCGAGGCCCGCGCACGCCTTGTCGTGGTTGCCGCGCACGATCAGGCGCGGGGCCAGCGCCACGATCTGGTCGATCACGCCGGCCGGCGACGCGCCGTACCCGACGATGTCGCCCAGGCAGACGACGTCGTCAAAGCCGGCCCGTGACGCGTCCTCGAGGGCCGCGGTGAGCGCCTCAAGGTTCGCGTGGATGTCGCTCAGGATCAGCACGCGCATGGGCGTCACGGCGTGAAGAGCGGCGGCATCGCGTGCAGGGCTTCAAGCACGCGGTCGGCCACCACCGAGGCCGGCGACTTCGACGCGTTCACGCGCAGGTGCGCCATCCGGTACGCCTCGACGCGCGCCGCGAAGAGCCGTTCCAGTTGCGGGCGATCGGCCGCCAGCGGCCGCCGCCCATCGAGGGGAATCCGCGAGATCAGCTCCGGGAGCGGCACGTCGATCCAGACCGACGCCCCGTCGAGGTTGATCGCCGCCCGGTTCTCGGGATCCGCAAACGTCCCGCCGCCGGTGGCGATGACCACGTGCCGCAGGGGTTGGAGCAGGGCCAGGATCTCGCGCTCCACCGTGCGGAAGTACGCTTCCCCCTGTTTCGCGAAGATTTCAGCGACCGGCCGTGTCTCGCGCACCTCGATGAGGTGGTCCACGTCTTCGACGCGCCAGCGCAGACGACCGGCCAGGTGCCGCGCCACCGTGCTCTTGCCGGAGGCCATGAAGCCGACGAGATAGATCTTGTCGACGGTCATGGTGTGAGGCGCTGCAGGTCAGCGATAAACGCCGGATACGAGACAGCGACACGTTCGGCGCCGCGGATTCCGGTGGGGCCACTCGCGCCCAGCGCGATCAACGTGAAGGCCATCACCAGCCGATGATCGCCGGCAGCATCCGCTTCACCGCCACGCGGTTGACGAACGGTGCCGTCGATCGCAAAGCCGTCCGGGAATTCCTCCGCCTCGACACCAAGCGCGCGCAGGCCGGTGACGAGCGCCGTGATGCGGTCGCTTTCCTTGACGCGCAGTTCCCCGGCGCCGCGCACTTCCAGCCGGCGTCCAAACGCCGCGACCGCGGCCAGCACCGGCAACTCGTCAATCAGGTCGGGCACCTCGTCGGGACCAATCGTCGTGTCCTGCCGGTCACCAAAGGCCACCGCGATCGTGCCGACCGATTCGCCGCCGATCTCCGCATCGGTCACGATGGTGACGCGCGCGCCGAGACGGGTGAGCGCCGTCAGGAAGCCGAGGCGGCGGGGATTGAGCGCCACGCCCGGGAATTGCACCGATGATCCCGGCAGCGCGGCGGCCGCCGCCGCCCACACGGCCGCGGACGACGGGTCGCCTGGCACCGTCAACACGCCCGTGGGCGCGGAGGCTCGCTGGCCGCCAGCGACTGATACCGTGAGGCCCTGCACGTCGCAGCGCAATCCAAACAAGGGAAACGCGCGCTCGGTGTGGTCGCGCGTGGCTGCGGGCTCGTGCACCACGGTGGTGCCCGTGGCGGACAGCCCCGCCAGCAGGACCGCGCTCTTGATCTGCGCGCTGGCCACTGGCGGCGCCCACGTCACGGCTCGGAGCGGCCCTCCCTGGATCACCAGGGGCGCGCGACCCTCCTGCGACTCAATCCGCGCGCCCATCCTCGTCAAGGGATCGATGATGCGGCCCATGGGCCGCCGCGACAACGAGTCGTCGCCGGTGAGCTTGGACACGAAGGGCAGGCCTGCGACGATGCCCGCCAGCAGGCGCATGGTGGTGCCTGAATTCAGGCACGCCAGGGGACCGGACGCCTGTCTGAGGCCCCCGTGCCCCTGGCCCGTGATGTGAACCGACGCGGGGCCGAGGCGGTCCACCCTGGCGCCCAGCGCTTCGACACAGCCGAGTGAGGCCGCCACGTCCGCGCCGGGCGACAGATGGTCGATCGTGGAACGCCCGTCGGCCAGCGCCGAGAGCAGGACGTACCGGTGCGAGATCGACTTGTCGCCCGGAACCAGGAGGTGGCCGCGAACGGCGCGCACAGGGGAAAGCTGCAGGTGTGGCATTTCTGTCGGGCCGGGTTGAAGCCGCTTAATATGTTACTTAACGCGCGCACATGCTGACCGACCAACACCTCATCCGTCTGGAACTGCCGAGCTCTTTTCAGATGCTCGACCTGGTGCAGGCATTGAGCGATCGACTCTCGTCGATTGCCGGACTGGACGAAGACACCACCCACTGGGTCAGCGTGGCGGTGCGCGAGTCGGTCATTAACGCCGTCAAACACGGCAATCGCGAGGATCCGTCCAAGCAGGTGACCGTGGAATTTGCCCTGACGCCCAGGGCCCACCCCGACGAATTCTCTGTGCGTGTGCTCGATGAAGGTGAGGGGTTCGACTGTGAGGACGTTGGCGATCCCCTCGCGCCAGAGAATCTGATGAAGTCGAGCGGACGCGGCATCTTCTTCATGCGCAACTTCATGGACAACGTGGCGATTGAGCGCCGGCCGGAAGGTGGGATGGCCGTGCGCATGGTCAAGAAGCTCGCGTAGTGAGTCTCGATCCGCGCTATCTCGCGACCGCTGCCGAGGCGGCGCTCGCCGCCGGACACCTGCAGCGGTCGTATTTTCGCCGGCACCTCACCATTCGGAAAAAAGGTGCGATCGATCTCGTCACCGAGGCGGATGTCGCCGTGGAGCAGGACATTCGCGCCCGCGTGGCGCGCCGGTTTCCTTCGCACGACTTCCTCGGAGAAGAATCCGCCGCCGCGGTGAGCGCGTCGCCGTTTCGCTGGATTGTGGATCCCATCGACGGCACCACGAACTTCGCGCACGGCGTGGCGCTCTTTTGTGTGTCCATTGCGCTCGAGATCGAGGGGCGGGTCGAGGTGGGGGTGATCTACGACCCGATGGCCGACGAACTCTTCACGGCCGAACGGGGTGAGGGCGCGCGGCTGAACGGCCGGCGCCTCGCCGTGACCACGGAAGGGGCGCTGATCGACGCGTTGCTCGTCACCGGGTTTCCGTACACCGCGACCGACGAGCGGCGCGAGCAACTTGAGATGTTTGCCGCCTTTCTGGCCGAGTCGCGCGCGGTGCGCCGGCTGGGATCGGCGGCGCTGGATTTGTGTTTCGTGGCGGCTGGCCGCTTTGAAGCGTTCTGGGAGCAGAACCTGCACCCCTGGGATGTGGCCGCGGGCGCGTTGCTGGTGTCGGAGGCCGGGGGACAGGTCACCGACTTTCGTGGCGGGGCGTTCGATCCATTCGGCCGGCAGATCGTCGCGTCGAACGGGGCCGTCCATCCGCGCATGCTGGACGTCATCAGCCGGGTGCGACAGGGCGGGTGATCGTCTGGACTCCGGCGGGGACACTCGTCGCCCCTCGTCAGTTTTCCCACAGATTCCGCAGGATACGGCTTGGCACCAATCCTGCTCTACGGTGGTCAGGCGCGCGCGCTTCCGCATTCAGCAAGGAGATGGGGCATGAAACGGGTGGTGCAGCAAGTGTTCGTGGGAGCCGTGGCGGTCGTGGGCGTGTTCGGGGTCGTCGCACCGGCGGCGGCGCAGGCGGTCCACTCCATCCATCTGGGGGGCGGGTTGTTCATGCCGCGCGGCTTTGATTCGCGGGATGCCGACGACGTGCTCGTGGAGAATCTGAATACGCTGGCGTTCGACCTGAAGGACTTCCGCGGGGGGCAGGTGTCGGGGGAGTGGACGATCACGTTCTCGGAGCGCGTGGAACTGGGTCTCGGGACCGGGTACTACAGGCGCAGCGTGCCGAGTGCGTACGCTGACTTCGTGAACATCAACGGCCGCGAGATCGAACAGGATCTGCGGCTGCGCATCGTGCCTGTGACGGCCGTCGTGCGGTTCCTGCCGTTCGGGCGCGCCGGAAACGTGCAGCCGTATGTGGGCGCGGGCGTGAGTGCGCTGCAGTGGCGCTACACCGAGTCGGGTGAGTTCATCGACTTCTTCGACAACAACGCGGTGTTCCGCGATCGGTATATCGCCAACGGCACGGCGGTGGGGGGCGTGGTCCTTGGCGGACTGCGGCTGCCGCTGGGCGGCGACATCTACGCGCTCAACACCGAGTTTCGCTACCAGTTCGGCGTCGGCGACCTCGGATCGAACAGTGGTTTCCTGACCGAGAAGATCGACCTGAGCGGTCTGCACTTCACGGTCGGCTTCCAGATTCGGTTCTAGCGCCAGGCCGTCCCCGGTGGCTCCGCGCTTCCCCCGTGACGCGTTGGCTCCTGGCTCGTCGCTACCGGGCGTACAGGGCGACGCCGCCGCCTTCGGCGATGCGCGTGAAGCCCTCGAGGAAAGCTTCAGAGTCGCGCGCGCGCTGCGCCAGCGTGTCGCCGCCTTCGGCCGACTCCTCGATCAGGATCCAGCGCACGTATCGGCGCGGCGTTTTCACGGCGGCCGCCCACAACGCGCCGTTGCCTTCGTGCAGGAAGTCGCGCAACCGGATCCCATCGCCGGCCATCTGCTGCATGTAATGCCCCAGCGACCCCATGCTGGCCAGCACCGGCGAACCATCCCACCGCGCCGTGAGGGCGACCGTCACGGCCCGGCGTGCCTCGCTGTGGGGACGATCCCACTGCGCTTCGCGGACCATGGGCGCCTGTGGATCCAGCGGCGGCCTGATCAGCACACACACCGCGAGAAACGCGGCGGCGGCCAGCGCGCGCAGACGGAGTGGCAGACAGGCCATCGCGCCCGCGGCCAGCACCGTCAGCGCGACGACGGCGGGCACCATGTAGCGGACGCGCACCGGATGGCCGTTGATGAAGGCGTAGAAGGGCAGCGCGACGGCGGCCAGCAGCGCGAAGGGGAGGAGCGCGCGGATCACCGCGGGCCGACCCTGCCCGCGGGCCGTCCAGGCCACCCACACGGCCGCGATCATGCCGAGCGCCCCGGCGACCAGAACCGTCGCGTGGCTCAGGCGACGGGTCTCCCACAGGATCTGTTCGAGCGCGAGCACGGGCCGGCCCAGCGCAGGATTGATCGCCTCGAAGAATCCTGACGTGACAAACCACCGGCCCGTGCTGCCCCAGCTCAGGAGGAAGAACCCAATCACGGCCGCGAGAGGGAAGGCGGCCAGCGAAATCACGCGCCTGGGGCGAGCCAGCCCGGCAAAACACAGCAGCGCCCCGGCAATACACCAGCCTTCGTACCGCGTCAGCACCAGCGCGGCCAGGGTCAGACCCGCCGCCGTGCGGCAGCCGTCCGTCGGGGTGTCGATCCAGCGGTCGGTGAGCACCAGCGCGAGGCACGCCAGCCCGAACAACAGCGGCTCGGTCATCGGCGTGCTCTGCAGATACAGCACGTTCGGGTTCAGCAACACCGCGAGCGGGATCGCGACCGCGACGACCGCCGACCCTGTGGTGCGCGACACGTAGCCGGCGAGCGCGCCGAGACCCAGCGCGAGTGGCACGACGGACCACAGCACACCGGTCGCGCCGGTGCGATAACTCCAGTCCCATTGCACCGGCACCATGTTGAGCAGGTGCGGCAGGGGCAACCAGACCGCGCCGAGCTGGATCCAGCCAGGGGTGAGATTGTCGAACACGCGCCGCGCCACCAGCAGATGACCGCGCGCGTCGTAATGACTGAGGGTGAGGTCGAGGCTCGCGTAATAGCACGCGGCCGCCGTGCCGATGACGACGCAGAGCAGACTCACGAGCCAGGCCGTCCGGTCCCGCCTCGGATGGTCGGCTATAATCACGGCCGTATTCTACCCGGCGTCGCCCTGTCCGCCACCACCCATGGAAAAATTTGCCGCGTCCATCCAGCCGATCGTTGACCGTTTCGGCGGTCTCGGGATGGCCGTGATCGCGATACTGGATTCGTCCTTTGTGTCGATGCCCAACGTGAACGACCTGCTGATCGTGTGGCAGACCATCGCGCATCCGGACCGCTGGTGGTACTACGCACTGGCGACCACGGTGGGTTCGGTGGCGGGATCCATGGCGCTCTATTATCTCGGGCGGACGGGCGGCGAGGCCTTCCTGCAGAAGCGGTTCAAGGCAGCGCACGTCGAGAGCGTTCGTGGCGTGTTCGAGCGCTACGGGATCTGGGCGATGCTCGTGGTGGCGATCGTTCCCCCGCCAGCGCCCTACAAGATCTTCGTCCTGCTGGCCGGGGCCGGGGGCGTCGGACCCGGGATGTTCGCGCTGGCCGTGGGCGTGGGGCGGGGCATCCGATACGGGCTGGAAGGCTGGTTGGCGCGGGTCTACGGCAAAGAGGCGGCGGTCTTCCTGCGCGATCACCTGACCGAGGCCTCGGTGTGGCTGGTTGCGGTCGCCGTCGTCTCAATTCTCGCCATCGTCGTGTGGCGCAGGCGCCGGCCAGCATAAAATGCTACGCAGAGTGACCCGGTGAGCCCTGACCCCTCCATCGACCTGTCGGTCGTCATCCCTATTTTTAACGAGGCCGAGAACGTGGACGCCCTCTGTCACGAGTTCGTCGAAACGCTCGATGCCTGGGGACGGCCCTATGAGGTGTTGCTGGTGGACGATGGCAGTACGGATGGCTCGTTCGAACGGCTGCAGCGGCTGCAGCGGCAGTATCCGCGCCTGCGGGTGATTCAGTTCCGGCGCAACTTCGGACAGACGGCGGCCTTTGCCGCCGGGTTTGCCTACGCGCGCGGCCGGTTCATCGCCACGGCCGACGGCGATCTCCAGAACGATCCGCGCGACCTTCCGGCGATGGTGGCGCGGCTCGAAGGTGGCGCGCCCGATAACGGCCAGCCCTATGACATCGTGTGTGGCTGGCGGAAGGATCGGAAGGACACGTTCCTCAACCGGCGGCTCCCTTCGATTCTGGCGAACCGGCTGATCTCCTGGGCCACGGGTGTGCGGCTGAATGATTACGGGTGCTCGCTGAAGGTCTTCCGGGCGGAGGTGGTCAAACCGCTGCGCCTGTACGGCGAGATGCACCGGTTTCTGCCGGCGCTCGCGAGCGAAATGGGTGTGCGGATTGCTGAACAGGTCGTCCATCACCGCCCCCGCCAGTTCGGCCGCACCAAATACGGCATCTCGCGCACGGTGCGGGTCGTGCTCGATCTGGTGACCGTGAAGTTTCTGTTGAGTTACTCGACGCGGCCGTTGCAGGTGTTCGGACTGGTGGGCATGGTCATGGGCGCCGTCGGGGCGGTGATTCTCGCGTACCTGACGTACATCAAGTACGCGGGGTCGCAGGGGATCAGTGACCGGCCGATTTTGTTGCTCGGTATTCTGCTCGTGTTCACCGGTGTCCAACTCGTGACGTTGGGACTGCTGGCCGAACTGCAGGCCCGCACGTACCACGAGTCACAAGGCAAGCCGGTCTATGTCGTGCGGCAGGTCCTGGAGTCGCCGGGCCCGCCCAGTGAAGGCTGACGCCCGACTTGAGGGCGAGGGCCAAGGGGGGACAAGGGCGTTCGATGGAGACGGGAAAGGCATGCGAATGATTGGACGAGTGAGAGGACGTGTGATGGGGGTGGGCGCAGGCCTGGCCGTGCTGCTGCTGCTGGCGGTGCCGGCCACGGCCCAGACGCCGCCGCAGGCGTCCGGGACGGCACCGGTGCCGGTGAGCGCCTGGTACCTCGGCGGCTTGTCCGGCGCGGGGCAGGTTGAACGGACCGGGCCAGTGGCCGGGGTGGAGTTCGGCGTCCGCCTGCGACAGCATGTGCAGGTGGTGGTCGAGTCCGGCTGGATGGCCGACATCGTCACCCGCAGCCGCATTGACGAGGTGGCGGCGTTTGCCGACTACGTCGCGCGAACACAGGGACTTCCGACGACCAGCACGATCGAAGGGCCGGCACTCTTCGCCATGGCGGGGTTGCGGCTCATCCCCGATCGAAGTCCGGAGGGTGTGCGGCCGTATGTCATGGTCAGCACCGGCCTGGCGCGGGTGGAGTACAAGCCGGTCTTCACCGTGGATGGGAACCGCGTGACCGGCGGGATCAGCCTGTACGGTGTCACGCTCGGACGCGACTTGCTGGGGACAACGAATCGCTTCGCCTACAGCGCAGGGGCAGGGATCGTGTTCGGGGACACCTGGTACCTGGATATGGGGCTTCGCCTCACACGTATTCACACCACCGACCACCCGACGACCGTGAAGCGCGTGGTCATCGCGATGGGGCGGCGGTTTTAGGGCGCGGGCTCAAACCGGCCGTCCTGGCCACGCGACGATCGAGCACACCGGTTCCGGTGGCGCGGTCGTGACTTCAGCCCCGAGCTGGTCACCGGACAGACGGAACGTCGAATAACCGAGGGCGTGCAACTGGCGCAGGAACTCGTCCGGCGTCACGCCCGCGACCTGTGCCAGTTGGTCCTGGTGGAGTTCGGTGAGGATGATGGGCCGGTCCCGGCGAAGCCTGTTGCCGGCGCCTTCGAGCACGAGCGGTTCCGCGCCTTCGACGTCCATCTTGATGAACGCGATTGGCGTGGGCAGCGCCACATCGTCAAGCGCGACCATCGGCACCTCGCGCACGGCGTGACCGGCCGGAATCTGGCCGGCGGTCACGACAAAGGCACCGCCCGAGTTCAAGGTCTCGGGCGCAAAGGTCAACCGCGTGGTGCCGCTCTTGTCACCGACCGCGGCGGGCACGAGCCGGAGGCGATCGCCGAAGTGATTTTCCGCAATCGACCGGCTGAGCAGCGTCGCGTTCTCTTCAAACGGCTCGAACGCCGTGACGCTGCCGGTCGGGCCGACGAGCCGGGCCAGGTGCATCGCAAACAGGCCGATATGGGCCCCGACGTCCAGCACATGGGCCCCGGCGTGCACGACGCGTCCGATGAAGGCGAGTTCGGCCGGCTCGAACTCGCCCCGGATGATGGGGAGGCCAATCAACTGATCGGAGAGATCCACAAACAGGCGCAGCCCCGCGTCGATGTCCGCGATCACGACCGTGCGCCGGTTGGTGGAGGCGAAGTCGGGGTTTTTGTCCTGGTACTCTCGCGACGTCACGATATCCGCGCGAAGCTGCCGGGTGGTCTGGTACCCCTTGAGCTTTGGAAGAATCACGGCTTCGCTCTCGGGCTCGCGATCGAGCAGCAGGCGATACGCCCAGACGACGTGGTCCCGGGTCAATCCGTCAGCAGGCATCGTCATTCCACATTCGGGCGGGCATCATACACCGTTGGCGCCGGACGTTTGCGCCGTGGACCTCCGGACGTAGGGCCACAGGGCGCGGCCGAGGATGGCGAGGCTGACGGCTTCCCCCAGCACCGTGGCGGCGGCGGCGCCGTGCATGCCGTACGCCGGAATCAGGACCGCGTTGGCGACCACGTTCACCACGCAACCGATCACCGCCGTCCGCAGGAGGATGCGCTCGGCGTTGATCGACACGGCCACGACGTGCAGGACAGCCAGCGGAAACATGACGACGAAGCCGGCCGCCAGAATCTGGAAGACAGCCGTCGAGGCCTGGTACTGGTTGAGGTAGATCAGGGCGATAAGGGGCGCGGCGGCGAACCAGGCGGCGAGCGCGGCGGGGAATCCCAGCAGGGCGGCCCCCGCGATGCCGAGCCGGGCCGTCCGGCGATGGGCCGTGGGCCGAACCACGAACTCCCGTGCCAGCCGTGGCGCCAGCACCAGCGCGATGATGGAGGGGACGTGTCCGAAGGCTTCGTACGCGCGATAGGCCGCGCTGTAGAGGCCGGTTTCGGCATCGCTCCGCATCGTGCCGAGCATGACGATGTCGACGTAGTTGTAAATCTGGAGCACCACGACGAACGTGCCCAGCGGGAGGGCCTGGGTCCGCAGGTCCCGCCAGAAGGCGACATCGAACGCCGGGCCCGCGCGACCGATCGTGCGTGTCATCAGGGCGTCCGCCACAAGGAACGCGACGATCCGTCCTGCGACAAACGCCACCGCCAGACCCACGACGCCGTACCCGGCGAGCAGCGCGGCGGCGCCGAAGCCCAGCACCAGCGCGCGATCGCAGATCAGGACAGCCGTTTCCAAATTGAACCGGTCGAGCCCGTAAAAGACGCTTCGGATGGTCGTCATGTACGACCGGAGAATCGCCGCGACGCCCAGGGCCACGACCGCCCATCGGACCTCGGCCTCTGGCTTGAGCACCAAGGCCACGGCTGTCAGCAGGACGAGACTGCCTCCGCTGAGCACGAGCTTTATCCCGTACGTATTGCGCAGATAGACGGACGCCACGCCAGGGGATCGTGCGACCGCCCGCGTCGTGACTTCCTTGAGCCCGTAGTCCATCAGGGTCTCGAAAATCACCGTCAACGCCAGGGCCCACGAAAACCGGCCGAAGGCGGCATCGCCGAGCCGCGAGGCGGCCAGGAACAGCAGCGGAAGCAGGAGCACTCCGCTGCCTGCCGACAGCATGGAGAACGCGACGTTCCGGGAGAACGTCGACGGGCGCGGCGTGGGCGGGGCTCCGGTCATCACACGGCGGTGAAGAACAGCCGGCGCCCGCGTCCGGGCAGGCAGTGGATGAAGCGTTCGTGCAGCCGCATGAGCGAGTGTGGATCGTCGCCGGCCCGAACGGCGCGGCGCCCGAACATCCGATCCGCGAATGCCAGGTCATGGCCCGTGTCCCCCAACAGGGTTCGGGTCGTGGCGCCTGCGATCCCCCAGGGCAGGCAGATGTGCCGCACCGTGGTGCCGAGTCGGGCTTCGAGCAGGAGCCGGCCCTCTCGCAACTCGGCCACGATGGCCGCCGCCCGAGCGGCGGGCGTCTCGGTCCGCCCGCGGGCGTCCGACGCGAGCCGTTGGAGTTCCTGCTGCCACGACGGGCGCGCGAAGAAATCGGCCGCACCACGCGTGGCCACGTACTCGACGCACCGGGCCCGCGCCGCCTCATCGTCGAAGTACCGGAGGGCCTCGCTCAGGCGCGACCGTTGCACGTAGAGCGGCGCGCCGAGATCGTCCGGCGTGAGCGGGCGGGCGCGACCGGCGTCAGACACCACCGGCCGGTTAAGCAGGTTGGTGTTGGCGAAAGCCGGGGTGACAAAGCCCACGACGTGCGGATCGGAAAAAACCGCGTCGTGGGACCTCGTGTGAGACTGAATGTCGACCAGGCCCGACGCTTGAAGCTGGCGGAGTTCGGGCCACGTTGCGAAGGGCACGTCCGAGCGATCGACCGCCGGCGCGGTCGCCGCCTGGTTCGCCGTGTCGATCGTGGGCCGGACGTCGGTGGCGTCCTGGATTCTGGCGGGAATCGCGAATGCGATCGCTGAAAGGCCATACCGGCGCAGGAGCGGAGCGGCGACGGTCCAGAGCGTGGCCCAGCAGTCGTCGAAGCACAAGGCCACGGTGCGGGGTCCCGGATGAACGCCCCGCCGGACCAGCGCGCTGATCGCGTCAGCGGTGACCGTGCGATAGCCATTCCCGGCGAGATAGGCGAGGCGGGACTCAAGGACAACTGGATCGGACTCGTGCAGGTGGAACACCGGCAGAAGATCCGACACAGGCCCCCCGCACACAAACGCCGGATACGACCCGGTGACGAGGTCGAGCGCGCCGCGGATCCGGCCGCCGCGTTCAGCAAAAGGTGGTCGCGTGCGTGGCATGGCGGTCGGCGTGGCTCACGCCGTGTTCGTATCCCGGTCCCGGAGCACGCGGGCCGGGACGCCGGCGACGATGGTCTTTGGCGCGACGTCTGACGTCACCACCGCGCCGGTGCCCACGATCGCGTGGTCGCCGATGGTGACCCCGTCGAGGATCTTCGCGCCGGCTCCCAACCACGCGCCAGTCCCGATGGTGATCCCGGCCGACGTGCGTGCGGCGTCGAGGACGGGTTGGGAGGCGTCCCGAAAATCGTGCCCCCCACCGATCACATAGGCATACGCGGCGACAAGGGCGTCGTCGCCAAGCACGACCCGGCTGGCCGAAAAGATCTCGGCGTTGAATCCGATGTTCACCCGGTTTCCCAGCACGATGTCGCCATTCTTACAGCTCAGGATCGTATTGCGTCCGATGAAGACACCGTTCCCAATCTGAATGCCGGCATTGGTCGTGCCTTTGGCGTCCAGCACACAGTGGTCATCGATCACGACATCGTCGCCGATCGCAATCTTGTGCGGATGGCGCAACACCACGTGGCTGCCGAAGGTGACGTTGCGACCGCACCGGCCAAGCAGCCTCGGGAAGAGCCAGGAGCGCAGGAGCAGGCCCAGTGCGCCGTTGCGGTTCGCCGCCAGCGTCATCACCGCCTCGTACTTGATCAGGGCACCCAGCCCGCGGCGCCCGACGACGAGGTCGCTGTACTTGTTGATCCGCGAGGTCCCGGGATCGAACAGTTGCTTCTGTATCGCAGTCTCCGATGGATCGTTGGGGCGGGGGGATGACATGACCCTACCGGCGCGTCGCGTAGACGATGAGCCCAGAGAGGGAGAAGATCACCACAGTGAAGGTGGCCAGCAGCGACAGGGCGAGGGCGGCATCAATCGGCAGGCCGAGCGTCGTGAAGTAGTAGGAAAACGTGGCCTCCCGGACACCGAACCCGTTGATCGAGACCGGCACCATCTGCACGACGAACGACACCGGCACCAGCACCGCGAGGTGGTGCACGGCAATGGAAATCCCGGCGCTGTGGGCCACGACAGCGTAGAAAGCCACGAGAATGGCCTGCACCACGACGGCGCCGCCCAGGCACCAGACGAGCAGGGCGGGCCGCTCGCGAAACCGTGAGAAGGCGGCCGTCAGCCGCCCGAGGCGCACCTCGACCCAGGTGGCGTGGAAGCGTCTGGCGGGCGCAAGCGTGCGTGCCGCGAGCGTGGGGGCGCCGACCGCGACGATGAGTCCCCCCGCGGAGGCCGCGAACGCGCCCCAGAGCAGGGGCGGCCACACCGGGACGGCCGCGCTGGCGTCTGACCACACGGCCGCCGAGGCGCCGGCGGCGGCCACAAACAGGAGTCCGACGAGACCGATGGCGCGATCCATGGCCACGACGGCGGTCGCCAGCGTCCGCGAGCCCGCCGCGTCCGCGGTGTCGCGAATGCGCATCACGTCGCCGCCGATATTGCTGGGCAGAAAATTGCTGAAGAAGGTCGCGACCAGGTAGGAGCCGAGCAGGGCGCGGCGCGGGACGATCAAGTGTTGCGCTTCCAACAACTGCTGCCAGCGCCAGACGCTCGCGAGAATCATGACCAGGTACAGGCCGAGCGCGCCGGTCAACCAGGGGAGCGACACGTTCTGGATGATCGCGAGGAACCGGCTCGTGTCGATCCGCGTGAGCAGGAAGGTCAGGAGACCGGCGCTGATGACGAACTTGGCGCCCAAGATCGCGAGACGTGCCCGGCTTGGCGCGTCGCCTGTCGTTGGCGCCGTGGGACTGGTCATGTCACGTGGGTCCGAGGGCGCCCTGGGGCCAGAGCGTCGAGGCACGCCGCAATATACCACGCGCCCTCCTTCAGTTGTTGGACGGCCTCCCAGGATCAACCCCGGCGAGTTCCCGCAACGTCTCGGCGTAACGATCCGCGATGAGATTCTGGTCAAACCGCGCGACCGCGGTCTCACGCGCGTTCGTCCGGAGGCGGGCGCGCAGCGGTCCGTCCTGGAGCAGCCGGGTGAGTCCCTGGGCGAGCCCGCCGGGATCTGCGGGCTCGGTCAGGAGGGCGTTTTCGCCATCCACCAGGTAGTCCTTCATGCCGCCGACGCGGGTCGCCAGGATCGGCAGACCCGCGGCGATTGCCTCAATGGCGGAGGAGGGGAAACCCTCGTAGTGCGAGGGTTGCACGAAGACATCAGCCGCGCGCATCAGCACCGACGGGTCGGTCCGTGGGCCCGCGAAGCGCACGGAGGCCGTCAACCCATGCCGGGTCGCGAACGCGCGCGCGGCGGGACCGGCGTCGAGCGGATGGCCCGGCATGTCCGGCCCCACCAGAAGCAGGATCGCGTCAGGGTCCGCCAGCATCCGCCAGGCCTCGAGGAGGTCGAGCACACCCTTCTCGACGCTGAGGCGCCCCACGAACAGACACACGAGGCGATCGAGCGGAAGGTCTTCGGCCTCGCGGATCGCCCGCCGCTCGTCGTCACTGGCGGCCGGGCGAAACCGCGCGATGTCCACGCCGTGGGGAATGCACCGGAGGCGCGTCTCGGGAATGCCGCAGGCGAGGGCCTCGCGTTCGATGTCGCGAGAAATGCAGATGTGGAGCGACGCCGCCGCGTAGAGTCGCCGGAACGGCCACGTAATCGCGCGAGCGACCAAGCCGCCCGGCGACACATGCAAGCGAGCCAGATCGTCGTTCCAGCTCTGACACGAGAGGGCGCCCGGCGTCTCGGCCTGCAGCACCACCGGACGACGCAGCAGCCAGCCAGCCAGGAGCGCAGCGATGCCAACGCCACGAAAATCAGGACAGAAAATCACGTCGGGCCTGGGACGACGGCGCGCGAGTGCCAGGAGCGCGAACGGCAGCAGCCGCCACTTGGCAAATCGGCTGCGCGGACCCGACGGGCGCAGCCGTTCCACCTGCACACCGTCAATGGTGTCCGAGGCGGGAGTGTCAGGGCCCAGTCGCTTGGTGAAGACCGTGATGTGCAACCCGCGGTCGGTGAGTTGCCGGGCCACCTGGCGCGCGTGACTCTCAACGCCGCCGATGACGGGAAAGTAGTACGTCGAGAGCAGCGCGACACGAAGGGGCGGGGGAGGCGGCGTCACTGCGGCAACACCGTCGCGGTGACGAACCGCCAATAGACCGTGAGCCACCGCTCGTAGAGCGACAGGGCGCGACGGAGCAGTCCCGGTTCGGTCAGGTCGTCACGGACGACCAGCGGGCCGCTCGTAAGGACCGCGGCATCGTGGCGCACGCGCATCAGTCGGACGGCGCGGCGGTCCGAGGGCAGCGCCGGAAGCATCGCGATCAGTCCACCCACCGCCTTCACGTACGTCCATCCGTGGCCGCGCGCCACCAGCGCGATCGCCTGCAGCACCTCGTGCACGGCGAGCACCGGGGCGATGGCGGCGAGCGTGCGCCACTCGTAGTTCTTCAGCATGAAGTGCCAGCGGTTCCGAATCTGATAGTAGAACAGCCAGGTGCCACGCGCGCGGCTCGTGTGGTGCGCCAGAGCGTTCGGCACCTCCCAGATCCTGAACCCGGCGAGCCTCGCGCGATGGGTGAAGTCGCCGTCCTCCTTGCCGATGAAGTACCGCTCATCGAAGAGCCCGTAGTGCAGGGCCCGCACCCTGTCGATCAGCAGCGCGCACGTGGACGCCACGCCGATGTCCCGCGGGTCGTCGCCGCGATCGCGCAGGGGCCTGTCGAGCCAGGGGTTGACCGCCTCGCAGATGAAATGAAGGTGGGTGCCGGCGTACTGAATGATCCCAGGCCGGCCGGCGTGCACGACCACGGGGCTGCCGATGGCGATCGTGGCGTCAGTGGTGAACGCGTCGCGCAGCACCTGCACCGTATCGGGGCTGACGGCCACGTCGGCATCCATCAGGAAGACGTACGGCCGCGTCGCGGCCAGGAGCCCGGCGTTCCGCCCGGGGCTGGGACCCAGGTTGCGGTCCAGCCGAATCTGCTGAACCGCGGGCCAGCGTTCCCGCAGATGGGCGGCGGTGCCATCGGTGCTCGCGACGTCCACGAGGAGGACCTGTGACTGGGGACAGCACGCCGCGACCAGTGACATCAGCGTGCGGTCGATTGTCGCCCGGCCGTTGTGAGAGACGATCACCACATCGACGTCGACGGGAAACTGAGGCATTGGCAGGCTGGTCGCGTTCACAAAAAAAACAATGGAGCGGCCCGGAGGGTCCCTCCGAGCCGCCCCATTCTAAAGGGCAGGCGGTGACGTGTTACTGCCAGATCACCCGCACGATATTCGAGCGCTCGGACACGCTCCGGACCGGAACCCGGTTTGACGAGGGGGCGCTGACGAGGAGGCCCACCTCGTCGCCGCGCCGCGGGCCGGGCCAGGAGGCATCGAGAGGGGCCGCGCGGATCTGGTCGCGGCCGTACTCCACAGCCGTGAGGTTCTTGCAGGTCTGGCCCGGGCGGAGCCAGTCGAAGCCTGCCCCGTACCAGCGGCCGCCGATGTTAACCACGATCAGCATGTTGGCTTCGAGGTTTGGTGGATTGTTGTCAATCGACACGAGCGGCCACTGGCCCGATTTCGTGTGATAGACGCAGACGTTGTCGCCGCCTTGGTCCACACCGGTCACCGTCGACGTAATTGCCCAGTTGGTCACATCCGTCGACACTTGGCTGAGCCACGTAATCTCGCGCGGGTCGATCTGGTCAACGCCCGGGGCGAATCCACGGACCTCGACTTGTGCGGTACGCGTATGTTGCCGGTTCTCTCGCGTGAAGGTCGCCACGATGGCGAACGTACCCTGATTGCGGTAGGTATGCGTGAGCGTCGCCCCACCGGTTACAGTGCCGAGGTTGCGCGTCTCGCCGTCGCCGAGGGCCACGACGAGGGTCCCGGCCACGGGCTGGCCTCCCGAGGTGGCGGTGATCGCGATCGTGACGAGGTCGCCTCGCCGCGGTGACGCCGGACTCACCTCCATCGTCAGGGCGGTGTCGACCGTGATTTGCACATCGAGGGTGGGCGACTCAAGGAACGACGCAATGCGACCGGTCTTCGCCGTGGCGGTCACCTTCGCCGGCCGGGTCGAGGTGAGCTGCACCGTCGCCACGCCCGCCTCGTTGGTGGTGGCCTCGGCGGCCGAGAGGGTTCCCGCCGTGGCCGTGAACGTCACCGCGGCGCCAGAGACCGGTATCCCCGCGGCGGTCAGCAGCGTAGCGGTCAGCGTCGTCTGGCCGCCGGCGGCAGGCAGCAGTGCCGGCTGTGCCGCCAGGCGCAACGTGAGGGCTGGCGCGCCGGGTTGCGTGGGCTTTTCGCACGCCACGGCGGCGACCAGAACGAGGAGAGTGGCGCCAATCGCGCCGGGCCGGGAACGAAAGAATGATCGCATCTGAGGGACTATCCTATGAACAGGGCTGGGGCGAAAGCCAACAGGCTCCGAATGGCCGGGACCTATGGAGGGAACGCGGAGCATCACGGCTATACCTTAGCGCGACTCGGACGAGGCGGCAAGGAGCCCAGCGGTCGGCAGCTCACTTCCACCGAATCAAGACGATATTCGAGCGCTCGTTGATCGTCCGCACGCCATACCGCGCCGGCGTGCTCACGAGCAGCCCGATCATGTCGCCGGCCCGGGGGCCAGGCCAGGAGGCATCGAGAGGAGCCACACGGATCTGGTCGCGGCCGTACTCCACGGCCGGAACGTGTTTGCAGACCTGGTCTTGGCGGAGCCAGTCGAAGGTCGCGCCGTACCACTGGCCCCCGATGTTCACGACGATCAGCATATTGCCTTCGAGGTTGGGCGGATTGTTGTCAATCGACACGAGCGGCCACTGGCCCGCTTTCGTGTGATAGACGCAGACGTTGTCGCCGCTTTGGTCCACACTGGTCACCCTCGACGTAATGGCCCAGTTGGTCACATCCGCGGTCACGGGGCCGAGCCAGATGATCGACCGTGGGTCGATTTCATCAACGCCCGATCCAGGGGGCGGCGGAGGCGGCGTCGTCGGGGGATTGCGCACCTCGACCCGGATCGTCGACCGGACTTCAATGCCGAACCCGTCCACAAAGACGGCCGTGGCGTTGAAGTCGCCCAGCGCATACGTGTGGGCGACCGTGGCCATGCCCGTAATCGTGCCCAGATTGGCGGTTTGACCGTTCCCGAACTCCAGGCGAGCCGTGCCGGTGGCGGGTTGGCCCAGCGCCGTGGCGTTTACCGTGAAGGTCACGGGCTGTCCCGTCAGGGGCAGCGCGGGCGTGAAGGCAACAGCCAGAGTGACCGGCGGCCGCACGGGCATCGCCACGTCAGCGGTCGCGAGGTTGAGCGCGTTGCCGCGGACTGTGGCGGTGACCGACGTCGTCAGACGAACCCGCGCCACGCCCTGGGCGTCGGTCGTGACCGGTCCGGACGGACTCAGGGTGCCTGCGGTCGTCGTGAACGTCACGGGCAGCCCGGCCACCGGAGCCCCTTGCGGGGAACGCGCGAACGCGGTGATGTCCGCGCTGCCCCCGCCCGGCGGAAGAGAGGCGGGGGTCGCACTGAGGGCAATGCCGGCCAACGGAGCCGACCCGATGTGAATCGAGACCTCCGCCTGGTTGGAGGCCGCATACGCGGTCACGCGCCCCACGCCGATGATCTCGCCCGCGGTGTAGGTGACGCCGGCGGCGCCGTTGAGCGTGCGCACTTTTCGTTGCTCAAGCTCGCCGAGTACGGCCGTCAGGACCACCTCGGTCCCGTCCGTGACCGGCTGGCCATTCGACTGTCGGAGGCTGACGGTCAGCGTGGTGGCCTGTCCAATCGGCAGGAAGCTGGTCGCCGCGTTGACGATGAGCGTGGAATTGTCTGGCGCCAGAATGCTGCGTTTATCAACGTCGCATCCGGCGATCGTGACGACCGGAAGCACGATCAGGAGAGCACGAGTGACGAACGACGGCAGCGAACGCGGCACCATGACGGTCCTTCCGGAGAAACAACCGCACGGCCTTATCGGTGCGGCTTCTGACGGCCGATAGGGGGCGGTGACGCGCCGGAAGCCCCTGTCGAGCCCCGGCGCGACACAGCCCGGCGTCGATGGTTCCCAGTGGCGGGAGGTGTCACATGATTCGCTATAAGCTGTTGCCGCACCGCCGCCCATGCCCATCATTGCCGACACGCACGTTCATGTCTACCCGGTCTATGACATCGCGCTTTTCCTGCGCCAGGCGCTTCACAACCTGAACCGCCTGGCCGTCGGCGTCAACCCGGACCGGAACGCGTACACCCGCGTGCTCTGCCTGACCGAACGCCGGGACTGCGATTTCTACCGGCAGCTTGTGGAGGGCCGGTGGGCGAAGCCGGCCGGCTTCGAGGTCGAGGCGCTGCCGGCCGCCGGCTGTGTGCGCCTCCGTGGACCCGGGGCGGACAGCCTGCTCGTCTTCGCCGGGCGGCAAATCGTGACGCGCGAACGCCTCGAGGTACTGGCCCTGACCGTGGACCTGGTTCTGCCGGATGGGCGCGCCCTGCACGACGTCATGGATGCCGTGCTCGACGCCGGCGCCGTCCCGGTGCTGAGCTGGGCGCCGGGAAAGTGGTTTTTCGAGCGGAGTCGCCTGGTGGCGAACGCACTGGACCATTATGGACCCACGCGGATGGCGCTGGGCGACTCCTCGCTGCGACCGACTCTGTGGCCGGAACCGGGAATGATGACGCGTGCCCGGTCGGCGGGGTTTCGCGTACTGGCCGGTTCAGATCCGCTGCCCTTCGCGGGGGAAGAAAAGAGGGTGGGCACGTACGGGGTGTGGAGCGATGGCCTGTTGGACGAGGCGGCGGCGGCGCAATCCCTGCGCCGCCTCCTGCTGGACCCGGTCTCGCACGCGACCACGTGTGGCCACCGCGGGGGCGTCATCACGACGCTGCGGCGGTTGAAGGGTCATCATCACGCGCGACGGCGTGCCGCCCGGGGTACGGCATGAAGAAGGTTCTTTTCATTGCGCCCCAGCCCTTCTTTCAATGGCGCGGCTCGCCCATTCGCGTGAGTTTCAACGCGCGGGCCCTGGCTGAACTGGGGTACCAGGTTGACCTGCTCGTCATGCCGATGGGCGAGGACCGCGTCATCCCGGGTGTTCGTCTCCTGCGCATCCCCAACGTCCTGGGCGTACGCGATTTGCCGATTGGCCCCTCACGGCTCAAGGCTTTCTACGATGTCTTTCTCTATGTCTACGCACTCGGCCTGGCGATCCGGCACCGTTACGACGTCATCCACGGCGTCGAGGACGCGGGTCCCATCGCCGTGATCGCGGGGCGCCTGACCGGCGCCCGGGTTGTGTTCGAGAAGCACTCGGACCCCGGTTCGTACAGGAAGGGCTGGGCTCGCAATGTCGTCATGTGGCTCTACCGCCGCGTGGAGGCGTTCTCCATTCGGAAGGCGGATGCGGTCATCGGCACCGGTCCGGCGCTGGTCGAGGAAGCGCGCCGCGTGAAGGCAGACGTGGTGGCGCACCATATTTTCGACATTCCCTCCTCGCTGACGGAAGCCGTACCGGAGCGGGTGGAGGCGATCCGCCGGGCGTGGCAGGAGAATGAGGCGCGGCAACTGGTCGTCTACGTCGGCTCCTTTGCCGTCTACCAGGGCATCGACCTGATGTTCGAGGCCATGCCGCGGGTCGTGCAGCAGAACCCGCGTGCGCGTTTCGTGGTGATTGGCGGGACGTCGGAAGAGATTGCGGAACGGAAGCGCTGGCTGACCAAGCGCGGTATCGACGGAGCGGTGGTGTTTCCCGGCAAGATTCCGCCCGACGATCTGCCGAGCCATCTGGCGGCCGCGGATGTCTTGCTTTCCCCGCGCAGCGCCGGCAACAACACACCGCTGAAGCTGCTCGACTATCTCAAAGCAGGCCGGGCGATCGTCGCCACCGACCATGAAGCCAATCGTCTCATCCTGGATGACACGTGCGCGGTACTGGTCGAGGCCAGCCCGCCGGCGTATGCCGAAGGCATCTGCCGCCTGCTGTCGGACGTGGCGTTACGGGAGCGACTGGGCCGGTGCGGGCGCCGCAAGGTGGAGGCGCAGTATAACTTCGCCGAATTCAAGCGCCGGTTGGCCGCCTGCTACGCCGGGCTGTGAACGGGCACGTTTGCCTCCGGGTCATCGGCCGATCCGCCCGCCGTCCGCATCAGCAGGTAGCCCCACTCGGGCCAGTGGGCGACCTCGCAAGCGCCAAGGCTGGCCAGGTAGGCGCTCATCTCGCGGGTGTCGGACAGATAGACGGCATCGGAGTCGGAGAAGAACTCGACGCCGGTCAGGCTGACGGGATTCAGGTGAATCAAGAAGCGGCTATCGTCCTGGCCACGCGGATAGCGGCGGCGCAGGAGTCGCGGGTACACGATGCGATGCTGGTAGAGGTGCAGGAGCGCATCAAGGAACTTGAAGCGGCGGATCTTGGCCGCGAACGGAATCGCCGACAACCCGTAGTGGAACGACTTGAGATACTCGCGCTCGCGGAAGGGCGGCGTCAGAATCGCCACGAGGCCGCCGGGCCGCGCCAGCCGGTGCATCTGATCCAGCAGCCGGTGCGGCCACACCAGATGTTCGACGACGTACAGGCTCATGACAAGGTCGAAGCGGCGGTCGCCGACGTTCACGTCGTAGAGTGACGAGGCGACGAACTGCGCGGCGGGCTGCTCGACCCGGTTGCGTTCGATCCGTTCCCGCGACCAGTCCACGCCGGTGTAGCGCAGCGACCGATCCGCCCAGTGGCGGTACACGTGTGCCGCGCCGCAGCCGAGGTCCAGCACCGTCGCGCCGTCGGGCACGGCGTCGTGGAGGTGCCGGTGCGGTTTGAAGTCGGGCCCCCAGGTCTCGTTGACGGCCGCGCCGATGGCGAAGTACCGGCGCGCGACGCCGCTGTTGTAGAAGGCCTCCAGGTCGAGGTGCAGCCGCTCGAGTCGCGGCTGGGCCGCGGGATCGAGGGCGCTTGCCAGCTCCGGCCGCAGGCGTAGCCGTGTCAGCAGTCCCGGTCGATTCGTCGTATTTGCGGCCTCCCGAGTCAAGATCACTCCGTTCTCAGACTCAGTGCCCATCAACACTCAATGCTCAATGGGGCCGCCCAAGGCAAGATCCGCGCGCCGAGGCAGGTGACACGCAAACGCAGGGTAGCCCCTTGCCGGTGTTTTCGTCAACCTCAGCCCGATGTCCTGCGGCCCGGGGGTGACACAGCCTGACACAGCCCCGGCGAACCTTGACCACAGGGAAGCGCGTTCCTATAATACCGGCTGGGTTGGGTTGCGATTCCACCCCCGCCACGCGCACGCTGACGTGTTGTTGACGCCCCTGCCTTCGGTGTGTTTGCCCCGGCGCGTTGTCCTTTCTTGCTGCGCGTGCAGCTCGTCGCGCGCGCGGCAGGTGGGCGATCGCTCCAGGGAGATCCACTGATGGGCCGGGCGCTGGTGACGGGGGCGACAGGGTTTACCGGGCAGCACCTGGTCCGCCGCCTGCTCGCCGAGGGGGAGCCGGTCCGTGTGGTCGCGCGCGTGCCAGACCGCGCGCGCGCCGCGTTCGGGGACCGGGTGGAGGTTGTGGGCGGCGATGTGGCCGATGCGTCAGTGATCGCCCGGGCCGTGCCGGGCTGCGATGTCGTGTATCACCTGGCCGCCGCGTATCGGGAGGCGGGCGCCACGGTGCGCTACCGGGCGGTGCATGTCGACGCCACGCGACTGCTGCTGGAGGCGTCGGTCCGCGAGGGCGTGTCGCGGTTCGTCCATTGCAGCACGGTGGGGGTCCTCGGGCACATCGCGCATCCACCGGCGGACGAGCGCACGCCCGTCAGTCCAGGGGACATCTATCAAGCCACCAAGTGTGAGGGCGAACAACTCGCGCTGGCCTTCGCCGCGCGGCACGGCCTGCCCTTGGCGGTGGCGAGACCCACGGCCATCTACGGACCAGGTGACCTCCGGTTGCTGAAGTTCTTCCGCCTGATCGCCCGTCGCCGCTTCGTGATGCTCGGGAGCGGGTCGGTGTTCTACCACATGGTCCACGTGGACGATCTGGTCACCGGACTCCGGCAACTCGCGGTGCACCCCAACGCGGCCGGCGAGGTGTTCATTCTCGGGGGTGAGCAGTACCGGACGCTCAACGACCTCGCGGCGACGATCGCGGGGATTGTGGGGGTTCCGCGTCCCCGCTGGCGGTTTCCCGCGTGGCCGGTGCAATTGGCGGGGTCGGCATGCGAACGGATCTGCGCGCCGTTCGGGATTGTGCCGCCCGTGTATCGGCGCCGGGTGGATTTTTTCACCAAGAGCCGGGCGTTCTCGATCGAGAAGGCGAAGCGCGTGCTGGGGTACCAGCCCCGGATCGACCTCGAGCACGGCCTGCGCGAGACGGCCCGCTGGTACGTGGCCCAGGGGCTCCTGCCCGGCGCCGCGGCTCACATGGACGACGCCCGATGATCGACCTGGAGCGCGCCGACGTCGAGACCTCGTCAGCCGGGTACGCCCGGCGGTTTTCCGGCAGCGTGGGCCGGTGGTTTTTGCGCCGCCAGGAATCGTGCACGGCCGAACTCCTCACGGAATCCCTGCAGGGACTCCGCGTGCTCGATGTCGGCGGCGGGCACGGACAGTTGCTGCCGTTTCTGGAGCGGGCGGGCTGTCAGGTGACGGTGTTTGGCAGCGACGCGTCCTGCGCCGGCCAGATCGGTCCATGGCTGGATCGCGGGGCCGCGCGCTTCATGAGCGGGGACCTGCTCGCGCTGCCGTTCGATGACCGCCAGTTCGATCTCGTGTTGAGCTTCCGGTTGCTGCCCCACGTACGGGCGTGGCGGCGGTTGATGGCTGAACTGTGCCGGGTGTCGAATCACCGGGTCGTGGTCGACTATCCGTCGAGCCGGAGCGTGAACGCGTTCGCCACGCCGCTGTTCGCGTTGAAACGCCGGGTCGAGCGGGACACCCGGCGGTTCACCGTGTTCTCGCCTTTGGAGATCGGCGACGCGTTCGCCAGCCACCAGTTTCAAGTCGTGGGCGAACGGGGCCAGTTCTTTCTTCCGATGGCGCTGTACCGGGCGGTGCGCTCAGGCCGGCTCGGTCGGGCTGTCGAAGCCCTGCCGCGGGGGTTGGGACTGACGGCCGCGTTGGGGTCTCCCCGGATCGTCCGTGCCGATCGCATGGCGGCCCGCTCGGAAGCGCGTTGAGCGGCAGAGGGTATCATAGGCGCGTGTCGTCGCCCGCCAGCCCGAGTGCACCGACCCCGCGCACGCCACGATCCTCCCTTGCTCCAGGCCTCCTGGTCACGCTCCTGATCGTGATCGTCGGCGGCGCAGCGGCGCTGTCCGTCGACCCCACGCGCGAAGGGTACGGCCTGAAGGGCGACGAAGCGACCTACGTCTCGATGGCGTTAAGCCTGGCGCACGACCGGGATGTACGGTTCGATCGCCGAGACCTGCAGCGATTCTGGGCGATCTATGGAACTGGCCCGGAGGGCCTCTTCCTGAAGCGGGGCGGGCCGCTGGTGCCGCGCGTGCGTGCGGCCTGGCCGGTTCTGACACTCGAGCGCGCGCCGGAACGGACACGCGAGCGTCTGTACTACGCGAAAGCCTTCGTCTACGGCGCCGCCGCCGCGCCGTTTGCCGCGGTGTGGGGGATCAACGGGCTGTTGCTGTTGAACGTCCTGCTGCTGGCCGGTGTGGTGCTCGCGGGATACACCTTCCTGGCCGCCCGGGGAACGCCCGTCGCGGCGATCCTGTTTTCGACCGCGTTCGTCTTCGCCTCGTGCGCGCCAGTCTATGGTGTCTGGTTGACGCCGGAAATTCTGAACCTCGCCCTCGTGTTTTTTGGGTACTTTCTCTGGCTCTACAAGGAAGTGGCCCCGGCCGCGTCGTCGCGATGGACGCAGTGGCTGCGAAGTCCGCTCACCGATGTGGCCGCGGCCGCGTTGCTCGCGCTCGCCACGTACTCCAAGCCGCCGAACATCCTCCTGGTCGTCCCGATTGTGGTGTGGCTGCTCTGGCGGCGGCGCGTCCTCGCGGGTCTGATGATCGGTGCGGTCTTCGGCGCGGTCGTGGCGGGGGCGTTCGCGCTGACCGCGCTCGTGGCCGGCGACGCCAACTACCAGGGCGGGGAACGCAAGACGTTCTACGGCACGTTCCCGTTCCAGAGCCGGGCACTCACGTTTGAGACCAGCGGGGTCTCGATGGCGACCGATGAGCTCGTGGGAGACGACCCGTTCGAGCCCGGGGTGTTCTGGCCGCGGCTCGCGGCCAACGCCCGGTATTTTTTTGTCGGGCGGCACTTCGGGTTCCTGCCGTATTTCTTCCCTGGTGTGATCGCCCTCGGACTGTTCGTCGTCTCGCGACGCAAGGGTCCCCCCTGGCGCTGGGCGGTGCTTGCCGTCACCTGTGCCACCGCCCTCTGGTTCCTGGTGATGCTGCCGTTCTCCTGGTCGGGCGGGGGAGGGCCCATCGGCAACCGCTATTTCCTCAGTGTCTACCCCGCGCTGTTCTTCGTCGTGCCGTCCATCCGGTCCTGGTGGCCCGGCGTGCTCGCATGGGCCGGCGGCGCGGCGTTCATCGCGCACATTCTCGTGCAGCCCTTCTATGCGGCACGGTTTCCGTGGATCACGAGCCAGCGCGGGCTGCTGCGCGCGCTGCCAGTCGAGCTGACGATGCCCGATGATCTTCCGATCCGTCTCACGCTGGAGCGGTCGCGACTCGACTACGGCGACCCGCGGATGCTGCTCTATCTCGTCACGGAGGAGGCGTACCAGCCCGAGCCGGCCGGCATCTGGATCAAGGGAGGAGGCCGCGCGGACGTGCTCGTCCGGAGCGCCCAGTACGGAGACCTGCGCGCGCGGCTGGTGTCGCCGATCGCGAACGTCGTGCGTGTGGGCGCCGGGCGCGGGAGCCGCCTGGTCCATCTCACCCCCGGCGTCCCGGTGGACGTCACGCTCCCCGTGCGGTGGGTCCAGTCGCGTCCGGGGAGCGCGGCATTCCTGCTGTCGGTGCAGGCCACACACGGATTCGTGCCGCGGCTGATCGACCCCGCGGCCACCGACGGGCGGTGGCTCGGCGTGCAGATCAGTTTCGAGGTGGTTTCCCCGAAGACCGGCGAAAGTGGATCGGAATGATCAGCCGGCTGTCATCAATAAAAGAGGGCGCGGCCGTCACGCTTCTCGCGATCGTGCTGGTGGGGTATTTCACGTTTCCCCTCGTGCTTCGGCCGGGCAGCCTGGGCCGCACCGACAGCGGCGACGGACAGTTCAGCATCTGGAACGTCGCCTGGGTCGCGCGCGCCCTGATCACGCCTGGCCAGCGCCTGTTCGACGCCAATATCTTCCATCCCCGGCGAGGCACGCTCGCATATTCGGAAGCCAACCTGGGTGCGGGGCTGCTCGCGGTGCCCGGCTACGCGCTCACCAGGAATCCGTATGTCGCCCACAACTCGGCGTTCCTGCTCGGACTGGTCCTGTCGGTGATCGGCATGTACTACCTGGCCCGCCGACTGTCCGGGAGCCGCCCGGGTGCCGTGGTCGCGGCGATCGTCTTCTCGTTTTGTCCGTACCTGTTTGCCCACACCGCCCACATCCAGTTGCTGATGATCGGTCCGTTGCCGTTTGTGTTCCTCGCGTTGCACGCCTGGGTGGACGCGCCGACGCCGCGACGGGCGGTGGTGTTGGGACTGACCATCGGTGCGCAGGCGTTGTTCTGCGCGTACTACGGCATTCTGGCGGGTCTGCTGGCCGGCTTCTGCGTCGTGTTCTACAGCGTGTCGCGAGGGCAGTGGCGCCGGCCAGGCTGGTGGGGATCGGCCGCGCTCGCCGCCGCCGTGTCGATCATGCTGGTGCTGCCGTTTTTTCTGCCGTATGTGACGCTCCAGCGGGACACGGGGTTCGGCCGTGCGCTCGACGAGGCGCGACTGTATGCCGCCGACTGGCGCGCGTACTTCGCCTCCAACGCCTGGCTCCATACCTGGATGCTCCCGTACCTCGGCCAGTGGAAGGAGGTCCTGTTTCCCGGCGTCACCGCGCTCACGTGCGGCGTCATCGGCGCCGTGGCCGGCCTCAGGCGCGGGGGCCAGCTACGGGAGACGACGGCCGTCTACTTGTGCCTCGGAGTGCTGGCGATCTGGAGTTCCTTCGGACCTGCCGCCGGGCTGTACTCGCTGCTGTACCACACGATTCCCGTGTTCTCGCTGTTGCGCGCGCCGGCTCGTTTCGGGGTCGCGGTGTCGTTCGCGCTCGCCATCCTGTCGGCGATCGGCGTCGCGGCGTTACTCCGGAGGTTGGCCCGTGGCCGACGTCGCGTTGTCGGTGCCCTGGTCATCGCCGCGGCCGTCCTCGACCTGTCGATGACGATGCCGTTTCGGCCTGTGCCTCCCGTGCCTGAGGCGTATCGGGTGCTGGCGGCGTCGCGTCCGGGGAGTGTGGTCGAATTGCCGTTCTTCTACCACACCCACGATTTTTATCGTCATTCGCGGTACATGCTGGGCTCGACGTTTCATTGGTTGCCGCTCATCAACGGCTACAGCGACTACATTCCCACCGATTTCATGGAGTCGGCGTTTCCCCTCGCGTCGTTTCCTAATCCCGAAGGATTCGCGCTGCTTCGGGCGCGACGTGCCCGGTATGCCGTGTTCCACCTGGCGCTGTACGACTCCGCCAATCGAGCCGCACTGCGCCGGCGGCTGGAGGCGTACCGGGAGTTTCTCCGCCCGATGGTGCAGGAGGAACAGGACGAGGACGTGTGGCTGTTCGAGATTGTCCGATGGCCTGACGTGCACCCGCCCCTGGGCTGAGCCTGCCCCCGGGCCCCCGGGCCCCCGGGATTGACACGTGGCGCACTGAATAATCCGGGCTAGAATGACAGCGCGGTGGAAGACTTCTCTTAACCGACAAGGAGCATCGTCTTATGTATCTTCGTTCCCGGATTCTCGCGCTCGGCCTGGGCGTCATTCTCACAGGGGTGTCAACCGCCACGGCCCAGGACACAGCCAACCCGACCGACACACGTCCCGTGACGTTGGGCGTCAAGGGAGGGCTGAACGTCGCGAATCTCAAGGGGCCCACCGTCGGCCACGCTGGCGACTCGCTGGGGCTTTCGCTCGGGGCGTTTGTCACCCGCGACCTCACGAAAAACATCGGCCTCCAGGTGGAAGGCCTGTTCAGCCAGCGTGGTGCAAAGTTCGAAGTCGGTTCGTCGACCGGCACCCTCCGCGTGAACTACCTCGACATTCCGGTGTTCGTCCGGGCCGGTACGACCTCGAAGTTCGATACCTTCGTGTACGTCTTCGGCGGCGCCACCGCCAGTCTGAAGCTCGGCGCGTCCCTGAAGGAGGGGGGTGCCGACGCGCCGCGCTTCTCGAATGACAACCTGGAGTCGTCGGACCTCGGACTGACGGTGGGCCTCGGGGTCGAAGGACACCGCATCCTGATGGACGCGCGCTACACGATGGGCCGCGGGAACATCGAGAAGAGCGGCGAGGACATCAAAAATCGCACATTCACCGTGATGGCTGGCATTCGGTTGTGGTGAGGACGTGACCCAGGGAGCTGGCGGCACGCGTGACGCATGGGTGATCGCGTGACCCGTGCGCAGGGGGTCACGACTGGCCTCGCCGCGGGCCTTGTTCTTGTCGGCGGGTGGTGGCTGTTCGGGCCTCCGGCGATCGAACCGATTCGACTGATCGACACATTCGCGGCGGCGGTGAAACGTCCGGACGCGGGCGTGTTCGAGGTGACCGACGTCGCCATTGGTGGCGAGTCCAAACGGTCCATTTCGATCGCACCGGGAGACACGCGCCTGGTATGGGACAGGGTGCCGATTCCACACGACGCGTGGCTGAGCGTGTCGATTGCCCTTCGTCCCGAGGCGTTCGAACAGGAAGGCGACGGCGTGGTCTTCCTGATCGGCGCGTCCGACGGACGGACCTACGAGGAATTGTTCGCACAACACGTCAACCCGTTCGGCCATGCCGGTGACCGTCGCTGGATTCCCCTCATGCTCGATCTGTCCCACTACGGGGGCGAGCAGATCGAGCTGATCTTCAATACCCGCGTTGGCCCGGTGGGGAGCACCGACGCGCGAGCCGACCTCGCCGTCTGGGGAGACCCGGCCATTCTTGTCCGATGACACCCGGAGCCTGACGCGCGCATGGCCCGCATCGTGGTCGTGACCTCCGCGCCGCCGCTGGTGGAAGGCGGCCATCTGGTGATCGCGCGGGCGCTCGTGCAGGCCCTGACCGAGGCCGGGCACGAGGCCGGACTCGTGACCACCCCCTCACACCGCTTCGGCCGTCAGGGCACCGAGTATCTGGCCACCTGGTTGACCGATGTGCGCATGAGCAACGGGCAACCGGTGGATCACGTCATCAGCCTGCGCTACCCGTCGTACGCCGTGCGTCATCCCTCCCACGTGTGCTGGCTGAATCACACGATGCGGGAGTACTACGACCTGTGGGACGACTTCCGTTCGCGGCTGTCGCCCCGGGGCCGGCTGAAGGAAGGCGCGCGCCGGCGCCTCATCCACGCTGCCGACACCTGGTGCTTTCGCCGGCACGTGACACGGTTGTACGCGCAGTCGCGCACCGTGCAGGCGCGGCTCCAACGGTGGAACGGGGTGCCATCGCAGGTCCTGTACCCGCCGGCGCCGCCGCGCCCGTACCGGTGTGACGCCTACGAGCCGTTCATCTTCGTGGTCTCGCGGCTCGCCCCGCTCAAGCGCATTGATTTGATCCTGCACGCGCTGGCGACACCGCAGGCCCGACAAGTGCGATGCGTCATTGCCGGGGAAGGCGAAGCGGGCGCGGATCTGCGCACGCTGACGCGTGCGCTGGAACTGGAATCGCGCGTGTCATTCGTGGGTCGCATCTCGGACGGGCAACTCGTCGACTATCTGGCGCGGTGCCGCGCCGTGTGTTTCGTCCCGAAGCAGGAAGACTATGGCTTTGTGACCGTCGAAGCCTTTGCCTCGTCGAAGGCGGTGGTGACGACGTCAGACAGCGGCGGGCCCGCGGAACTGGTGGTCGATGGTGCCAACGGCCGTGTGGTGGCGCCGGAGGCCGAGGCGCTGGGCTCGGCACTCGCGGAACTGGTGGCCGATCAGTCACTGGCCGAACGGCTGGGACAGCAGGCGCTGGGGACGGCGACCGCCCTGCAATGGTCGGACGTGGCGCGCACGCTCGCCGCGCCGTCGGCCGCCTCCACCCGGTGGCGCAGGCCGCCGCCGCGCTCGGCTGAGCGTGCGAAACCGGGCAGAAGCGCGTAGCCCAATGCCGCCGGGTCTGAAGACCCGGCCTCCGACCAGGTCTGGCGAACGCTGGGGCAACGGCCGATACCCATTGACATGGAATCTGGAACGCGGCCAACGCGCAAGCGGAGTCGGCATATGAGGCACGTGATTTGTGGGGTCGTGGTCGCACTGGTGGTGCTGGGGGTGGCGCGCCCGGCGCTGGCACAGTCGCGGCCGCTCGTGACCGAGGATCCCGAAACGGTGGGGCCGGGACAGATCCTCTTTGAGGGAGGACTCGACTACGCCAAGGACGCGTTTTATCCCGCGTCAGGCCTCCGGGGAACGTTATGGAGAATCGGCACGTTCGGCTTGAGTTTCGGCGTGAGTTCGATTGCCGAGATCCAGCTTGATGGTGGCATCCGAAACCGACTGACGATTTCCAACCGCTTCGATGCGCCGCTGGCGAACATGCTGACGGTGGACGGTGATTCGACCGGTGCCGTCGAAGACCTCGTCATCGGCGCGAAGGTGCGCTTCCTCTCGGAAGGGGCGCGGCGGCCCTCGATGGCCGTGCGGTTCGCGACGAAGTTGCCGAACGCGGGCAATGAAAGCGGCCTCGGGATGGACACGACGGACTTCGCGTTCGGCATCGCCATGGCCAAGACCGTGCAGTCGGTGCGCGTCGTGGGCAACTTCGGGTTGGCGATTCTGGGGGATCCCACACGCGGCGACCGCCAGAACGATGTGCTGACCTACGGCGCGTCGGTGGCGCGCGCGGTGGCGACCGGCGTGGAAGTGGTCGCCGAGTTTAATGGCCGCGCGAACACGCGCAGCGGCGAGCCGCCCGTGGGCACCGACAGCCGGTCGGCGATGCGCGTCGGCTCACGAATCACCCGCGGGCCGGTGCGTCTGGACGCGGCGCTGATCTTCGGCGTGACCGAGCGGGACCCGACGTGGGGCATCACCACCGGCTTCACCTGGGTGTTCAACGCGTTCCGCATTCCGTAGGGGCCTGCCTCGCCCAGCAACGAGGGCAGCGCCCAGGCGCGTCAGATCCCGAGTCATACCTGCCATATAGTATGGGGCGCTCCTCGCCAATGACGCCCGCGAACCTCATGACGCTCACAAAAGCGCACGCCTGCGGCAACGACTTCCTGCTGGTCCGGTCGGCGGCGATCGCTCACGTTGCCGACGTGCCCGCGTTCGCCCGCCGTGTCTGCGACCGGCACACGGGAATCGGCGCGGATGGCCTGATGGTCGTCACCGAGACGAACGCCGGCGCCTCGACACGGCTCTTGAACGCCGACGGCAGCCGCTCGGAAATCTCAGGCAACGGCATCCGCTGCGTGGCGACATGGCTCGCGCGCGATCGGGGGCTGGTGCCGGGGCAGTCGGTGCTCCTCGAGACCGAAGCCGGTCCGAAGCCACTCACCCTGCTGGCGCGTGACGACCAGCGGTCTACGTGGCGGGCGGCAATGGGCGATCCAACCGACCTGCGCCAGGTCGATCTCGACGTGGCCGGCGTCAGCGTCAGCGCGGTCGTCATGCGCGTGGGCAATCCGCAGTGTGTGGTGCTGGGCAGCCCTGAGGAGCTGACCACGGAGCGGCTGCACACCGTGGCCGCGGGCCTGGCCGTACACCCTTATTTCTCCGAGGGCACCAACGTGGAACTGGCCACAGTGGAGCGCCCCGGCCGCGTACGCATTCTGATCTGGGAACGTGGCGTGGGACCCACGGAAGCCTCTGGCACTGGGGCGTGCGCGGCGGCGGTTGCGGCGGCCGCGTACGGCGGCGCGGCCCGCAGCGTCGATGTCGTCGCGCCGGGCGGGACCCAGCACGTCGAGTGGGACCACGAAGGAATTTGGTTGACCGGGTGGGCGGAGGTCGTGGCCAGCGTCGAGTGGTGGGGATCGACCGGGGGAACGAGATGAGGCGTGTTCATCAAGAGGAAGGATCCGGTGAGTCGTACTCGCCGGCCGAGGAAGCGTTCAACCGGCGCCGCCGCACGGTCGGGCTCTTTCTGGGGCCGCTGCTGTGCCTGTTACTCCTGTGGATGCCCATGCCGGGACTGTCGGAGGCCGCGCATCGGCTGAGCGCGATCCTGGCGTTGATGATCGTCCTCTGGATGACCGAGGCGATCCCGCTGGCGGCCACCGCGCTGCTCGGGCCCACACTCGTGGTGCTGCTCGGCATCGCCCCGGTCCGAACCGCGTTTGCGTCGTTCGCCGATCCGATCATCTTTTTGTTCATCGGCAGTTTCATCCTCGCCGAAGCCATGTTCGTGCACCGACTCGATCGACGCCTGGCGTTCTCGGCGCTGGCCTCGCCCTGGATCGGCGCCAGCGCGTTCAGGCTGCTGGTCGTATACGCGGGCGTGGCCGCCGGCCTCTCAATGTGGATGAGCAACACGGCGACGACCGCCATGTTGTTTCCGCTTGGGCTGGCCGTGCTCACGGAACTGGGACGAGGCCGGTCCAGCGACCCCGCGTTTCGCCGATTTGCGCTGGCCATGATGCTGGTGACGTCCTTCGCGGCGTCGATCGGCGGCATGGCCACGCCCGTGGGCACGCCGCCCAACATCATCGGAAAGGGATTACTGCTCAAGAACGCGGGCATCGACATCTCGTTTGCCGGGTGGATGGCGCTCGGTGTGCCGCTCGTCGTGGTGATGATGGGGGCGCTGGCCGTGTGGATGTTGCTGCCGGCGTCGCGTGGCATCCGGTTGAGCGCCGAGGCCACCGCGAGTGTGCGTGACGAACTGCGACGCCTCGGTCCGATGGGCCGTGGCGAGCGGAATGTGGTCATCGCGTTCGGCATCACGGTGTTGTTGTGGACGTTGCCAGGTCTCGTGGCGATCGTGGTCGGACAGGCGCATCCGCTGGTGCAGCGGCTCACCGCGCTGGTGCCCGAGTCGATTGCGGCGATCCTGGGCGCGCTCCTGCTGTTTGTCCTGCCCGTCAATTGGCGCGCGCGCAAATTCACGCTGACGTGGGAAGAGGCTTCGACCATCGATTGGGGCATCATCCTGTTGTTCGGGGGCGGCCTGGCGATGGGAGGTCTGGCGGATTCGACCGGCCTGGCCGATGCGTTTGGACGCTGGGTGGTCGGCTACGTGCCGGGCGCAGGGACGGTCGGTCTGACGCTGGTGTTCACAGCCGTGGCCATTCTGTTTTCCGAGGCCGCGTCAAACACGGCCGCGGCGACGGTGGTGGTGCCGACGGCGATCGCCGTGGCGATGGCGGCTGGCGTCTCTCCCCTGGAGCCAGCGCTGGGCGCGACGTTCGGTGCCAGCATGGGGTTCATGATGCCCATCTCGACGCCCCCCAACGCCATTGTCTACAGCAGCGGCTATATCCCCATCGGCGCGATGGTGCGCTACGGCGTGGTCCTGGACCTCGTGGGCTTCGTCGTCATCGTCGTCGCGGTGATCGGTCTGGGCTGGATTGTCAGATAGTGCACACTGCCGGCCTCCCAGGCTGGCAGATTCTGCCACGTCAGGAACGGGTGCGCCGGCCAGCCGCGGGCGCCGCCGGCGGCAGTTCCTTCCGTAATGGTGCGAGACCGGCTTCAAGCGCGGTGATGGCCGGCAGGTACTGGCCATCCTCGAGAAGTGTGCGCGCTTCTTGCAGGGAGGAGGTGCTGTCAGCCAGCGCCTGTCGGAGGCGTGAGGCGGCGGCGCTGGTCGCGCGGGGGCTGAGCCGGCTGGTCGCCGTCTGGATCAGGGTCGTTAATTCCAGGGCGAGGCGTTCGGCACGACTGCGCGCTTCGGCCTTGGCGGTGCTGGCCTGCCTGGCGGCGGCGTAGGCCCGATCGCGGGCGTCGAGGGCCGCGTTGAGCGCCTGGCGGTAATCCCCCTGGGCGACCGCGGTATCGTACCGCACGAGGGCGGCCTCGGCGGCGCGGAGTTCGTCCGTGGCGTAGGTGTCCGCGGTGGCGGCGCGGGCGGCGGCAATGGCGCCTTCCGCTTGATGACGTTCTTTGGTGGGCGGCGTGGAGCAGGCCGCCAAGGGTGTGGCCGTGACCAGCAGTGTCAGCAACAACGCAGCAGGACGCATGAACGGGCTGAGTATACCCCGGAGCATCTGATGGCTCCTCCGCAGACTGACGGTCCCCGCGAGAAACTCGAGCGCGCCGGCCTCATCGCGATGTCCGATCAGGAGTTGCTGGCCATCGTGCTCGGACATGGGACCCAGCGCGCCCCGGCGATGGTGCTGGCGGCTGCGCTCCTGTCGAACGGTTCCGGGGTGCACGGGCTGACCCGCATGACGCGTGACGAGATGCGCCATACCCGCGGCGTGGGCGATGCGCAGGCGGCGCGGGTGCAGGCGGCGATCGAACTGGGACGCCGGACGTTGGCGCAGCATCCGCCGGGCCGGCCACAGTTTGCGACACCCGAGGACACCGCCCTGTACCTGCTGCCGCGCTTCGGGGCCTATCCGGTCGAGCGCTTCGGCCTGCTGCTTCTGGACGTCAAACACCGGTTGCTGCGCACCCATCTGCACTCGATCGGCGCGCTCGACGCCGCGATGGCCCACCCACGCGACATCTTTCGCGTGGCCGTCGGCGGCGGCGCGGCCGGCGTCCTGCTGTTTCACAATCACCCGTCGGGCGACCCTGCACCCAGTCCGGAAGACCTGAGGCTGACGCAGCGCCTCGTCCATGCCGGGCGGATCGTCGGGGTGCCGGTGGTGGACCACATGATCCTCGCCGACAATGTGTACTACTCCTTTCAGGAGGAGAAACTGATCTGACCGCACCGGGCACGCTACAATACCGGTTTGCGACTGTCGCCATGCCCAGTTTCTATCTGACCACCGCCATCGACTACGTCAACAACCGCCCCCATCTGGGAACGGCCTACGAGAAGATCGCCGCCGACGTGATCGCCAGGTATCACCGGCTGATCGGCGACGAGGTGCGGTTTGTCATGGGGAACGACGAGCACTCGCAGAACGTGTTCAAACGCGCGCGCGAGCAGGGCCTCGACCCGCTGGCGTACTGCGACCGGATGGAAGCTGAGTTTCGCGAGGTCTGGGGGCGACTGAACATTTCGTTCGACGACTTCATCCGCACGACCGAGCCGCGGCACAAGACCGCGGTGCAGGCGATGGTGCGGCGATCACTCGAGAAAGGGGATATCTACGAGGGCATCTACGAAGGCTGGTACTGCGTTTCGTGCGAGGAGTTCAAGCCCGAGAAGGGCCTGGTCGACGGGCGGTGTCCCGTGCACCGAACCAAGCCCGACTGGATCAAGGAAAAGAACTACTTCTTCAAACTCTCGCGGTATCGGGACGCCCTGCTGGCGCACTACGCCGCTCACCCGGAGTTCGTCGCGCCCGAATCCCGGCGCAACGAAATGGTGCAGTTGCTCAAGGGCGGCCTCGACGACATCTCGGTCAGCAGGGCCGGGCAGGCATGGGGCATTCCGCTGCCGCACGATCCCGGGAGCGTGGTGTACGTCTGGTACGACGCGCTCATCAACTACGCCGCCGCGGTCGGCTACGGGACCGACGATGCGCTATTTGACTATTGGTGGAATCAGTCCGACCAACCCCACCGCCAGGTGATTCATCTGGTGGGGAAGGACATCACGCGCTTCCACTGTGTGGTGTGGCCGGCGATGCTCCTGAGCGCCGGGTTACCGTTGCCGACCCAGATTTTTGGCCACGGCTTTGTGTTGTTCAAGGGCGAGAAGATGAGCAAGTCGCTCGGCACGGTCATCGACCCGCTGGATGCCGTGGAGAAGTTCGGACCGGATCCGCTCCGGTTGTTCCTTTGTCGAGAGATCGTGTTCGGGCAAGACGGGGATTTCACCTGGGAACTGTTCGAGAAGGCCTACAACGCTGACCTCGCGAACAATCTGGGCAACCTCGTGAATCGTTTGTCGTCAATGGCCCAGCGCTATCGAGACGGCAGGCTCACAGGAAGTGATAGCCCCGACCCGAAGCGTCAGGTAGTGACGGAGTGCGTCCTCTATTACAAAAAGGAGTGTATGGACCGCCTTCACCTGAGTGGTGCAACGGTCCATGCATTCAGCGCGGTGGATGCCGCAAACGCGATGATCGAAAACCGGAAACCCTGGAATCTCGCCAAGCAAAGCGACCCTGGTGAGCTTGATGCTGTTTTATGGAATGTGTCCGAGGCACTGCGGATAGCAGCCGTTCTTCTGTCTCCTTTCATGCCGGCCTCGTGCTCCGAGATTCTTGTCCGGCTTGGGGTTCCTTCTGATATCTCGAAGCTTGATTTTGTCCGCGACACCACCTGGCAAACAAGCGGTGAGCGCACCCTGATGGTTGGAGCTCCGCTCTGGCCGCGCCTCGAACCCAAGGAGTCTTCCGTGTCCGATCCCACGCCGCCCGCCGCATCCGCGTCCCTGTGGCCGCTCGAATCGCGCATTTCGATCGACGACTTCATGAAGATCGATCTGCGTGTGGCGAAGGTGCTGGCCGCCGAGCGCGTGCCGAACTCGAAGAGGCTCATCACGCTGCGGATCGACCTGGGCACCGAGCAGCGCACGCTGGTGGCGGGCATCGCGGAAGCGTACGAGGCCGACGCGCTGGTCGGACGCACGGTGGCGATCGTCGCCAACCTGAAGCCCGCGAAGCTCATGGGCATCGAGTCGAACGGCATGGTGCTCGCGGCGAGTCCCGACGGTGGCAACCCGATGCTCGTCTGCTTCGACGAGGCCCCGGCGCCCGGCACCCGCATTCGATAGGACACGCCGCGAAGACGACCGATGTACGTCGACTCGCACTGCCATCTCGCCGATGACGGGTTCGTGGAGGACCTGACGGATGTCGCGCGCCGCGCGCAGGACGCGCGCGTGACCGGGGCGCTGTGCATGCTGTCGTCAGACACCGAGACCGAGTTGGAGCGGATTCCGGCGGTGCGGTCGGCCTGGCCCGCGATCGCGTTCGCGACCGCCGTTCACCCGCATCGCGCCGGCGCGTACGCCGGCCGGGTGGCGGACGCCGTGCGTCTGGTGCGCGCCGCCGCCGCTCGCTCGGGCGCGGTGGCGCTGGGTGAGATGGGCCTCGACTATCACTACGACTTCGCGCCCCGCGAGGTCCAACACGAGGTGTTTGCCGCGCAGGTGGAACTGGCCCTCGCGCTGGACCTGCCGGTGGCCATCCACGCGCGGGAGGCCACCGACGACACACACGCGATCCTGCGCGAGGCCGGGCAGGGGCGGGTGCGCGGCGTCATGCACTGCTTCACGGGCACCCAGGCCGAGGCCACACAGGCGCTCGATCTCGGCTTCTTTCTCTCCATTCCCGGCATCGTCACCTTCCCGAAGGCCGGGGCGCTGCGCGATGTCGTGGCGGCGGTGCCGGGCGACCGTCTGCTGGTCGAAACCGACGCGCCGTACCTGGCGCCGGTGCCGTATCGCGGCCGGCGCAACGAGCCGGCCTTCGTCGTGGAAACGGTGCGGCAACTGGCCGCCATCCGCGGCGTCCCGGTGACGACGATGGCCGCGTGGATCCGTGACAATTTTGACGCGTTCCTCGGGCGCCGGCGCGTTGACACTCCCGCGAGTCCTGTGGTCTGATTCAGTCACGTTTCCGCACGAGTTACGCCTCAGGCGAGACCACTACCTGTGAACCCTTCTGCCACGTCCGTCCCGGATCTCAGCCGGATTTTTGAACCGGTACGTGAGGCTCTTGGACGGGTCGAGCAGGAGTTCGCGCGACACCTGGAGTCGAAGGTCGAACTGATTCCCCAGATGGGCCGCTACATCCAGATGAGCGGCGGCAAACGGGTGCGTCCGGCGGTCCTGCTGCTGGCCGCCCGCATGTGTGGCTACACCGGCGATCGCGATGTGCTCAACGCGGCGGTCGTGGAGTTCATCCACACGGCCACCCTGGTGCACGACGACATCATCGACGCGGCGGAAACGCGGCGGGGCCGGCTGGCCGCGCACTCGCGCTGGGGCAATGGCGTCACGGTGCTCCTGGGTGACTACCTGTACATCCGCTCGATGGCGATGGCGCTCACGCAGGACTCGCTGGAAGTGGTGCGCCTGCTTTGCGAGGTCACGTTGCGGATGATCGAGGGCGAGTTGTACCAGTTGACGAAGATGGGCGACGCCGCCATCACCGAGGAAGAACACCTCGAGATCATTCGCCGCAAGACGGCCTTTCTGTTTTCGGGCTGCGCCGAAATCGGCGGCGTGCTCGGCCAGTGCACCCCTGAGCAGCGCGTGGCGCTGCGTGAGTACGGCTTCAACCTCGGCATCGCGTTTCAGATTGTCGACGACGTGCTCGATTACACGGCGGAGGAGCAGGTGCTGGGGAAGCCCATCGGCGGCGACCTGCGCGAGGGTAAAGTGACGTTGCCGATCATCCTCCTGCAGCAGCGCACCCCTGAGGTGGCCGCGCTGATTCAGCAGGTCGTCACCGACCGGCAGGTCACGCCGGAAGCGTGGCAGTCGATCAAGAGCCTGCTGGCCACGCACGGTGCGATCGATGCCGCGTACGAGCGTGCCGTGACGTACGGCCAGGCGGCCCGGACGCAGTTGCTCTCGGCCTTTCCGGCGTCAGTCGAGCGTGACGGTCTGGTGTCTCTGGTCGACTACGTCCTGCAGCGCGATCGGTAACCCCGGGTCCCCTGGCGTGTGACCTTTCCTCATTTTGTTCATGGATCCCGCCGCGCGTATCGCTGAACTCCGCCAGCAGCTTCGGCACCACGAAGAGCAGTACTACGTGTACGACGCGCCGGAGGTCTCCGACGCCGAGTTCGACGCGCTCATACGCGAGCTCGCGGCGCTGGAAGCCGCGCACCCTGACCTGGCCGATCCGCATTCGCCCACCCAGCGTGTCGGCGGACGACCCGCGGAAGGGTTCGCCACCGTGGCGCACCTCGAGCCGATGCTCAGCCTCGACAACGCGTATGCGGCCGGCGAGTTGCGGGAGTTCCACGCCCGCCTCTGCCGCGCGCTGGCCCTGCCCGACGACACACGACTGCCGTATGTCGCAGAGTTGAAGATCGACGGGCTCAGTATGGCCTTGACCTACGACCACGGCCGCCTGACCCGGGGGGTGACCCGCGGTGACGGCGTGCGCGGCGAGGATGTGACGTCGAACGTGCGCGTGATTCGCGCCGTCCCGCTGACGCTCAAAGCGCCGCCGGTGCCGCCGCCCGATCGGCTCGAGCTGCGCGGCGAGGTGTATTTTCCGCGCGACGCGTTCCAGCGCGTCAACGAGGCCCGTGAACTGGCCGGCGAACCCGCGTTTGCGAATCCCCGGAACGCCGCCGCCGGCACAATCCGCACGCTCGATCCGTCCGCGGTCAGCGAACGGGGCCTGCGCGCATTCTTCTATCAGATCGTGACACCGGCCAGCGCCGCACCGGTCGCGGCGTCGCACGTGGCGGTGCTCGGGCAGTTGCGCGCCTGGGGGTGTCCTGTCGAGTCGCACTGGACGCGCTGTGAAGACATCGACGCAGTCCTCGCGTTCTGCGATCGATGGCGCGAGGCGCGACACGCACTGGCGTTCGACACCGACGGCGTCGTGATCAAGCTGGACGATCTGGCGCTGCGCGATCGCGTGGGGGCGACCGCGAAGTTTCCCCGCTGGGCCACCGCGTTCAAATTTCCGGCCGAGCAGGCGCGCACCCGCCTGTCGCGGATTGCGGTCAACGTGGGCCGCACGGGCGCGGTGACGCCGTTCGCCGTGCTCGAACCGGTGCGGCTCGGAGGCACGACGATCCAGATGGCCACGCTCCACAACGAGCAGGAGATTGCCCGGCGCGACATTCGCGAGGGCGATCTGGTCCTCGTCGAGAAGGGCGGCGACATTATTCCCAAGGTGCTGGGGCCCGTGCTCGACGCCCGTCCCGATCCTGCACCCGGGCCGTGGACGATGCCGGCGGTGTGTCCGGCGTGTGAGTCACCGCTCGTGAAACCCGAGGATGAAGTCGTGTGGCGGTGCGAAAACGTGTCGTGCCCGGCCCGCCTCAGACGAGGCCTGCAGCACTTTGCGTCACGCCGCGCGATGAACATCGAGGGCCTCGGCGAGGCGCTGGTCGGCCAGCTCGTTACCACGGGGCTGGTGCACACGTTCGCGGAGGTGTATCGCCTGACGACGGAGGTGCTGGCCGGGCTCGACCGCATGGGACCAAAGTCGGCCGCGAACCTGGTGACCGAAATCGACAAGAGCCGCACTGCGGAACTCTGGCGTGTCCTGCACGGCGTGGGGATTCGGCACGTGGGCGAAGGGGTCGCCAGGGCCCTGGCGCGCGCGTTCGGATCCATGCGCGCCTTGCGCGCCGCATCCGTGGAACAGATCGAAGCCGTGCCCGAGGTGGGCCCCATCGTCGCCCGTTCGGTGCGGGCGTTTCTGGACGAGGCGCGTAACGGCGTGGTGCTGGACGCGATGGCCGCCGCGGGCGTCCGCATGGAAGACCCGGACGGGGGCGACGCGGCGACCCTGCGGCCGTGGACCGGCCTGACGTTCGTGCTGACCGGGACGCTGGCCTCGATGACCCGTGACGAGGCGGCCGCCCAGATCGAGGCGCTCGGGGGCAAAGTCTCCTCGTCGGTCAGCCGAAAAACGCGGTACGTGGTGGCGGGCGACGAGGCGGGTTCCAAACTGGAGACGGCCCGATCGCTCGGAGTGGAGGTGCTCGATGAAGCCCGGTTTCAGGCCCGTATAATGAAAGCGACAACGGCGTCATGAAGGGATTCACGATTACGGCGGTTGGCTTGGCGGCGGTCGTCAGCTTCCTGTTGGGCCTGGTGGCGGCCGGCGGGGCGCCCAGTGGTGTGCGCCGGGGCGTGATGGCGCCGATCGCCCTCGAAACACATCCGCTGTCGATTTCGACCTCGCCGGATCTCACGCTGATTCGTCCGGCTGGGGCGGCGGTGGATTTCTCGGCCGTGGCGGCGCGACTGAACGGCACCGTCGTCAACGTGGACGCGATCGCGCGCGACGAACGCGGGCGGCAGACGCCGCGGCGCTTTCAGCGTGAGATGTCGGACGAGAGCGGCGCGCCCCGTGAAGGGTCGGGCAGCGGGTTCATCATCGACGCCGCGGGCTTCATCCTGACCAACCATCATGTGGTGGAAGGCGCGGACCGCGTGACCGTCACGTTGAGCGACGGGCGGGCCCTGCGCGCGACGGTGGTCGGCATCGACCCGGCGATCGACGTAGCGCTGTTGCACGTGTCGGCCGGCGGACCGCTGCCGGTGGCGCCGCTCGGCGATTCGCAGTCGTTGCAGGTGGGCGAGTGGGTCTGTGCGATCGGCAATCCCCTGGGCTACGTGCACTCGGTGACGGTCGGCGTCGTCAGTTTTCTCGGACGCAAGTTGTACAACCAGAGCCTGGACGCGTTTATTCAGACCGATGCGGCGATCAGTTTCGGCAACAGTGGCGGGCCGCTCATCAACAGCGTGGGACAGGTGGTTGGGATGACGACAGCCATCAGTTCGCAGGCGTCCAACATCGGCTTTGCGATTCCGATCAACCAGATCGTGCACATCCTGCCGCAGTTGCGCGAGCGGGGACGTGTGGCACGCGGGTATGCCGGCATCGTGTTGACGAGCGCCACCCCGGGGTTGCAGGCCGCGCTGCACCTGGAGAGTGACCGTGGCGCGTTGATTCAGGATGTGCCCAGTGACACGCCCGCCGCGCGCGCGGGGCTGCGGCCCTACGATTTGATCACGGCCATTGACGGCCAGCGCGTGGACAACGACGAGGCCCTTATCCGGGAAATCTCGGCCCGGGTGCCCGGCGCGGTCGTTCGGCTTGAGGTCTGGCGCGGCCGCGAGAAGCACACGGTGCCGGTGAAGTTGACCGAACGCCCGCTGCCCCCGACCGTGCGGCCGGCCAGCATGCCGGGAGGCGTGCGTCCCGTCCTGAGTCCCGAGCAGGGACCACTTGGGCTGACGGTACGCGACATCGATGCGGCGACCGCGAGACGATTCACCCTGCCCGAGACCCTGGCCGGCGTCATGGTCGTCGATATTGACTCGGCCGGGCCCGCGCGGCAGGCCCGCATTCGGCGCGGGCACGTGATCCTGGAGATCAACCGGCAGAAGGTGGCGTCGGTCGCGGAGTTCCAGAAGGTGGTGGCCGCGCTGCCGCCCGGCAGCACCGTGGCGGTGTACATCTTCGACTCGCTGACCGACCAGCGGACGATTCACTCGGTGGTGCTGGACGCCGCATGAAACAGCGGCTGCTGGTGATCGATGACGAAGCGGCCATCCGTGACACGATGCGGATGCTGCTCGAATATGACGGCTACGACGTGCTGGTGGCGGGCTCGGGACACGAGGGGTTGACCCTGGTCGAGCGCGAGAACCCCGACCTGGTCTTTCTCGACGTGAAGATGCCCGGCATGGACGGCCTCGAGGTCCTCAGCCGCATCCGCGGCCTCAACGACTCCCTCCCCGTCGTCATCGTCTCGGCGCACGGGAATACGACGACGGCGCTGGAGGCGGGGCGGTTGGGCGCGTTTCGGTTCATTGAGAAGCCGCTGTCGAAAGACTACGTGCTCGATGCCGTGCGCGAGGGCCTGGAACTGGGCCAGTTGCGGCGGGAGAACCGGCAGTTGCGGTCGACGCTCGAGAGCCGGCATCAGGTGGTGGGAGAGAGCGCCGGCCTGAAGAGCGTCATGGACCAGGTGCGCCGGGCCGCGCCGACCAATGCCACGGTGCTGATTCTGGGCGAGAGCGGCGTGGGCAAAGAGTTGATCGCGCGCGCGATCCATCGGAACAGCCTGCGGGCGAAGGAGCGGTTCGTGCAGGTGAATTGCGCGGCGATTCCGGAGGAACTCATCGAGTCGGAACTGTTCGGCCACGAGCGCGGCGCGTTCACCGGCGCCACTGAAAAGCAGACCGGCAAGTTCGAGCAGGCCGACAAGGGCACGATCTTCCTCGACGAAGTCGCCGACATGAGCGCGAAAACGCAGGCCAAGGTGTTGCGCGTGCTGCAGGAGGGGGAAGTCGAACGGCTGGGGTCGGCGCGCACGATCAAGGTGGATGTGCGGGTCATCGCGGCGACAAACAAGGATCTCGAACAGGAGATAGCCGGGGGCCGCTTCCGCGAAGACCTCTACTTCCGTCTGAGCGTGATTCCGATCAGTACCCCGGCGTTGCGCGAGCGCCTGGAGGATATTCCCACGCTGGTGGCGCATTTTGTGGCGCAGTTCAGCCGCGAAAACAACCGGCGGCCCGCGCGGTTCTCCACCCAGGCGATCGAGGCGCTGAAACAGGCGCGCTGGCGCGGCAATGTCCGCGAGCTGAAGAACGTGGTCGAGCGGCTGCTGATTATGAGTGGCCGGGATGTCATCGAGGCGGCCGATGTGCGGGCGGTGGTGCGCAGCGAGACACGGCCCGAGGGCAACGGCGCCGCGCCGGCCGCGACGACGCCCGGAGCGTATACTGAAGGGGGCTCGACGCCCGGCACGTTGCGGGAATTCAAGGAAACCGCCGAGCGCGCCTGGCTGGTGGCCAAACTGCGCGAGCACGCCTGGAACATCTCGAAGACCGCGGAGGTCATCGATACACCGCGCAGCAATTTGTACAAGAAGCTCGAACAGTACGGCATTTCGCAGGAAACGGACGGCTGAGCAAAGATTGATATTCCGTCGTGGTGGGCTGGACGATCGCCGTCCGCGGGAGCTCGCTGAGGCGCCGCAAGGCGCGGAGGCGAGCGAAGGCGGAGGGAGGAAAGTCCGAACTCCGCAGGGCAGTGCGCCGGGTAATTCCCGGTCGGGGCAACCCGAAGGACAGTGGCACAGAAAAGATACCGCTTCGGTTGGCCCGACTGACGACTGCGGAGTGATGCGCGTCCGATCGCGCGCGCATCACTCCCGCGCTCGTGAGTCGGGTCAACCGGAGTAAGGGTGAAAAGGTGCGGTAAGAGCGCACCGCGTCTGCCGTAAGGCAGATGGCAGGCAAAACCCCGCACGGAGCAAGGCCAAATAGGGAGGCGCGTGAGGACGGCCCGTCCGAAGCCTCCGGGTAGGCTGCTGGAGCCGGTGAGTAATCACCGGCCTGGAGGAATGATCGTCACCACGCCATAGCCCGCCGCAACGCCGTAAGGCGTGAAGGTGGGCGACGGCGGGGAACAGAATTCGGCTTACAGCCCACCGCGGCGGAACCTTGTCCTTGATCGAGAGATTGAGGATGGGGGATTGGGGATTGAGGATTGTCAGTTCAAGGAGGATGGTGCGAATGCGTTCCAGGCGAGTGCTGATAAGTGGTGTCGCTGCGGTGGCGCTGGGTGGCTGGATCGGGGGATGGCAGGCTGTGGGCGTTGGCGCGGCGCACGTGACTGTCCAGGCTGAGGTGCAAGCTGGTGCCGGCCGGGCCGCGGGACAGGGCCGCGGCGGCGGTCGAGGGCGCGGGTTCGTGATGGCCCCCGTGGAGGGCCAGTGTCCGGCGGGCACCGCGATGATTGCGCCCGACCAATGTTCCCGCATCGTGCCCCCGGTCAACGGCGAATGCCCCCCGGGCACCACGTTGCGGCGGCCCGGGAGCTGCATGTTTCCGGAGTTTCCGGCGCCGTCGATTCTCGATTACCGGCCGCGCTCCACGCTGGTGGTCGCGGGGCACCTGGTGCCCCGCGCGAAATACCCGGTCATCGACATCCACAGCCATCACCAGGTGTCCGAGTTGAACATCGAGCAGACGATCAAGGAGATGGACGCCCTTAATCTGCAGATCCTGGTCAACCTGAGCGGCGGCAGCAATCCCGACCAGATCAAAGGCCGGGTGGACTACATCCGTGCAAGCAGATATCCGAACCGCTTCGCGGTGTTTGCCAACGTGAACTGGAATCAGCCTGATGCGCCCGGGTGGGCCGGGATGGCCGTGGCCGACCTGGAAGCCTCTGTCAGGAACGGTGCGATCGGCCTGAAGATCGGCAAGAACCTGGGGCTCCAGAGCACGAAAACGGACGGGTCGCTGGTGAAGGTGAACGACCCGCTGCTCAGGCCCATCTGGGAGGCCTGCGCCCGTCTCAACATTCCGGTCATCATCCACACGGCCGAGCCCGAGGAGTTCTTCTCGCCGCTGGACATGCGGAACGAGCGCTGGCTCGAACTGGCGCTCTTCGAGGATCGCCGGAACTACATGCCTGGCCGGCCGAAGTTCGAGGACCTGCAGAACGAGCGCGACGAACTCTTCATCGCGAATCCGAACACGCGGTTCATCGGCGCGCACTTCGCCTATTACGGCAACAACCTGAAGAAGGCCGCCGAGCTGCTCGACAAGGCCCCCAACGTGGTGCTCGAAGTGGGCGCCGTGTTGTACGACTTCGCCCGCCAGCCCAGGGCAGCCCGCGAGTTCTTTATCAAGTACCAGGACCGTGTGCTCTTCGGGAAGGACGCCTATTTCCCTGAGGAATTCCCGTACTACTGGCGCGTGTTTGAAACCGCCGACGAGTACTTCGACTACTACCGCGATTACCACGCGTTCTGGAAGTTGTACGGCATGGACCTGCCCGATGAAGTCCTGAAGAAGCTGTACTACAAGAATGCGCTGCGCGTCACCCCTGGGCTGCCGCGGGCAGGGTGGCCTCAGTAGGTGGTGAGATGGCTGAGATGTCTGAGGTGGCAGAGATGACGGATATGACTGAGGTGTCGGAGGTTGGCTCACCATTTCAACCAACTCGGTCGGTCAGCTCAGTCATCTCAGCCACCTCAGCCAGCTCCACCTCAGCCATCTCAGCCAGCTCCACCTCAGCCATCTCAGTCATCTCATAATGTCTCTGTATCTCGTCACCGGCGGCGCGGGGTTTATCGGGTCTCATCTGGTCGAAGCCCTGCGGCGCCGGGGTGACCAGGTGCGCATCGCGGACAACTTCGCGACGGGTAAACGGGAGAATGTCCCCGCAGGTGTCGATCTCCTCGAAGGCGATTTAGCCGATGAGGGGGTGGCCGCAAGGGCGGTGGCGGGCTGCGAGTACGTGCTGCACCAAGCCGCGATTCCGTCGGTGCCGCGCTCGGTGAAAGACCCGCTCGGCACGCATCGCGCCAATATTGATGGCACCCTCCAGGTGCTGGTCGCGGCCCGCGATGCCGGCGTCAAACGCGTGGTGTTTGCCGGATCCTCCTCGACCTACGGCAATTCGAAGGTGCTCCCCAAGCGCGAAGACATGCGCCCGGCGCCCCTCAGCCCATACGCGCTCCAGAAATGGACGGGCGAACAGTACCTCCGGATGTTCACGGCGCTGTACGGACTCGAGACGGTGACGATCCGGTACTTCAACGTCTTCGGCCCACGCCAGGCGCCCGACTCGCCGTATTCGGGCGTGATCTCCCTCTTCATCAAGGCCTTTCTGGCCGGACAGCCGCCCCTCATCCACGGCGATGGGCGACAGACGCGTGACTTCACCTACGTCAGCAACGTCGTGGACGGCGTCCTGCGCGCCGCCACGGCACCCCACGTGGCGGGAGAAGTGATCAACGTCGCCACCGGCGGCCGCGTCTCGCTCCTGGAGTTGTCACGTGCCCTGCAGATGATCCTCGGCAGCACGATCGAACCCACGTTTGGTCCGCCGCGCGAAGGGGACGTGAAAGACTCGCAGGCCGACATCTTCAAGGCCCGCAAGCTCCTCGGCTACGAACCCACGGTGCCGTTCGAAGAAGGCCTGCGCCACACGGTCGACTGGTGCCGCGGCGCAACCCCGGTCGTCGCTTAGACACCCCTCCCACACAATCCGTCAACGCCGGGTGGCAGTTCGGCACGCTGACGTCCCGATGCCCTGTTGGTACATCAGCGATAACCCCCGCATCTCCTGAGAGTTCGCCGGTCGCCGCGGCCGCGGCGGTTGTTGGCCGCCTTCCTGCAATCTGACCGGCCGGGACCCGGCCAGCCGTCCCGCGATTACTGCGGCCTCCTGACCCTGCGTTTGGAAGCGAGCGGCTGCGCCGGCCCCGTCACACGACCGGGCGTAATTGGACGCCCGTCGTCTCTTCACCTGGAGATGTCATGACACGCACGCTCATCGTTACTCTATTGTTCGCCGCCGCGGCGATGGCCGCGCCGTGGTCCGCCACGGCACAGGAAGCCAAGCCCCCGCAGTCGGTCAAGGCCGCGCAAACGCCGGTCAACCTCAACACCGCCACGCCGAAGGAACTCGTGGCCCTGCCTGGCGTGGGCCCCGCCACCGCCGCGCGCATCGTGGAATACCGCGAGAAGAACGGGGCCTTCAAGAAGATCGAAGACCTGATGAACGTGCGCGGCATCGGCGAGAAGACGTTCCTCACCCTCAAGCCGATGATTACCGTGGCGCCGCCCAAGGGCGTCGGGTGGTAGGGAAGCGACGGTCGCGAAGGATCGGCGGGTGGGCGGGATCCGGGGGCCCACTCGCCGACGCCGGCGCGTCGCTGGTGGAGACGATCATCGTGCTCACACTGGCCACAACCCTGGTGTCGCTGGGCGCGCCGTTCATGGTCCATGCCCGCGATGCCGAGGACGCACGCCAGGCCGCCTGGCTGCTGGCAGGGCAACTGCGCGCGGCACGGCAGCAGGCGATTCGCGAAGGCCGCCACGTCGGGTTGGTGTTCGATGTGGGAGGCGCGGCGTTCACGGAGCCAACCACGTGGCGTGTTCGTCAATGCGCGGACGGCAACCGCAACGGACTGTCGCGAGCCGAGATTGACGAAGGCACGGACCGGTGCCGTGACACGGCGCGGCCGCTGTCAGCCTGGCTGCCGCGGACCGAGATCGGCCGGGCCTCTGGCGTGCCCGACCTGTCGGGACGCTTCGACACCGCGCCGGTCGCCTTCGGGACGAGCCGGATGGCGAGTTTCTCTCCGCTCGGCACGGCCTCCTCAGGTTCGGTCACCGTGCGCACGCAACGGGGCACGCATTACGCCGTGCGCGTCGCCGGCGTGACGGGGCGAATTCGGGTGCTGCGCTTCAACCCGTCCTCGCGCCAGTGGGAGGAACGATGACCCGGCGTCGCTATCGCCTTGGGCGGGATTTAACGATGGTGGATGAGACGCCGGGGGATGTGTACGTGGAGGGACGGGTGCGGTTGCGCCCCGGGCAGCCGATTGAGATCTGCGGCGCGGGCGAAGACCGGGGCGCGTTGGTGCTGACGTGGATGGTGGCCCGGCTGGGCAAGGACGGACCGGTGTACCGCGGCGTGTGCCGCTGGGACGAGTGAGAGGCGGGGAGAATCACCATGCTGGTGGGACGCAGTTCGGTCATGCACGACTTGCGCGCTCAAGTGGCGCGCATCGGTGCGACGGACTTCACGGTGCTGATCTCGGGGGAGAGCGGCACGGGCAAGGAACTGGTCGCCCGTGGTCTGCACGCGGCCGCCGGCCGGCGCGCGCGGGGACCTTTCATCGCGGTCAATTGCGCGGCCCTGGTCGAGACGCTGCTCGAGGCGGAGCTGTTCGGCATCGAAGACCGGACGGCCACAGGCGTGAAGGGGCGGCGGGGCAAGTTCGAACTGGCCGAAGGCGGCACCCTGTTCCTCGACGAAGTCTCCGACCTCTCCTCGTCAGCCCAGGCCAAGCTGCTGCGCGTCTTGCAGGACCTGTCGGTGGAGCGGGTGGGCGGCGGCCGGAGCCGCACGGTGGATACCCGGGTGGTGGCGGCCACCAACCGGAACCTGGCGCAACAGGTGCGCAAGGGCGGGTTTCGCGAAGACCTGTTCTATCGGTTGTCGGGCGTGGAGTTGCACGTGCCGCCCCTCCGCACGCGCCGGGAAGATGTGCCGTTGTTAGCCGACCACCTCCTCGGGCGCCATCGTCGCTTCCGCCCGCTGGTGGTGGAGCCGGAAGCCCTGGAGGCGTTGTGCACGTTTGATTGGCCCGGCAACGTGCGGCAACTCGAACGTGTGCTGGAGCGGGCGCTGGCGCTCGCCCCGGGCGCGCGGATCGAACTGAGCGATTTGCCGGAAGAGATTACCGCCGGGTACCGGGGCATGGTCGCCGCCAGGCCGCCTCAGGACCACACGTTGCGAGCGTGGAGCAGCCGGTATGCGCGGCTGGTGCTCGAACGGTGTGATGGGAACAAGCGACGCGCGTGTGACGAGCTCGACATCAGCTACCACACGCTGCGCGCGCTGCTTGAGTACGCCGCTGGCGCCCCGTGTGGCGACGCGCGTGCTCTCACAGTCGCAGGGTCACCGCTCGACGGGATGCCGCGAGTCTTGACCATTACACGAGAGAAGGAAGAGAGGACCGCATGATCTATTGGGTGTCGAATGGCTGCCTCGACGCATATCTGTTCACCGTCGCGAAAACCGTGGAACGGCTGAACGCGTGTTCGCCCAGCACATGGGAGGGAATGGCCACATGGGAGAAGTTGGCCGATTGTGTCGACGACTACCTCTGGGCGCTTTACGTTGCCGCCGAGGCCTACGTTCAGTGCCGGTTCTGAAAAGGAGGAATGAGATGGAGAGAAAAATGTACACGCTGTTTCCGCATCGCGCGCTGATGGCCACGATGCTGTTGCCCCTGCTGACGCTGGCGTCAGCCGCCAGCGCTGCGTCGGAGCCGCTCGGCTCCGACGTTCCCACCGTGAAAGTCACCCGGGTCGGTCCGGCCCGCGTGGTTGTTGAAGTCGCGAACGCCAACGTGTCCGTGCGCAAGGAAGTCACGAGAGACTCGTCGCTCGTGACGATCACAAGCCGGCGCGACGAACTGCAGGTGCACGTGGCGCGCGGCCGGATGGTGCTGAGCACGCCGCATGGCACCGTGGCGCTTGAGGACGACCCGGCCGAAACGGTCATGCGGATCGTCGCGGTGCTGCAGCGGTCCGAGGCGGCCGCCCTGGCCCGGACCCTGTTGCGCCAGGTGCCCGACACCCCGCGCGATTTCGGCAGCCAGACGCTGGCGCTGACCCGCGCGGTACTCGAGATCGGCAGCGGCGACGCGTCAGCCCTGGCGAGCCGCCGGAACTGGGTGGAGCAGGAACGGATCCGACTGGCGTCCCAGTCGCCCACGCAGCCACGGCTGATGCGGGTCACCTGGCAAAGCAGCGGCAGCGATCGTGGGCCCGGCGACTGTTGGGATGTGTATGCCAAGGAGGCGATCCGGATCGCCGACGATACCTTGGAGTGCATCAGTGGGATCACAGGGTGGTTCAGCTACTACGCGTGCAATATCGTCTACATCGTCCGGGCCGAAGCGGCGATGGCCTGGTTCATCGCCTGCAGCGGCGGGTTCCCATTCAGCGGATGACACCGGGTTCCGGGAGGTTTCGATGCGCGCTTTTCTGATTGTGCTTCTGCAAGTCGTCATGGCCGTGCTCGTGGCCGGTGCCATCATGCCGGCGCTCCTCGTTTCGGTGCCCGAGACACGGGAGGCCGGGCCGCTGGTGTTCGCCGGGCTGATGGCCGTGCTGTTTGTGCTGCTGCGGCTGGTGTGGCCGGCACGGAAGACGTAGCCCGAACGACACCGCGAAAAGCGCGGTGCTCGGAGCGGGCAGGCGTGCGTCGAATCGGCGGTGGGGGTGGCGTGGGTCGCCGGAATGGTTGACCCTGTCGTGGCGCGATAGTACGGTGTAGGGGCTTCATGACGCCCACGCCACCCCCTGCTGCTCTCACAAAGACACCGCTCAACGCCCGGCACCGCGCGCACGGCGCCCGCATGGTCGGGTTCAGCGGATGGGACATGCCGGTGGAGTACTCCGGCATCATCGACGAACACACCGCCGTGCGCACACACGCCGGCCTGTTCGACGTGAGCCACATGGGCCAGATCGAACTGGCCGGCGCCGATGCCCTCGCCGCGATCCAGTGGATCTCGTCGAACGACGCGGCCCGGCTCGCACCAGGGCAGATTCAATACTCCGCGCTCACCACCCCCGAAGGCACGTTCGTCGACGACATCCTGGTGTACCGGATGGCCGGCCAGCACTTCATGCTGGTCGTTAACGCCGGCAACATCATGAAGGATTACAAATGGATCAACGCGCGCGTGACCGAACGCGGCGGTGACGTCAGCGTCGTGAACGCCAGTTCACGCTACGCGCTGATCGCGATCCAGGGCCCGCGCGCCGAGGCGATCCTTCAACGGCTCACCGAGATCGATCTGCCCGCCATCAAGTACTACTGGTTCACCAACGGCGAAGTCGCCGGCGTGCGCGTCATCGTGTCACGCACGGGATACACGGGCGAAGACGGGTTCGAGGTGTTTGTGCCGCCGGCGCAGGCCGAACGCGTCTGGAACGCGCTGCTGGAGGCAGGGGAGCCAGACGGCCTGAAACCCTGCGGCCTCGGCGCCCGCGACACGCTGCGGCTGGAAGCGTCCATGCGACTGTGCGGCAGCGACATGGACGAACAGACCTCGGTGGTCGAGGCCGGACTCGGCTGGATCGTGGGCTGGAAGAAGGACACGTTCCTGGGCGCCGACCGGTTGCGCGCCCAGAAGGCGGGCGCCCTCGATCGCCAGCTTGTCGGATTCGAAATGCGCGACCGCGCCATCGCCCGCCACGGGTATCCGGTCCTCGTCGATGGTCAAACCGTCGGCGTCGTGACGAGTGGGACCCAGACGCCGTTCCTGAAGAAGGCGATCGGACTGGCCATGGTGCCGGTCGGCCTCGCCGCGCCCGGCACCACCTTTGACATCGAAATTCGCGGCCGGCGCATGCGCGCCGAAGTCGTGCCCGAACCGTTTTACAGGCGTTCCAAACCGGCGTAGGAGTGTCCGCATGTATCCGACCGATCTGAAGTACACAAAAGAGCACGAGTGGGTGCGCCTCAGCGGAGACGAAGCCCAGGTGGGCATCACCGACTTCGCGCAGAAACAACTGGGTGATGTCGTGTTCGTCGAACTGCCGGTGGTGGGCCGCGTGCTCACCCAGGGCGAAGTGTTCGGCACGATCGAATCCGTGAAGGCCGTCTCCGAATTATTTTCGCCGATCGCGGGAGAGGTCACGGCCGTCAACGACGACCTCGCCACCCGCCCGGAGTCGGTCAACAGCCAGCCGCACGAGGCGTGGATGATCAAAGTCCGGCCGTCGAACGCGGCCGACGCCGGCGCCCTGCTCGACGCCACGCAGTACCACGCTCTGACCCAGTAACCCCCGAAAGGCCCGCCGGTGTCCGATACGTTTCAGTCCCGCCACCTTGGCCCGCGTCCCACCGATCTGCCCGCGATGCTCGACGCGGTTGGCGCCACCAGCCTCGACGCGCTGATCGACGAGATCGTTCCCGCCGACATCCGCCTCACGGAGGCGCTGGCGCTGCCGCCCGCCGAAAGTGAAGCCGCGTATCTCGCGCGGCTGCGCGGCATCGCGGCCATGAACACGGTCTGTCGCAGCTACATCGGGATGGGCTACTACGACACGATCACGCCGGCGGTCATCCTTCGCAACGTCTTTGAAAACCCCGGCTGGTACACGCCCTATACCCCCTACCAGGCCGAGATCGCCCAGGGCCGTCTCGAATCGCTCCTCAACTTCCAGACGATGGTGGGGGAGTTGACGGGGATGGCGGTGGCGAACGCGTCACTGCTCGACGAGGCGACGGCCGCGGCGGAAGCGATGACCCTGCTGGCGCGCGTGTCCAAACGCCAGCACGCCACCACGTTTGTCGTGTCGCCTCGGGTCTTTCCGCAGGTGTGCGACGTGCTCGTCACCCGCGCCGTGCCGCTCGGCATCACGCTGCGCGTTGAAGACCTCAACACCGCCACGCTCGACGACTCCGTCTTTGGTGTGTACGTTCAATCTCCCGACGATCACGGCGAGGTGCTCGACCTCACGCCGCTCGTCGCGCGAGCCCACGCCGCCGGCGCGCTGGTGGCCGTCGGCACGGACCTGCTGGCGCTGGCGATCTGCACGCCACCCGGGGAAGCCGGCGCCGATGTCGTGGTCGGCAGCGCGCAACGCTTCGGCGTACCGCTTGGGTATGGCGGCCCCCACGCGGCGTTCTTTGCCACACGCGAGGCCTTCGTCCGTCAGGCTCCGGGCCGCCTCATCGGTGTCTCGGTGGATTCGAAGGGCCGCCGCGCATACCGCATGGCCCTCCAGACCCGCGAGCAGCACATCCGCCGCGAGAAGGCCACGTCGAACATCTGCACGGCGCAGGCCCTGCTCGCCAACATCGCGGCGTTCTACGCCGTGTATCACGGAGCCGAGGGCATCCGGGCGATCGCGGAACGCGTGCGCGGTCAGGCCGCGCGCCTTGCGTCAGCCCTGACCGCCGCCGGGTGGCGCCAGACCAATGGCGCGTTCTTCGACACGATTCGCTGCGAGGGCACGTCCGACCAGGTCGCCCGCGTGAAAGCCGCCGCGGCGAAACATCTGATCAACTTCCGTTACCCCGCCGGCCACATCGTCCAACTCTCGCTGGATGAGACGGTCACTGAACAGGATCTGGCGGATATCGCGACCGTCTTTGCTGACGCGAGCGGCGCCGCGCTGACACTCCCGAAGACGGGCAGCGCGCTGCCAAAGACCGTGGCACGCACCAGCGGGTATCTGACGCATCCGGTCTTCAACACGCATCACTCCGAGACGCAGATGATGCGCTACATCCGCGGCCTCGAGCGGAAGGACCTCGGGCTCGACACCGCGATGATTCCATTGGGCTCGTGCACGATGAAGCTCAACGCGGCCGCCGAGATGATGCCCGTGACCTGGCCCGAGTTCTCCAAGATGCACCCCTTCGCGCCGGTGAACCAGGCCGCCGGTTATCACCAGATCGTTGAAGAACTCGAATCCGCGCTGTGCGTCGTCACCGGCTTTGCCGCGGTGTCGCTGCAGCCGAATTCCGGCGCGCAGGGGGAGTTTGCCGGACTGCTCGTCATCCACGCGTACCACCAGAGTCGCGGCGACAGCCAGCGCGACGTCGTCCTGATCCCGCAGTCGGCGCATGGCACCAACCCCGCCAGCGCCAGCATGGTCGGGTTGAAGGTCGTGGTGGTGGCGTGTGACGCGCAGGGCAACATCGACATCGCCGATCTCAAGGCCAGGGCGGAAACCCATCGCGACCGGTTGTCGTGCCTGATGGTCACGTATCCGTCGACGCACGGCGTGTTTGAAGGCGGCATCCTGGCGATCTGCGCGATCGTCCATGCCAACGGCGGTCAGGTCTACATGGACGGCGCGAATATGAACGCGCAGGTCGGCCTGACGAGTCCTGCTGCCATCGGCGCCGATGTCTGCCATCTCAATCTGCACAAGACGTTCGCCATCCCGCACGGCGGTGGCGGTCCCGGCATGGGGCCCATCGGCGTGGCGAAACACCTCGCGCCGTTCCTGCCGGGACATCCGGTGATTGCCACGGGCGGCACCTCGGCGATTTCGGCCGTGTCGGCCGCGCCGTGGGGCAGCGCGAGCATCCTCCTGATCTCCTACGGGTACATCGCAATGCTCGGCGGCGAGGGCGTGACGATGGCCACGAAGGTGGCGATGTTGAATGCGAACTACATCAAGGCGCGGCTGCAGGGACACTATCCCGTGTTGTACGCCGGCGCCAACGGGCGCGTCGCGCACGAGTTGATCTTTGACCTGCGGCCGTTCAAGGCGCACGGCGTTGATGAAACCGACATCGCCAAGCGGTTGATGGACTACGGCTTCCATGCGCCGACCGTCTCGTTCCCGGTGCCTGGCACGCTCATGGTCGAGCCCACCGAATGCGAGCCGAAGGAAGAACTCGACCGCTTCTGCGATGCCATGCTCGCGATCTGGTCCGAGGTGCAGGCCGTCATCGACGGCTCCGCCGACAAGACTGACAACGTCCTCAAGAACGCGCCGCACACCGCGCAGGACGTCACTGCCGACGAGTGGTCCCACCCGTACACGCGCCAGCAGGCGGCGTACCCCGTGCCGTCGCTCCGCCACCACAAGTTCTGGCCCGCCGTCTCGCGCATCGACAATCCCCACGGGGACCGCAACCTCGTGTGCGCGTGCCCGCCGATGTCCGAGTACGAGTAGACTCTTTCACACAAGGCGTGCTTGTCTTTTTCACACGAGGCGTGAAGGCATGAAGGATATTGTGGATGCCTGCTGAGTGGGCCCGGAGATGCCGCCGACAGTCGCGACAACGGGCACCCCCAAAGAACCCTTCACGCCTCGTGTGAAAAAGACAAGCAGCCTCGTATGAAGCTCTAACGCGCATTATTCATGACTGGTCGTAGCGAGTCTATTCGGAAGGCTCCGCATGGTGAATATGACTCGGGGGATGATCGACGAGGCGTGAAGCGGCCGGTGCGGCGGCACGGCGGTCGGATCGCGAACGCAGGCGGCGTGAATGACGGGCGGGTCGACGAGCTTCCGCCTCTCATGGCGGGACAGGGCGGGTGCGACGCGCCGATTACCCGGCGCGGGCGCAGGGCGTGGAGCCGCAGCTCTTGCATCAGGACATAGGCGGCGGCGGTCAGCAGGACGCGCAGTTGGTTCGCCCAAAAGCGGGAGCAGCTCGTGCGCCAGATCGTGCTGCAGTTCCTTGATGCGGTTCTCGATGTCGCCCCGCGCGCAGTAGACCGTTTCGTACAGCCACTGGGGCTGCTGGCGAAGATTCGTCACCACGAAGCGCGGGTTGTCCCGCGGCTCGCGTCCCGGATGGTGCACGACTTCGGCTTTGATGATCACGCGCCGAGGCTGGGCCCACGTCTGCGCCTGGTACGACGTCTCGGTGTACACGTGGGCGGTCTGCCCGCTGACCGCGGGCAGGGCGCGGGCCTCGATCATCGCGGACTCCGCGGCTCGCGTCAGCACCGCGTTCTTGCCCATCGCGACCACATAGTCCAGCCGTTCGCCCTCGAGCCACTCGAAGACCTCGGGACACGCAAAGCCGCCATCGAGCCGCACGCGCAGCCGCGCCTTCGGAAACGCCACCCGCAGCCGCGGCACAAGCCGGCGCAGCACCCCGAGCGCGCCCAGGCTCGCCGGCGCGTTGCCCGGCCGCACACAGATATTGTTCCGCCTCGTCGTTGAAGGTCACAAAGGCGAGCAGCGGCCGATAACACCAGCTGTCGTAGTGCCCGTTGAAAAACGAGAGCTGCTGCGCGCCATGGGTCGGGTCCTCGGTCGGATCCAGATCGATCGTGATGCGCCGCGCCAGGCCGTGCCGCCGACGCGGGTGCCGCTGCACGACCCGCTCGGCAAGCTCACGGCCCATCGCATAGAGCTCGGCACGGCGCACGCCGTTCTCAAACCGCGAGATCGTCGGCTGCGACGCCAGCGACGTGCCCTCGATCGGATCGCGATCGCGCAGCAACTTCTGGATCGGATCATCGGCCAGACGATCCGCGTCGTTCGCATCGGGATAGCCGCCCGCGATCCCAAAGACGCGCTGCGCCACGAGGTCGTGCACCGTGTGCGCAATCTTCTCGGCGGTGCGACCGTCGGTGAGGCACCCCGCCAACGCGGCGGTCACGCCGAGTCGGGCGTCCGCCGCTTTCAGTAGAATCGCGCCACCGTCCGAGCTCGCGTGGGCCTGATCGAACGTCGCCACGAGGGGCCGGTCGAACAGATCAGGAAACAGCACAGTCTGTGGTATCGTCTCGTTGTTCAACGCAAACGCCTCCGTCGTGGAAAAAGGTCTATCAGCACGGCCTTTGTACCAAGCGGAGGCGTTTGTATTTCGACGAAATCGCGATCGCTGATGAATTATTCAGGCTAGGTGGCTTGGTCGGGTCGATGACGCCGGCCTTCACCATGCAGGTTGGAGATCTGCCGCGCGCGGATGAGGGCGTTCACTCAATTCCGGCAACTTGACGTGACGTGGCCGGAGCCACCGCCACGTAGAGAGAACGCCAGGATGCCGTTTCCCACTGGCAGAATCTGCCGGCAGGTCAGCGCCCGAGTACGCAGAAAGCGCAACGATCGATACGGGGCCCGTCCGTAACCCGTTGATTCCCTAGAGATGTGCGATCAGGCACAGGCCTTGCGGAGGTGGGGGGCGTGGGACTCACGTCCGTCACGTATCGACCCCGGCAGCCCGATCAGTCCGCGTTGCATCACCTTGTCCGTGATCACTATGAGACCTTCCGCGCGCAGGCCGCGGGTCGGCGTGACGGGCAAGGGTTGCCGCGATTCGTCGAGCGGGCGTTTGAGGACTTCCTGACGTGTGGCTGCCTCGCGGCGGGCTTTGCGCGATTCCGCTGTGCGGCGTGTCGTCACGAGCGGCTGGTGGCGTTTTCGTGCAAGGGGCGTGGCTTCTGTCCCAGCTGTGGTGGCCGACGGATGACCGAGCGCGCCGCGCATCTGGTCGACCATGTGTTTCCCGAGGTGCCCGTGCGGCAGTGGGTGCTGACGCTGCCGCCGGGCCTGCGGTACCGGCTTGCGTGGAACCACGCCCTGTGCCGGGCGGTCGTCGCGGTGTTTGTCCGCGCCGTCGTCGGCTGGCTGCGGCGTGAGGCCAGGCGGCGTGGTGTGGTCGATGGGCATGGCGGGGCGGTGGTGATCGTGCAGCGGTTCGGGTCGGCGCTCAATCTGAACGTGCACCTCCATGCGATGGTGATGGACGGGGTCTTTGTCACCGACCGGGACGGGGAGGTGCGGTTCGTCGCGGCCCGGCATCCGCGTGCGCCGGACCTGGCGCCGCTCTTGACCACCATCGCGCGACGGGTGTCGCACGCGCTGGCGAGGCACGGTGTCTCCGACGGGGAGGAGGGCGTGGAGCCTGAAGATCCGTGGGCTGAAGAACTGCCCGTGCTCGCAGGGCTGTCCGCCGCGTCGGTGCGGGGCGTGGCGGCGATGGGGCCACGCGCGGGGCTGTCCGTGCGCCGGTGGGGCGTGGCGCCGGACGACCGCGCGCGGCCGACACCGGGGGAGTGGCACGCACACGTACACGGGTTCGACCTGCACGCGGGCATCGTCGTACGGGCCGACGCGCGCGATCGGCTCGAGCGTCTCTGCCGCTACGCCTTGCGGCCGGCGGTGGGGCAGGACCGCCTGCGGGTCACGCCGGAGGGGCAGGCTGTGTTGGAACTGCGGCGGCGCTGGCGTGAGGGCACGACGCATCTGCTGTTTGAACCTGTGGAACTGTTGGAACGGCTCGCGGCGTTGGTGCCGCGCCCGCGGGTCAACTTGGTGCTGTACTACGGGGTGTTGGCCCCGCGCGCCGCGTGGCGGCCGCTTGGGGTGCCGCCGGTCGGTCACGACCCATCTGAGTCGACAGGGCCGCGGGGGTGCGCGCACAGCACGCGGGTGGGACGCCGCCCTAATGCGACGTGGGCTGAGCTGATGCAGCGCAGCTTTGGCTTCGATGTGCTGGCGTGTCCGCGATGTCCAGGGCGGTTGACGTTGGTGGCGCTGATTCGGGACCCGAGCGTCATTGGGCGGATTCTTCGGCCGTCTCGGTGTACCGGATGCGGTCCCATCCCGACGACCCGCGCGCGAGCCGCCCTTGCCGTGGGAGGACGCGGCCGAGCGGGCGTGGGCGGCCGACGCGTCACGACGTACAAGAGCTGAGGCGCGTGGTGTCGCGGTGCGCAACGAGCCGCGATGGGCCGGAGGTCTGCCTCGGGCCTCGCGTGCTAGCCGAGAATGGGCTTGTGTTTGACTGGCGCGACGGCCTGGCGCTACACTGCACCCGTGTTTTCGGCTCCGGGGCGCGGCTGAACGGCCCCCGCCTGTCTGCCCAGTGTCTGAGAGGGGAGGTTATGTCAGGGGAACAGCCCCTTAATACGGCTTATCGTCGAGTCAAACAAACATGGAGATGAACGTGGAGAACATGTCACAACCTACCGCTTTCAGGATCAACGCTCCGCGAGTGGTTCACCAAACCATTGACGGAGAGACAATCATTATTGACTTTGACAGCGGAACGTACTACAGCATCGATAAAGCCGGTGCGATTATCTGGGAACACATTGACCAGGGCGCTGCAGTGACTGAGATTGTTCAGGCACTGGCGCAGCGTTATGATGGCGACCATTTAGACATTGAAAACGCAGTAATGCACATTCTGGCAGAACTGCAGCACGAGTCGCTCATCTCACCCATTAACCTAAGAGATTCCTCTGGCGGCATCCACCTCACGGCTGATTCCACTAATCAGCCCGCCGCAACCCGTCCCCCTTTTGAAACGCCTGTCCTGCTCAAGTACACCGACATGCAGGACTTGCTCCTGCTCGATCCGATCCATGAGGTGGACGAACAGGGCTGGCCGGTCAAGAAAGGTGGAGACGCGGGGTGAAATAAGAATGCGAGTGTTGCTCACAGGCGCGGCGGGGTACATCGGCGGATTGATTATCGCCAACCTTGCCGATCGTTACGATTGGATCTTGACCGATCTCAACCCACCCGCGGACACGCGCGGCTTGCCGTTTATCCAAGCAGACATCACCGAGCTTGCCGCGCTGCGCCCACTCTGCCAAGGCGTAGATACCATCGTCCATCTTGCGGCGACGGCTAACCCTGATGCAGTATGGCAGGACCTGCTACCGAACAATCTCATCGGCGTCTATAACGTATTCCAGGCAGCATCCGAAACCGGGTGTCGGCGCGTCATCTTTGCGAGCAGCGTGCACGCAGTTGATGGTTATCCGAGAGACATTCAGATTCACGCCGATATGCCCATCTCACCGCTGACCCTCTACGGGGCGACCAAAGCGTGGGGTGAAGCCGTGGCGGCGTTTTACGCGCGCCAAAAGAATCTCTCGGCGATTTGCCTGCGTATCGGCGGGGTGATGCCGAGCAATGACCCGCGCATCGTGCCCGGTTTCCACAATTTGGATATGGTCATCACTCGTGAAGACCTTGTCCGCCTGATTGCCGCCAGCATTGATGCCCCAGACGATCTGCGCTTTGGCATCTTTCACGGCGTCTCAAACAATCGCTGGAAGCGGCTTGACATCAGCGACACGCGCGAACGGCTCAAGTACGAGCCGCAAGATGACGCATTCGAAGTCGCGCAACGAAACTACTTTGGCATCGTGTGTCAATGGGGTGGGCGCGTCAAACGCGCCGTGCGTTCGGTGATCCGTCGCCAATGAGACATCGAGTAAAAGAACCATGACTGAGACAAACGCGCTCGCCTTTTTCGAAGAGATGTATGACGCTTATCAACATGCCGTGCGAGCCGTGGGCGGATTCATTGACCGCTACTATGCAATTGGTGGTTTCACTGTTCGCTTGCAGTTTGCGGGTCCTGCGCTCGTTCCGTTCATCACGCCCGCGCTAGAGCACTTGGCTTTAAATGATGAGGACACACGGGTCGAATTAACAGTTTGCCTTTGGGATAGTGCGTCGGCAGGCGTTCAGCCCCCCTCATCTCTATGGGCTTTAGAAGACGCTAGACATCGAGGGGGCGTTATCCGGTTAGGCACTGGTGATTGCTACATCTTCGTGCCAGTAGAAGCAGGATTGATCATCGCCTTTCACCAGCCGTCCCGACTTGCCATCGTTTGGACGCGCAACGCGAGCGAGACTCCACGTTACGAATGCGCGGCCCCGCTTCGCCCGCTGTTTCATGTATGGCTCCGCCAATGGGGACATCATCTCGCACATGCCGGTGCCATTGGCATACCGCGCGGCGGCGTGCTACTGGCGGGTAATAGCGGTTCGGGCAAATCTTCCACAGCACTCTTGTGCGTCGGCGCGGGCATGCAATACGGTGGCGATGACTTTTGCATCGTGACACCGCGATCCCCTTTTCAGGCGCACAGTTTGTACAACACTGCCCGCGTGAACATCCAATTCGCGCAAGAACTTTCGGGCGTGTCAAGCCATACGCGCAACGCTGACATAGATGATCAAGGCAAAGCGGTTCTTTTCCTGCATCAACATTTTCCCAAACAGATCGCGCGCGATTTTCCCATTCGCGCGATTCTCGCGGTGCGTGTGGCAGGCGAAGCGGAAACTCGCCTGCGACCCATCTCGCCAGGCGTCGCCCTGAAAGCCTTGGCACCCAGCACCGTGTTTCAATTGCCAGATGGCCGAGCCGAAGACTTCCAGGCGATGGCCGAACTGGTGCGGCATTTGCCATGCTATCAATTGGAGCTGGGAACGGAACTTGGCGCCATTCCCGCTATCATTCAAGAAGTGCTAGGATGATGAACGAAAGAGTATGAAAGCCATGAGAGTGATATTTTGGGTTGAAACGTTTTTGCCCATCATTGGCGGCGTGGAAGTGTTCAGCCAACAGCTGATGCGTGCCCTCGCTGAACGAGGTCATGAGTTTATGCTCGTCGCATCAGCGCGTGAAGCTTCGGACGAATGGTTCGATTCCAAGATTCATGTCCGCCGGTTCCCGTTTCGCGCAGCCCTGTTTGGAGGTGACTTGCGGCTAATCGGAAAGATGCGTGACAGCGTAATTCAATTAAAGCGAACTTTCAAGCCCGACTTGGTCCATCTCAACTCCACGCTCCCCAGCGCGTTCTTTCACGAGCGAACAGCGAAAGTCGTTCCAATTCCAGTGTTATTAACCTTGCACATGCCGATTTACGCCGTGGACGGTTCAACCAGTCTGGTGGGCAGCATATTACGCTCTGCCGACCAGACAGTCGCTGTGTCGCAGGCGATTCTTGACCAAGCGCTCAACGTTGCACCTGAGATTGCGCCACGATCGTCGGTCATTCACAACAGCCTACCGATGCCTGCGCTGCAACCATCGCCACTGCCAGTTGATCCACCAGTCATTTTAGGATTTGGGCGCCTTGCGATACAGAAAGGGTTCGATGTCGGCCTGGAGGCAATGGTAAAAGTCTTACAGCATTTCCCAGCTGCCCATCTGGTGCTGGCGGGCGACGGCGAAAGGCGTGCCAACCTAGAACAGCAGGCAACCCAATTAGGCATTACCAATGCGGTGGAGTTCACTGGTTGGGTTCCTCCCGATCAAATTCCTGCCTTAATTAATCGCGCGTCATTAGCGATTGTGCCTTCGCGCTTCGAGCCATTCGGCTTGGTGGCATTGCAGGCGATGCAAATGGCGCGGCCGGTGGTCGCAAGTGATGTAGGCGGGTTGACGGAAATTGTGGTGGACCACGAAACGGGTTTGCTCGTTCCAAAGGAAGACAGTGCAGCATTGGCACAAGCCATCATCTTCCTGTTGGAACACGAGCAGACCGCCGCGCAGTTCGGCAAAGCGGGACAGTTGCGAGCCCAGCATACATTTGGCTTTGATCGTTTTGTAGATGCGTATGAACAGCTCTATCAGCAACTTGGAAACAAGACCGCAGCCTGCCCCTAAGCGAGATACTGTGCTTATGCCCAGCGGGCTGGTAAGCGCCATTGTTGCAGGCTGGAACGCCGAGTGCCATTGCATGAGGCAATTGGCAGCCTCTCGGCGCACACCTATCATCATGTGGCGATTATTATCGTGGATGACGGCCACACCGACAGCATGGCGCGCGTTGTCTAAATCATCAGGCCGATCGAATGGCCATGCGATCTGATCCAACACAAGGAGAAGGTGGGCTGATCGATAAACAACTCTTGGTAAGCGTGATCATTGTCGTCAAGAATGGCGCGCATTACCTGGCTTCGGCGCTGCAAAGCATCTTTCAACAGGACTATTCTCCAATTGAAGTTCTGGTTGTCGATGGCCAATCCACCGATGACACCGCCCGCATTGCTCAATCCTTTGGAAATGTTCAATACATTTGGCAGGCGAATCTAGGTGTAGCCAATGCGCGAAACATCGGCATCCAGGCGGCTCAGGGAGATGTTATTGCTTTTCTGGATTATGACGACTTGTGGCCGCGCGACAAGTTGAGTGTTCAAGTTGATTATTTGGAGAACCACCTCGACATCATGTTCACGATCACTCACGTAAGGCTATTCTTGGAACAAGGCCATCTTCTGCGACCTGGTTTCAAGAGGGAATCTTTTCAAACCGGGCAGATTGGGTGTATCGCAAGCACTCTCGTCGCACGGCGAGTCGTATTCAAGCATGTCGGTGGATTCAATCCAGACCTTGTCATAGGCGGTGATGTTGATTGGTTTGCCCGCGCGCGTGACGCTGGTATTCCAATGGATGTTATTCCACAAGTTCTGTTATTCAAGCGGATTCACAATGACAATATCTCCGCCAATGTACAAACGAACACACAAGAACTCTTGGCGGTCATCCGGAAGTCCGTCGATCGCAAGCGGACGACAAACGGTTTCTTAAATCAGGGATAACCATGCGGCCAAAGGCATTCTTAGTCAGCGTTATTATTCCCGTTCACAATGGTGAAAGGTATCTGGCTGAAGCGATTGAAAGCGTACTCGCGCAGAGCTATCGCGCTATTGAAATTATCGTAATTGATGATGGTTCGACGGACGATAGCGCACGCGTAGCGCACAAGTTTCCGGTGCGGTATTATCGTCAGTCGCACAGTGGTCCTGGTGCCGCGCGCAATCGCGGCATCAAACAGGCGCAGGGGGATGTTGTTGCGTGTCTCGACGCAGACGATTTGTGGATGCCGGACAAACTCATGGCGCAGACCGCAACCTTAGCGGCGTACCCTAAACTAGAGGCGGTGTTTGGACTAGTCGAGCAATTCAACAGCCCCGATGCCGACGCCACTGCCCAGTCTGCGCGATTCGTAGGCACAACGATGAACGGCTTGTACGCCAGTGCGATGTTAATTCGTCGCGCGGCGTTTATGCGGGTTGGATTGTTTGCGACGCAATGGGCCGTCGGCGAATTCATTGATTGGATTGCTCGCGCACAAGAAGCAGAACTTGAAATCTTTACACTGCCCGAAGTGGTGGTGCGTCGAAGAGTACACATGAACAACTTGACGATTCGCTCACGCGAGAAGGCGAACGTCGAGTACGCCCAAATCCTCAAAGCCGCGCTGGATCGCAGAAGAATGCACCAGGCGAGGTGAGGTGCTGACAATGACCATGCCCAATTTCCTCGTCATCGGCGCAGCCAAGAGCGGCACTACCGCTTTGTATCACGCGCTCAAACAACATCCGCAAATCTATATGAGCCTTAAGGAGCCGCATTTCTTTGCGTTCGAGGGAGAAAAGCCTAATTATTGCGGGCCCGGGGACGAGGACTTTAACCGCAAGGTGGTCTTTCGCTACGAAGATTATTCAAGATTATTCGATGCCGCCCTCTATCAAATTGCCATTGGCGACGCATCTGTACATTACCTCACGCTGGCTGATTCTTGCGCGGAACGAATCAGGCGGCACATACTGCACGTCAGGTTGATTGCCGTCCTAAGGCAGCCTGCCGACCGGGCGTATTCGCACTATATGATGCTGGTTTCTAACAAACACGAGACACTAGGTTTCGCCCAGGCGCTTAACGCGTCAGAGGGGCGTCGGCGCATGAACTGGGGACCTGGCCGGCAATATAGAACGAATGGCTTATACCATCGTCTCCTTCAGCCCTTCTTTGAACGATTCCCGCAGGAACAGATCCGCATCTATCTCTATGAAGATTGGAACACGAAACCGCTAGAGGTTCTGCAGGACATCTTCCGCTTTTTACAGGTGGATGACACGTTCGTCCCAGAGGTTGCCAGAAGTAACGTGACTTTGTTGCCTCGCTCTCGCGCCATCCACACATTGCTCACGAAACCACATCCTCTCAAGAGTTGGCTCAAGCCGTTGTTACCCCTTCGGTTACGGCAGGCAATGGTGTCTGGCTTGAAGTCGCTCAATCAGACAAAGCCACCGCCGCTTGACCCTGAACTCCGCCGCCAATTGACCGAGGGCTATCGTGAGGACATATTGAAGCTGCAAGACTTGATCGGCCGCGACCTTTCACACTGGTTGAAGACGTGACGAACCTGACTCTCTGGCGTTTGGGGTTACGCTGGCTGCGCCTCAAGCCGTTGCTGCTCGCAGGGGTGATCGGCCTGGCAGTGGGACAACTGGTTAGCGTTTGGCTCATTGCCTATGTCTTTCAAGGCGCGCTGGCTTTGAACGCCCGGACAGATCAGATCGCTTGGCGCGCGGCGGCGATGGTTGCGCTCGGAGTGGCAAGCAGCGCTGGTCTCTTTCTCTCCCGCGTCACCAGCGCACGCATTTCTAACAACACCGCGCGCCATGTGCGCGTCGAACTGCTAGACCTACTGTACACGCGCGCGTATGCGTACTATGCGCTGTCGAACAGCGGCGCACTGCATTTTAGTTTGGTGTGGGATACCGAACGCGTGCAGAAATTCTTTGAGGTCGTGCTGGGTCAGGTATTCCCAGCCATCATCGTCGGCGTCGGTATCGGCGCGGCACTCGTTTGGCTGAACCCAACACTGATGTTGATTCTATTGGCCGCTGCGCCGCTGTTGTTGATGGTCAATCGCTTTTCGCTCCCTTCGCTCAAACGGCAGGTTGCCAGGCGCATGGAGACGTTCAGGGCGTACAGCCGCGCCACGCTGGCGGTCGTACAACTCATAGGGCTGACGCGCGGGCAGACCGCCGAAGATCAAGAAACTACGCGGCAAACTCAGCAGATTGACGCGCTCACGCGTGAAACCGAAGCGTTGTCTCGTCAGCAAGCCTTTCATCAAGCCGTCCGGAACGCGATGCTGCTGACTGTCGTCGGCGTTCTCCTCGTTATCGGCGGCGGTCAGGTCGCCGCGGGCCAAACGACTCTGGGCAATCTGCTGGCTTTCAACGCGATTCTGCTCGCGCTGCGACGTTATGCGCAAGATGCGCTGGGAGCAATTCCCGCGCTGGTAGATGGCTATCATGCGCTCGAATCGTTGCAACAACTGATCACCCAGACGCCACCAGAGCCATACAGCGGCACGCGCCAGCATGCTCTGCGCGGGACCATAGGGCTGCGCGATGTGACCTTCCGTTATGACGGCCAGGCTCCGATCTTACGCGGCGTGAATCTGATGCTTGCGCCGGGCACGCTCACTGCGCTCGTCGGCTCTACCGGCTCAGGCAAAACGACTATCGTCAATCTGCTGCTGGGGCTGTATGGTCCACAACAGGGATGCCTCTTCACCGACAAGTATCTTTATGATGAACTGGATATGCGCTACCTGCGGCGACAGATCGGCGTGCTGCCTCAAGACCCACTGCTCTTTGATGGAACGGTTTGGGAAAACATCATCTATGGAATGCCCAGCGCCTCCCGCGATCAAGTCGTCGCGGCGGCCGAAGTGGCGTCGGCGCACGAGTTTATCCAGCAAGTGCCGCAAGAATACGATACGCTCATCGGCGAACGCGGCGTGCGGCTGTCCGGTGGCCAACGCCAACGCATTGCGCTGGCGCGCGTTCTGCTGTGCCAGCCGAAACTGCTCATCCTCGACGAGCCGACCAATCATCTCGACGAAACCGCTGCGCGGCGGTTGATCGAACACCTGATGCGCCGTGCGAACGCGCCGACGACGCTGATCATCAGTCACGACATGGCATTAGCGCATAAAGCGGATCGGCTTTGCTTTTTGCGTGAAGGGCGCCTTGTGCCAGGTGACTCTCCAGCAGTCTTGTTGGAGCCACTTGAGGTAAGATGAATAACCGAAGCGGAGGCAGCGCGTTTCCCACGCGCGAACAAGAGTTGCTCTTGCGAGTAGCGCTACAGCCAGAAGGAGTAGTCCTGCAAGCTTGGCAGAACTGGAAAGCGCAAGTGAATTTGGAGCAGGAATTGGACATGGGGTCCTATCGCCTGCTATCTCTGCTGTACTTTAACCTGCAGCGGCTTGGCGTGGATGACCCGTGGATGGGCAAACTCAGGGGCATCTACCGCCGAGTGTGGTACCAGAACCAAACGTTGTTCCACACTATCGCCGACGTGCTGCGTCTGTTTCACGCAGCGGGGATTGAGACGATGATTCTGAAAGGCGCGGCGCTGACCTTGCTATATTACAAGGACTATGGACTGCGCCCAATGGAAGATTTCGATGTGTTGGTGCCGACTAGGCAACGTCGCGCGGCGATTGACGCGCTGACGCAAGCGGGTTGGAGACCAATATTACGTCCGCTGGAAAAATTGACCGATGCGGTTCTGGATGTACGGCATGCCTGGGGATTTGAGAATGCTCATCAGCGTCACTTTGATTTACACTGGCACCTACTGAAGGACTGTCGTTATCCGAATGCTGACGACGATTTTTGGACCGGCGCCATCCCTGTTCAAATGGCAGATGTTTCAACACGTGCACTGAATCCGACCGACCAGCTGCTCCACGTCTGTGTCCACGGCGCGGCGTGGAATTCCGTTCCACCCATACGGTGGGTCGCCGATGCGATGACAATTCTGAATGGATCACGCTCGGCGGTAGACTGGACGCGTCTCATTGCTCAGGCGGAAAAACGTCGTTTGATCTTGCCGCTTCGCGAGCCGCTCACATATCTATGCAATTCGTTCGGTGCCACCATTCCGTCACATGTCTTGACGGAAATGAACAAGGCGCGTGTGTCAGACCTCGAGCGCAAGTACTACAATGCGATCACTGCGAAACCAGATTGGCTGGGAGGTCTACCGGTCATTTGGTTTCGCTATTTGCTCAATTTTGAAGCGACAGGTAAGACAAACCTGGCTCAAAAACTGGTGGGTTTTCCCCGATACATGCAACAGGCTACAGGGAAGAATCGTCGGCGATTGTTGGCGTGGGCAGTGTCCAGAGCAATCGTCAGGATCGGCAGACAAGTGCGTGGTGTGGATCAAGGACTGGGTTAAGTGCGGCGAGAAGATGATGCGCATCTTTTGAAACGACGTGCTTCTAGCGCTTCGCACATGTTTCCTGCGTGCGATGAACGATATGGGCTTGTAGACGATAGGCCGTATTAGCGGCCGCCCCGGGTAACGCAAGAGCCGTTCTCAGAGCGCGAGCAGAAATCGCCCTTGCGTGAGAGTTGAGCGCAGGATCCCGGTCGCCACCGGTGTTTCGGGACGCCCGTTCGTCGCCGCCGGGCAGCGCGCGGCGACCTTTATCAGGCTGGGTGCGGGCCGCTTGCTGCGAGGGGGGCGACGGCGGTGGGCTCGCGACGAGTCAGCCGCGGAGCGTGATGAGTCGGAGGACGTGGTACGTGAGCGCGAAGAGTGACGCACTGCCCAGGACCTTGGGCAGGCCGCGAACGACAAGGTGGTCGAGCCCTCGATGGGCCTTCGCGTCGGCGTTGACGGTTTCCGCGGTCGCGGCGCGCTGCTTGTAGATTTCTCGGGCCTCGTCGGTCGCCATGCGTTGACGCCACGCGACGACCGCAGCGCTGTCGGTGTCGCGTGGAAGATGCGGATCCGGAGCATCGGCCTTCCGAGGCTTGGGCACAGGGGCGTACACGATCACGTTCTTCTCGGCCGCCTGGTCGATCGCCTGGTGCCGCGGGTAGCCGCCGTCGACGAGTATCTCCTTCGGCCGCACGCCGGTGCGTTGCTCGATCTGCTCGAGCATCGGAGTCGATTCCCCCATGTCGCTGCCGAGGTTGGTGACGTCGACGCCCACGATGACGCGAGCCTGATCGGTGGTCGTGGCGAACTGCACGTTGAAGGCGGGCCGAAACCCATGGTCGCCCATCTTCATCACCCGCGCGTCGGGATCGGTGCTCGACACACGAGCCGTTGCTTCCTTGGCACCGTTGCGTTTCTTGGTCTGAGCTTGATCCGATCCCGTGGACGGTTTAACTACGCCGCTTGAGTCATCTGTGCTTGCCGTCGTTCGAACGCCGCCGGGCTGATCTGGCCCAGCGTCGAATGCCGGCGCCGTTGATTATAGAACACTTCGATGTAATCGAACAACTCCATCTTCGCATCGCCGTGGCTGGCGAACTGGTCCGCGAGTTCACTCTTGACCGTCGAGAAGAAGCTCTCCATGACGGCATTGTCGTGGCAATTGCCGCGACGGCTCATGCTGCACACGATGCCGTGCGCCGCCAGCCGCGCCTGGTAATCCGCACTGGCGTACGTACAGCCCTGGTCGGAGTGGTGCAGCAACCCGATCGCTGGGCACCGGCGCTTGAGCGCCATCTCGAGCGCCTTGAGGGTCAGGTGGCGATCGTTCACGGCACTGACCGCCCAGCCGACCGCAAACCGTGAGAACAGATCCAGGACCACCGCGAGGTAGAGCTTCCCGCTGGTCCCGATCACGAACTCGGTCGTGTCCCCGACCCAGCGCTGATTCGGACCCGCGGCCTCGAACTGCCGATCGAGCAGATTGTCGGCGACCGGCTGATCATGATCACTCATGGTCGTCTGTTTGTACCGCCTGCGCTGCCGTGCTTTCAGCCCCGCTTCCTGCATCAGCCGGACGACGCGCTTCCGACTGACGCGCTCGTGAAGGTCGATCAGATCTTCGTGCACCCGCGGACTGCCATACCGCTGCTTGCTTTCTTCAAAGGAGGCGCGCACGAGGACCTTCAGCCGGCGGTCGTCGCAGGCATGGGTGGATTCCGGTCGCTTCCGCCACGCGTAGAACCCGCTCGTCGTCACCTGCAAACACCGGCACAGGATCCGGACGGTGTGATGGGCCCTCTCCACGACAATGAACCGAAACCTCATCGGCTCTGCTTCGCGAAGAAGGCCGTCGCTTTTTTTAGGATGTCGCGCTCCTCGGCCAGGATGCGCACCTCTTTGCGCAGCCGCGCCAGCTCGTCGCGTTCTTCCTTCATCAGCCCGCTCTTGCTCTTCGTCCGCTCGGCTTGCTCCTGCCGGACCCAGCCGGCGAGCGCGGACGGCGTCAGATCGAGCTCCCGTGCCACCGCGCCGACCGTCTTGCTTTCTTCCACCACCAGCCGGACCGCGCCGGCCTTGAACTCCTCCGTGAACTGTCGTCGTCCTCGCCTGCTCGCTTTGCTTGATCCCATTCTGGCCATCGTATCCGCCTTTCGGAAGATGTCCACGAAACCGGATCAAGCTCATCACCTGGTTTACCTGACTGTCACCTGGGCACTTCGCGCGTCTTCCCATCGCCCGGTGCGACGGTTCCAGACGAACGCGGTCACTTCCCATGTGCCGGGATCCAGGCGGGTGGTGAGCGAGAAGCCCGCGCGGTTGAACCGCGCGCCAAAGGCCCGCGCCACATCCGGCCTCGCGACGTTCAGCGCCGCCTCACCGAGGAAGACAGGCGCCGTTTCTCCAGGAACCAGGGGCCCGATCTTCCGCGCCCACACATGCACCGCTCCAATGCCGGCGCCGATCGACGCCTGATCGTCAAGCGCCCATCCATCGACGCGCACGCCACACGCCGCACCCTGCACTCCGCACTGAGTCCAGATACATGCGCACTTCCGAGTCGCCCTCGCGGGCCGAGGTGGCCGGCGCAACCGTGACGTGCACGTCGATGCGCTCACCACGCCGCAGGAACGCAAGCTGATACGGGCCAATGGCTCCGGGCCCCGGCACCCAGGTGAAGTGGCCGCCAGTCATCGCCGCGCCAACCGGCAGGTCGCGCAATGTGCCGTTGGCCACCAGGTACGCCGCCTCAACACCCGATCCGAGCCAGACTTCCGCGCGGTCCATTTCGGCGATGCGCACGTGGCGTTCGCCATTGGCATCCGGGGCCAGGTCCAGCCACGGCTGCCGCAGGTCAAATCCGGTGCGCGCCCAGATGCCGCCATCTCCAGACGGCATGCCGTCGATCGACTCTGCCAGTGTCTGATAGGGGAGGTTATGTCAGGGGAACAGCCCCTTAATACGGCTTATCGTCTCAGATATTTCTCACAACTGGCACAGTTGACGTCGGTTACAATCCCCGTATGCCCCCGAACGGATTGCCATCGCTCCCCTCGCGAAAAGGGATCCGGCAACTGCACGGCAAGATCGTCGTCGTCACCGGAGCGGCACATGGGATCGGTCGCGCACTGGCGTTCGGCCTCTGGGACAAGGGCTGTCATCTCGCGCTGGTCGACCTGGACCACAGCGGCCTCACTGCCCTTCGCGATCAGCTGACGACAATGGGCCGAGGCCAAACCGTCACCGCGCATGTCGCAAGTGTCGCCGACAAGGGGCGCATGCGCGAACTCGCCGACGACGTCGTTGACGCCCACGGCGCCGTGCATGTGCTCATCAACAATGCGGGCATCGGCCACGAAGCGGCGTTTCCACAAACCAGCCTCGACGATTGGGAACGCATCATCGGCGTGAACCTGTGGGGCGTGATCCACGGGTGCCACTTCTTCCTGCCGCACCTGGCCAGGGTCGACCGGGCCCACATCGTCAACATCTCGAGCCTCTTCGGCATCGTCGCGATGGCGGGCCAGTCGGCGTACTGCGCGACCAAGTTCGCGGTGCGCGGTCTTTCGGAATCACTCTGGGAGGAACTGCGCGCCACATCCGTCGGCCTCACGCTGGTGCATCCCGCGGCAGTGGCCACCGGCATCATGACGCGCACCACGGGCGACGACCCGGAGTTGATCGAACGGCTCGTGCACTGGTGGGACACGCATGGCATTCCTCCCGAGCGCGCGGCCTCACAGATCATTCGAGCCATCGAGAAGGGCACGCCGCGGCTCCTGATCTCGACGGACGCGGTCTTCGCTGATGTCATGAAGCGACTGATGCCCGTCATCGGCAACAAGCTCATCGGTGACGTCGTGATCCGCGCGGTCGGCGCGGAAGACATGCGCGCAAAGCGCATTCAACAGTGGCGCAAGACCATGATCGACGGTCAACCGCCCGCCAGCAAGGGACGCGAACCGCGGTGACCACCGCGAGCGGCACCCTCGATGCGAACATCATCGACGTCCTTATTGTGGGCGCCGGCATCAGCGGCATTGGCGCCGCGATTGAACTCCTGCGTCGCGGCCACACGTCTCTCACGGTGCTCGAAGCCGCCAGCGAATTGGGCGGCACCTGGCGCGACAACACGTACCCTGGCGTGGCCGTCGACATTCCGTCGGTGTCGTACTGCTTCCGCTTTGAGTCCGATTTCCCCTGGTCTCGCAACTTTGCGCCGGGCCCTGAGATACAGCGCTATGTGCAGCACTGCGCTGAGAAGTACGGTGTCGCCGCGCACATTCGGTACGGCTCACGCGTGACGCGGAGCGAATTCGACCCCGTGTCCGATACGTGGGCGACGCATCTCGACGATGGCACCGTGACGAGGTCGCGCTATCTCATCGCCGCCACTGGACTCTTCAGCCAGCCAACGCTGCCCGAGATCCCGGGACTCGAGACATTCGCCGACACCGCGATGCACACAGCGCGCTGGAACCACCGTCACGACCTGACAAGCAAGCGCGTCGCGATCATCGGGACCGGAGCATCGGCGGTGCAGATCGTGCCGCAAATCGCCCCGCTGGCCGCCGAGCTGCGAGTGTTTCAGCGGACGCCCGTCTGGATTGGTCCGCGATTCGACCGCCCGCTGAACGCGGAGTCCCGCCTGTCGCTGCGCCGCGTGTCAGCGATTCGGAAGCTGATGCGCCTGGCGTCGGAGTTCGGCCTCGACACGCTGACCTTCTCCATCGTCAACTACCAGCGCTGGCCGTTCCCTGTGCGCCTGCTCCAGCGAGTGGTCCGGGCGTGGATGCGGCGCCAAGTCAACGATCCGGCCACGGCGGAGAAACTCCTGCCGGCGTACGGTCTTGGCTGCAAACGCCCGACGATCTCGAACAGCTATTTGCCGACGTTCAATCGCGACAACGTCGTGCTCGTGACGCAACCGATTACCCGCATTGCACCCGACGGCGTGATCACGAGCGACGGTGTGTTGCATGCCGTGGACACACTGATCCTGGCGACCGGCTTCCTGACCACCGAGCAGGGCAACGCTCCTGGTTTCGAGGTGGTCGGCAGCGATGGCGTTGAGTTGGGGCAGTTCTGGTCCACCGACCGGCGGCAGGCGTATGCGGGCGTGTCGATGCCGGGGTATCCCAACTTCTTCCTGATCTCCGGCCCGTACTCTGGCGGCTTCAACTGGTTCACCACGCTTGACGCGCACGTCGGTCACATCGTCGCTTGCATTGATGAGGCGCGCGCGCGCGGCGCCAGGCGAGTTGAGGTGGAACGCGACGTCCACGAGCGTTACATGCAACACATGTGGACACGCGCGGCCGGCACGGTGTTCACAGACCGGTCGTGCGCTTCGGCCAACAGCTACTACGTGGATCGACACGGCGACGCGTCACTGCCGCTCCCGCACACGCCGTGGTGGCGCGTCTGGCGCGAGCGCAGAGTAGGCACGGCAGGCTATCGTTTCGGAGACGCTCCGTGACGCCATCCATCCTGACGCCGCTCCAGGAGTGGGCCGCGCGCGAGCCCGATACCTTGCTCTACGCTTTCCTCGACGCCGACGGGCGCGTCGCTGAGTCTTACACCTACGCCCAATTCCTGCAACGCACGGCCGACATCGCGGTCCACATCCAGCGAAGGTGTCCGATGGCCGCCGGCAACCGGGTGCTGCTCGCCTACCCGCCTGGCCTGGAGATGATCTGTGCGTTCTTCGCCTGCGTGCGGCTCGGCCTGATCCCGGTGCCCGTCTATCCGCCGACCAGCCATGGCTTTCAGGCCGCGCGCGACAAGACCGACTTCATCGCCCGCGACTGCGGCGCCGTCGCGGTACTGACCGATCGCGCGTACTACTGGTCGATGAAACTGAATCAGGCGCGCCACAGCGCCGCGACGCTGTCCTTCAAGCGCGCGCACGTGTCCACGCTCACGTGGATCGTCAGCTCGGATGCGGACCGAGGGTCAGGCACGGACGTCGCGGCGGCCCACTCCGACGTGCTCTTCCTTCAGTACACCTCGGGTTCGACGAGCGAACCCAAGGGCGTGATGGTGACCCACGGCAACATCCTCGACAACTGCGAAGCCGTCGTCGACCACAGGCCGGTCGGCGTGTCCTGGTTGCCGCAGTACCACGACATGGGGCTCATTGGGTACTACCTGTTCTTTGCGCTCAAGGGCGGTACGACGTACGGCTTTTCGCCGGTGGACTTCATCGCGCGGCCGGCGCTGTGGCTCGACACGATCAGCAGGTACCGCGGCACGGCATCATCGGCGCCCAACTTCGCCTACGAGTACTGCCTTCGGCCGGAGAAGTTGCCAGTAGAAGCCCTCCAACATCTCGATCTCAGTTCGCTCCAGTTCCTCATGACCGCAGCGGAGCCCGTGCGCGCGCACGTGTGCCGGGATTTCATCCGCAAGTTCGCTCCCTGCGGCCTGAACCCCAGGAGTTTCTTCTCGGCGTACGGTCTGGCGGAGTTCACGCTCGCGGTGACGAACTACGGCCGAACGATCGCGGACTTTGACCGCGGGGCGCTTCGTCGGCACGACGTCAAGCCGGCCGCGGTCGGTGCCGTGGCCGAAGACATCACGACCCTCGTCAGCAGCGGAAGGACGCTGGGCACGACCGAGGTGAAGATCGTTGACGTGACCGCGGCGCCGCGCGAAGCCAGCGGGCGCGAAGCCGGCGGTCATGACGTCGGGGAGATCTGGATTCGCGGCCGCAGCAAGTGCCGCGGCTACTGGCAGCGCCCGGAGTTGAGTGCCGCGACCTTTGAAGCGCGGCTTCCCAACGACGACGCGAATGCGAGTGGCTGGCTGCGCACGGGCGACCTCGGGTTCCTCCGCGACGGCGAGCTGTATGTCTGCGGCCGGTTGAAGGACATGCTGATTGTGCGCGGGCTGAACTACTACCCCCAGGACATCGAACTGATCGTGGAAGCCGACCCGCGGATCCGGAGGGGATGCACCGCGGCCTTCGCCAGTGATAGCGATGACCGCGATACTCTCGTCGTCGTCGCTGAGTTGAAAGATTCGAAGCGCGTGCCGGACGCACATGAGTTGAATGGGCGACTGTTGCAGGAACTGGGGATCGCCGCCGGCGTCTTCGCCTTCATCAAGGCGCGGACAATTCCCAAGACCAGCTCTGGCAAGATCGTCCGTCACCTCGCGCGCCAGCATTGGCTCGAGGGCCGGTTGCACGTGATCAGCCAGCTCGAGTCCGTCGTCGACAGCCATCCGCCCGCCGCCGGCGACACACACGATCTGCTCACGCGATTCGGCCTCACCGGCGCCGAGACCTGGACGCTGGCCGACGCTGGATTCGATTCCCTCAGATTGGTCGAATTCTCGCACGCGCTCAAGAATCAACTGGATCAACAGGGAGCGCACGACGTCTCGCGAGCCGTCGACTTGCGGGTGCTGCAGAACATTGCCATCTGTGAACTCGTCGCCCTGCTGGCACAGGTTGACCGGGCAGCGCCACACGCGACGCTGCGTCTGAGGCGCGCGCTGTCAGACCTCGGCCGTGAGCACCGTGCCGCCGAGGCCGAGATGATGCGTCGGGACGCGCGCCTTCGCTTTGATCCGGCCACCCTTCCGCGGGCGCAGTCATCGACGCCATCGATGGGCGGCGGCATCCTGCTGACAGGCGCGACCGGATTCTTCGGGCCGTTTCTGCTGGCGAGCCTGCTCGAGCAAACAGCCGACGACATCTACGTCCTCGTCAGGGCAAGCAACGACCACGACGCGATGCGGAGGATTGGCGATGGACTCACGTCGATCGCCCCGCCCGTCACGTTGGGCGCGACCCGCTTCGCCGGATGGGAGCGGCGCGTGCGACCTGTCTGCGGCGATCTCGCAGCGGCACATCTCGGGCTCGGCGCGTCGACGTGGCGCGCGCTGGCTGACGACGTCCACACGATCTACCACAACGGCGCGCTCGTGAACTACCTCTTCGACTATCTGACGATGAGGAATGCGAACGTTGGCGGGACCAACGAGGTCATTCGCCTCGCCATGAGTCACCGCGCGAAGATCCTCAATCACATCTCGACCACGTTCGTGTTTGGGTGGTCGGCGAAAGACACACTGTTCGAGACCGACACGAACGCCGGGATGGAGCGTCTCGATTTCGGGTACAGCCAGAGCAAGTGGGTGTCCGAGCACGTCGTGCGCGATGCCATGCAGCGCGGGTTGCATGCGCGAGTCTTTCGGCCGGCGCTGCTCACGCCGTCTCTTGACGGCGCTGGCCACAACTTTGACATCTCGATCCGCCTGCTGGCGTTCATGATCAACCAGGGCATTGGCACGACTGCCGGGAACCAGGTCAGCTTCACGCCGGCCGACCTCGCTGCCGGGAACATTGTGGCGATCTCACAGATTCCAGACAGCGTTGACGCGACCTACCACGTGACGCGCGATGAGTTCGCGAAGATGTCGGACATCACCGCGATCCTCGCCGAGCTGTGCGGCCGGGACTTCCGCCAGCACTCGCTCCAGGCCTTCGTGCCGGAGGTGATCCAGCGTTGCCGCCCAGGCGATATCCTCTTTCCGCTGCTCGACTTCCTGGTGCGCTCGGTCGACAACATCACGGCGATGGAGTTCAAGCGATACGACAACAGCAACTATCGCAGGATGCGCAGCCGGGCCGCCGCCAAGGGCGATCCCCCTCTGCACGACGTGGTCCTGGGAATTGTCCGGTTCCTGCACCAGCAGGGAATCGTGAAGATCGCACGCGTCGAAGGCGCGTCGGTCTGAGGTCAGACGATGTTGGACGGAAGAATCAGTAACGCTCCGCATGTGCCTCGCGCGCGCGCGTTTCGAGACTCGCGCGACATGCTCCGCAATCCGGTCGCCGTGTTCGAGCGGTATCGGACCGAGCTGGGGCCGACCTTCACATTTCACTTCGGGGGCGTGAAGCCGACGATGGCGACGAGCGATCCGGTCGTCGTCGAACACGTGTTGAAGGGTCATCGCGACAACTACGTAAAATCCGCCATCCAGGTTGACCACATGGTGGAGTTCCAGGGCAAAGGGCTGGTCAACAGCCACGGCGAGGCTTGGCTGCGACAGCGCAAGCTGCTTGCCCAAGGTTTCCGTCCCAGCCATCTCGCCAAGCTGTTGCCGATGCAGCAGGAGGTACTCGACGAACTGATGCGCGCGTTCGATCGCGACGCCTCGCAAGGGTCTGTCGACGTCCACCACCAGATGGCGCGCTTTACCTTGCGGCTGGTCGGCCGTTCGCTCCTTGGCCGGCGGATCGGCGATCAAGAGCTCGACCAAATCGGCGAGACGATTACCAAGATTCAGTCGTTCATCTTCGGTCAAGTCATCCGCCCGTACACGATTCCGTGGACCTGGGTCAGCGGGCAGCACGCCAAATACCAGAAGCTTCGCCGCGACGGCGACGAGATCGTGCTGCGCCACATCCGGGCTCGGCTCGATCACGGCGGCGCCGATGGCGACCTGCTTCGCGTGCTGATGGAGACGCCGTACCACGACACGGGTGAACCCATGAGCCACGAGGCCGTGCTGATTGAGAGCATTCAGCTGCTCGTCGCCGGCAACGAGACATCGTCCAGCGCCTTAACCTGGATTCTCTACCTCCTGGCGCGCCATCCGCAGTGTGTTGCCGAGATGCGCGACGAGATCGCGGCGGTCATCGGCGACTCACCGATCGACTATCGCAACCTGCATCAGCTCGCCGGCACGATGCGCGTCGTCGATGAAGCGTTGCGCCTCTTTCCGCCGTTCTGGACGATCGATCGCGTTGCTCTCGCAGATGACGACGTCGCCGGCGTCCACATTCCGGCCGGCACGATGGTCATGCCGTACATCTACGGTACGCACCGCAATCCGGCGCACTGGGAGAATACCGAGGCGTTCGATCCGCGCCGCTTCGAATCCGACCGAAGCCACGGGCGCCACCCGTTCGCCTACATCCCGTTTGGCGGAGGTCCAAGGATCTGCATCGGCAACAACATGGCGATCATGCAGATTCTGATGATCGTCGTGACATTCGTGCGGACGTACGACTTCCAGTTAACTCAGAACTGCACTGTCGGCATCCGGCCGATGATGCTCTTGAAGCCTGACGGCGCCGTCGCGATGACGTTTCGCCGAGTATCGTGAGCATCGCCGCACTCGACGCCGGCCTCGAAGGATGGATGAGCCGTGGCGACCGCCGTCTTCGCAAAGGCCGCCTGGCCGTGGCCGTCACCGTGATGTACCTGTTGTTTTCGGCGACCTATCTCTCGATTAACGCATTCAGCGTGGGACGCGCCGCCCACACACTGTACCTGCCGGGTGAAGAGCGGCTGCCTTTTCTCCCGATCTTCGAATACCTCTATCTCTTCAGCTACTTCGTCGGCGTGCTGCTCGTCATTGGGGTTCGCGACTACAACAGATTCCGGCGCGTGTATCGAGCCACGGGCATCACGCTGTTCGTCGCCTACACGACATACCTGTTCTATCCGGTGTATCTGGAGCGGCCGCACCTCGAGGTGACGTCGCTGCACACCTGGCTGCTGTCACTTCATTACCTGGACAAACCGTACAACCACTTTCCGAGCCTTCACGTCGCACTCAGCTGGCTGGCGGTCTTCGCGGCACAGGTCTCGCGAAGAACCACGGCCGGCCTCAGCCTTCTGGCCATCGGCATCAGCGTCTCGACGATCTTCGTGAAACAGCACTACATCGTCGATGTGATTTACGGCTTCGCCCTCGCGTGGACGGCCTGGCGGCTGACGCGCGAACCTCGCTCTACGTTAGCGCTCGACGCCGCCGTGTTGTGTAGGCGGTCGCCCGTGAAGAGTTCTGACAACGCGAGACCGAGCGCGTAGAGGTCTGTCGCCGCTGACAACGGCCGTCTGGCAGGTGGCTCCGGTGCCGTGTACGCCGGCTTCGGGTTGCGATGCAGCCCGCCGCGGTCGTGAATGGCCGCGAGGCCCGCACAGATCAGGCGCGCGATATCGAGCCCCCGACTCTGGACCAACAGACTGAGATAGATGGTCTCGTGCGACACCTGCCAGCGTCTGATAGGGGAGGTTATGTCAGGGGAACAGCCCCTTAATACGGCCTATCGTCTGGCAGCATAATGAGTGAGCCAAGGGAGACGTTAAACGAGGGCAAGGTCAACAGGCTAAGTGTGCAAGCGGTCTCGGGGGAGCAAGGTGATGAGCGTGGGTAGCAAACAGGTCGGTTCACGGCCATGGTTTTACATCGCCATGGCACTCGTCGCACTCGTCGTGGCGTTGACGGGGTTTACTTCGACGTTCTTCGTGCCCTTGGCCGAGGGACGGCTCGAGGCTCCACCCATGATCCTCGTTCATGGGGCGCTGGTCTTTGCCTGGATCCTGTTGTTCGTGATTCAGCCGAGCCTGATCAGATGGCGGGGCTATCAGCTGCACAAGACGCTGGGCGTGGTGGGCGTGGTGCTGGCACTGGCCATAGCCGTGTCAACCCTCGCCGCCAGCATGTACTCCGCGACGCGAGACTTCGCGGAGTTCGGCGGAGTTCCTACCATCCTGAGCGCGAGCGCAGCGATTGCCCTGTTTCTCGGACTGGTGTTGGCCGGGGCGATGTTC
>JBCKZS010000008.1:0-75567 GCA_038918905.1 Vicinamibacterales bacterium
CGCTGAAAGCGTGGTGTGCGCTGCGGCTCCCGGAAACGGGGCGCTGGGCCGCACGCGACGCCGCCGAGAAGGCCGCGGTCCTGCGGATGGAATTCAAAGCCTTCCTGCACGCCTGTGTGCTCATCCCCGTGCAGCTCGTCCGCACGAGTCGCCGGCTCGTCTTTCGTTTGCTCGCGTGGACTCCGTGGCAGGCCGTCTTGCTCCGCGGGTTCGATGCGTGCCGCACGCCGCTGCGCTGCTGAACCACCGTCGTGTGATCGTGATACCGGGATAGAGAGGCCCGGATGCACTGAACGCTCATCAACGCGGATGGAGGATCAGCCGACCGACGACAATCGAGCGCCACGGGCAAGCGGACATGGAGCCGGCGGGGGAGGTCCGCGTCACGATTTCACGCACGTCACGTCGTCAGCCGAGCCGCAAACGCGCTTGTTTTGGGTCTAGACGCATGAGCCAGGCGGTCACCTACAACTCCTATCTGAAGATCGACGAACTGCTCCAGCTCCAGCAGCCGCACTCTGACGGCCCCGAGCACGACGAGCTCCTCTTCATCGTCATTCACCAGGTCTACGAACTGTGGTTCAAGGAGATCCTTCACGAACTCGACCGCGTGAAGGGTCTGCTCGAGGCTGACGACCCGCATGCGGTCCAGCACACGCTGAAGCGCATCCTCACCATCCTGAAGGTGCTCGTCGCGCAGATCGACATCCTGGAAACGATGATCCCCCTCGAGTTCCAGTCGTTCCTGGAGCGGCTCGATCAAGCGAGCGGGTTCCAGTCGGACCAGTTCCGACAGCTTGAGTTTCTTCTCGGGCACAAGTCACGCACAGCCATCGAGCGCTTTGCCGAGGGCAGCCGCGCGCGCACGGCGCTCGAGGAACGGTGGGCCGCGCCTACCCTGTGGGACGCGTTCCTGCGCTACCTCTCCCGCGAAGGGCACCCCGTGCCCCCCGCTCTGCTCGCGCGCGATGTCAGCGCGCCAGTGGAGCCGTCGCCGGAGCTGCAGCTGATCCTGACCGACATCTACCGCACGGATCCGAAGACGGCCGGCATCTGCGAGCGCCTGGTGGATCTCGACGAGGGCATGCAGGAGTGGCGGTACCGGCACGTGAAGATGGTCAAGCGCACGATCGGCAGCAAGCCTGGCACGGGCGGATCCGCCGGCGCGGCGTATCTGCGGACGACGCTGATGCAGCCCCTGCTCCAGCGGCCACCCTTCGGGCGCCGCGGCGAGGTGCGTGGCCATGCGCCCGCCCGTTGACTTGCCGCCCATGAACACGCGCGTCGCATCCACACGCGGATGTGTGGCGGCGGCGGCCACGATGTCTCTGAATGTCTCCTCGAGCACGAGCGCGCGGTCCGGCGCGTTGCGCCCCTGTTCCATGTACGGGAAGTTGAACGTCACCACGTCCGGGCCGCGCGCGGCGAGCTCGCGCGCGTAGCGCGTCATGAACGGGCTGTGCTGGCCCGCCCGCGCGCCGTGCGCGAGGACGAGCAGACGGCCCGACCGCGCGGGTGGCAGCGCCGGATATAGCGTGGCCGACACGGGTGTGGCGCTGGCGCCCAGGGGCAGCTCGAAGGTCAGCGGCGGCATGGGCGGAAATCTCGACAGTCAGTAGTAGCATGAAACTGTTTGTCCTGACGAGGAGCGATCTTCAGCCATGCGTTGTACCGTGATCGCGCGTTCAGTTCGGTGGTGTGTGTTGTCTCTTGCGGTGGTCGTGCTTGCGGCGTCCGCCGCGCGCGCGCAGTCGCCGACCCCGGCGGCAGCCGCGCGTACGGCAGGCTCGGCGGTGCATGTCGCCAAGGCGCCCGCGCTCGACGGCGATGTGCTGAACGATCCGGCGTACAGCCACGCCCCCGTGCTCACCGGGTTCTGGCAGCAGCAACCCGACGAAGGGCAGCCTTCGTCCCAGCGCACGGAAGTGCGCATGGTCTTCACGGACGACACGCTGTACGTCGGCGTCGTGCTCTACGACAGCAACCCGTCGGGCATCATCGTGGCCGATTCGCGCCGCGATTCGTCGCTCGACGAGACCGACAGCTTCCGGATGATCTTCGACACGTACCGGGACGGGCAGAACGGGTTCGTGTTCGGCACCAACCCGGCCGGCATCGAGTACGACGGACAGGTGACCAACGAGGGCCAGGGCGGCGGCGGGCTCGGCGGCGGCCGCATGCAGATGGGCGGCTCGGGCAGCGGGTTCAACCTGAACTGGGACGGGGCCTGGCAGGTGCGCACGCGCATCACCGAGATTGGCTGGACGGCCGAGGTCGCGATCCCCTTCAAGACGCTGCGGTACCCGGCGGCGCCCGAGCAGATCTGGAGCGTCAACTTCCAGCGCAACATCCGGCGGCGCAACGAGCGCGCATTCTGGTCGCCGATTCCGCGCCAGTACAACCTCTACCGCCTGTCGCTGGCGGGCACGGTGGCCGGCGTGCGCACGCCGGCATTCCGCAACTTCCGGTTCACGCCGTACGTGCTCGGGCACGCGTTGACGTCAGGCGAGCGCCCGGTCAACGGCGTCTACCTCGGCGACGTCGGCGGTGACTTCAAGTACAACCTGACGCCGAGCCTGACGCTCGATGCGACCGTCAACACGGACTTCGCGCAGGTGGAAGTGGACGAAGAGCAGGTGAACCTCGATCGCTTCAGCCTGTTGTTCCCCGAGAAGCGCCCGTTCTTCCTCGAGAACGCCGGCTTCTTCTCCGTGGGCAACCCCGGCGAGGTGGACTTGTTCTTCAGCCGGCGCATCGGCATCGGCCGCGCCGGTCAGGCCATTCCCATCCTCGGCGGCGCGCGCGTGTCGGGCAAGGCCGGCGCGTACAACATCGGCCTCCTCAACATGCAGACGGCCAGCTCGGGCACCACGCCGAGCAACAACTTCGGCGCCATCCGGGTCAGCCGGGATCTGCCAAACCGCTCGGCCATTGGCGGGCTCTTCGTCAACCGCCAGGGCACGGGCGATCTCGCGCGCGACAACGACCACAACCGCACGTACGCGGTGGATGGCCGGTGGGGCATCGGCCAGAACACCGTCCTCTCCGGGTTTCTCGCCCAGACGGACACCCCCGGCGTGGACGGCGACAACTACGCCTTCAACATCCGCTCACGCACGAACCTGCAGCGGGTCGACATCAACATCGGGTACCAGGAGGTGGCCGGTCAGTTCAACCCGGAGGTGGGGTTCCTGTCGCGGCGCGGCTACCGCAAGCCGGACATCTCGCTGTTCTCGCGCTTCCGGCCGAAGAACTTCCTCGGCATGCAGGAACTGCGGCCCCACATCAGATACAGCGGTTTCTGGGGCTTCGACGGCTTTCAGGAGACCGGCTTCTGGCACATCGACAGCCACTGGGAGCTGCGCAACGCGTACGAGTTCCACACCGGCATGAACCTCACGCTCGAGGGCGTGCGGCGGCCGTTCGAGATCTTCCCCGGCGTGATCGTGCCCCCGGGCACCTACGAGCACAAGGAAGCGCAGCTCGTGTTCATGACGAACCAGGGCGCGCCGGTCAGCCTTAATCTGCAGACCTTCATCGGCGGCTTCTTCGGCGGCGACCGCGTCACGCTGAACCCCACGCTGCGCTTCCGCGTGGGCAAGGCGCTCACGACGCAGGTGACCTACAGCCGGAACGACGTAAGGCTGCCGTACGGGGATTTCGTGACGAACCTGGTGCGCACGCGCGTGAGCTACTCGTTCAACCCCAACACGTTCGTGCAGGCACTCGTGCAGTACAACGACCGCGCCGACGTGTGGTCGATGAACCTGCGCTTCGGCTGGCTCCAGGCCGCCAACACCGGCCTCTTCATCGTCTACAACGACACGCGCGGGTTCTACGACCTGTTCGACCGCCCGGAGCGCACCGATCGCAGCCTCGTCATCAAGTTCAGCCGGATGTTCGATATCGTGCGGTAGGGACGCTAGGCATGGGGACTGCTTGATTGCGCGAGTTCCCAGTTCAAAGGAGGACGCTGCGCCGGCTGTGCGGCCCCTTCCCCTACTTGAACTGGTAACTGACAACTGGCAACTGTGACGATTACCTGGCCACTAGGAACTCCTGTTTAGAGCGCCACCTGCGCCTCTGCCAGGGGCTCCGCCAGTTTCGGGGTGGTGCGATATGCTGGTCGCAGCATGATGAACATCATTGATTTCATCCACGCCAACCGCGATCGGTACGTCTCCGAGTTGAAGGATTACCTGGCGATTCCGTCCATCAGCGCGCTGCCTGAACACCGGGGCGATGTGCGCCGGTGCGCGGAATGGACCGGGGAAGAGATGACGCGGGTCGGGCTCGAGAACGTCCGGCTGATCGACACGCCGGGCCACCCCGTGGTCTACGGCGACTGGCTGCACGCCGGGGGCGCGCCGACCATTCTGTTTTACGGCCACTACGACGTCCAGCCCGTCGATCCGCTCGATCTCTGGGAGTCGCCGCCGTTTGAAGCCACCGTGCGCGACGGCGAGATCTACGCGCGCGGCGCCGCCGACGACAAGGGCCAGGTCTTCATGCACTTCAAAGCTATCGAGGCGCACATGAATCAGAACGGCCGGCTGCCCGTCAACATCAAGGTCATCATCGAAGGCGAAGAGGAAGTGGGATCGGCACACCTCGACGACTTCATCCGCGCCAACAAGCCGATGCTGGGCGCTGATGTCGTGGTGATCTCCGACTCGGCGATGTTCGACCGCGGCATTCCGTCGATCTGCTACGGCCTGCGTGGACTGGTGTACTTCCAGATCGACGTGCGCGGATCGAACAGCGACCTGCACTCGGGACTCTTCGGCGGGTCGGTCGCGAATCCGGCGATGGTGCTGGCGCAGATGCTGGCGCAGATGCGCGACAAGGGCGGCCGCATCAGGATTCCCGGGTTTTACGACGACGTGCGCGCGATGACGGAGGAGGAACGCGCCGAGTGGCGCAAGCTGCCGTGGAACGACACGCGCTACCGCAAGGAACTGGGCGTGCCGAAGCTGTTCGGCGAGTCTGGCTACACGACGCTGGAGCGCCGCTGGGGCCGGCCGACCTTCGAGGTGAACGGGTTGCTCTCAGGGTTCACGGGCGAAGGCGCGAAAACCGTGCTGCCGGCCGTGTCGATGGCGAAGGTGAGCATGCGACTGGTGCCCGACCAGCACCCCGACAAGATTGCGCAACTGTTCGAACAGTACATGGCGCGCATCGCGCCGAAGACCGTGACCGTGAAGGTGACGCGCATGCACGGCGGCAAGCCGTGGATGGCCGACTTCGACAACAGCTACGTCCGCGCGGCGGGCCGGGCGATCGAACAGGGATTCGGCAGGACGCCGGTGTTTTGCCGCGAAGGCGGATCAATTCCGGTGGTGTCCACGTTCCAGGAGGAACTCGGCATCCCGTCGGTGCTCTTCGGTGTCGGACTGCCGGACGAAAACGCTCACGCGCCGAACGAAAAACTCGACTTGAACAACTTCCACGGCGGCGTCGTCTCGGCGGCGATTCTGTATCAGGAAATTGGCAAGAAACAATGAGCTCGTAGCTGATTTGCGGCAAATCAGCTACGAGCTCATTGCGTGCGGATGAACGTGCCCTGGCGCAGGTCCGACAGCGCCTGGCGGATCTCGTCCTGAGAGTTCATCACGATCGGTCCGTGCCAGGCGACGGGTTCGCCCAGCGGTTTGCCCGACACCAGCAGGAAGCGAATGCCTTCCGGCCCCGCCTGTACGGTGACTTCATCGCCACGGTCGAACAGGATCAGCGACCGGTTACCCGTGAGATCCAGGACGGGTGTGTCGTCGATGTCCACGCCGGTCGTGTCGGTGAGCACACCCTGGGGCTTCGAGGCGTCGCGGAACGATCCGGCGCCCGCGAAGACGTAGGCGAATGCGTGGCGGGTCGTTTCCACCGGCAGCGTTTTGCGTCGCCCCGGCGGTACGGAGACGTCGAGATAGATCGGATCGGCGGCGATGCCGTCCACCGGCCCCCGCTTGCCCCAGAAGCTGCCGCACACCACCTTCACCCGCGCCCCATCGTCATCCACGATGTCCGGGATGTCGGTGGCGGTGACTTCCTGGTAGCGCGGTGTCGTCATCTTGAGTGACGCGGGCAGGTTCGCCCAGAGCTGGAAGCCGTGCATGCGGCCGTCGGGGTCGCCTTGTGGCATTTCCTGATGAATGATGCCGCTGCCCGCGGTCATCCACTGTACGTCGCCGGCGGTAAGCGCGCCTTCGTTGCCGAGGCTGTCGCCGTGATGGACCGTGCCCGCCAGCACGTAGGTGATCGTTTCGATGCCCCGGTGCGGATGCCACGGAAATCCCGCGAGGTAATCGTTCGGCTGTTCGCCCCTGAAGTCGTCAAACAGCAGGAACGGATCGAACTCGCCCGTGTTGCCGAAGCCAAAGGCGCGATGCAGCTTGACGCCGGCGCCTTCAAGCGTGGGCTGGGCGGGAACGATGCGGGAGACAGGACGAATCGACATGCGTGAACCTCAGTGAGCCGTGGCCGACACGGGCTCGGGATACGTGCGCGGATCTGACCCTGGGGCGGTGCGGCCGGACGTCGGCGCGTCAGGCGAGAATTCCATGGCGATCATCGCTTCATAAAACGGCGACGGAATGCCGTGGGTGCCGCAGAACTCTGCGATGAAATCGCGCATCACGGTCCCGGTCAGTTGCGGCAGGCCATGCGCGTCGCGCCAGACGTTCCAGGCGTCCACGATCGTCGACAGTGAGATGCCGGGCTCCCGTTGAAGGATACGGAGGGTCTTCAACCGTCCCACGGCGTTGGCCACCTCGACGAGGCGGGTATCGGCGGCGATCACCTCGGCGGGCATCGACGGGTGCGACCGCACGGTGGACGGAGGATCGGGGTCAAAGGTCAACCCCAACGACCCGGCTTTGCGCCAGAGTTCGGTGCCGGGCAGCACGAGCAGCCAGAAGATGCTCAACTCCGACGGCTCAAGCCGCGCGGCGAAGTCGAGGGACCGCCGGAACGATTCGGGTGTCTCACACGGCAGACCGTAGATGAGCTGCAGTTCGAAGTGGAGTTTGTGCCGCTTGAGGTGTTCGACGCCTTCCAGAAACGGCGTCATCCGCAAGCGCCGCTCGACGGCCGCCAACGTCGTGTCGTCGGTGGTCTGCAGGCCGACCTCAACCCAGTAGAAGTTCGCCTCCGCCATCAGCGCCGCCAGTTCGTCATCCATGAACTCGGCCCAGATCTCGGAGTGCACCCTGATCTTGCGGTGATTGTGCTCCGCGATGAACCGGCAGATCTCCTTCGCGCGGCTGACGTTCAGGTTGAACACCGGGTCCATCAGGTAAATGGAATGCACGTCCCGATTCAGCCAGAACAGAATTTCGGCCTTGACGCGATCGAGATCGAAGCGACGGTTCCGGATCGACAGGTCCTTGTTATAGAAGCAGAAGTTGCAGCGGAAGACACACCCGCGCTGGGTTTCGATCGACGCAACCTTTCCGCTGAACGCCGAGAGGTACTGCTCCTGGTGCGGCGACGGCAACAGGTTAAGGTCACGCACGATCGTGGCGTCCGGCGTGTCGATGATCTGGTCATCGCGCCGGAAACAAATACCCGCGACCTCGTCCAGCTCGCGGCCAGCCTTCCAGGCATCAATGATCCCGGCAAACGGCACCTCGCCTTCGCTCTTGACGACGACGTCGATCGCCGGTTGCGCGGAGAGGACGTCTCTGGCCACGGGGCCGACTTCGGGCCCACCGAGGGCGATGCGGACGCCTGGGCGCAGCGTCTTGAGTTCGCGCGCCGCGGCGATCAGGTCGCGGCCGTTCCAGATATAACAGGACAGTCCGACGACGTCTGGATTGCGATCCGCCAGTTGCCGGGCCAGCGCCGCGGGCTCGGTCTTCGGCGGCAGTTCGACGATCTCGACATCAGCGAACGGATGCCCGTGCTGCTCGACCAGGGTGGCCTTCAGATACAGCAGCGCCAGCGGCAGCGAGTTCTGGTACGCGTGAACCGTGGCGAGGCAGACCTTCATGGACAAGGACCATTGTAAGTCCAGAGGTCCAGAGGTCCAGGCCCTGCACGCCTCGTGTGAGAACTTATCGACCCGCCGGCTCCGCCAGCGCCACCGCCAGCAGCACGAGCTGCTCCGTGCCTGTTCGTGCCGAGTCGATGTGCGCCCACTCCTGCAGGGTGTGACCCGCGCCGCCGCGTGACCGGCCGACGGAGATTGACGGAATCTTCCGCACGACGCCGGCGTTCGCGTCGGTCGAACCGGTGGGGATGGCCTCGCGGCCGGCGGGCATCGGGACGTCGAGGAAGCGCAGGACGTCCACGGCCGTCTGCACCAGCGGATGCGCGCGCTGCGCGGTGAGCTGTTCGGGCCTGCCACCCGCCTCCGACTTCTGGATCCACTCGCGCACGAACGTCACTTTGTGCTCCTTTCCCGCCGCTTCGCACTTGCCGACGATGGTCGCGTCGAGCTGCTGGAGCATCTCGGGATCGACCGTGCGCAGGTCGACGGTGAAGGTGACTTCCTGGGGAACCGCGTTCACCACGTTGCCGCCAGAGAGCATGCCGCCGACGTTGTAGATCGCGGGCACCGGGTCATCCACGGGCGGCAGCGGGATGGTGTAGATGCGGGTGATGCACTCGGCGGCCGCCCGCACCGTATTGGGCTGGTCACGCGAGTTCAGCGTGTGCGCGCCCTCGCCGGTGAACTTCATGCGCGACCAGTAGATGCCGAGCGCCCCGTAGTTGACGGCGCCGAGGCCGCCATCCACCGCCACCAGCATGTCTGTCACTCCGGGGTGCTGCTCCAGCCAGTAATACATGCCCTTGAGGCCGATTTCCTCCTGCACCGTGAACAGGAAGATGACGTCGCCCCTGGTCTGAATTTTCGCCTCGCGCATCGCGCGCAATGTCTGCAGTTGGTTGGTGATCGATGCGGTGTTGTCGAAGATGCCGGGCGCGTGCAGGGTGCCGTTGTCCTCGCGCCGCACCTTGAGTGGCGTGTCGAGCGGATGCACGGTGTCCATGTGCGCGGCGAAGACCACCGTCGGGCCGCCCCCCGTGCCCGGGCGTCTGGCCCAGACGTTCCCCATCCCGTCGGTTTCAGGCGTGAGGTCGAGCTTCACGAGTTCGGCCTTCACGTATTCGGCCCGCTGCTGCTCGTGGCCGGACGTGCCGGGAATTTCGGTCAGGTGAATCCACTCGGCCACCTGGGCGTCAAACTCCCGGTCGATAAACGCCAACGCCTGCTTCACGTCGGCGCGGGCGGCGAGTTCCGGCGAGAACTTCGTGGGATACGGCGCCTGCGCGGACGAGGAAAGGCCGAGCAGGGCGAACAACAGAACGGGGACGATGCGGTGCATGCGCGCATTATAGAATCAAGCACGGAAGGACGCCTCCCGTGCCCAAAAATATCTGCAACAACATCCTGGAAGCCATCGGCCACACCCCCATGGTGCGCATCAATGCCATCACCCGGGGCGTGATCCCTGCCACGGTGCTGGCCAAGGTCGAGACCTTCAATCCCGGCCACTCGATCAAGGACCGGATGGCCGTGAAGATGATCGAAGACGCCGAGCGGGACGGTCGTCTCAAGCCCGGCGGCACCATCATCGAAGGCACCTCCGGCAACACGGGCATGGGCCTCGCCATCGCCGCGGTCGTCAAGGGTTACAAGTGCATCTTCACGACCACCGACAAGCAGTCGAAGGAGAAAATCGACGCCCTGCAGGCCCTGGGCGCCGAGGTCATTGTGTGCCCGACCAACGTCGAGCCGGAAGACCCGCGGTCGTACTACTCCGTGTCGTCGCGCCTGGCGCGCGACACGCCCAATTCCTGGAAGGCGAACCAGTACGACAACCTGTCGAACTCGCAGGCCCACTACGAACAGACGGGGCCCGAGATCTGGGACCAGACCGACGGCACGATCACCCACCTCGTGGTGGGTGTCGGCACTGGCGGCACGATCTGCGGCGCCGGGCGGTTTCTGAAGGAGAAGAACCCGAAGATCCAGATCCTGGGCATCGACACGTACGGGTCAGTCTTCAAGAAGTACAAGGAGACCGGCATTTTCGACAAGAACGAGATCTACCCGTACGTGACCGAGGGGATCGGCGAAGACTTCCTGCCGCGGAACGTGGACTTCTCGATCATCGACCACTTCGAGAAGGTCACCGACAAGGACGCGGCCGTGATGACACGCCGTATCTCGCGCGAGGAAGGCATTTTCGCGGGGAACTCCGCCGGGTCGGCCATGGCCGGGTTGCTGCAGATGAAGGACCGGTTCAAGGCGGGCGATGTGGTGGTCGTGATCTTCCACGACCACGGCACGCGTTACCTCGGCAAGATGTTCAACAACGACTGGATGCTCGCGATGGGGTACCTCGACAAGTCGGGCCTTACCGCGCGGAACCTCGTGTCGGCGAAAAAGACCGTGCCGATGTTGTCGATCGAACACAGCGACACGGTGGCCCGCGCGGTGCAGGTGATGACCGAGCACGACTTCTCGCAGATTCCGGTGATGCAGGCCGGCCGCCTCGTGGGATCGATCAACGAATCGCGCCTGTATTCCGCGCTCGTGAAGGACCCGTCGATCCGCACGCAGCCGGTGGAAACCATCATGCAGCAGGCCTTCCCGTTCGCCGACATCTCGACCGGCATCGACGCCCTGGCGTCGATGCTGACGTCCGAGAACCCGGCCGTGCTGGTCCGCGACTTCAAGAGCGACGAAACCTACGTCATCACGCGCTCGGATATCGTGCGGGCGTTGGCGTAAACCTAATGCCTTAACGGCGCCGGTACGCTGGCGGACCATTTCTTCCACCTGTTCGGCGCGCCGCTGGCCGACCGTTCGTGGTCGGATCGCCGCGCCCGCCTGCCGTGGGAGATCTTTGCGGAGCTGATGCAGCGCGCGTTGCGCCCGCGAGCGAACCGCCGGCGCCATCACGACGCGTGCTGGCGGGGCTGGCGGCTGGTCGCGCTGGATGGGACCCCATTCAGTCTAACCAAATACGCCCCAGATCACCGCAACCCATTAAAAACGCTCCACTTCCGTCCCTCAGAAGAACTCAAAGCAGAAGGAACTTCGGCTTAGACTCAGTACAAGCGCGTTTGCGGTTCGACAGTAAACAAAAGACTCGAAATGTCCGTACCTACAGAGCAGAGAGTTCGGCGCCTACACCAACACGCGCTGACGCAGGAAGGACATTTCGAGTGAAGACGAGTAGACATCAAAAAGTCGCGGCGAGATTGCCGAAAGCGTTTCGGAAAAGACGAACTTTGTCATTTCTGGCGAAAACCCCGGTTCCAAGCTCGCCCGTGCCCGCACGCTCGGGGTCAGAGTGCTCGGCGAAGGCGAATTTTTAAAGATCATGCTACAATACGGTCTATCGTGCTCCGGCCGCGACCGGTCCGCAGCGCGCCTGAGGCAAGACGGTTCCCTTTCGGTGGAGAGTCAAGGAGACAACGCATGACAGCAAGGATGACAGCAGGACTGGTCGCAGGCTTGGCCCTCGGACTGCTTGTCGGGTCGGCCACCCCCGCCCGCGCCCAGATCGACACGGGGTCGATCGTCGGCACCGTGCGCGATGCCTCCGGCGGCGTGCTGCCGGGCGTCACGGTCACCGCGACGCAGCAGGGCACCAACACCACGGGCGTCGCCATCAGCTCGGATCGCGGCGAGTACGTGCTGCCGAACCTGAAGATCGGCGCCTATGCCGTGGCCGCCGAGATCCCGGGCTTCAAGCGCGTCATCCAGCAGGGGGTGACGCTCAACGTCCAGCAGCGGCTGCAGGTGGACTTCACCCTCGAGGTGGGCGACATCTCCGAGAACGTGACGGTCTCGGCGCGCGCCGAGGTGCTGCAGACGCAGACGGCCGGCATCGGCCTGGCGGTCACCCAGCGCACCATCACCGATCTCCCGCTGCTGGGGCGCCGCTACGCCGAGCTGGCGTTCCTGGCGCCGGGCGTCGCGCCGGCCCCGGCCGGCATCAGCAACCGAGGCGAGGAGAGCGGGTTCAACGCGAACGGCAACTTCGCGACGTGGAACAACTACACGCTCGACGGCGCCGACAACAACTCGTTCACCACCAACCTGCAGGAGCGCTCCGTGCAAGTGGTGCAGCCGCCGGTGGACGCGCTCGAGGAGTTCCGCGTGCAGACGCGCACCTACTCGGCCGAGTTCGGGCGCGCGGCCGGCGCGGTCATCAACGCCTCGATCAAGCAGGGCACCAACGCGTTCCGCGGCAACGTCTACGAGTTCTTCCGCGACGCGGCGATGAACGCCAACCGCTGGGAGAACAACCGGGCGGGCCTCGCCAAGGCGGCCTTCCGGCAGGACATCTTCGGCGGCACGCTCGGCGGCCCCATCTTCCGCGATCGCACGTTCTTCTTCGCCTCCTACCAGGGTACGCGCACCGACCGCGAGCTGACGGGCCAGGCGACGGTCCCGACCGCGCTCATGCGGCAGGGCAACCTGATCGAGCTGCCGATCGCGCTGCAGGCGACGGTCTTTGCGCCCGGCTGCGTGAACACGGTCACGAAGACGATCAGCCCGTCGTGCCTCGACCCGGTGGCCATGAGGATCATGCAGCTCTACCCGAAGCCGAACATCCCGTCGGCGCAGGCGCGGGAGGGCCAGCCGGGGTCCTTCGGCCTGCCGAACTTCATCAACAACCAGGCCATCGACGAACAGGTCGACCAGCTCGACCTGCGCGTGGACCAGAACCTGCTGGCGGGCCGCGACCGCCTGTTCGGCCGCTACAGCCTGTCGGACACCACGCGCCTCGAGGAGCCGCTGCTCGGCGACCCCGTGGCCTCGGGCGACTTCAACAGCAACAACTACATCAAGGGCCAGAGCGCGGTGATCGGCTGGACGCGCGTGCTCGGCAGCACGATGGTCAACGAGTTCCGCGCGTCGTGGAACCACATCAGTTCCGACGTGGTGCACCGGGCCTTCGGCATCGACGTCAACGCCCAGTACGGCATCACCGGGCTGCCGACGAACCCGTTGTACAGCGGCGGCCTGCCGCACCTGAACATCGGGGGCCTCACGCGCATCGGTGGCCCGTTCTTCCGGCCGCAATTCCAGACCTCCTACGTCTGGCAGTTCTCCAACAACCTGTCGTGGACGCGCGGCAGCCACGACTACAAGTTCGGCGTCGAGCGCCGGCGCGACTCGGTCGACTACATCGACCTGGCGGCGCTCAACGGCCTGATGACCTTCTCCAACGGCCGCTACACCAACAGCGGCATCGGCGACTTCCTGCTCGGGCTGGCCACCGTGCAGCGCGTGACGCTGCTGCACGAGGCCCAGCTCTACACGGACGGCTGGCAGTTCTACGGCCAGGACTCGTGGCGCGTGACGCCGACCCTCACCCTCAGCTACGGGCTGCGCTACGAGTACTTCACGCCGATGCTCGACCGCAACAGCCTGCTCACCAACATCGATCCGGCCACGGGCAAGACCTTCACGGCGACCAAGGACGGCTCCATCTTCGAACGGGCGCTGATCAACCCGGATCGCAACAACTTCGCGCCGCGTGTGGGCTTCTCGTGGCGCGTCGCCGACAAGATGGTGGTGCGCGGCGGCTTCGGCGTGTTCTACCAGCACACCGACCGTTACGGGTCGGAGAGCCAGATGGCGCTCAACCCGCCGCAACTGGCCGACGTCGTCCTTCAAGCCCTCTCGCGCAACGAGGCGCCGGCGGCCATCCTGCGCAACGGCTTCGTCCCGGTGTCGGCGGCCAACATCGACCCGGCGCTGGTGCAATGGCGCCTGCAGAACCCCGACCAGAAGACGCCCGTCGTGCAGCAATTCAGCGTCGGGCCCGAGTACGAGGTGATGCCCCACACGGTGCTCGCCGTGGAGTACGTCGGCAACCGGACGCGCAACGGGCGCCGGCTGCTCAACCTCAACCAGGGCATCATCGCGACGCCAGGCGTCGGCCCGGTCACGTTCCCGTACAGGCAGTACGGCTACGGCTCGGCCTTCCTGCAGCAGGTGGCCACCTTCGGCAAGACCGACTACCACGCGCTGCAGATCCGTCTGCAGCGGCGCTTCGTCCAGGGCCTCGCCTACACCGTCCAGTTTACCTACGGGCGGGCGCTGGGCGACTTCCTCGATCACCTCAGCGCCGACGGCAGCGGCGGCGGCCAGTACCCGATCAACGCCTACGAGCCCGATCGCAACTACGGCCCGCTCACCTTCGACGTGCCCAAGCGCTTCACGGCCAGCGTCATCTACGAGCTGCCCGTCGGTAAGGGCCGCGCCAGCGACCCGGGCGGCGTGCTCGGCGCGATCGCCGGCAACTGGAACGTCAACGGCATCGTCACGATCAGCGACGGCCGGCCGTTCACCATCGGCGGCAACGACCGCGCGGCCACGGGCTCGGGCCGGCTCACGGTGGCCAACTGCGTCGGCAACCCGCTACCCAAAGGCTTCGATCAGACCATCGACCAGTGGTTCGACCCCACGGCTTTCGCCGACAACACGCCCTTCACCTACGGCAACTGCGGTGTGAACACGATGCGCGGCCCAGGGTTCAAGTCGGTGAACTTCTCGGTGTTCCGTTCGATCCTCATGGGCGGTAACCGCCGGGCCGAGTTCCGCTGGGAGGTGTTCAACCTCTTCAACACCGTCAACTACGGGCTCCCGGGCTCGAACGTCGCCAGCCCGGCGACGTTCGGCAAGATCAGCAGCAGCACCGGCTCCCCGCGCGAGATACAGCTGGCGGTGAAGTTCTATTTCTAGGCAGCCGCCCAACCCTGAAAGGACCGGCACTCCCCGGGTCTGAAAGGCCCGGGGCACGAACGATCTTCGTGGCCGGCCTCACGCCCATGTCCACGCGCCAGGTCTTCCACCACTCCGAACGCCTCGCCCTCGGCGCCTCGGGCGTGTGATCGAGATCACGCCCGCGATGGCGGGCTGGCCGCTCATCGGCTTCAGCGTGCGGCAGGTGGCCGCGGGTGACACGTGGGAGCACCACACCGGCGGCGAGGAGCGCTGCCTGGTGCTGCCTCGCAGGTGAGTGCCACGTGCGATGGGACGGAGGTCCCTCCCAACACCTCGGCCCCCGCGACGGCGTGTTCGCCTCCTACCCCCACGCGGTGTACCTGCCGCCCGGAACACCTTTCACCGTGGAGGCGACGACGCGCACCGAGCTGGCCGATTGCCGCGCCCCGAGCGCGTCGGCGCACCCCGCGCGCGTGATTCGGCCCCAGGACTGCGGCCTCGAGGTGCGTGGCGGCGGCAACGCCACGCGGCAGATCGTCGACATCCTGCCGCCCTCGGCGGCGGCCGACCGCTTGATGATCTGCGAGGTGTTCACGCCCGGCGGCAACTGGTCGAGCTACCCGCCGCACAAGCACGACGTGGACGCCCCGCCGCTCGAGGCCGACCTCGACGAGGTCTACTACTTCCGCCTGAGCGCGCCGGAGGGCTACGCCTTCCAGCGGCTCTACACAGCCGACGGCTCGGTGGACGAGACCTTCAGGGTGGAGGACGGCGACCTGCTGCTCATCCACGGGGGCTATCACCCGTTTGTCACGGCCTGCGGCTTCGACGCCTACTACCTCAACGTGCTCGCGGGCTCGTGGCGCTCGATGGCCGCCACCGACGACCCGCGCTACGCGGCGCTGCGCCAGGCGTGGCCGCCGCCCGACCCGCGCGTGCCGCTGGTGCCCCCGCCCCTTTTCCGGTAGAGTCCTCATGAAAGCAGGAACCCGCATGACCACCCAATCGCATCGTGTGTTCCGACGCATCGGCCCCCTGGCGGCCGTCGCGGCCGTCGCGGCCCTCGTCGTCCCGCTCCGCTCCGCCACCCTTCTGCAGGACCAGGGCGCCAGCGGGACGTGGCAGAAGCTGCAGAAGCTGCAGACCACGGCCAGCGCCATGCACACCACGGCCCACCCCGACGACGAGCACGGCGGGATGCTCGCGCTGCTCAGCCGCCGCCACGGCGCGCGGGTGTCGTTGGTGACGCTCAACCGCGGCGAGTCGGGCGACAACGCGATCGGCCCGCAGCTGTTCGTAGGGCTCGGGCTGATTCGCACCGAGGAACTGCTGGTGTCGAACCGCTACTACGGCGTCGACCAGCAGTACTTCACGTCGGTGCTCGACTACGGGTTCTCGAAAAGCATCGACGAGGCCTTCGACATGTGGGGCCGCGACAACGTGCTGCGCGATGTGGTGCGCATCATCCGGATGGAGCGCCCGCTGGTGATCGTCTCGCGCTTCCAGGGCAACCAGCGCGACGGCCACGGCAACCACCAGACGGCCGGCCTGCTCACGCAGGAGGCGTGGAAGGCCGCGGCCGACCCGAACATGTTCCCCGAGCAGATCGCCGAAGGGCTGCGCCCGTGGCAGGCGGCCAAGGTCTACATCGGCGGCATGCGCGAGGAGGAAGACTGGCACGTGAAGGTGGACCCGGGCGAGTACAGCCCGTGGATCGGCGCGTCCTACAGCGACTTCGCGCGCCTCGGGCTCAGCTTCCAGCGCAGCCAGACCAGCGGCCGCTACAACCCGCAGGCCGGGCCCGCGCCGGGCTACTACAAGCGGACGGCGTCGGTTGTCGAGGGGCCGGCTAAGGAGGAGACGTTCTTCGACGGCATCGACACGAGCCTGCCTGGCATGTTCAAGACGCTGCGCAAGCCCGAGCCCGCCGGCGCGGCGCCGCTGCTCGCCGCCATCGACGCGGCGGTGAAGAAGGCCGTGGCCGCCTTCTCGATGCGCGATCCGTTGGCGACCGTACCGGCGCTGGCCGAGGGTCTCGCCGCCACGCGCAAGGCGATCACGGGCATCCAGGATCCCGACGCGCTGCACATGCTGCGGATCAAGGAAGACCAGTTCCAGGGCGCCATCAACACCGCGCTCGGCGTCGCCTTCACAGCACGCGCCCAGCCGGCAGACGCCCCGGAGCCGACCGGGCCGATGGCGGCCTTCGCGCCACCGCCGGCCATGGCCGCGCCGGTGCCGGGCCAGACCTTCGAGGTGCGCACGCGCTTCACCAACCGCGGCAACGTGACGGTGACGCCCACCGCTCTCGCCCTCGACGTGCCCGCAGGCTGGAAGGTGGAGAAGGGCGCCGGGGCGATGGCAGCCCTGGGCCTCAACGAGTCGGCCGCGCAGCGGTTTACGGTGACGGTCGCCTCCGATGCCGCGCTCAGCAGCAAGCCCTACTTCGTGCGCCCGACGGTGCGGGACAACATCTACAAGATCGACGACATGAAGCATTTCGGCCGTCCGGCCTCGACGCTGCCGGTGGTCGCCGTCGCCAAGTACACCGTCAACGGCGTGCCCGTCGAGGCGCGCGAGGTGGTGCGCCGCCGCGAGGCGAAGCTCCCCTACGGCGACGCCCTCCGCGAGCTGCGCGTCGTCCCGGCGCTGAGCGTGAGCGTCGCGCCAGGCGCGGCGGTGATCCCGCTGGCGGCCGCCACCAAGCAGGTGCAACTGCAGGTGGAGGTGCTCAACAACAACGAGGGCACGATCACCGGCCAGCTCTCGCTCTCGTTGCCTGCCGGGTGGACGGCCTCGCCGGCGCAGCACGCGCTGTCGTTCAACCGGGCGGGTGAGAAGGCCAACTTCGCCTTCACCGTGTCGGTGCCCACTCTCGAGACGAAGGCCTACGCGGTGCAGGCCGTCGCCACGGCCAACGGGCGCGAGTACCGCGAAGGCTACGAGGTGATCGACCACCGCGACCTCGAAGTGCGCTATCTCTATCGTCCCGCCACCGCCGAGGTGAAAGGCATCGACGTCGCGACGGCCCCGAACCTGAACGTCGCCTACGTGATGGGCGTGGGCGACACCAACCCCGCGGGCATCGCGCAGCTCGGCTACAGGGTGACGCTGCTCGACGAACGCATGCTGGCCTCTGCCGACCTGAAGCAGTTCGACGCGATCGTGACGGGCACGCGCGCCTACGCGGTGCGCGACGACCTTAAGACCTACAACCAACGGCTGCTCGACTACGTGAAGGATGGCGGCAACCTGGTCGTCCTCTACAACACCCAGGAACTCATCCCCGAGAAGTTCGCGCCGTTCCCCGCCCAGCACGGCCAGCGCGCCGAGGAGGTGACCGAGGAGGACTCGCCGGTGAACATCCTGGCCCCCGATTCCCAGGCGCTGAACTGGCCGAACAAGATCACGAAGGCCGACTTCGACGGCTGGGTCGAGCAGCGCGGCTCGAAGTTCTGGGCCGGCTGGGACGCCGCCTACACGCCGATCATCGAGACCTGGGACAAGGGCCAGGCGCCGCAGAAGGGCGGCTGGCTCTGGGCCAGGCACGGCAAGGGCAACTACACCTACTTCGCGTACGCGTTCCACCGGCAGTTGCCCTACGGCGTGCCTGGTGCGTACCGGCTGCTGGCCAACGTCCTCGCGCTCTCCAAGAGCCCTGCGGCGCAAGCGGCCAAGTAGCCGTACGCCGGGCGGGCGCCGGTCCCTCCCCCTCCAGGACCGGCGTCCGCGTCGGCGCGTCGTTCTCCCCCCATCCCCTTCGTTTCGCCCCGCCCGGAGGCGCGTCGTAATCACCAGGCGATTGACCATGGGGCAGGCACTCGGCGAGTTCCTGTCGCACCAGTACGTGGCCCGAGACGAGGTCGAGCACCGCTTCTTCCCTGGCGTGTTCGGCATCTTCGGACACGGCAACGTCGCCGGCGTCGGGCAGGCGCTGCTGCAAGCCTGCGACCGCCTCCCCTACGTGCCCGTTCGCAACGAGCAGGCGATGGTGCACGCCGCGATCGCATACGCGAAGCGCCGCAACCGCCTGCAGGCCTGGGCGTGCACGAGCTCGATCGGCCCGGGCGCCACCAACATGGTGACCGGCGCCGCCGCCGCCACGGTGAACCGCATTCCGGTGCTGCTGCTGCCAGGCGACATCTTCGCCAATCGCCGGCCGGACCAGGTGCTGCAGCAACCGGAGTCGCCCGCCTCGCGCGACGTCTCCGTGAACGACTGCTTCAAGCCGGTCTCGCGCTACTGGGACCGCGTCAACCGTCCCGAACAGCTCGTCAGCGCGCTTCTCGAAGCGATGCGGGTGCTCACCTCTCCGGCCGACACCGGCGCGGTGACGCTCGCCCTGCCGCAGGACGTGCAGACGGAGGCCTTCGACTACCCGGCCGGCCTCTTCGAGAAGCGCGTGTGGTGGATTCCCCGCGCTCGCCCCGACGCCGGGCTCGTCCGCGAGGCCGCGGCGCGCCTCGCGCGCGCCCGCTGCCCGCTCGTCGTCGCGGGCGGCGGGGTGCTCTACAGCGAGGCCACGGATGCTCTGCGCCGGTTCGTCGAAACGACGGGCATCGGCGTCGCCGAGACGCAGGCCGGCAAGGGCAGCCTGCCGTGGAACCACCCGCAGCAGCTCGGGGCGATGGGGGTCACCGGCAGTCTCGCGGCCAATCGCACGCGCGCGACGCGGACGTCGTGCTGCTGGTCGGTACGAGGCTGAGCGACTTCACCTCCGCCTCCCGCACCGCGTTTGCCAACCCGGCGGTGACCTTCGTCGCCATCAACGTCGGCGAACTCGACGCGCACAAGGCCGGCGCGCTGCCGCTGACCGGCGACGCGCGCGTGACGCTCGACGAACTCGCTGCCCTGCTCGTCGAGGGCGCCGGTGCGTGGCGGGCCCCCGACGCCTACCGCGCGCGGGTCGCCGAGCTGCGCGCCGCCTGGGACGCCGAGGTCGATGCCGTCGTCTCGGCGGAGGACGGCCGGCCGCTCACGCAGCACGCGGTGATTGGCGTGCTGAACGTCTTCGCCGGCGACCAGGACACGGTGGTGGGTGCTGCCGGCAGCCTTCCCGGCGACCTCCACCGCTTCTGGCGCGCCACGCGCCCCAACACCTATCACTTCGAGTACAGCTACTCGACGATGGGCTACGAGATCGCGGGCGGGCTCGGGGTGAGCCTGGCGGCGCCCGACCACGAGACCTACGTGATGGTGGGCGACGGGTCCTGCTTGATGATGTCGAGCGAGGTCGTCACCGCCGTGCAGGAACACGCGCGGATGACCATCCTGCTGCTCGACAACCACGGGTTCGGCAGCATCGGCGGCCTGTCCGAGGCGGTGGGCTGCGGCGGCTTCGGCACCGCGCACCGCAGGCGCGACCCGGTCACGGGCCAACTCGACGGCGGCCTCGCGCGTCAAGCCGCCCGTCAACCAGGCCGAGACCGGCGCCATGTAGATGGTTCGCCCCACCGCGAATCCGGCCGCCGTGCGCATGCCCTTGGCCGTCGCGAACCAGCGCACCACGAGGTCGGCCCCGGTGCCCTTGCCGAGCACGAGGAACCGCGGCGCGGGCTGCTCGGCGATCGCCGCATCGACGACGGCGGCGGCCTCGGCGCTGGTCGTGCCCTCCATCTTCCAGAACTCGGGAACGATGCCCTCCGCGTAGGCGCGCCTGACGTAGGCCGCCACGATCGGGGAGCGGCCGACCGACTCGAAGTCGTCCTCGGGCTCGCCGGCCCTCGGGACGACCACTTCGAGCACGAGCGGCTGGCCGTGGCCGCGGCACCACGCCGACAGCGTCCTGAGGTGACCGAGTTGCGCCCCGACGGTCGCCGGGGCGTAGTCGGGACGGTGCCGCACGAGCACCTTGACGAAGGTGCCGGTCAGCGCCCGCTCCATGGGCTCCGCGGCCCAGCGCAGGGGAAAGGAGCCCGGCCACTCGGCCGGCACGCCCACGCTGATGCCGGCGGCGCGCGCGGCGGCCACCTGGACGCTTGCGTACTGCTCGTCGATGAGCAGCGCCCCGTGCGCGCGCACCTCCGCCTACCGCTCGCGCGCGCGCAGGAAGCCCTCCGCGACGGCGGCCTTGGCCTCGGGAATGCGCGCGCGGTCCACGCCGTTGGCGTCGCACCACTCTTCGAGCTGCCAGCGGTGGTCGGCCGCGAGCATCAACACCGGGGCGGCAAGCGTCATCGTCGGCCTTTCGTCGCGGGCGGCGCGCCGTTCACGACACGCGCCTCACGCCTGCGCCTGCGGCGCCTTCGACCTCAGGAACAGAAAGTAGGCGCCGACGCTGGCCGCGAAGAACAGCACCGAGAAGACAATGCCCTCGGTGGGTCCGGTGAAGAACAGGTAGGTCCAGAGCGCGGCCGACACCAGGGCCGGCAGCGGGTAGAACCACATCTTGAACGGCTGCGCGATGTCCTTGCGGTACTCGTAGAGCAGGATCACCGCGCCGCACTGCCAGATGAACCGCAGCAGGATCTGCACCTGCATGAGCCAGTTCACCAGCTGGCCGAGCGTGAAGAAGCAGAAGGGCACCGAGATGATGCCGATCACCAGCAGCGACACGTGCGGGAAGTGCTTGGTCGGGTGCACCTTGGCGAACACGCTGAAGAAGTCGCCGTCGCGCGCGGCGGCGAACGGCACGCGCGAGTAGCCGAGGATGACCGCGAAGAGCGACGCGGCGGCGACGAACAGGACGAGCGCCGTCATCACGAGGCCGGCGATGCGGCCCTGCCCGGCGTCGGTGAACGTGCGCGCGATGAACACCGAGGCCACGCTCGTCGACTCCTTGGCCTCCTCCCATGGAATCAGCCCGGTGATGACCATCGTCATCAGCATGTAGACCGCGGCGACGACGACGATCGACAGGACGATGGACTGCGGGATGGTCTTCGTCGGGTTCTTAATCTCCTCGCCGATGTTGCAGACCTGGTTGTAGCCGCCGTAGCTGTACATCGCGAGCACGGAGGCCGCGCCGATGGCTACGATCAGGCTGCGGTCGAAGGTGAACGCCTGCGGCGGGAAGTTGAACGCCTGCTCGAAGGAGAAGGTGAAGAGCCCCGCGACGATGACCCAGCCGACGGTGACGAAGACGACGACCAGCATGATGACGGTGAGACGGCTCACCGACTTGATGTCGCGGTAGAGCAGGGCGGTCATGCCGAGGCACACGAGGGCGGCGACGAGGTGGTGCTGCCAGCCGCTGAGGCCGACCCAGGCGAAGCCGAGGTAGTCGGCGAAGCCGACGGCGCCTCCGGCCACCGAGAGCGGCGCGACGAGGATCGTCTGGAAAATGAAGAGGAACGCCATCAGCCGGCCGAGGCCGAACGGCTTGTACGCCTCTCGGAGGTACAGGTAAGGGCCGCCGGAGCCTGGGAGCGCCGCGCCGAGATGGGCGTAGACGAGGCCGTCGCAGAGCGCGATGAACGCGCCGACGACCCAGGCATACATGATGTGCGGGCCGTTCATCACCGCGATCATCACGGGGATGGTGAGGAAGGGGCCGATGCCCACCATGCTGATGATGTTGGTGGCGGTGGCCGGCAGCAGGCCCATGCTGCGATCGAGGGTGGTGACCGGGCCGGGCGTGGCGGAGGTGTCGTGGCTCATGCGGCCCCCAGGGCGGAGACGAGGTCGGCGGCCGCCTCTCGGCCGGCGACGAGCGGGTTCAGGGCCAGGGCGTCGACGGCGGCCTCGCGGCCGCCCGACAGCCCGGCGTCCACGGTGGCGCGTTCGTAGGCCTTCACGGCCACGACGAGGTCGCGCACCGCGTCTGGCATCGGCCCGGCGTGCAGCGGCAGGGCGCCGTTGGCGTTCACCACGCACGGCACCTCGATCACGTCGCCCGGCTCGAGCTCGGGCAGGTTGCCGCGGTTCTCGACGTTGAGCGGGATGACGGCGCCGGTGTTGAAGTGGATGGCGCTCACCGTCTGCAGCGCGATCTTGTCGTAGCCGGTCAGCTCGGTCCACGGCGAGCGGCCGAGCGGCGCGGTCGCGCCCGACTCGATCTGCATGTAGCCGCCGTCACGCGCGGCGAGGTAGGCCTCGTAGGTGGCCACGGGATCCTTCTGCCCCGCCCGCAGGTCGGCGAAGAGTTGCGCGTTGAGTTGCGCGATGACGGCCCCGCGGCTCGTGCCGGCGCGCGACACGTTCTCGAAGGCCTCGCGCGATCGGTAGTAGTAGTAGACGTACTCGGTGGGCAGCAGCCGCAGGCGCTGCAGCCGCTCGGCCTCGAACAGCGGCGCGCGATAGCAGCGGCGCAGCAGGTCGGGCCGGTCCCAGAGCCGCGCGAGCTGCGGGGCGCCCCGGTGGTACACCTCGCGGACCCAGCCGAGGTGGTTGAGCCCGAAGTAGTCGAAGTGGCACTCGGCCGACGGCACGTCGAGCGCGTGGGCCACCTGCTCAAACAGCTCGGTCGGCGTGTCGCAGATGCCGATGATGCGCGCGCCGGTGGCCGCCCGCACGGCCTGCGTGATGATGCCGACCGGGTTGGTGAAGTTGACGATCCAGGCCGAGGGCGCGCGCCGCGCCACCTCGCGTGCGTAGCCGACGAGCGCCGGGATCGTGCGCAGGGCCATGGCGAAGCCGCCCGGGCCCACCGTCTCCTGCCCCACCACGCCGTGTCGCAGCGCGGTCGCCTCGTCGCGGGCCCGGCCCTCGATGCCGCCGACGCGGATGCTGAGGAAGACGTAGTCGGCGCCTTCCACCGCCTCGCTGACGCTCTCGCTCGTGGACAAGCGGGCGGAGCCGGCAAAGCGCGCGGCGAGACCGCCGATGACATCGCGGCGCTCCAGGTCGGTGTCGTAGAGCGCGATGTCCGTGACGGGCAGGCGCGACTGCACCAGCCCGTTGACGAGCAGCGGCACGCGGACGCCGGCGCCGCCGATGATGGCCAGTTTCATGATGGTGTCAGGCGGAGGGGCGAAGCGCCGCTGGCACGTCGGCGCGGCCGGGCAAGCCGTCGAGCCCGCCCGCGTGCCGGGTGGAGCGAGCGCCGACGAAGTTGCCGAGGCGCAGGCACGCGCGGGGCGGCATCCCGCGCAGCACGCCGCAGAGGAAGCCGCCGTTGAAGGCGTCGCCCGCGCCGGTGCTGTCGAGGGCGCGCACGCGCGGCGCCGGCGCGCGCACGTCGCGGTCGCGCGCGAGCCACCGGCTGCCCAACGGGCCGAGCTTCACGATGGTGTGGTGCGGCGCGGCGCGCCACGCGTCGAGCGCGGTCTCGAGCGAGGGCCGGCGGGCGTAGAGCGGCGCCTCCAGCTCGTTGACGAACACGTAATCGAGCGCCGCCAGCAGCGCCGGGAACTTCCGGTCGGCCAGCAGGCCCTGGTTCCAGCCGAAGTCCCACGACGTGGTGACGCCAGCCGCGCGCAGCGCCGCCAGCACCGGCACCCAGCGGGCGCACGCCCGCGGGTAGAAGGCGAAGTGCACGTGGCGGGCACGCAGCCGCGCGCGCGCGTCGAGCAACCGCCGCTCCAGCACGTCGTTGACGCCGTTGAAGGTCACGAAGCTGCGGTCGTCGGCGGTCGAGAACGCCGCGGTGACGGCGTGCGGTTCCCCTGGCCGCTTGAGATTGCCCACGCCCACCTGCTCGGCGCGCAGCCGCGCGGTCGCGGCGCGCCCGAGCCCGCTCATCACCCGGGTGCGCAGCCCGAGCCGCGCGCCAGCCACGGCGGTGATCACGGCGCCGCCGCCGACGGTGGCGAGGAAGCGGCTGGTCTTCACCTCCTCACCGGGACGCGGCAGGCGGTCGAGGCCGACGAAAATCAGGTCTTCGAAGGCCTCGCCGACCGTCAGCAGATCTGGGCGCGGCACGCGCGGGAGTATACCATACGATTCGACGAAAACGCCCAATCTAAGTGCTACGCTGGGCGGCCATCGGCGAAGGGCGTCGGTCGCCGATCACTCCCCCTCACCGGCCCGGCGCGGGCGCCTCCGTCGGCGCGGCCGGCTTCACCGTCGGGTAGCTGATGCCGAGCTGTTCGAGATAGGTCGGGTACTTCGCCGGGTCGTAGTAGAACTTCCTCATCTCCGGCCGGTAGCGTTCCATGACGCCCTGGTTGATCCACGTGGCCGGCGGATCGTCGGGCCGGATGAGCGGCTCGTACTTCACGTCCTTGGTCTGGACGTCGTTGAAGTAGGCCCATGCCTGCGCCACGAGTTCCGGCCGCAGCAGCAGGTCGATCATCGTCAGCGTCTGCACCTTCGCGCCGGCCGTGACGCCCTTGTGCGCGATGGGCGTGGCCATGGCGACGGCATTGGCCCAGTTGTGCCCGGGCAGGTTGGGGATGTTGGCCGGGTAGCGCAGCGTGATGGTGGGCCCGTTCCACGAAATGTCGCCGATGTCGTCGCTGCCGCCGCCGCGCTTGTCCCTCTCCTCCACGTGCGCGCCCATCGGCTCGAGCTCGGTGGCGAGGCCGCGCTCGGGCTGGCCGATTTCGCGCTGCAGCGCCTTGGCCAGCGTCTGGTCGGCCTCGCTCCACTGCGGCAGTCCCACTGCCGTGATGTTGGCGGTCATCGTCTCGGCGACGGGCTTATTCATGTGCTGCGGCCACGCCGCGCCGAGCACGCGCATCCGCTCGAGCGTCGTGTCGGTCATCAGCGCCGCGCCTTCGGCGATCTTCGTGCCGATCTCCCACATCCACTTGATGCCCGGGTAGTCGGTCTCGCGGAAGTAGTACCAGACCGACGCGGTCTGCGGCACTGCGTTGGGCTGGGCGCCGCCGTTGGTCACCACGTAGTGCGAGCGCTTCTGCGTGCGCAGGTGCTCGCGGCGGAAGTTCCAGCCCACACGTTCATCAGCTCGACGGTGTCGAGCGCGCTGCGGCCCCGCCACGGCGCCCCCGCGCTGTGCGCGCTCTCGCCGCGGAAGGTGTACTCCACCGACACGAGGCCGGTCATGTTCGATCCGCCCCACGACGTGGTGAGGTTGTCGGCGACGTGCGTGAAGAGGCAGACGTCCACGCCCTTGAAGAGCCCGTCGCGGATGAACCACGCCTTGGCGCCCACGAGCTCCTCGGCCGTGCCCGGCCATACGCGGATCGTGCCCGGGATCCTCTCGCGCTCCATGATCCGCTCCAGCACGATGGCGGCCGTGATGTTCAGCGGCACGCCGGACCAGTCCGTTTCTCGTGGCCGGGGCGCGGCCTTTGTCATTTCGAGCTGCGGGTGATGATTGGGCCAGCGAGGTCACCGCCTACCGTTCTGCCGTCGGACCGGGCTACTTTGCTACTACGGGGATTCCGCTGCTGGCAGGACGGGAGTTCGACCGGCGTGACACGAGAGCGGCGGCCGACCGCGTGATCGTGCTCAGCCTGGCTATGGTTCGCGCGTTGGGACTGCCGCCAGGGAGTGTCGGCCAAAGAATCTCGTTAGGGCCCTGGGATGACTTGACGATTGTCGGCATCTCGGCTGACGTCGTGAGGCAGGATGTGCGTTCGGAGGTGGTGCCCGCGTTCTACGTGCCACACTCCCCAGCGGAGCGGATTGGGTGGTTGCCATTGGTCGTCCGGATGAGCAGCGTGGCTGGCGCACACGGCGCGGCGCCGGTGTTGACGGCGGCGCGCTCGGTGTTTCCTGATGCGGTTCAGTTGACGCTTCGAAGCACTGCACAACAGATTCGGGAATTTATGGCGGCAGAGGTACTTGCGGCTTCGGCGTTGACCTGGTTCGGAGCGATCGCGGCGTTCCTCAGCGCGGTTGGCGTCTTCGGGCTCGCCGCCCACGCGGTTCAGTCCCGGCGCCACGAGTGGGCGATCCGGTTGGCGGTCGGCGGCGCGCCTGGACGGGTTCAGTGGTTGGTTTTTGGCAGCGGTACCTTACCGATGGCTGCCGGGCTGTTGATTGGCCTTGTTATGGCAGGCGTTGCGGTCGTTCTGCTCAGGGGCTACTGGTTTGACATGGGTCCTCTGGATGCGCCAGTGCTGCTCGTGCCGGTCGGCGTGATGGCTGGCGCGGGCATCTTGGCCAGCTACTTGGCGGCGTTGCGGGTCAAGTCCATCGCCAGCGGCAGGCTACTCGACTTGTTATAGGGGGGCGGTAAGCATGGCCCAGATTCCTGTCCGACACCTCATACTGACGACGGTCGTCGCGGTGGCGGCTGCAGCGTTGCTCAACGAGCGTCGGCCGAATGCAGCCGATTTCCAATCAGTTGACGGCATCCTCGGACGATATGTGACCGCTGTTGGCGGTCGGCCCAGGCTGTCAGGAGTGCAGACGTTGGTTGCGGAAGGTCAATCACAGGAGCGGTCACCAGTTAGGCGGGCCGACCCTGTCTCACTCCGCTTTCGGCGGGCCGGTGGTTACCAGTTGGCGCAGCGCGTTCCCGACAATTTCACGTTGGGTCCAAAGGTGTTCACGGTCAACGGCACGGAGACTTAGCATCGTGGGGTCATGAGCTTGGGGGCCGCGTACGGCGCCCCCCCCCAAATTTCGAGAAAGCTGCCCATGTTCCGGTACAAATCCGCCGGTTCTTGCTCCAGACCCAGCTCGGTCTCATGCCCAGTCTGCTCGCAGAGGCTGGCACCGTGAGGTTCACCCGTGCGCCGTCGACCGCCACCGACGATCCAGCACTCGTCGGCCTCGATGTTACGGATGCCGTCAGTCAGTTCGCGGTGCTGTACTTCTCCAGGAACACCGGCCTTCCGGTTCGCCTTGTCGAGACTTACGAGGTTACGCTTCTCTGGCGAGAAATCGTGACACGTGCCATTCGCTATGAAGACTTCAGGAATATCGAGGGGCTCATGCCGCCATTTCGCTTCGCGACCGAAGGGGGCCTTCGCACGATTCAGGTCGACAGGTACATCCTCAATGCTCGGATTCCTGACGAGATCTTCGACCGGCCCAGCAGCGCCGACGCCCTTGAGCGGTTGATGTCCTTTACCCCTCGGGGATGACCGGGAGAGAAGGATTCAGAATCCGAGCTGGCGGGCTGGTAATTTGGACACCCTGTCACCTTTTTTTCGAGTCGTGCCGACTTGAAGGTGATTGACGCCATCACCCAGGCTCTTCGCCTCACCGCAGCCACGCCCGACGACCACCTGTCACTGGTGTGCACCGTGGCGTATGCTGGTCTCGGGAACCTGTCGGCCTCTCAGGATAGCGCGAAGGAGATGCCCGTGATGCAGGCCGGCCGCCTCGTGGGCTCGGTCAACGAATCGCGCCTGTATTCCGCGCTCGTGAAGGACCCTTCGATTCGGACGCAGCCGGTGGAAACCATCATGCAGCAGGCCTTCCCGTTCGCCGACATCTCGACCGGCATCGACGCCCTGGCGTCCATGCTGACGTCCGAGAACCCGGCCGTGCTGGTCCGCGACTTCAAGAGCGACGAAATCTACGTCATCACCCGCTCGGATATCGTGCGGGCGCTGGCCTGGTCGGGATGATGGAATCCACCATGGAGGTAACGATGCGCTGCTCGATAGGTGTGTTGGTCGTGGTGACGCTGGCCGTGGTGGCCTCAGCCTGCGGTTCCTCGTCGTCAGGGGCTCCCTCGCAGGCGATGTACGACCAGTTCGATCGGGACTGGCAGTACTGGATGACGCAGTACCCCGAGTTGGCGACGACGCTGGGTGTGCCTGGCGGCGAGGGGCGCTGGACGGATTATTCGACCGACGCGATCGCGGCGAGGGCGACGTACCTGCGCGACAGTCTGCAGCGGTTCGAGTTCGTCGATTTCCTCGATCGCGCGTCGTTGCCGGCCGCCGACCAGCTCAACTACGACCTGTATCGCCAGATGCTTGAAACGGCCGTGGCCGGCCTCGAGTTCCAGAACGACGCGATTCCGGTGCGCGGGGTGATCCCGCGCAACCTGGCGATGCCCATGAACCAGATGGAGGGCCTGCAGCAGGACGTTCCTCGGACGATCGCGATGATGCCGGCCGCGACGCCGGCAGAGCTGGCGAACATCGTGTCGCGCCTGCGGGCGATTCCCACGGTGGTGGATCAGACGATTGCGCTGATGCAGCAGGGGCTCGCGGATGGCATGACCCCGCCGCGCATCGCGATTCGCGACCTGCCCGGACAAGTTCTGGCGCAGGTGGGGGACGACCCGGGCGCGAGCCCGATGCTCGCGGCGTTTGTGTCGCGGCCGTCGGGTGTGCCCGAGGCTGAGTGGGCGCCGCTCGTGGAGCAGGCGACCACTGCGTATCGCCAGCAGGTGGCGCCGGCGTTCCGGCGGCTGCACGTGTTTCTGGTGGAGCAATACCTCCCCGCGTGTCGTGAGACGACCGGCGCCAACGCGCTGCGGAATGGCGACGCGCTGTATCAGTACAACGCGCAGTGGCACACGACGACCACGAAGACCGCGCGGGAGATTCATGACATCGGCCTGGCGGAAGTCGTGCGCATCCGCGCGGAGATGGAGAAGGTGATCGCGCGGGCGGGGTACGCGAATCGGTTTGACGACTTCGTGCGGTTCCTCCGCACCGATCGCCGCTTCTACTACACCAACGCCGAGGCCCTGGTCAGCGGGTACCGGGACATCGCGAAACGTGCCGACCCCGAGCTGGTGAAGCTCTTCGGCAAACTGCCCGCCACGCCGTACGGCGTCAACAAGGTGCCGGATGCGATCGCGCCGTCGCAGACCACCGCCTACTACGAGCCGGGGTCGCTGGTGGCGGGTCGTCCGGGGTACATGTCCGCGAACACCTACAAACTCGATGCGCGGCCGAAGTACGAGATGGAGGCGCTCACGCTGCACGAGGCGGTGCCGGGGCATCACCTGCAGATCGCGCTCGCGCAGGAACTGACGGGCCTTCCGGAGTTCCGCAAACACTCGAGCTACACCGCGTATGTCGAAGGCTGGGCGTTGTATGCCGAGCGGCTCGGCGAGCAGATGGGGTTCTACAGGGATCCGTATTCAAAATTCGGCCAGCTCACCTACGAGATGTGGCGCGCGGTCCGGCTTGTGGTGGATACCGGCCTCCACTCGATGAGCTGGACGCGCCAGCAGGCGATCGACTACTTCCTCAAGAACACGGCGAAGACCCAACAGGACATCACGGTCGAAGTGGATCGCTACATCGTGTGGCCCGGACAGGCGCTGGGCTACAAGATGGGCGAGATCAGGATTCGGGAACTGCGCGCGGCGGCCGAAGCACAGTTGGGCGCGGCGTTCGACATCCGCGGCTTCCACGATGAATTGCTCGCCTCCGGCGCCGTGCCACTCGACGTCGTCGAGGCCCGCGTGCACGCGTGGGTCGAACGATTGAGCCGGACGCCGTAGCGCAGCAGGAACGGAGCAGATCACAGGCAAGCCGGTCGGCCGGAGGGCGCAGGAATTATTTGATCCGGTTTTTGGTACTTGCCAGAAAAGGCAAAAAAGAGGTGTCCTCCGACATGGCTGGACCTCGAACGCTGACGGCACTCTCGGAAATAATCTTGGTGCTCGCGGCCGCGTGGGTCGTGTGGCGTGCAGTTCGGAGGCTATGGCCCAAACGTCCCTGACCGGCTCCTGAAAAGCTCCGCTACAGAGTACCTCGGCCAGCTATTATGCAGCGCATTTTCAGCTGTGTCGGCTCGTACTGCAGCCGACTTCTGCTCAGCACGCCTGGCGATCGCCAAGGTGAACGTTCAGACCGATCAATCGGGCCAGGTTCCAGAATTCAAGCAGTGCCACGGCAAGACCGTAAAGCCCCTCGCCAGTCAGCCCACGCACTGGTGGCCTACGCTCGCGATCGCGTTGCTCCTGCGACGGCGCCCCGAATGTCTGAGAACAGGGATTATTGAGCCTCGTATAAATAATGGATATCCATTGTAGAAGTCGCTATCGTATGGGGCATGAGACCCCCTGGCACCCCCCAGCAGCTCCAGACGCGAAGAGAGCGAGCCATCGCCCTGCTTCAGTCCGGCAAGACCTATCAATCAATAGCCGCGACCCTGAATGCTTCAATAAGTTCGGTGGTGCGCTGGGCTCAAACCCATCGCAAGGGTGGCTTGAAAGCGCTCCGGCCCAAGCCGGCTCCTGGGCGTCCGCCGATGCTGACACCGCGACAGAAGCGCCGCTTGTTGCAGTTGCTGGTCAAGGGTTCCCCGTCTGAAGGATATACGACAGACCTGTGGACCCTGCCGCGCATCGCCAAGCTGATCGGGAAACATTTCGGGACACGCTATCATCCAGGCCATGTGTGGCGGGTGATGCGGGGCTTGTTGGGCTGGACGTGTCAGAAGCCGGAGCGGCGGGCTCTGCCACGGGACGAGAACGCCATCGCGCGCTGGAAGAAACACGAGTGGCCGCGTCTAAAAACAAGCCCGAACACGTGGGGCCCATCTCGTCTTCCTCGACGAAAGCGGATTCCTCCTCATCCCTCACGTCCGCAGGACCTGGGCGCCGATCGGAAATACCCCGCTGTTCAAACACAGCTATAGACGGGATCGCATTTCCGTCATCTCCAGTATCACCGTGTCCCCATCCGGAACGCGTCTCGGGCTGTACGTTCGTTTCCACACGATCAACATCACCGGCGTGGAGGTCATCAGATTCTTGCGCCACCTTCTGCGGCATCTGCGTGGACCGGTGGTGCTCCTGTGGGATGGCGGCACCATTCACAGGCGCGTCATCGTCCAAGACTTCCTGCGCACGCACACACGGCTTCACGTCCATAGGTTCCCATCCTACGCCCCGGAACTCAACCCGGACGAGTGTGTCTGGACCAAGGCCAAGCACGCGCTCTCCAATGGTGCGCCACAAGACATCACCCAGCTTGGGACGCGGCTGCGCCGTTCTCTCCACCGCCTTCGAGGGTCCCAGCGGTTGCTGTGGTCCTGTATCCACGCGTCCGCCCTGCCGTGGCCACGTACCTAGAGATATCCATTATTTATACGAGAGTCAATATGTCGTCTCGGGAGGCGCCTGATACGGCTTATCGTCGATTCGATAACGAGGATATCAGTTCGTTCTGGTGAATGAAGAAAAGCCCGAACGCACGTGCGTCCGGGCTTCATGGGTCGCGCGCTCGGCGAACGGGTGCACGTCAGATTTGTGAGATGAGGGTCACGCGGCCGGCTTGGCGGCGGCTGACCGGCGCTCCCAGAAGTCCTCGAAGCGAGCGGAGAGCTTGCAGCCGCGCAGGGCGATGATCGCGTCAGCCCCGGCGACGGTCCAGGGCATCCCGGCGCGCTTGCACCGCGTGCCGTCGCGGTCGTGCAGCCGGCCTCGACGACCCCGGTCGAGGTGCACAGCCCCGCCGCCCGGAACTCCGCGTAGCGCAGACGCGTGCGGTTGCCGTCGATGTCGTCGACGCACTGGCGGGCCTCGTCGTCTTTCGGCGAGGGCACTCGCAAGGCGCCCAGGACCGCGTCGATGTCGCCGGCGTCCAGCGCGTCGTGGCGCTCGCGTGCCCACGGCTTGCCCTGGTCGCTGCCCGCCCCGTAGCTGGACTTGGCCACGTCCGAGAGGTGCTGCTTGGCGTGGACGCGGTCGACGACCTGGAGGGCGTCGGGGAAGTGCGCGGTGGCGAGGTTCCAGATCCAGTTGGCGCCATCGCCGAGCACAGCCCGGCGCGGCGCGCGCGCGACGCCGCGCCGCGTGGCCTCGCGCTCGACGCGCGCCGCGAACTCGCTCGGCACCTCGTCGGTGTCCTTCTGTGCCGCGCTCTCGAGGGCGGCCGAGTCGCTGATCGACCCCTTGTCGCGCACGGGCGTGCCTGCCTCGTCCCGTTCCTCGGCGCTCCAGACGGTCACGCGCTTGACCTCGCGCGTCTTGGCCGAGCCGTCCGGCTGTTGGCCCTCGCGTCCCTCCAACTCCTCCTTGCGCACCGGCACACCCGTGCCGTCCATCCCCAGGGACAGCGTCGGCGCGACCGGCGCCTCGGGCCACGGCGGGTCGACCACGTGCTTCTCGTCTGCGGCGACCTCGCGCCCGAGTGCCTCGGCGGCCCGCGCGACCTGCTTGGGGGGCACGTCCACCCCGGCCAACTCGGTCAAGAGCTCGTGGCCCTCCTCGAAGCTGACCATCGCGCCCACCTGCCCGCCCATGCGCAAAACGCCCGGCGACAGCGACCCGTCCTGCAGGCCCAGGGCGTGGTCGCGCAGGCAGAAGCCCGTCTCGCACGCCGCGCAGTGGGAGGAGGCGCGCGAAAGCGTCAGCGGCCCCAGCACGCTCTCGAAGGTCTTGTCGTGCCGACCCGCGTACCGCGCCGGCTGCCCACACGCGCACGGCGTTGTCGGACCCGCATGGTCCGAGGTGTCGGCGTTCAGCCGGTGCGCGTCGGCGCGGGCCGCCACGCTCAGGCCTGGCGCCGCGCCGCCGTCTCGATCGCCTCGAAGTTCCAGCCTGCGACCGCGCCGTCGCCTACGAGCGCTTCGATCTCGGCGACGATCTCGGCTTCGACGGCCGCGTTGACCCCCCCTTTTTGGCCGCCTCTTGCGAGGCCGCCTCGGGTGCGTCCAGTTGGGCGTCGGCCCATCGCTCGCAGGCCTGCCAGTACGCGTCCACCTGCGTGCGAAACTGCTGGCCGGCCTCGACCTGCCGGCGCAGCAAGTCCGCCTGCGCGGCCGGTACGTGGCGTGACTGCGTCCTGCCCTCGACGACCCGCACGACACGGTAGTAGGGGCCATGCCGCGCGCCAGGCCGGTCGGCGCAGGCACACCCAGGCTTGTTGCACCGCAGGTATTGCTCCGAGAAAGTGCCCCGGCGTATCGCCTTGGGCTCGGACAGTTGGCGAGCGAGGTCCTGGACGGCGAGGGGCGTGTCGTTGGTGTCGGGCATTCGTCCTCCTTTGCACTATAATAGTGCAACGACAGATGCGCCGCAACGACGGCAACCATGCGGCCGTCACAACCATGACGTGCACCCCCGCGGTCACCGCCACTTGACAATTCCCGATCTTGCCCAGCGTCCCGCTGTACTGCCGGGCGACGCCCACCGAATGCGTGCCCTTCTTGGGAAATCCGGTGTCGTCGAGGATCAACACGCCCCGCCGCTCGGGCAGTTGCGCGCGCAAGATCTGCCACATCCGCGGCGCGGACCACGGCGCATCGGTGACGAAATGTTGAAAGGCCTGATACGAGGGCGGCGCGGTGACACGCGCCAGCATCGCCTGCATCGACTTGCGCGGGCTGTCGCTGAAGAGGCCGCTCACGTAGTGTCCCAGCGACACGGCCTGCGCGCGATGGCCGAAGCACGCCTTGAACGGCGTCAGCCACGCCATCAAACGCCGCACGACCGGCAACGCACGCTCGTTGAGCACCGCTGCCTACCGTAGCGGAAAACGAACAGTTGTACAATGACCTCAACAGTGATCACTCGCGGTCGTCGCGCGTTTCCGTTGGCGAATCGTTCGATCTAACAAAGTAGGACTACGACCCGGTGATGCGACTGCTGCGGGTCGTCACTGGCAGGTGAACCATGGAGCTGAAGGTACTCTCCCGCGAGGCCATTCCGTCGGCGCTCGAAAAAGCCGAGCGCTACCGGCTGTTGAACGAACCCGCCCAGAGCGAGAGCATTTGCCTCGACGTGCTGGCGGTGGACCCTGCCAACGAGCGCGCGCTCATCACGCTGGTGCTGGCGCAAACCGATCAGTTCCACGAGCACGGCATGGAGTCGTGGCAGCGCGCGCGCGACACCGCCGCGCGGCTCCCGCGCGAGTACGATCGCGCCTACTACAGCGGCATCATCTGCGAGCGCCGGGCGAAGGCCCGCCTCGCCCAGACCGGTTTCGGCGCGGCCTCGGACGCGCGCGAGTGGCTCAACGACGCGCGCGCGCACTTCGCCGCCGCCGAAGCGCTTCGACCGGCGGGGAATGACGACGCGATCCTGCGGTGGAATGCGTGTACGCGCCTGCTCGACCGGCTGCCCCCTGAGGCGCCCGCCGAACCCCACCCACCCGTCACGTCCGAGTAGGGCGTGCTGATGGAGGCCGGGTCTTCAGACCCGGCGCACTGCCGCGTCGGTGATCGCCAGACCGCGATCGATGACCGCGAAGCCCTCGCGCAGCTCGTCCTCGCTGATGGTGAGCGGTGGGTTCGTGAAGAACGTGTTCCACCGGACGAATGTGTAGAGACCTTCCTCGCGGAAGAAGCGGCCGAGCGCGGCCATCTCGGGCGATGACCCCGCGAAGGGGGCCAGCGGTACTTTCTTCTCGCGGTCGCGGACGAGTTCGACAATCCCGAAGAGCCCAATCGACCTGACGGCGCCGACCGACGGATGCCGCGCGGCCAGGTCGTCGAGCAGCGACCGCATCAACGTGCCGCGCGCCTTCGCCTGCGCGATGAGCCCGTCCTCTTCGTACACTGCCAGCGTCGCCAGAGCCGCCGCGCAGCCGAGCGGGTGGCTGTTGTAGGTGAGGCCGCTCGGGAAGACCTTGTCAGTGAAGTGGTCGGCGATCTTCCGTCGCAACCCGACCGCGCCCAGGGGCACATACGCGCTCGTCAACCCCTTCGCCATCGTCATCAGGTCCGGCACGACGTTCCAGTGATTGACGGCGAACCATTCGCCCGTGCGCCCGAACCCCGACATCACCTCGTCGGCGATCATGAGGATGCCGTACTTGTCGCAAAGGGCGCGCACGCCCTGGAGGTAACCGTCCGGCGGGATGAGGATGCCGTTGGTGCCGGTGACCGGTTCGAGGATGTAGGCGGCGATCTGGTTTGGGCCCTCGAGTTGGATCACTTCTTCGAGGTACGCCAGGGCGGCTTCGGCCGAGTCTTCGCCTCGTTCGATACCGTGATACGCGTGCAGCAGATGGACGATGCCGGGAAGCGGAGGTTCGGACCACCGGCGGGGATCGCCGGTGAGGGCGATGGCACCAGCCGTGCCGCCGTGATACGAACGATATCGCGCGAGAATCTTCTGTCGGCCCGTGTAGGCGCGAGCGATCTTGACTGCGTTCTCGTTCGCCTCGGCGCCGCCGTTCGTAAAGAAGAAGCAGTCGATGTCGCCCGGCGTCAGGCTGGCCAGCTTCGCGCCCAACGTCGCGCGGACCTCGGTGGCCATGAACGGACTCGCGTACGGCAGCACGGCGAGCTGGGCTTCGATGGCCTTCACGACGCGCGCGTCGCCGTGGCCGATGTTCACGCACATCAACTGGCTGTTGAAATCGAGATAGCGCTTGCCGTCCGGCGTGTAGAAGTAGACGCCGCTGGCCCGCGCCACCGGGATTGGGTCGATTGCCCCCTGCGCCGACCACTCGAAGATGGTGTGCCGCTTCGACAGCGCGATCATGTCTTCACTGGTCATAAATGAGCTCGTAGCTGATTATTTTTTTGTACATAAGGATAACTTGACGGAAATGAGCTCCGAGCTCATTTTGGTTTCTCAAAAGAACCTTGGTTGGCGTTTGATAAACGACCCGGATCCCGCGCGGCCGACGAATTGGCCCTGGTCGATGATCACGCGCCCGCGCGAAAGCACCGTCTCGGTCACGCCGGTGACCTCGCGTCCCTCGTAGGGGTTGTAGTCCACGTTCATGTGCAGCGTCTTCACCCCGAGGGTCATCTTCCTGTCCGGGTCGAAGATGACGATGTCCGCGTCGGAGCCGGGTGCGATCGTGCCCTTGCGGGGGAACAGACCGAAGATCTTCGCCGGGGACGTGGACGTCAGCTCCACGAAGCGATTCAGCGAGATCTGCCCCGTAAGCACGCCACCGTCGTAGACCAGGCTCATGCGGGTCTCGATGCCCGGCGCGCCGTTCGGAATCTTCGAGAAGTCTCCATCGCCCAGGCGCTTCTCTTTCATGCAGAACGGGCAGTGGTCGGTGGAGATGGCCTGCAGGTCGTTGCCCGCCAACCCCCGCCAGAGTCGCTGCTGCGTAGCCTTCGCCCGGAGCGGCGGGCTCATCACGTACTTCGCGCCGTCGAAGCCCGGCTCGTCGTAGTTGTCGTCCGACAGGAACAGGTACTGCGGACACGTCTCCGCGAAGGCCGGCAGGCCCCGGTCCCTGGCCTCGGTCACGATCTCCAGCGCTTCGGCCGACGACAGGTGGACGATGTAGATGGGGACGTCGGCCATTTCCGCCAGCGCGATGGCGCGGTGCGTGGCTTCGGCTTCGGCGCGGGCGGGTCGTGTCAGCGCGTGGTACTTCGGTGCCGTCTTCCCCTCGGCCAGCGCCTTCTGGACGAGCACGTCGATGACACCGCCGTTCTCGGCGTGCACACAGATCGTCCCGCCGTTCTTTCCGGTCCGCAACAACGCCTTGAAAATACTGGCGTCGTCCATCATGAACACGCCTGGGTAGGCCATGAAGAGTTTGAACGAGGTGACGCCCTGGCGGACCAGCGCGTCCATCTCGAGTTCCACCTGATCGTTCAGCTCCGTCATGATCATGTGGAAGCCGTAGTCGATGGCGGCCTTGCCTTCGGCCTTCTTCAGCCAGGTGTCCCATGCGTGGTGCAGGGTCTGGCCGCGATACTGAATCGCGAAGTCCACGATCGACGTGGTGCCGCCATGGGCGGCGGCGATCGTGCCCGACTCGAAGTCGTCGGCCGAGGTCGTGCCGCCGAAGGGCATGTCCAGGTGCGTGTGGACGTCGATGCCGCCGGGGAAGACGAGCTTGCCGGTCGCGTCGATCGTGCGGTCGGCCTGCATCGGCAACGCCGTGCCGATCGCCGTGATGCGTTCCTCTTCGATGAAGATGTCGCCAACGTAGTCGTCGGTGGCCGTGATGATGCGGCCATTGGTGATGAGGATGCTCATGATGTCAGCTCCGCTATCGGACCGTACGTCTCCGGCCGCCGGTCCCGGAAGAACTGCCAGATGCGCCGGACCTCTTCGATCATGTCCAGGTCCATTTCGGCCGTGATGAGTTCGTCTTTGTCTTCGGAGGCCGTCGCCAGGAACTGACCTCGGGGATCGACGAAGTACGACGACCCGTAGAAGCGCCCGATGTTCCAGGGCGCCTCCGTGCCGACGCGGTTGGATGCTGCCACGAAGTACCCGTTTGCCACCGCGTGTGCGGGCTGTTCGAGCTTCCAGAGGTACTGCGACAGTCCCGCCACCGTGGCTGACGGGTTGAAGACGATCTCCGCGCCGTTGAGGCCGAGCAGCCGGGCGCCTTCAGGGAAGTGCCGGTCGTAGCAGATGTAGACGCCCACGTTCGCGTGGCGCGTCTTGAAGACGGGATAACCGAGGTTGCCGGGCTTGAAGAAGTACTTCTCCCAGAAACCCGACGTGTGGGGAATGTGGTTCTTGCGGTACTTGCCGAGGTAGGTGCCGTCGTTGTCGTAGACGGCGGCTGTGTTGTAGTAGATGCCGGCCTGCTCGCGTTCGTAGACCGGCACGACCATCGCCATGCCGTATTGCTTCGCGAAGCGGCCCATCAGTTCGGTCGTGGGCCCCGGCACGGATTCGGCGATGTCGTACCAGTGCGAGTCCTGCGACGGACAAAAGTACGGGCCGTTGAATATCTCCTGCAGCCCGAGAATCTGCACGCCACGTTTGCCTGCTTCTTCGATGAACGGCACGTGCGCGTCGATCGACGCCTGCCGGATCTTCTCAATCGGCAGCGACGGATCCGTCAGCGGTGACGCGGCCTGAATCAACCCTCCAAGAACCTTCCGTGGCATTCGTGCCCCCCATTTGGATTCACTGCAAATCGCCGATGCCGGTCGGCCGATTCTACTCCTGATCGACCTTTGGCCCCCGCCGCAGGCCGGACCCCTACAGCAGCCGCGCGACGAGACGCGGTGTTCCTTCCATCCTGTCGAGGAGCGCGCGAATCTCGGGTCGGGTCATGACCACGGGGAGTCGCGGGGGTGTCAGGGCGCGGACCACCTCGGGGACCTGGCCGAGGTCGCGGCCGAGCACATGCCGGTAGAGAAACAGGACGGCGCACAGGGCTTGATTCTGGGTGGAGGCGCTCACCTTGTGGCGCACGGCAAGGGCGGTGAGAAAGGCTCCGAGTTCCGTGCCACCCATGTCCTTGGGGTGGCGTTTGCCGTGGAAGACGATGAACCGCTTGACCCAGTGGACAGACGCGTCCTCGGTGCGAGGGCTGCAGTGTCGCACGCGGAGGGCGGCGCGGCGCTGGTCGAGGAGACGCGGTTGGCGTGCAGGAATGGCCACGACGGGCGGGTGGGAGTACGCGGAATCTGCCATAAGTTCTCTCTCTGGCTGATCTTCAGGTGAGCTCGGGGCCTGATGAAGCAAGTTCTGGGCCGGGTTGACGAGGGCAGGAGGGAGTCGAGGGTTTGCCGACGATCTCGGCGAGGTGTCGACGGGCGTGGGTCAGTCGGTTCCCATTAGGCTGACCGGCTCTTGGCGCTGGGTCGTCGGCGTTCGGCCGCGCTGGCTGCAGGATATCGATGTTGCGACTGACGAGTGGGATCCTGTGCTAAACTCTCGCCGTTCAAGCAGATGGCGCGCTTTCGGAGCCGACGATCGTGATGGCATTACGCTGACCGGGCTCGTCGGGTTAACGCGGATGCTCGTTTGCAGCTCAGTAAGAAGTTAGGCGCCCCGTATGGAACAAATATCGAAGAGGGGAAAAGTGCCATGATGGCTGCTCATACTATTCGGCAGATGAAAGCGACGGTTACGCTGGTTGCTCGATTGAAAAGGCGTTTTTCGGTTCATCTGGTGCTGGTTGCGCTGCTGGCCAGTGTGGGGAGCGTCGCTGCTCAGCAGGCGCTCGACCCGCGGGTTGCGGACGTCGTGCGGGCTGGCAGAGTGCGGGTCGCGCTGTTTTTACCGCAGTACACCCAAGATCCGGTAACGGGTGAAATACGCGGGGAAATGCATTTTGCGGAGACCGCTCGCGCATTGGCAGCACGCCTCGGCGTCGAACTCGTGCTGGTCGGATATCCGACTCCTCCCAGCGCCATGGAGGGCCTCAGGGCCGGCTCGTGCGATGTGGCATTTCTAGGGATCGAACCATCTCGAGTGGCTGAGGTAGATTTCTCGACCCCAGTGTTCGAATTTGACTACACTTTTCTAGTTCCGTCAGGCTCCTCAATCCGCAGCCTTGCTAGTGCAGATCAGCCCGGGGTTCGCATCGCGGTCGTACACAACCACGCCTCGACCTTAGCCCTGAGCCGCCTGCTGAAGCACGCCACGCTGGTGCAGGCCGAGACCCCAGACCTCACTTTCGATCTACTGCGGACCGGACGCGCGGACGCAATGGCATCGGTGACCTTTGCACTTGACTCGTATTCCACCCGATTGCAGGGCTCACGGGTGCTGGCGGATCGCTACGGGTTCAACCTCGTGGCTCTAGCGGTTTCGAAGGGCCAAGCTGGGCGGCTCGCTTATTTCAGCGAGTTTATCGAGGAGGCCAAGGTATCGGGGCTGGTGCAGCGGGCCATCGAGCGCTCAGGTTTGCGCGGCATCCACGCGGCACCCCCAGCGAAATCCGGCGCGCAGAAATGAGCGCGCTCAAAGCCCGGCTTTCGTAGAATGCGAGGCAGTCGAGTTTGAAGCATCGCTACCGGTCGCCTAACAAGCGTTGCACCGGACGGCCGCCGGAGCGATCGTGAGCAGCCGCCGGTGAACGCCGGTCGTTCGGCGGATTCATTGTGCCCTGTGATCTCTTCGTCTAAAATCGCCAAGTGACCGTCAATGAGTTCATTTGGCCGGAAGATCGCATTGGGCACATTAGCAGGCACGGCGTTGGGCCGCATGAGCTGGAAGAAGTGTGCTTTGGGCGAGCTTTGGTGCAACGCGCCAAGTCTTCAGGGCCCAACCCGGCCTACTACGTGCTGGGACAGACGCTCTCCGGGCGCCACTTATTTTGCGTCGTCATACAGTTTCCTGACGGCAAGGGTTATCCAGTGACCGCACGGCCGATGACTCCAGGCGAGAAGAAGCGGTACAACAAGTGGAAAAGACCATGAGATCTCAACGCATCCCGGATACGGATTCAATCGAGGAACTCGCAAGGTTCTGGGACAGCCATGACCTGACGGACTTCAAAGACCAACTGGAAGAGATCCACGCGCCAGTTTTTGTCCGGGAAAAGGAAGCTACATTTGCGATCGCGTTGACACCTGAAGAGGTTCAGGTACTCCGGCGAATTGCTCGGTCCCAAGGTGTCAAGGAACCGACGTTGATGCGGGAATGGGTTTGCGAGCGGCTGCGCGGGATCTTATCCAAAAAACCGCCGAACAAACGAATGGAGCCGACGCGCTCTGGATCGCGAAAGCGCGCGGCTCATTCGTAACGTCTAGCCAGACGTAGATCGGGAGGACGATGGCAGTACCGACATACGACCGTTTCATCGAACCAATCCTTCGGTACCTGGCGGCACATCCGGAGGGCGCTTTTGCGAGGGATGTTCACGACGCTGCAGCGGTGGCACTTGGTTTGAGCGATGCGGATCGGGCGGAGCTTGTGCCAAGCGGTGTGCAGACGGTCTATAAGAATCGGGCAGGCTGGGCACACGATCGTCTCAAGAGATCGGGCTTGTCGACCAGCTTGCGACGTGGCTTCTGGAAACTGACCGACGCCGGCCGTGACTTCGCGGTTTCGAATCCCCCGCCCCTTCGAGAGGAGCTTGTTGAACGGCTGGCCACGGAAAACAGCGACGTGCGGCTCCGACCAAGCGATCAGCCGGAGGCACCGCGACCGACCGTCGTGGCCCCGGCACAGGTCACAGCCAGCCCGGATGATCGCTTGGAAGCGGCACTTTCGGAGTTGCGCCAAACCGTGGCGGCCGAATTGCTCGAAATGTTGGCTCAGGTGTCTCCTCAGTACTTCGAAACCGTCGTTCTCGATCTGCTACACCGAATGGGCTACGGCACCAGCCGCGAAGATCTGCAGCGCGTGGGTGGGGTCGGCGACGGCGGAATCGACGGTGTGATCTCGTTAGACCGGCTCGGCCTTGAGAAGGTGTACGTCCAGGCCAAGCGATGGCAGAGTTCGGTGGGTCGGCCAGAAGTGCAAGGATTCTACGGTGCGTTGGCGGGCCAGCGAGCCAATAAGGGTGTGTTCATTACGACGTCCACGTTTACCCAACAGGCGATCGAGTTTGCGCGTTCGGTCGAGCGCGTCGTACTGGTCGACGGCGAGAAGCTGGCCAGCCTCATGATGGAGCACGAGGTGGGCGTCAGCTTGCGGCCCGTGAAAGTGCCGAAGCTGGATTCAGACTACTTTGAAGAATAGCGCTGGCTAACCAGCGGCTGCACCTGACGGCGGCCGATGGCAACGTCTGAGCATGTTGCGCGTTCATCATCCGGCCGCCGCAGGTGAGCCGCGATCGTTGATATGGCTTCGGGATGTCACGGCGGCAACATTGACCAAGCACCAAGCCAGCACTCATGCTCTGGGCACGCTGAGTCGTTGCCTCAGCAGACGCCCACCTCGAGTGTTATCGGTCACGCGTGCGCGGCGGACCTCGGGAAAGCGATAAATGACCAAGTTTGAATTCTCAGGAATATTTGCGAAACCGTAGAGTCGCGCGGCGCGGGCAACGATGAGAGACACCTCGCCCGCAATGGCTCTCTGCAACAAGGTGCTCGACGCCCACCTACTCACGATTGAAGTGGAGGAGAGTTTCTTGGCCACCCGATACGCGTCGGCGTTCGTTCTTGAATGATATGGAACTGCTTGCACCATACAGATGCGATCCGTGTCATCAAAACTCACGTCCAGGCCGAGAGTCTCGACGGCCCACCTATGGCCCGGATGCTGAGAAAAGCGAGGATCGAGAAAGACATATTTGGAGGTACCCCTGAGGCTTTCCCAGAGCGCCTGCCGAAACTCCGGATTCGTTTGCTCGTATTGGCGCTCCGGGCCGTCAAGTCCTGGATTCAAATGCAAGACAAAGATATCAGCGGTAGCGATAGGGCCCGCCCAGGGCTGAGGTATCAGAGTCAGGTCGAGCCCCTTCGGGGACGCGAGATATGGCTCATCCGACGGGTGCACCGTCTTTCCTTCTGCGAGCCGCCAAAACTCCAACAAGTCGGATGTCGTCACCAATTCATCGCTCCTCCTGTTGCGTCGGCCGATCAACATGATACTCATTCCTCACAGCGAAGGGCAGTGGTCATGAAACGCTTAAGGACGCTTGCGCAAGCGTCGAGCCATTCACTTCTTCATAGCGCTCTTGGTGGTGATTCCGGTCTTTCTGTGGGCGGCGCCAATTCCAGAAGGCGTCGAGCGCGACCAACAGAGGCGGTGCTGAAGGCGGAGGCCCGTAGCCCTGTGCGGGCCAACAACGCGATGGAGCCTACGGCGCGCGGCTGACGCGGGCGCGCCGCGGCTCATCGCGCACGTTGCGAGACAAGAACTGGCGCCTCCTCTGGACGGCTTGGGAGCTTCGCGTGTATACTCAATGTATATTCATGGAGGCTGGCGTGCAGACGAAGATTCAAAGATGGGGCAACAGCCTGGGGCTCAGGATTCCTCGGGCGTTCGCGGCAGAGGCCGGGGTTGGACCCGGCTCTGAGATCGACCTGTCCATCAAAGGCGGTGACTTCATCGTGAAGCCGACGAGGCGCAGGAAGTACCGGCTGGAGGAACTGCTCCGGGCGATCTCCGCCGAGAACGCCCATGCCGAGGTCGACACCGGCGGCCCTGTCGGTCGGGAGGTCTGGTAGTGGCCGGGGCACACGTTCCCGAACGGGGCGATATCGTGTGGCTCGAGTTCAATCCGCAGGCCGGCAGCGAGCAGGCCGGCCGTCGTCCCGCGCTGGTGATTTCGCCGAAGTCGTACAACCGGGTCGTACAACCGGAAGGTGGGGCTCGCGCTCGTGTGCCCGATCACCTCTCGGGTGAAAGGCTATCCGTTCGAAGTTGAACTCCCCCCGGATCTCGAGGCGAAAGGCGCCATCCTGTGCGACCAGATCAAGAGCTTGGACTGGCGGGCCCGGCGCGCTACCCGCCTTGGAACTGTTCCCGACCATGTCATGCAGGAAGTGACGGCGCGGATACTTGCGTTGGTTGACCCAGAGGATTGATTGTGCGTTCGGCCTTCAGTCCTTTCGTGGCTTTCAGCCGCGCAATTGCTAAAACCACCGGCTGATCGTCACCTTCTTGTCCGTGTAGAAATCGAACGCGTCGCGTCCGTGGACTTTGAGGTCCCCGAAGAAGCTGTCGCGCGCGCCGCCGAACGGGAAGTAGGCCATGGGCGCGGCCACGCCGATGTTGACGCCGACCATCGAGGCGGTGGCGCGGTGCGCGAACTCGCGCGCGGCCTTGCCGCTCGACGTGAAGATCGACGTCGCGTTGGCGTTCGGGTGCGATTCCATCAATCTAATCGCATCGTCCAGATCCTTCACCGGGCAGATGGCCGCGACCGGGCCGAAGATCTCTTCGTGTCCGATCGTCATCGAGGGGGTGACGGCGTCGAACACCGTGGGGCCGACGAAGAAGCCGTCGGTGGGCAGCGAGCGCTGTCGTCCGTCGAGCAGCAGCGACGCGCCTTCGGCCGCGCCGCGTTCGACGTAGCTCAGGACACGCTTCTTGTGGGCCGCGCTGATCACCGGACCCATGTCGATGCCAGGCTCAAGGCCGTCGCCGACCTTCAGGCTGCGCGCGGCCTCCACGAGACGGTCGCGTGCCTCGGCGTGCACCGGTCCCACGGGCACCAGGATGCTGCCAGCGAGACAGCGTTCACCCGCGCAGCCATAGAACGACTCGCTGATGATCGGGATCGCGCGTTCGAGGTCGGCGTCGGGCATGACGATGATGAAGTTTTTGGCGCCGCCGAGCGCCTGGACGCGTTTGCCGGCGTGGGTGGCGCGCCGGTACACCGCGCGGGCCACCGCGGTGGAGCCGACGAACGACACCGCGCGGATCCCCGGGTGATCGCAGATGGCCTCGACGACCTCGCGTCCGCCGTGCACGAGATTGACCACACCGGGCGGCAAATCGCACTGCTCGAGCAGTGCGAAGATGCGCTGCTGCGAGAGGGGGACCTGCTCGGAGGGTTTGAGGACGAACGTGTTGCCACAAACCACGGCGAAGGGCAGGAACCAGAGCGGCACCATCGCGGGGAAGTTGAAGGGCGCGATGGCGGCGCAGACGCCGATGGGCTGGCGCATGGCGACGCAGTCGATCCCTGACGCGATGTTTTCGAGGCCGTCGCCCATCAGCAGCGACGGCGCGCCGCACGCCACTTCCACGCATTCGATCGCGCGACGGACGCTGCCGCGCGATTCGTCCAGCGTCTTGCCGTGTTCGGTCGTCACCGTGCGCGCGAGATCCTCGAAGTGGGCCTCGAGCAGCGCCTTGAACGTGAACATCGCGCGCGCCCGCGCCACGGGCGGCGTCTCGCGCCAGGCGGGGAAGGCTTTGGTGGCCGCCGCCACCGCGGCGTCCACATCGGCGCCGGTGGACATCGGCGTGCGGGCGATGACGATGCCCCTGGCGGGGTTATGGACGTCGAGCGTGTCGCGTCCGGTGGACGGCACCCATTGGCCGCCGATGAAGTTCGAGAGGACCTGAGCCTGCATCGGGGGAGTGTAACGCTGATCCGCCCGCCCCTACCGCTCGAATGGGTCGAGCATCCGCACGCCGGCCTTCTCGAAATCCCCACGGTTACGCGTGACCACCACCAGGTCGTGGGTGAGCGCCGACGCGGCGATGAGGCTGTCCTTGATTGGCATCGCCGTCCCGGTGGTTCGAAGACGGGCCAGCAGCGCCGCCCACGTCAATCCGGTTTCGGCTTCCCATGGCACACAGTGGAGGCGTTTGACCCCGGCATCAAACCACCGCTCGAGCGACGTACGCTTCCTGCCCCTCGGGAGGAGCAAGATGGCGAATCGCATCTCGCCAAGGATGATGGGATCAACGGCACTCTCTGGGAGGTTGACGCGAAGCCATTCCACCACGCGGGGATTCGGCTCCGCTTTCGTCGCCTCGCTGAGAACGTTGGCGTCGACCAGATAGGTCACAGCGTGTCGGTCGACTCGGACTCAATCGGGACGAAGAATCCCTTCGCCGGGCACGCCAGCAGCCAGTCGACGACGCCGTCGTTCGGCCGGGCGGCGCGCTGAACCAGGCGATAGTCGCCCCGGTCGATCCGCTCGACGTCGAACTCCTGGCCCGGCTCGATACGGTCCATTTGCCGAAACTCGGCGGGCAGCACAATCTGGCCCCTGGATGAGAGGGTGGTCTTCACAGCGGTAAGATAGCGTCTTACCCTGAGCGCGTCAACGTGCGGCACGTGTCCCGGTGGCGGGGCGACCGCCGCCGCCGGGCGTGATCATCAACACGATTTCCACCGGCGGCACAGGCCCGACGGGCTTCAGATGGGCGCCCGCCCCTGCGTTATAGTGACGCTTTCCGAGGAGGAGAGACTCAATGGCGCCCACACTTGCCGTCACGTTTACGGGACTGCGGTTCGAGAACCCGTTCCTGTTGTCCTCCGCGCCGCCGACCGAGTCGGAAAGCAACATCCTGCGCGCGTTCGACGCCGGGTGGGGCGGGGTCGTCACCAAGACGATCGGAGTGCACCCGGTCGTGAACGTCGACGGGCCGAAGACGAAGTTCCTGCGCGCCACGCCGGACGGGCCGCACCTGTCGATGAAACGCCAGCCGGGGACGGCCCTGCACTCGTCGTGGAACTGGGAGCTCATCTCCGACAAGCCCCTCGACTGGTGGGTGCCGAGGATCGCGCGCATCAAGGCGGCGCATCCCTCGCGCATCCTCGTCGCGTCGATCATGGCCGGGTCGGGCACCGACGAAGAACTGCGGCACTGGCAGACGCTGGCGACGGCGTGCCAGAACGAAGGCGCCGACGCGCTGGAGCTGAACCTGTCGTGTCCGCACATGGATCGCCAGGACATGGGCTCGAACATCGGCAAGGACCAGGCCCAAATCTCCATCGTCACCAAAGTCGTCAAGGACGTCGCGACGGTGCCGGTGTGGGCGAAACTCACCCCCTCCACCACCGACATCGTCATCGAGGCGCGCGGTGCGTTTCTGGGCGGCGCCGACGCCGTGGTGTCGTCCAACACGTTTCCGTCGATCACCCTGATCGATCCGGAGACGCTGGAGTTCGAGATGAACGTGGACGGCTACACGTCGAGCGGCGGCCTCGGCGGCCCGGCCATCCTGCCGCAGTCACTGGCGAAAATGGCGCAGTTGACCCAGGCGTTTCCCGACGGATCGTTCTCGGGCGTCGGCGGCGTCAGCGAGTTCGCGCACGCGCTGAACTACTTCATGCTGGGCTGTGGGACGGTGCAGGTCTGCACGGCGGCGATGCTCGATCACGCGATCGGACCGAACATCATCAAGGGGCTCAACGCCGACATGCTCGCGTTCATGGAGAAACACGGCTGGTCGACGCTCGAAGACTTCCGCGGGGCGCGGCGCGATCGGGTGGTGACGCACTCGAAGATCCGCCGGCCGATCGAGAAGGACTATCACGGCGGACACGAGTGATGGTGGCCCGGCGTCACGCCGATTTCGTCGAAGTCACCGAAGACCTGTCCGGCAGCCCGCTGTGGAATCCTGACCTGGCGCCGACGCCGCTCTCGCGCCGGACCTGGACCACCTACAACATCGCCGCGCTCTGGATCGGCATGAGCGTCGTGATCACCACCTACACGCTGGCGTCCGGTCTGATTCAGCAGGGGATGACGTGGGCGCAGGCGCTCTTCACGATCCTGCTGGGCAACGTCATCGTGCTGATTCCGATGATCCTCAACGCGCACGCCGGCACGAAGTACGGGATCTCGTTTCCCGTCCTGTGCCGCGCCAGCTTCGGGACGACGGGCGCGAACATCCCGGCGACATTGCGCGCGCTGGTCGCGTGCGGGTGGTTCGGCATTCAGACCTGGATCGGCGGCTTGGCGCTGGATGCGTTGCTCGGGGCGGCGTGGCCCGCCTGGCGGCAGGTCACGGGCGGCGTGTGGATCGCCTTCGGCGCGTTCTGGCTCGTGCAGGTCTGGATCATTCTGCGCGGCCTTGAGGGCATCCGTCGACTGCAGAGCTGGTCCGCGCCACTGCTGCTCGGCGGCGGCCTGTTGTTGCTCTGGTGGGCGGTCAGTCACACCGGCGGGCTCGGCAGCATGCTGGCTGAATCCACGCGACTGCAGCAGACGCATCGACCGTTCTGGGTGCTCTTTCCGGCCGCGCTCACCGCGAACGTCGGCTACTGGGCCACGCTCAGCCTGAACATTCCCGACTTCACGCGCTATGCCAGCAGTCAACGCTCACAGATGCTGGGCCAGGCGCTCGGATTGCCGACGACGATGACCGCGTTTGCGTTTATTGGAGTGGCGGTGACGAGCGCGACCGTGGTGGTGTTCGGGGAGGCGATCTGGGATCCCGTCGCGCTGCTGACCCGCATCGGCCGGCCCGGCGTGATCATCCTGGGCGCCGTCATCGTGCTGGTCGCGCAGGTGACGACCAACATGGCGGCCAACGTCGTGTCGCCGGCCAACGACTTTTCGAGTCTGTCGCCCAAACACATCAGCTACGTCGGCGGCGGCCTGATCACCGCGCTCATCGGCATTGTGATGATGCCGTGGAAGTTGTACTCGGACGCCGCGGCGTACATCTTCACGTGGCTCATCGGCTACTCGAGCCTGATGGGCGCCATCGGTGGCATCCTGATTGCCGACTACTGGGTGCTGCGCCGGCAGCGCCTGGCGTTGCCGGAGTTGTTCCAGACGCACGGCCGGTACCGGTACACCAACGGCATCAACCGCAAGGCCGTGTGGGCGCTGGTGCTCGCGGTCCTGCCAGTCGTGCCAGGCTTCCTGCGCGCCGCGACGACGGCTGGTGGGCAGGTGATGGACCCTGGCGTGTTCGACCATCTGTACACCTACGCGTGGTTTGTGACGTTTGCGCTGAGCTTCGGGCTGTATCTCGCGTTCATGCGTGGCAACCATCGTCAGAATGATTGAGATGCGCGCGACTGCGACGGAGGGGCGGGGCTTCAGCCCCGCCGTTTGCCGTACGCAGCTGACGCGGCTGTGCCCTACGCCGCCCAGGGATCGATCACCGGCACCGGCAGATCGGTGAAGTGCCGCACGTGGCGCGTCGCCAACGTCGCGCGCCTGGAAATGACGATGCCGGCGATCTGAGTGTCGCGAAGGTCGATGGGGCGCCCGGCTTTCTGGCGCCGCGAGGCCAGGGTGGCGGCGGCCTCGGCGGCGGCCGCGTCGAACTCAAGGACGCGCCGCCCCAGGTCCTCTTGACGATTCCTACACCTGACTCGTGATCGCGTACACCAGATCGCTGACGGATCGCCGGAACGACTCGTTCTCCACGAACTGCTTGTACACGTTGGTGTCGTCCTTCAGCAGCGTCTGCATGATCTTGCCCAGCGCCTGGTCATGGGCCATGCGGGCGGTGTGCGGGGTGTTCTCCCGGGCGTTCTGGAAAGCCGCGTCGGCCGCCACCTTGGGGGCGATGTCGTCGCGGATCCGCCGGCTCACCCGATCCGCATCGTCGAACAGCGTGCCGAATTGCTCGTTGAACGCCTTGAGGATGCTGCTCAGCCGGTCGAGCTCAGGCTCGGGCTTGTGGCCCGCGGCATCGGTTGGCACCGGCTCGATCTCCGCGTCCGTGTCGGCCAGCGCGATCTTCTGCACGGCCTTCTTCTCGACACGGTAGCTGTCCATGTCGATGGCCTCGAGAATCCCCTTGGCGAGGTCCTCCTCCTTTGGCGCCGGCAACTTGGGAATCAGGAGGTTGAGCAGAATCGACAACTTCTCCCAGCCCGTGTTCGTGTAGGGAATCACCGATGACAGGAAGCTGTAGGTGCGACAGAACACCTTGGCCCTGGCCTTGAAATCGACCTGGCCGTCCTCGTCGAGCTGCTCCACATAAACGGCCACGCAGGCGTCGAGAATCGGGTCCAGGGTGTCGCGGTCCGCGTCGCCGAGGAACAACTCCACCACCTGCTGCACCTGTTCCGGCGAGTACACCTGTGCCGCATCCAATGCCGCCTTCAGGTCGTGCAACTTGTTCGGGTCGGTCTCTTCCGCCAGGAGCGTCGTGCGGAAGTAGTCCTGGAAGGCAAACGTGATCGCCTCGCTGTTGTTCTGGAAGTCGAGCACGAAGCAGTCGTGTTTCCGCGGGTGCGCGCGGTTGAGCCGCGACAGGGTCTGGACGGCCTTGACACCCGACAACGGCTTGTCGACGTACATCGTGTGCAGCAGGGGCTCGTCGTAGCCGGTCTGGAACTTGTCGGCGCAGATCAGGAAGCGGTACGGGTCGGTCTGGATCCGCCCGGCGATATCGCCACTGGAAAAGCCGTTGAGCGATGCCTCGCTGACTTTGGCGCCGCCGTAATCGTGCTCCCCCGAGAAGGCGACGATCGCCTGGCAGGGGCTCTTGCGCTCCACAAGATACGCCTTGAACGCGTGGAAGTACTGGATGGCCCGCTCGATCCCGCTCGTCACCACCATCGCGCGGGCCTGGCCGCCGATCTTCCCAGCCACCATCACCTGGTCGTGGAAGTGGTCCACCATGATTTCTGCCTTGAGCCGGATGGCGTGGTCGTGGCTCTCCACGTACCGGCGCAGCTTCTTCTGCGTCTTCCTGGTATCGAACTCCGGGTCGTCCTCGGTCTTCTTGACCAGCCTGTAATAACTGTCCACCGGCGTGTACGCCTTGAGCACATCGAGGATGAACCCCTCTTCCACGGCCTGCTTCATGGTGTAGCTGTGGAAGGGGCGGTGCTTGACCTTGCCCTCGGCGTCGGCCGGCAGCGCCTCGCCGAACATCTCCAGGGTTTTGTTCTTGGGCGTGGCGGTGAAGGCGAAGTAGCTGGCGTTGGTCAGCATCTTGCGCGCCGCCATGCGCTTCTCCAGCGCTTCGTTCACCGTGTCTTCCGGGTCGCGTTCATCATCATCGTCGTCACCCTGCGCTGCATCGCCGAGCGCCTGGCTCATCGCCGCCGATGTCTTGCCGCCCTGGCTCGAGTGCGCTTCGTCGATGACGATGGCAAAGGTCTTGCCGCCTTCGGTGGCAATCTCGTCGAGGATGAACGGGAACTTCTGCACCGTCGAGACGATGATCTTCTTGCCTTCCTCGATGAACCTGCGGAGGTCGCCGGACCGATTCGCATGGCCCACGGTCGCGCCCACCTGCACGAACTGCTTGATGGTCGTCTGGATCTGGTCGTCGAGCAGGCGCCGGTCGGTGACGACGATGACTGAGTCGAAGACGTCTTTGTCGTTGCGCTTCAGGCCGATCAGTTGATGCGCGAGCCAGGCGATGGAGTTCGATTTGCCGCTGCCGGCCGAGTGCTGGATCAGGTAGCGCTGGCCCGCACCGTGTGCGCGCACGTCGGCCAGGGCCTGCCGGACGACACCGAGCTGGTGGTAGCGCGGCCAGACCTGCTTGCGTTTCTTCCTTCCCGTACGAGGGTCCTTCTCCTCGACGATTTGCGCGTAGTTCTCGAGGATATTCGTGAGCCCGGACGGGGTGAGCACCTCATTCCACAGGTAAGCGGTCTTCAGGCCGTACGGGTTGGGCGGGTTGCCGGCGCCGTCGTTGTGGCCCTTGTTGAACGGCAGGAACCACGAGGCCTTGCCCTTCAATTTACGGCCGTACGGGCGCCGCGATCGCGATCGCCAGTCGGTCCGCCCTGCCGTTCGCCCTGCGCGTTCCGCGTCTTCCAGAAGAACGAGACGGCTTGCCTCAGCCGGGCATCCAGGTCGGCGAGGACGTCCCGACGCGTCATGCGGGAATCGAGTCGCGCACAGCAATTCGAGCCCCGCCGAAGAACCCATGCAGCTCGACGTGAAGCCTGTTTGTCAGTTGCTGAAAGTAATGGCGATCGATTTCCACGCTCACGCTGTTCCTCCCGGAGCGCGCGGCCGCAAGGCTTGTCGTGCCTGTCCCGCCAAACGGGTCAAGAACCGTGTCGCCCACAAAGCTGAACATCCGGACCAGGCGCTCCGCCAGTTCCAGCGGGTACGGAGCGGGGTGCTCTTTCGTCGATGCGCCCGTGACGCCGCTCCAGATTTGTTGAAACCACACGCGGTGGCTTTCCGCCGGGATGACGCTCAGCACACGGGCCGCGAGCGACGGGCTTCGATACCCGCCGTGTTTGCGCTGCATCAGGATGAACTCGATGTCGTTCTTGATGACCGAGTTCGGCTCATACGGCTTGCCGAGGAACCCGCCGCCGCCCTCAACCTCGTAGGCCGCGTTGGCAATTTTGTGCCAGATGATGGGCGCAAGGTTGTCGAACCCCAGGCCGCGGCAGTGCTCCTGAATGGACGCATGCAGAGCGATCACGGTGTGCCTGCCACCATTCTTGCGGCGCGACAGGCAGACGTCGCCGACCACGACGACCAGGCGACCGCCTGGAACGAGCACCCGATAGCAGTGACGCCACACCTTGTCCAATTCGGCGATGAATTCATCGTAGTTTTCAACGTGTCCGAGCTGGCCGTCGCTGTCGCGATACTCCTTCAGCGTCCAGTACGGGGGAGACGTGACAACGAGGTGAACGCTTTCGTCGGCGAGAAATGTCAAGTCACGGGCGTCGTGGCAATACAGGTCGTGAGTTGTCGGAATTTCACGCAATCGACCGGCGATCGCGGCAGTGAGTTTGGGGTCACGTGCAATACGTGGCAGGTCGGTCTGGTGATCTGTCAGCGGCCAGACTTCGGTCGGGACGAAGCGCTCCAAGTCATCAACGAGGGTCGCCGGCACGCCTTGGCTCATCGGGCAATCGTAACATCGTCCCGAGCGCGGGATGTGAGGATACGCGGTGCCAAGGCCGCTTCGACATGCCTCGCAACCGACCTTGCTCCGGGCCCGGCAGCAACTCCGTATTTCCCACCTTCCGGGGCCCCCCGCCCTATGGTGCCAGGCGCGCGATGCGCTGTAGAAGCTCAGAAGCCAGGACGCTGCCCGCTATACCTTCAAGCACGTTGCGAATTGTCTTGAGCGCCTCCCGGACAGACGATCTTGTTGTGTGTGGCCTGGTCCACTCTTCGGTACGCTCCCTCGTGAGTGGGTAGGGTAGCGCATCTTCAGGCATACTCGAACGTCATGAAGGGGTTGGAAGACCTCCTGGACGAGGCCCTGCTCGCGCGCCTCCGCCAGGCGATTGAAACGCTGGAGTCGATCGCGGCCGATCGGCGGCTGATGGCGGCCATGACTTCGGAGGAGCGCAAGCGGTTGATCCTGGCCGTCGGAGCGGTCTATAACCCCGACCCGGCAGCGCGGCGCAGGATGGCGAAGGCCGTGGTGCGCCTGCGCCAGGCCGAACGCACCACACGCGACGAACAGGCGCGTGCTGATACCGGCATCCGCACGTTGCGGCGCAAGCCGGTCTTTACAACGCCGAACTATCGTCCGCCGCGCGCCACGGCACAGGGCGAGCCGGTCGGCCCAGGCGTCACACAGGACCACCGGCACCCGGTTGAAACGCCGCAGGTCCCGCGTCACCTCGCCGACGAGCGGCACTGCTACACCTGCAAGACCCACTTCACCGAGATCCATCACTTCTACGACCAGCTCTGCCCCTCGTGCGCCGACCTCAACTTCCGGAAGCGCACCGAGCTGGCAGACCTGACGGGCCGTGTGGCGCTGCTGACCGGCGGCCGCGTGAAGATTGGCTATCAAGCTGGTCTGAAATTGCTGCGCGCGGGCGCCCATTTGATCGTCACCACGCGGTTTCCGCGCGATTCGGCGATGCGGTATGCGAAGGAACCAGACTTTGAGACATGGGGACATCGCCTCGAGATTTTCGGTCTCGACTTGCGGCACACGCCCAGCGTCGAGGCCTTCTGTCGCGAGATGCTCGCCACGCGCGATCGCCTCGACTTCATCATCAACAACGCGTGCCAGACCGTGCGGCGGCCGCCCGAGTTCTACGCGCACATGATGGAAGGTGAAACATCGGCGGCGCACACGATGCCCGAACACGTGCGCAAGCTCGTTGGCGCCTACGAGGGCCTGCGGGGCTATCACATGCTCCCCGAGTCAGACACCGCCGCATCCCTGCCACACGTGGCGCACGACGGCCTGGCCTCACGCCTCTCGGAAGTCGCCGGGCTCACCCACGCGGCAGCGCTGTCGCAGGTGGCGCTGCTGCCGGAAGAACTCCAGGCTCAGCAAGGTCTCTTCCCCGAAGGCCGCCTCGATCGGGACTTGCAGCAAATCGACCTGAGAGGTCGCAACTCGTGGCGGCTGCTGATGGCGGAAGTGCCGGCGGTGGAGCTGCTGGAAGTACACCTGGTCAACGCCGTCGCGCCGTTCGTGCTCAACGCGCGCCTCAAGCGCCTGATGCTGCGCACCGGCACTCGCGACAAACACATCGTGAACGTGTCGGCGGTGGAAGGGCAGTTCTACCGCAACTTCAAGACCACGCGGCATCCACACACAAACATGGCCAAGGCGGCGCTCAACATGATGACGCGCACCGCGGCCGCCGACTACCACTCCGACGGCATTCACATGAACAGCGTGGACACCGGCTGGGTGACCGACGAAGACCCGGTCGAAATCGCCGCCCGCAAGACCGAAGAACACCGCTTCCACCCGCCCCTCGACATCGTCGACGGCGCCGCCCGTATCGTGGACCCCATCATGGACGGCATCAACACCGGCGTTCACATCTGGGGGCAGTTCTTGAAGGACTACAAACCTGCGAGCTGGTGAGATGGCTGAGATGGCTGAGATGGCTGAGGTATCCTGTTGAGGCATGCTCAGAGCTGGAATTGTCGGGCTGCCCAACGTGGGCAAGTCCACCCTGTTTAACGCCGTCACCCGCACCCGCAAAGCCGAGGCCGCCAACTACCCCTTCTGCACCATCGACCCCAACGTTGGGATTGTGACCGTGCCCGACGCGCGGCTGTACGACCTGCGGACAATCGCGAAGACCGGTGTGGTCATTCCCGCGGCGATTGAGTTCGTCGACATCGCCGGTCTGGTGGAAGGCGCAAGCACGGGGGAGGGCCTGGGCAACAAGTTCCTGACCCACATCCGGGAAGTCGATGCGATCGTGCAGGTCGTCCGGTGCTTCGAAGACGAAGACGTGCACCACGTGGCGAGCACGATCGACCCGGTGCGCGACATCGAGATCATCAACACCGAACTGATTCTGGCGGACCTGGACTCGGTGAAGAAACGGCGCGATCGGCTGGCCAAAGACGTCAAGCGCGGCGACAAGGCCGCCGCTGCCGAGGAGGTCGTGCTCGCGAAGATCGAGCCCGCGCTCGACTCTGGCAAACCCGCGTTGCTCGTGGAGCTGACGCCGGACGAGCGGGCCTTGTCGCGCGCGTTGTTCCTGCTCACCGACAAGCCGACCATCTTCGCGTGCAATGTGAAGGAAGGCGACCTGGCGACCGCCGACACCAACGCGTTTGTCATCAAGGTGCGCGAGTATGTGAAGACCCACCTGGCGTGTGAGGCCGTCGTGATCAGCGCGCAAATCGAGAGCGACCTGGTGGACCTGGAGCCGGACGAGGCCCGGGCGTTCCTGAAGGAACTCGGGGTTCCCGAGAGCGGTGTCGGTGCCCTGATTCGCGCCACCTACCACCTGCTTGGATTGCGCACCTACTTCACCGCGAGCGAGAAGGAAGTGCGCGCGTGGACCATCCACGCCGGCGACACGGCGCCCCAGGCGGCCGGCGTCATCCACTCCGACTTCGAGCGCGGCTTCATCAAGGCCGAGACCGTCGCCTACACCGATCTGGTGGCCTGTGGCTCGGTGGCCGTCGCCCGCGAGAAGGGCCTCTACCGCATGGAAGGCAGGGACTACGTCGTCGCCGATGGCGACGTCCTGCTGTTCAAGTTCAACGTGTAGGCGCGTCCCTGACGAGACACTGACGAGACACTGACGAGACACTGACGGGACAGGCGCTTGCCACCGTCGAGCCACGGGAGTAGGCTCACGGCAGATGACCGGTGTATGACCCGACCCGAGATGCTGGTGCGTCAGCTCAGTCTGCGCCCCCATCCCGAGGGGGGCTGGTACTCGGAAGTCTTCCGGTCGAGGGCGCGGGTGACACCCGGCGACCGGCGCGGCCCGCGTCCGGCGCTGACGACGATTTATTTCCTGCTGACGAAGGGGCTGGTGTCGCGGCTCCATCGCGTGACGTCTGACGAGGCCTGGCACTTCTACGAAGGTGATGGGCTCGAGCTGGTGTCGTGTGACCCGGCGTTCGATCGTCTCGACCGCGTGGTCCTGGGGCCGTGGGACGGCACCGCGCGGCCCACCCACGTCGTGCCCGCGGGCCACTGGCAGGCCGCGCGGCCGCTCGGCGAATACGCGCTGGTCGGGTGCAGCATGGGGCCGGGATTCGAGTTCGAAGACTTCTCAATACTGAGAGACGACCCCACGCTGGCCGGCCAGTGCACCCGGCGGTTTCCCACGCTCGCGACGCTTGTCTGACCCCGGTTGGCCGGGAATCGATTGGCGGATAGACTGGGACCTCATCCGACGCCGGAGGCCATCGATCATGGTTGTTGAACTGTTGCTGACGCTGGCGCTGGCGGGCGGCTCGCAGGTGCAGGCAAGAACGCCCTCGCCACCCGATATCACGGCGATCGTCGAGCGGGTCGTCCGATTGTCAGAATTGCAGCGCCGGAAGAACGAGGTGGAAGGGCAACTGGTCGCGGCGCGGCAGCATTACGGCGCAAACCACCCTGAAATGGCGGTGCTCCTGGCGCAGCTCGCCGAGGTCGACAGCGCGTTGCTGCGCGAAGGGGTTGCGGCGCGCCAGGTCGACGCCGTCCGACTCGAGAACCGGCGCATCGCCCTCGACAGCGAAATCGTCGCGTTGCTCAAGACCCTGGGGCCGAATCATCCCACCGTTCGCACGAAACAGACGGAAGTCGCCGCGCTGAACGAGCAACTGCGGAGTGCCGCGGTGACCGCGCTGGCGTCGGGCATGGAGCGGGAACTGCGGACCGGAATCACGAACGCCCCGGCGTCCATCGGCGCCTACCTGGACCTTGCGAAGTTGTACGCCACGGCCGGTCGCCCCACCGACGCCGAGCGCCTCCTCACCGAGGCCATCGCGCAACTGCGCAAGTCGTCGGGCGGCCGCTGACACCACCCGGAGATCATGAGGATCCGGGAGATCGGGGCCGCGCTCGGCCTGATTGCGGTCTGCGGCGTCAGCACCACCGCCGCGGCCCAGATCCCGCCGGCCGGATTTACCGTGGTCTCGGACGGCCATCCGCTGGCCGTGTGGAGCCGGACGGCCGACACCCCACGCGCCGCCATCCTGCTGGTGCACGGCCGCACCTGGAGCAGCCTCCCGGACTTCGATCTCCGCGTTCCGGGTCTTGAGCGATCGGTGATGGTCTCGCTGGCCGCGCGCGGGTTTGCCGTCTACGCGGTCGATCTTCGCGGGTACGGGCAGACGCCTCGCGACCGCACGGGGTTTCTCACCCCGAGACGCGCCGCCGAGGACGTGGCCACGGTGGTGCGCTGGATCGCGTCACGTCACCCTGCACTGCCGCCACCGGCCCTGCTGGGATGGTCGCTCGGCGGCGCCGTCGCACAGTTGACCGCGCACACGCCCGGCCTGCGACTGTCCGCGCTGATCCTGTTTGGTTTCACGATGGATCCCGACGCCACTTTCGTGGCCCTGCCCATACCCGAACGGCCCGCCTTCGGAAAGACGACCCGTGCCGACGCGGAGTCCGACTTCATCTCGCCCCTGGTCACCCCACGCGCGGTCATCGACGCGTTTGTGGATCAGGCCCTCAAGGCGGATCCCGTGCGCGTCGATTGGATCCGCGAGGACGAGTTCAACGACCTGCGCGCCGCGCGGCTGACCATGCCGACGATGATCCTGCACGGGTCGCGGGATCCCGGCATTCCGATGGACGTGACCGCCAGGTTCTTCTCCCGGATCGCCGCGGCGCAACGGCAGTGGACGCTGTTGCCTGGCGGCGATCACGCCGCGCAACTTGAAGACACACACGCGGCGTTTGTCGACGCCGTCACTGGATTCGTACTGCGGCCGGGACCCGTGCGCCGGTGAGCCTGGAGAGATGTCAGATGATGATGATGATGATGATGATGATGATGACGATCCGCAAGTTCAGGACGGTTGCCGTCACGGCGCTGGCGTGCACGGTTCTGTTGACGACGACGGTGCCGACGGCCTCGGTTCCCGACGATCCCGTCGCCACGTTCTCGATCCTCGGTTTCGACCCGGCCACAGGCGAGCTCGGAGGCGCGGTGCAATCGCGGGTCTTTTCGGTCGGCAACGGCGTGTTGTGGGCCGAAGCCGGCGTCGGCGCCGTGGCGACGCAAGCCATCGTGGACGTGAGCTACGGTCCTCAGGCGCTCGATCTGCTGCGCAAGGGACTCGCGCCGGCTGAGATCATCAAGCAGATCTGGGACCGGGATCCCGACCCGGGGCTGCGCAATCAGGCGTGGCCGAAGGCCGGGCGCCAGTTTGCGGTCATGAATCCCGCGGGCGAGACCGCCGTGTTTACCGGTCCGCGGGCCAGCGAGTGGGCCGGTCACAAGCAGGGCACACACTGCACGGCCCAGGGAAACATCCTCGCCGGGCCGGCGGTCGTCAGCGACATGGTGGCCGCGTTCGAGAAGACGCCGGGACGGCTCGGGTTCCGGCTCCAGGCCGCGCTCGAAGCCGGCCAAGCCGCCGGGGGCGACACACGCGGCATGCAATCGGCCGCGATGCTCATCGTCAAGAAGGACGGCGGCGTATGGCTGCACAATGACGTCGTGTTACGCCTGCAGGTGGATGATCACGCGGAGCCGATCAAGGAGCTGCGGCGGCTGCTCGAACGCCGGTACCCACGCGGATGAGGTTTCTTCGTAGCCGGGATCGTGATCGGCCTGCTGGTGCGGGCGTGCTGATGGCGATCCAGACTCAGACCATCGAGCTGCCCTTCCTACACCAACGGATTTCTCCAGGTCAGACCGGGAAACTTGGCGAAGTCGCCATCCGTGGAGCAAAGCGTCAATCCGTGCTCGATGGCCAGTGCTGCCAGATGCGCGTCCGGGACGAGCCGTGGAGTCATCAGCTCCAATTGGCACAGGTCTCCCAGAATTTCCGCGTGTCGTTCGGTTGGTTGCGGCACCCAGACGACCTCGCAGTCCAGCCACTCTCGCACTTGTCGCCACGCATTGGCGACTGACGCCGGTTGCCGGACGATGAGAGGATTGCTCACCAGACGTACGAAGGCCAGCAGTGACGGCCATGGCAACCCGACGCGGGCGCTTCCCGAAATCACAAATGGTGCTCGCCTTCCGCTCTGGCGAGCACTTCTTCCACATCGTCAAGGCTCCCAACCAGGCTTGGACCAAGGTCGAATCCCGTGGTGCGAAAAGCGCGTTGGGTCGGCGACAGACCGTCAAGGGTGCTGAGTCCGGCGCGAAGCACGTCGTTCACGACGACTTTGAAGGACTGCCGGCGTTTCTTCGTGACCTGCTGGAGACGCGCCGCCACGTCCTTTTCGAGCGTCAGGGTCGTACGCATGCGTGTGATGCTACAAGGTTGATGTCTTGATGTCTATTCAGAACCCTATCCCCAGCGTCACCCCGCACGTGCGCGGACGGCCGCTTTCCCCGACGAACCCGGACGGCGCGAAGGGGCCATAGGCAAACGCGACGGGGATGTAGCGCGTGTCGAAGGCGTTCCTGATCCATCCCTCGACGGTGATGTTGCGCGCGGTGACTCCGGCACGCAGGTTCACCAGGCTGTACGCGTCCTGCCCCGCCGTGTTCGCGTCGTCATACTCAAACGCGCCGTAGCGCACCATTTCGGCGCGGCCGAAGGCGCTGACGTCGCTGCGCAGCGCGCGGGAGAATTGCAGGCCCAGCGTGGCGGTGTAGTCCGGGGTGAAGGGCACCCGCTTGCCGGAGACGTTCTCGCCATTTGAGATGCTGCCGCTCGAGAAACGCGCGCGTGTGTAGCCGAACGCGCCAAAGACATCGACGCCCGGCGCGGCGCGCGCGGTGATCTCGAGTTCGGCGCCACGGCTGGTCGCGCCACCGACGTTGGCGATGTAGAACCGCCCCGGGGCCTGGGGAATCGGCAGGTTCAACTGCAGGTCCGTCCAGTCGATGTAGAAGATCGCGGCGTTGGTCCAGACGCGTCCCGCGGCCCAGGAAGTCTTGGTGCCCGCCTCGACGTTCCAGGTGTGTTCTTCGCCATACGCTTCCGCCGAGGGCGGCGCCACCGGGTTGAAGCCGCCCGCCTTGTACCCGCGACCCGCCGAGGCGAACACGATGCTGCCGGGGCGGAGGCGGAGCGTCAGCGAGGCGTTCGGCGACACGTTGGCGTAGGCCTCCTTCGCATTGACAGCGGCGGGCGGCGCGATCACCGGGTCAAAGAACGTGTGAAGCGCGGCGTCCTTCGTTTCGCGATCGACGCGCGCGCCGACCGCCAGATCCACCCGGTTCGAGACGGTCAGCGTCGTGTGCGCAAAGGCGCCCACGCCGGCGTCGTCAATCGTGCCCTTCGGCGCGTGTTGCGCGATGGGGAATCCGAGGAACGGCGAGAGGAGGAACGGCGAAAACTGGTTGATGGCGTCCTGCTCGTAGGCCTGCGTGAACGCGAACACGCCCGTCTGCCAGGCCATGGTCACGCCGTCCGAGAGGCGCACCGGCGTGCTCGACGCCAGCCGCACTTCCTGGCTGAACTGCCGCGCTTCTTCGGTGTTGTCCCGGGTGATGAGGCTCAGGGGGGTGTAGTCGAGGTCGGTGAGGTCCCGCGTCTTCCACCGCACGTACCCGCTGGTGGTCGAGACGCTCATGCGCGCGCCCTCGTACCGCGTCAGCAGGGTGGCCGCAGCCACGTCGCGGTCCTGCCGTCCTTCGAAGTCGCGCGCCACGGTGAACGGGTTCAGCCGCAGGCCGGCCAGGTCGCTCAGGGCATAGTCGCCGTCCCTGGAACGCTCGCCGCTGACAATCAGCCGTGTCTCCCAACGCGCGTTCGGGGTCCAGAGCAGTTGCGCCTTGCCGAACGTGGCCGAGCGGTCGTCGATCGTGTTCCCCGTGATCGCGTTGGTCGTGAACCCGTCACGCTCACCGTGCCCGATCGTCAGGCCGATGGCGACGGTGTTCGACAACGGACCGGACACGGCGCCGCGAAGTTCGCGCGTGCCGTTGTCGCCGATCGGCGCGAGCAGCCGTCCGGTCCAGCGCGACAGGGAGGGTCGCGCCGAGGTGACGTTCACAAGCCCGCCAAGCGTATTGCGGCCAAACAACGCGCTTTGCGGGCCGCGGACAAATTCGATCTGGTCGACATCGACCAGTTCAATGCTCGAGGAGTTCGCGTTCAACTGCGGCACCCCATCCAGGAACGTCGTGATGGCGGGGTTGGCCGGGCTCGCGCCCACGCCGCGAAACCGGACGTTGCTGAGCTTGCGCGCCGTGAACTCGGTGAACACGCTGTTGGGCGCCACGATGGCGGCCTCGCTCACGATGGAGACACCCGCGCGTTCGAGGGACGTGGCCGTCACCGCCGTGAGGCTCATGGGCAAGTCCTGCGCCTTGGCCGGCTCCTTCCGCGCGGTGACCGTCACCTCGGGCAACGTGATGCGTCCGGTGGATTGACTGGCTTGACTGGCTTGCTGGGCCGCCGGTGCCGCCTGGGATTGGGCGCTGGCGGGCGCGGCGACGAGCGTGGCCACCACACACAGGGCGAGGCCGGCAGAAATCGGGAACGAGCGTCGAAACGGCAATCTGCTGAGCATGCGGCCATTATACGACAGCGATTCGAGGCTGTTTCATCAGGGATTCCCGCTGGGTTTCCGGATAAAATACGCCGCTATGACGCGCACATTGGCAATGACAGGGGTCGCGCTGGTAGTGGTTGTGGCGGGTGTGGACGCGCAGCGGCCGCCGGTGGGCAACGCGATTCGGCAGTTCGTGACGGTGGACGCGGCGGTCGTGGCCTTGACGCATGCGCGCGTGCTCGACGGCACCGGCGCGCCTCCGAAGGGTGACCAGACGATCGTGATCCGAGACGGTCAGATCGCGGCCATCGGCGCTTCTGGCACCGTGACGGTGCCGGAGGGCGCGACGGTCATTGACCTCACCGGCAAGTCGGTCATGCCCGGCATGGTCATGGTGCACGAACATCTCTACTACCCGACCGGCCCTGGCGTGTACGGGCAGTTGGGCGAAAGTTTCGTGCGTCTGTATCTGGCGGGCGGCGTCACCACCATGCGCACGGGCGGCAACGTCAACGGCTTCATGGACCTCAACATGAAGCGCCTCATCGACGCCGGCAGCAAAGCCGGTCCCGCGATGGACGCCACGGCGCCGTACCTGAACGGCCCCAGCACCTTCATCCAGATGCGCTCGCTCAAGGGGCCCGACGATGCGCGGCGGCAGGTGAATTATTGGGCCGATGAAGGCGCGACGTCGTTCAAGGCGTACATGCAGATCACCCGCGCCGAGCTGGGCGCCGCGATTGACGAGGCGCACAAGCGCGGGCTCAAAGTGACCGGGCATCTCTGTTCGGTGACCTATGCCGAGGCCGCGGACCTGGGCATCGACAACCTCGAGCACGCGTTTCTTGCGGCGACCGACTTCGTGCCGAACAAGCGGCCGGACGTCTGTCCGGGACAGGGAACGGGGCAGCAGACTATCGCCGCGCTTGATCCACGGGGCGCGCCGTTCCAGACGCTGGTGAAGAAACTCATCGACAGGAACGTGACGCTCACGACGACACCCGCGGTCTTCGAAACGTTCACGCCAGGGCGTCCGATGCCGCCCGGGTTGGACGTGCTGGTCGCGCCGCTGCGCGAACAATTCGAACAGGGGCACGCGCGCACGGCCCGCAACGCGGAGTCGATTTACGCGCAACTGTTTCCGAAGGGCCTCGAACTGGACCTGGCCTTTTTCCGCGCGGGAGGCCGCCTCATCGCCGGCACCGACCCCACGGGCGGTGGCGGCGTCGTGCCGGGCTACTCGAATCAGCGCACGCTGGAACTGCTGGTCGAGGCCGGGTTCACGCCGCTCGAAGCGATTCGCATCGCCACCCTCAACGGCGCCGAGTACCTCGGCCGTGAGAAGACTATCGGCTCGCTGGTCGCCGGCAAGCAGGCCGACCTCATCGTCATCGCCGGCGACCCGTCGACGACGATTGGGGATGTACGGAAGGTGGAGACCGTGTTCAAGCAGGGGATCGGGTTTGATTCGGCGCGCCTGATTGCGTCGGTGTCCGGGCGCGTGGGGATCTGGTAAGAACGGGCGTGCAGAGTCGATTCACCTGGATCAACGGCGAACTGGTGAACACGGCGCAGGCGACCGTGCCGTTTCTCACGGCCGGATTTCACTATGGCCTGGCGGCCTTCCGGTGCAGGAGGCGCGGCTCAGCCGCGATCGCCTGTATGTGGTGGACGAAGTGTTTGTGTGCGGCACGGCCGCGGAGATCGTCGGCGTGTCGAGCATCGATGGCCGCGCGATCGGCGCCGGTGTCACCGGCCCGATCACGCGGCAATTACACGAGGCATACCTCACTGCGGTCCGAGGAGGCCACGCGAGATCGGTGGGGTGGATCACGCTCGTCTGAGCGCGTGGACAAAGGTCCAGAGGTCCAAAGTCCAAGGGTTCGAGGTGCTGCTTCGCAGGATTGTTTGTTCGTGGCGCCGGCCGCTCGTCAGCCAGTCGCGCCTCGGAACATCTCGTAACGTGCTTCCAGAAGGCTCGGGTCGGGCCTCAAGGTGATCTGCTTCGGGACGAAGAGACGCGAGCCATGAAAACCCTGGAGTCCGTGAATCAGCATCGGGCCATCGGAATCATCAAGGACATCTTGGCGCACCACAACTACTCCATCCGGCCGGAATCCAATGAGGTATCTGTCGAACGCCGCATGGTGCAGGTTACACAGCGCAACGCCGTTGGGCACGGTGGGTTCACCGAGCGGATCGGCATCCGGCATGATGTGTGCGGCCTCCAGTAGTTCCTCGCGTTTGAGACGACACACGGCGCAGTGGTGCTGATACGCCCGCACGACCCGAGCGCGGAACGTCGTTTGGTGCAGCCGTTGTCGAAACAACCGCGTCACATAACGGCGGCGAATGGGTGCCTGCTCTTCGTCGGTGTCGGTAGACCCCAGGCTGGCGAACGTGCGTTCGTCCACGCTGACGGTGAATGTGAGGCCAGCGGGGTCGTCTCCAACCATGTAAACCGGCCATACCGCGGCATACAAACCCGGCACGATCCCGTGAAAATAGATCAGTGGGACCCGTTGCTGCATGGCCAACCTGAGGCCGACGTTTTCGTGGTGGGCTGGATCGGTTCCGCGATATCGGTAGCGGAGGAGGCCGTCATCGCCGAACGCATCGTCGTAAGGCCGCGTTTCTCCTGTAACGATGGCTTTGGTCGTGATGCTCAGAGGCAGAGACGACACACGCGGCTTGAAGATTCCCTGAGGGCCGACCAGGGGAACTCGCACGCCATTGTGGATAAATCCGCGTGCGAGGACCGTTCGGCGCAGGGCGCCATCCTCACTTGACCGTCTCGTCTGCTCGTCGAGGAACTGGAATGCCGCGAGCCGAACGGACTGGTCGTTCGTGGCCATCTTGCCTCGATGTCTACCGGACAAAACCAAGGGGTGTATCACCAGCCTCAAATCCCGCAGTAAGAGGGGGGAGGTCGCCACAAAGATCCTGCCAACTGCACGCGAGATGAACGTGACACAACTGACCGACTTCTTGAGTCCACCCGTCGAATGCGGTGGCCATAGTGGGTACGCTCCTCACGGGAAGCGTAGCGTAGTTCGAATCAGTTTATTGTCAGATGCCAAGGATGAAGCAGAGCCAATGGGAGGCGATCTCCCATTGGCTCTGCTCCCAACGGGCCCCTGGACCCCTGGACCCCTGGACGACAGCGTCAGTGCACTCCTGCGCGCCCACCTCGACCGGCGCCCGGCGCAGCCGCCGGCTTGCGCGGCAGCAGCTCGTCGCGATTGGCTGCCAGGAACGCGAAGGCGGCCGCGATCGTCGCGTTGCGGCGCATGTCGTCCGGCTGCAGCCGCTCGTAGCTGTCCAGGTTCGAGTGGTGCGTGAACGAGCCGTACTCCATCGGATCCTGAATGAACTGGAAGCCCGGCAGGCCGACGCCATCGAACGACTGGTGGTCGGTGCCGCCCGTGTTGCGGATCGTCAGGTGCGTGACGCCGATGTCGCGCAGCGGCTCGATCCAGGCGCGGAAGATCGGCGCCACCGCGTCGTTGCCCTGCAGGTAGACGCCGCGAATCTTACCCGTGCCGTTGTCGATGTTGAAGTAGCCGGCGAACTTCGCGTGGCCGGGCCGCAGTTCCAGCGGGCCCTGCGCGCCGCCGCGTCCGCCTCCGACGCCGCGTGCCGCGCCGCCCACCGGCGCGCCCGCGCCCGGCGCCGCGCCGCGTCCGGCAAAGTGTTTGCCGACGTAGTCGCGCGACCCGAGCAGGCCCTGTTCCTCGCCGTTCCACAGGCCGAGGCGCACGGTCCGGCGCAGGGTCACCCCTGACGCCTTCAGAATCCGCATCGCTTCCATCATGGCCGCGGACCCGGCCGCGTTGTCGGTGGCGCCCGTGGACGCATGCCACGAGTCGAAGTGCGCGCCCAGCATCACAATCTCGCCGGCCTTGTCGGTGCCTGGAATCTCCGCGACCACGTTGAACATCGTCGGATTCGGATGGAACGTGTTGGTGATGTGCGCCTCGATCTGCACCGGCTGGTTCCTCTGCAGCATGCGCACGACGCGGCCGTAGTGTTCGGCGATGACGACGACGCTGGGGAGGAGCGTGGCGGGATCCGCGCCGCGATTCGCGCCGCCGATGCGGAAGTTGCCGTGTCCGCGCGGATGGGTCGTCAGAAGCGCGGCCACGCCTTCCTTCAGGAAGAACTCGGTGCGATTGAAGGGCGCGGGTCCGGGCGCGCCTGGGGCGCCGCCGGCGCGGCCACCGCCCGGCCCGCCGACGCGGCCTGCCCCTGGCGGCACGGTGCCGAATTCAGGTCCGCGCGGAGCGCCGAGTCCCATCTCGTCCAGTTCGGCCTTCGTGTAGCGGGTCGCGATCGGTTGCCAGAACGCGGCCACGTCCGGCGCGGCGTCGGTCAGCACGAACCTGCCGCGCAGCGTGCCCGCGAGTTTCTTCAGCTCGGCTTCGTCGGTGGTGGTGACCAGCACGGCGTCACCCCGCACCAGGCCGTTGGTGCCAGGCGTCCAGGCGCTGGACATGCCGGTCATCGCAAAGGGTTGCGGGGACACGGCGGCCAGATAGAACCGGTCGTTCGACCATCCCCGCGGGTACATCGTCTGGTTGTCCCACGGCTCGAGGGCGACGTTTTGCAGGCCCCACTTGTTCATCTCGGCAACGGCCCACTCGCCGGCTTTCTGGATGTTGGGTGAGCCGCTCAGGCGCGGGCCGTAGACGTCGGTCATCCAGCTCGCGAGGTCCATGACCTGCGAGTTCTGCATGCCTTCGGCCTTGATTTTCGCCAGACCTTCGTAATCGATGACCTCGTTGGCCGCGCGCAGCGGCAAACCGACCAGCGCGGCAAAGACCGCGGTGGCCAGTCCGAGCGTCAGAAGTGGTGTCTTTTTCATTTTCATTGTCGGTAACCCTCCAGGGTGCCCCGCACCGCCCGCGTCCGCCCGGGCGTCCGGAACCGGTCCATGATACGACTCCGGGGGTGGGGATGGTAAGGTATTGCCCGATGAACACAGCACGATGGATTCCGGTGCTGGTCGTGGCCGCGTTGGCTGCGGTCGCCGCGTTCTGCAGCCGCGATGCCTCTCAGGGGCCCGAACGGCAGGACGTGCTGCTGACGCGGGACGTCGACATTGTCGAGGCCAAAGTGCCGCGGAATGCCACGCTGCAGGGCCTGCTCAAGAGCCACCCCGCCTCCAGCCAGTTCGCCGACCCCATCGTCGAGGCGGTGCGCACGGTGTTTAATCCCCGCACGCTCAAGGCCAATCAGCCCTATCGCGTGACCTCGACACTGGATGGCCTCTTCCGGGAATTCCGCTACACGCTGGATGCCGACCGTTTCCTCCGTGTGGCGCTCCGCGACGACAGTCCGGTGGACGCGCCCGAGTTCGACGTCGAGGTCGTGCCGTACCCGAAGGAAGTGGTACCCGACGCGGTGGAGGTTGAGATCACGAAGGCCCGCCCGTCGCTCTGGGCCGCCCTGGAGGACAAGGGCGAGAACATCCAACTGGCCCTGCTGCTCGTCGACGCGTTCTCGGGCGACGTCGACTTCAACTCAGATCTGCAGGACGGCGATCGCTTCGAGGTGCTCTTCGGCCGCGTGCTGCGGGATGGTCATTTTTCCGGCTACGAAGAGGTCAAGGCCGCGATTCTCCACAACAACGGCCGCACGCTCACCGCCATCCGGCACGAGGGTCCCGACGGGCGTCTGGGGTGGTACGACGCCGACGGGCGTTCCCGCAGACGCCAGTTTCTCAAGTCGCCCCTGGGGTTTGAGCCGCGCGTGACGTCGAGTTTTTCGTACCGGCGCCTGCATCCGGTCCTGGGCACGTATCGCGCGCATCGGGGCGTGGACTACCGCGCGGCGTACGGCACGCCGGTTGTCGCCGTCTCGTCCGGTCGCGTCGTGGAAGCCGGGTGGGCCGGTGGCGCTGGTCGTCGCGTGGTCATTCGTCACGACAAGGGCGGCTACCAGAGCGCGTACTTCCACCTGTCGGCGTTTGCCCACGGGATTGGCAGGAACACGCGTGTGGTTCAGGGTCAGACGATCGGACGTGTCGGCGACAGCGGCACGGTCACCGCCACGCACCTGCACTACGAACTCAAGAAAAACGGCACCCACGTCAACCCGGTGACCGAACATCGCCACATGCCGCCGGGCGTGCCGATTCCGGCCGGCGCGCTGCCGGCGTTTCAAGCCGCGCGCGACCGATTGCTCGGCGATCTCCGCCAGGCGCTTGAGTCCGCATCCCGCCCGATCGCGGCGCCGTCCGGTCAATAATCTCCCATGGCTGTGCTCACTCCGTTCCGGGCCCTGCGCCCGGCGTCTGCCGTTGCGTCCCGCGTCGCCTCCGTGCCCTACGACGTCGTGTCCACCGGCGAGGCGCGCGCGCTGGCCAGCGATAATCCCCTCAGTTTTCTGCACGTGACACGGTCGGAGATCGATCTGCCCGCCGGCACCAACCCGTACGACGCGTCGGTGTACGACCGCGCGGCCGCCAATCTGCGGACGCTCGTCGCCAGCGCGCCGCTCGTGGAAGACGCCGGGGACGCCGCCCCGTCGCTCTACTTCTATCGACAGCAGATGGGTGACCACGCGCAGACCGGCCTCGCCGGTTGCTTCAGCGTGGACGAATACGAGCGCGACCGCATCAGGAAGCACGAGAAGACGCGGCCGGATAAGGAAGCCGACCGCACGCGCCACATGCTCGCCCTGCGCGCGCAGACGGGCGTGGTGTTCCTGACCTACCGCGCGATCGACGCGATCGACGCGATCGCCGATCGCCTGTGCGCCGGCACGCCGCTCTACGATTTCACGGCCGACGATGGGATCCGCCACACCGTGTGGCCGGTGACCGGGGCCGATGTCGACGCGCTCGTCGGCGCGTTCGGATCCATTCCCGCGCTCTACATCGCCGACGGCCACCATCGGGCGGCGAGCGCGGCCCGGGCCCGCGCGGCCCTGCGCGCGCAGGGCGACACGTCCACCGCGGCGGACACGTTCATCGCGGTGGCCTTCCCGGACCGGCAACTGCGGATCCTGCCGTACCACCGCCTCGTGAAGGATCTGAACGGCCACACGCCCGCCTCGTTGCTGGCGGCGCTGCGCGGGCGCCTCTCTGTCGTCGAGGGGGGGCCGTCCCCGGCGCGGCCCCGTGACGTGTCGATGTACCTCGATGGCCGCTGGTACACGTTGACCATGCCGGCCTCACCGGCCGGGACGCCGCGTGACGAAGCGCTCGCGGTGGCCGTGCTGCAGCGTGAGGTGCTCTCGCCGCTGCTGGGCATCACCGATGTGCGCACCGACACGCGCATCGACTTTGTCGGCGGCGCGCGCGGGACCGCGGCGCTGGAGGCGGCGGTGACGTCCGGCCGTGCCGCCGTGGCGTTCTCGATGTACCCGGTGGCGGTCGACGACCTGATCGCGATCGCCGATGCCGGGGGCAGCATGCCGCCCAAATCCACGTGGTTCGAGCCCAAGTTACGCGACGGGCTTCTCATTCATCGCATTTAGCTTCCGCATCGCATTTCGTTCCAGCCCGATCGTCTGCGCATTCCGGGGAGTGTCGTCATGAGTGTGCACCGCATCTTCAATTTTTCCGCCGGTCCGGCCGTGCTGCCGCTGCCGGTGCTCGAAGAGGCGCAGCGCGACCTCGTGGCCCTGCCTGGCGTGGGCATGTCGGTGATGGAGATCAGCCATCGGTCCAAGCCGTTCGACGCGATCATGCAGGGCGCGCTCGCCGACATGCGCGCGCTGGCCGGCATTCCCGACCTCTACACGATCCTGTTTCTGCAGGGCGGCGCGAGCCTGCAGTTTTCCATGGTGCCGATGAACCTCCTGACGCCCGGGACGACGGCCGACTACATCCTCACGGGCGACTGGGCCAGGAAGGCGCACAAGGAAGCGAAGAAGGTGGGGGTCACGGCGGTGGCCGCCTCGACCGAGGACGGCAACTTCGCGCGCATCCCCGCGCAGGCCGAACTCCGGTTGACGCCCGGGTCGGCGTACGTGCACATGACGTCCAACAACACGATTCACGGCACCCAATGGCCGCACCTGCCCGACGTGGGTGACGCGCCCCTGGTGTGCGACGCCTCGTCCGACATGTTTTCGCGTCCGATTGATGTCTCGAAGCACGGCCTCATCTACGCGGGCGCCCAGAAGAACCTGGGCCCCTCCGGCGTCACCGTGGTCATCATCCGCGAGGACCTGCTGGCGCGGTCGGCCGACACGCTGCCCAGCATGTTGAATTACCGCCTGCACGCGGAGAGCGGCTCGCTGTACAACACCCCGCCAACCTTCGGCATCTACATCCTCGGCCTCGTGCTGAAGTGGCTCAAGGGCATCGGCGGCCTCACCGCCATCGAGGCCCTCAACGCGCGCAAGGCCGCCGCCCTCTACGCCGAACTGGACCGCACGGCGTTCTGGTCGCCTCATGCCGACAAGGATTCGCGCTCGCGCATGAACGTCACCTTCCGGCTGCCGAGCGAAGACCTCGAGAAGCAGTTTGTCAACGAGGCCACCGCCGCCGGGTTCGACGGCCTCAAGGGCCACCGCTCGGTGGGCGGCCTGCGCGCGTCGATCTACAATGCGTTCCCGGAAGAAGGCATCACGGCGCTCGTCCAGTTCATGCGCGAGTTTGAGCGGAAGAACGGATAACGCACGTGAACACGGCCCTCGTCGCGTTAGTGCTGACCGGCTTCGTGCGGGTCGGGGGGCTGCCTGTGACGGGCGCCCGTGTGATCGTGCACACGAGCCCTCAGATCGTCGTCACCACCAACATCGAAGGCGCGTTTCGCGTGCCTGACGTCACTCTGCCTGTCGATGTGACCGTCGAGGCGACAGGTTTCACCGCGCGCCGCATGACCGTGACCTCGTCGCCCATCACCGTCACGCTGATGCCGGCCCCGGTGTCCGTGTCAGTGCTGGTCCTGGGTGACACCGGCGGGCGTGATCCAGCGACGGGCGCGCAGACCTTCTCACAGTCGTTCCTCACCGCGTCGCCGGCGATCACCACCGACGAAGCGTTGCGGGTGGTGGCCGGCCTGTCGCTGTTCCGCCGCTCGTCTTCGCGCACGGCGAACCCGACCACCCATGGCGTGACCATGCGCGGGTTGTCGGCGTCGGGCGCCAGCCGCGGTGTCGTGCTGCTCGACGGGCTGCCGCTCAACGACGGTTTTGGCGCGTGGGTCACGTGGACCCGCGTGCCTACGGGCGCCCTCGACAGTGTGGACGTGATCCGAGGTGCGGCCGGGGATCTCTTTGGCTCCGACGCATTGGGCGGCGTCATTCGGCTGCGTTCGACGACCCCGCGTCACACGGGCCCCCTGCTGAGTGCCGGGGCCGGAACACGTGAGACGTGGACGGGTGATGGGTCCGGTGGTGTGACGACGGGGCGCGTGGGTGTGTGGATGGCGGCGTCGGGCGTGGACACGGCTGGCGAGATCCCGCTGGAAGCGGCATCGCGCGGCCTCGTGGACCGGCCAGCCTCCGCGAACTGGTGGAACGCGTTCGCGCGCGCGGATGTCACGGAAGGCACGCGCCGCTGGACCCTGACCGCGCTTGGCGGCAGAGACCGCCGTGGCAACGGCACGGCGCTCCAGCACAATCGCAACAGCGGCGGCACCGTGGCGGCGGCCGTGCAGTCGGTGGGCACCAGCACGACCTGGGCGGCGCGAATCGCCACCAGTCCGAACACGTTCCACCAGACCTTCACGGCGGTCGCGGCCACCCGCGCATCCGAGTCGCTGACGTCCACGCAGCGCATCGACGTCACGACGACCAGGGCGATGGTGGAATACGGCCGGTCGGTGCCGAAGGGATTCGTCATGCTGCGCGGCACGGCGACGCGCGGCACGGCTGACTTCGAAGAACGGCGTCCCGCCGCCACGGTGACGCTGCCGCTGCGTGACGATGGAGAGTCCGTGTCGGCGCAAGTGGGGCTGACGCCCAGCCCGAACGTCACGATTGGCGTGGGGTTCCGGCAGGAGTGGCGTGGCGCGCCCACCGACGCCGACAGCCGGGATGTGGCCCGGGTGGGTCGCCTCACGACCGCCTGGCGCCCGCGGCCGTCGGTGGTGGCACGAGCCACGGCGGCCACCAGTCATCGATGGCCCACGTTGAACGAACTGGCGCGAGGGTTCCGTGTGGGCAACAGCCAGACGTTGCCCAATCCCGCGCTGATGCCCGAGCGGGCGTTTGCGGGTGACCTCGGACTGACGGTCACGCGACCGCTGGGTTCCGTCGGGGCGTCCGTCTTCTCCACGACGGTGCGCGACGCGATTGCGAATGTCACGCTGCCTTCGGCGACTGGCATCCTGCGCGAACGGCGGAACGCGGGCGAGGCGCATGTGCGAGGCCTCGAGCTGGACGCCGAGGCGCGCCCCGCCGCCTGGCTGCACCTGCGTGGATCGCTGTCGATCACCGATGCCACCTTCCGTCAGTCGGCCGAACCGGCGCTGGAAGGCAACCGGCTGCCGCAGGTGCCGCGCGTCAGCGGCGTCGTCGGGGTGGATCTGTGGCCCGGTTCCTGGTGGCGTGCGGGCCTGGTGGTGCGCTCGGTGGGCGCGCAGTTTGACGACGACCGCAATGTGTTTCGATTGGCGCCGGCGACGCAGGCCGACGTGCGGATCGCCGCGCGGGCCCCGCGGATGACGCGGATGGAGTGGGCGCTGGTGGTGGAGAACGTGTTCGACGCGCGCGTGGAAGTGGGGCGCACGCCGCTGGTGACGCTGGCGCCGGGACGCGCGGTGCGCGTCACCGCGACCTGGAAATAAACACCGGACAACTGCAGGGCGTGGCTTCAGCCGCGCCAAATGGCCGCCTTTACGATTCCGGAACCGGCGTCTTGCCTCGGCCCCCGCGGCGCCGGCCCCGACGCCGGCGCCGCTTGAGGCGCTCAGCGCCAGGCGCGCTCCCGGCAGTGTCATCGCCCTCAGGCGCTGGCGCGGCCACGCGTAACGCGGTCCATGCAGCCAGTTCGTCGGGCGCATCGGCGAACGTCTCGAGCCACAACAACGCGTCGCGGAACGCCGGACGTTGCGGCAGACTCCGAGTCAGGCGCAGGGGCGGATCCGATTCGAGCATGCGGGGGATGAGGTTCACCACCTGGCCCAGCCGATCCAGATCGCGCCGCGCGATGGGCAGCGTCCCAAAGCTGACCCTGGTGTCCATCTGGTCGCCGGGTGCGCGACGGGCCACCAGGCCGGCCGGCACGAGCAGCGCGCCCATCAGGATCGCGTTGGTCAGTTCGGGTGGCGGCGCGTCGAAGCGCCGCCGATACGCGTCGAGCCGCGCCAGCGAGTCCCACACATCGTCGGACGGATCGCGCAACTCCGGGGTCATCGACTCAAGGAGGCCAAGGCGATTGAGCGCGCGGAAACTCGCTTCGGCATACCCGGAGCGGAGGATCTTGTAGTACTCCTCCAGCAGACGAGATCCTGAGGCTTTGGCAATCAGTGGCTTCAGGGCCGCGATGGCGTCAAGAACAAGCGCGTCGATCTCAAAACCCAGTCGCGCGCTGAACACGGCGGCGCGAAGCATGCGTACGGGATCTTCGACAAACCGCACCATCGGGTCGCCAATCGAACGGATCACGCGGCGTTCCAAATCGCCGAGACCGCCCACGTAGTCGACGATGGCGTAATTGGCGATGTCGTAGAACAGCGCGTTGACGGTGAAGTCGCGGCGGAAGGCATCCTCCTCCGGCGTGCCGAACGTGTTGTCGCGGCGGATAGTGCCGTCGTGCGGCAGAGGTGCGGGTGACGATGCCACCACTTCAGGCGCGTCGTCGGGTTCGTCGGGCGCCGGATCGGGCACGTTGCGGCGGAACGTGGCGACTTCGATCGTCTTCTGTCCGAACTTGACGTGCGCCAGACGAAAACGCCGCCCGATGATCCAGCAGTTTCTGAAGAGCTTCTTGATCTGGTAGGGATGGGCGTCAGTCGCGATGTCGAAATCTTTCGGCCGCCGGCCCAACAGGAGGTCGCGCACGCCACCGCCCACGAGGTAGGCGTTGAACTGGTTCTGTTGGAGGCGATAAAGAACCTTGAGCGCGTCCGAATCAATTTCACGCCGCGAAATCGTATGTTCGGCGCGGGGAATGATGACGGGCTCAACCACGAGTTGGAATTATAGGGTCCGCCCCTGGGGCTCGTACAGGGGGGCGGGCGCTCAACTATCTGATAAGTCCATTAAATACAGGTAATTACGGTAAATTATAAAAAGCACTTCGCGATCGACGCATCTTCCGGCTCGGTCATGGCATCTCCTGGATGCCCTGTGCACCGAATGGCGCCTGTTGTGACGAAACGCCGGTCGAGAGCTACGCTGCGCTTGCGTGCCATCTGCTTTGGTGCGAGGCTCTGTGCTGCGGGGTGGCCCGATTGATGCGCTCTGAGTCTGAGAACCGAGGTTTCCGTCGACTCGGGAGGCCGCTAATACGCCGCAGCTCATCGAGCGTCTGCGCGCTGAGCCTGGCGGGCGAGAGCGTCCAGAGAACCAACATGACCGCAAACCGCAGAGATTTTCTGAAGCTGGTGGCGGGCGCTGCTGCCGCGGCGGGCATTGCCACGCCGAACGCGGCACACGCCATGGCGAAGACGGCATCGCAGGCGGCCCGTTCCGCTGCGCCCAAGGGCGGGACACCGGGCACGATGACGCCCGAAGAACGGCGTCGTCTCATTGCGAAGGCGGTCTTCGGTCCGAAGGAAGCGGTTTCCGGATCGGGCGGCATGGTGATCTGCGCGCATCCACTGGCCACGCGAGCCGGCGCCGACATCCTGCGGGCAGGTGGCACGGCCGCCGACGCGGCGCTCGCGGCGTCGGTGACGCAGACCGTCGTCGAGCCGCACATGACCGGAATCACCGGCGTGCTCAGCCTGCTGTACTACGAGGCGGCGACCGGGAAGACGCACTACGTCAATGGCGGGATGAACGCGCCCGTGGCGCCGCTCAGGGGATGGGGCGCCAATGCGACCGCGACCGGACTCGGCGCCGGCGTGCCTGGATTCTGGGCCGGGTACGAGGCCTCGCGCGAGCGCTTCGGACGCAAGTCGTCGAAGGACCTGTGCGCGGCCGCGATCGCGTACGCGCGAGACGGCTTCGAGATCCATCCGTTCCTGTGAGGCCAGATGTTCACCCAGATGCACCTGCTCGGAAAGTACGCCGACGGGCGTGAGATCTTCTTTCCGGGCAACACCATGCTCAATCCCGGCGAGATGCTGTTTCAGAAGCGCGCGGCCGACACGCTCGAGCGTCTGACCGAGGAAGGCAACGCGTACTTCTATCGAGGCGCGTTCGCGAAGGAGTACTCGTCGGTGGTCCGCGAGGCCGGCGGCGTGATCACCCCCGATGACTTCGCGCGCTACGACGTGCGGTTCGATGAACCCGCGCGCGGCACGTACCGCGGGTACGATCTCGTGGGATCGCCGCTGCCGGACCACGGCGGCATGCACGTCATCGAGATCATGCACATGCTCGAGTGTCTCGATCTGCCGAAGATCGGCCCCGTGAACGACTCGGCCGAAACGCTTTGGCAGATGGCGCGCGTGTGCGCCCAGGTGTACGCCGACGGCGGCAGGCATCGCGATCCGAAGTTCCACCGCGTGCCGATCGCCCAGATTCTCTCCAAGGAATACGCGCGGATGCGCTTCGACCTGTTGCAGATGGACGCGCCGCTGGCCACGGCATCGGCGGAGGCGGCGCCGCCGGCGGGCAGTTGCCACGTGACGGCGGTCGACGCGGCCGGCAACGTCGCGACCATTCTGCACTCCTGCATGTCGCTCCCGTGGAGCAACGGCCTGTTCGTGAACGGGGTCACGATCGTCGCGTCCGGCGCGCATTTCAACCGCGTCATGCCGTCTCCAGGCGAGCGTGCGTCGGTCTACGTCGCGCCAAACATGGTGATGAAGAACGGCAAGCCTGTGCTCGTCTCAGGCTCGCCCAGCGCCAGCCTGCTGCAGAACATCGTGCAGAACACGACGAACATGATCGACTTCGGCGTGCCGATCCATGAATCGGTGAACCGGCCGCGTTTCGGCAACGTCAACGCGGCGCTCGCCGTGGAGGCCGATTTCCGCGACGATGTGCGTGACGCGGTGCGCGCGCGTGGACTTCCGCTCGCCATGGTCAACCCGCGGAATTTCGCGATGGGATCGTTCGAGGGCATCTGGATCGATCCCGCCACGGGCCGGCGCAGCGCGCGAGGCGACCCGCGCCGTTGTTCGATGGCCGAGGCGGTCTGATGCGGCGCCCACTCTGGCTGCTCGTTCTTGGTGGGCTCGGTGCGCTCTCGCTCACTCCGGCTGTTGACGCGACACAGTCGCCGGCGTCGAAGGCGCTGGCGGCGATCGTCCAGGACGTGGAACAAGGCCGCGGCGAACCGCGCCCGACGACCGGCGTCGTGTCACTGGGCCCGAGCCTCTCGCTCGAAGCGGCCGAGCGCCGGGCCGATGAC
>JBCKZS010000009.1:0-66734 GCA_038918905.1 Vicinamibacterales bacterium
GTAGATGCAGCCCTGGTCGGAGTGGTGCAGCAACCCGATCGCGGGGCACCGGCGTGTGAGCGCCATCCCGAGCGCTTTGAGGGTGAGGTGTCGATCGTTCACGGCGCTGACCGCCCAGCCGACCGCGAATCGTGAGAACAGATCCAGGACGACCGCGAGGTAGAGCTTGCCGCTGGTGCCGATCACGCACTCGGTGGTGTCCCCGACCCAGCGCTGATTCGGACGCGCCGCCTCGAACTGCCGATCGAGCAGATTGCCGGCGACCGGCTGATCGTGATCACTCAGGGTCGTGTGCGTGTACCGCTTGCGCCGTCGGGCTTTCAGCCCGGCTTCCTGCATCAGCCGGACGACGCGCTTCCGACTGACGCGCGCCTGGTGATCGATCAGATCCGCATGCACGCGCGGACTGCCGTACCGGCCCTGGCTCTCTTCGACCGACGCGCGCACCAGCACCTTCAGTCGACGGTCATCACACGTGTGGGTGGATTCCGGCCGGCGTCGCCAGGCGTAGAACCCACTCGTCGTCACCTGCAAACACCGGCACAGGATCGTGACGGTGTGCCTGGCCTTCTCGACGAGAATGAACCGAAACCTCATCGGCTCTGCTTCGCGAAGAAGGCCGTCGCTTTTTAGGATCTCGCGCTCCTCGGCGAGGATGCGATTCTCTTTGCGCAGCCGCGCGAGCTCCTCGCGTTCTTCCTTCATCAGCCCGCTCTTGCCTTTCGTCTGTTCCGCCCGCGCGTGCTGGACCCACAGCGTCAGGGCTGACGCCGTTACATCGAGGTCTCGAGCGACCGCGCCGACGGTCTTTCCCTCTTCCAGGACCAGCCGGACGGCTCCGGCTTTGAACGCCTCAGAGCACTGTCGTCGTGCTCGTCGACGATAGCCGTATTAGCGCCCTCCCGAGTCGACATAATCCCCCTTCTCAGACATACGGCCCTGCGCCCAACGGCGTGCAGAGCCACTTGTGCAGGCTGGCGCCCAGGAAGTCGCCATCCAAATCGGGAACTTTGAAGTTCACCTGGGCGAACGAGTGGGCGGCGTCGACGATGACGGACACACCGCGCGCGTGCGCCATCGTGGCAATCGCTTTCACGGGCATGTTCTGCCCGGTGATGTTGATCATGTGCGAGACCAGGATGACCCTCGTGCGCGGCGTGATCGCCTGCGAGTAGACGCCCACAATTTCCTCGTCGCTCTTGGGCTACAGCGGCACGTCCACTTCCACGCACTTCAGTCCTCGCCGCTTCCCTTCCTGCCGGAACTGCTCCAGCATCGACCCGTAGTCGTGGCTGCACATCACCGCCTCGTCGCCGGCGGCAAAGTCGAGGCCGTGGATGACGGTGCCAAGTGACTCGGTGGTGTTGCGCGTGATGACGAGTTCGTCTTCGGGCACACCTGCCAGCTCGGCCAGGTCTTTCTTTACCGTTTTACAATATGATCTTGAGTAGTCATAGTCAGTGTCGGCGCTCTTCGCGTTTCGTTTTTTCAAGAACAGTTTTATAGACCTGAATATACTCCTCAACCATGCGGTCGATCGTGAAATACTTTTCAACATGGCGGCGGCAGTCGGACCGGTCAATATCATTTATATGTGCAGTGGCCTCTATGGCCTCATTCACTGTTTTTACGAGAAAACCGTTTTTGCCATTTTCGATAAGTTCGGGCATGCTTCCCTTGTTAAAGGCGATAACGGGGGTGCCGCAGGCCATGGACTCGATAACGGACAGGCCAAAAGGCTCATTGAAATTTATAGGGTGCAGAAGGGCGCATGCCTTGCCAAGCAGCTGGTTACGCTGAACCGGATCGGCGCTGCCGACATAGACCGCATTGTCATTGTCCAGGTGCGGTTCGATGTGCTGGCGATAGTAATCTTCATCCTGAATGATTCCTGCCAATATCAGCTTTTTATTGCAGGCCCTGGCAATTTCGAGGGCCTCTTTGGCGCCCTTGTCATGGTGAATACGTCCGAAAAAGAGTAGATAATCGTCCGGTTCAGGCTCAAAATCAAACAGTTTTATATCTATGCCGTGATGAATGGTTTTGACATAGTCAAGATCCGGCGACCGGTCGGCATTGCTGATGGAAACATAGAATACTTTGCCGTTGTATTTTTTATAAACCGGCAGAATCCCGGGCGATGAAAAGCCATGAATAGTGGTAACGACCGGGGTGGTGATAAGGCCGGTATAGGTCAAGGGCAGAAAGTCAAAATTGTTATGGATAATGTCAAACTCATCGGCATGCTCGAAGAGTTCGGAAATATGCAGGCACTCCCATACTTTTGGCATAATGGAGCGGTCTTCTTCATAACCCCGCGCGCAAACCGCATGCAACTTGCCGCTTGTTTGTGAATCACCGGTTGCAAAAAGGGTAACATCAAAACCTCGTGATACCAATCCCTCGGTTAAAAGGGAAACCACGCTTTCCCACGGACCATAATGACGCGGGGGTGTGCGCCAGGCAATCGGCGAGAGCATTGCAATACGCATAGATAGTCCTTTACGCTAACCGGTTGACTGAATGGTATTCTCAGCCAGACGCAGCTCCAGCAAGGCCTGGAGAAAAGATAGCGTAGACTCCGCGCCCTGATTCTCGTTCGGGCGGTCGGGATGCAGGCCGTCTCGACAACCGCCGGTCGTCGGGTCGTAGACGGCCAGGTTCAGGTCGTTGCGCCCAAGGAACCACTCAAAGGCGCGTCGGGCTTCCTTGCGCCAACGCTGGTCGCCCGTGATCCGGTAGGCTTCGAGGCTGGCGGAGACCATGGCCTGCGCCTCCACCGGCTGTTGATCGAACCGGGCCCGTTCACCGCCGCGCTGATAAAAGCCATTGGAGCCGATGGGGACGAAATGCCCCGCGTCAGCGCGCTGCAAATGGACCAGCCAACTGAGCGACTCCAGCCCGGCCTCGGTCATGGCGTTATTCGGGATTGATTGGCCGCACATGAGCAAGGCGTGCGGCAGGGCGGCATTGCAGTAAGTCAGCCCGTCTTCGTACCAGCGCCATTCATCCAAGCGGTTGCTTTGATACAACTTCAATAACCGTCCAGCCAATTCCTCCATCATCTGGCTGGCCCGGCGGTCACCGGAAAACCGCCGTAGATACTCGTAGATGCCCATGAGGGCGAAGGACCAGGCCCGTGGGCTGGTCGTGTCGAGAATGGCGGGCAAGGCCTGCTCGAACACCCGGCCAGCCATACTCTGGAGGGCCGGCGTGTTAGAGCGACCCAACACGGTGCCCAACGCCCACAAGGCGCGGCCGTGGCTGTCGTCTGAGCCGCTCTTTTCCAGCCAATTACGCTGGTAATCCATAAAGTTGAGAAATCGCCCGGTCTCCATATTTAAGGCATACCAGATGAAAGCGAGATACCGGGAAGCCAGTTCCAATGCCTCGTCGCTGCCCAGTTCCTCCAGGAGAGCGCTCACGATCAGAGCGCGGGCGTTGTCGTCGATGCTGTAACCCTCCCGATAGTTGGGCACCGTGAAAAGGGCGTGTTGCAACATACCGGTGTCGTCCGTCATGTGGCGTAAGTGATCGAGTTTGAGGAGAGGGAGCTCGCCCGGACGTTTGTCGAGCGGTTTGACGGCGAAGCCCGGGGGGGTGAAATGCCGACGTTCGGCACGGGCGCGCTCAAAACTCTCCATGTAGCGTCGCGCCACTCGCGGCCAGATCATCGCCCGCCCAAACAGATAAGCACGCTTGCGCATGGCGTGGCGTTTGGACTCGTTGCCCAACAGGTCAATCACTTGCTCAGCCAACGCCGCCGGATCACGGAACGGCACTAACACACCCCGTTTTTTGGCCAGCATCTCTTCCGCATACCAGTATGGTGTCGAAATCACGGCCTTGCCTGCTCCCAGGGTGTAGGCTAGTGTACCCGAGGTGATCTGCGCCGCGTTGAGATAAGGCGTGATGTAAATGTCCGCCGCGCCGACGAACTCGCCGAGTTCCTCCAAACTGACAAAGCGGTTGTAGAAGATCACCTGACCTTCCACACCTTTCTCCTGGGCCAGCCATTGCAGAGACAGCCGATACGATTCGCCGTCTCGCCGCCTGACCTGGGGATGGGTCGCGCCGAGGATGATATACACCACGTTTGGATGCTTGTCTAAAATGGCGGGCAGGGCGGCAATGACATTTTCGATCCCTTTGTTCGCCGAGAGCAAGCCAAAACTGAGCAAGACGATTTTGCCCTCCACGCCAAACAGGTCTTTGTGGAAACTCGGGTCCACAAACGGCACATCGGGGATGCCGTGTGGGATGAAATCAATCTTCTCAGGCAGCACCCGATAGACCTCCTGCAGGAATTCCGCGCCGCGTTCGCTCATGACGACCAACCGATCGGACAGGGCGGCGACTTCTTCCAACACCCGGCGTTGATCGGGGTTAGGGTCTTGCAGAATGGTATGCAGGGTTGTGACGATGGGCATGCGCAATTCACGTAGGAGGGCCAGGATGTGACTGCCTGCCCGCCCACCGAAGATGCCATATTCGAATTGCAGGCACACGAGGTCGACATTGTTGATATTCAGAAAGTCGGCGGCGCGGAGGTACGAGTCAATATCCTTCTCCATCAGCTCAAATCGAACGCGGGCCGGGTAGGGGTAGCCGGCCTCAAGGTCGTTGACGGGGAGGGCAATGCATGTTGTGTCTCCGTATTCGGCGGCGATGGCCTCACACAAGTCGGTGGTGAACGTGGCGATGCCGCACTGGCGCGGCAGGTAGTTGCCGATGAACCCAATGCGGTTGATGGTTGGATTGGTTGAGCCGTATTCCATGACGAATATCTCCTTACACTTTTTCCAGTAGCGTGAAAAAATGTTCGGGACATTCTTTCTCTGTATTTGATTACCGGGTCTGACTTGTACTGGCGGTGAAATTATAGCATAAGAGGCGGGTGAGGAGCCGCACCGACGATCAGGAACCGACGCATCCGATCAACCAACGGCGCCACGAGCATGCGCAACTGCGGCACGACCTCGCACAGTCCGAAGCCGAGCGGGCGCGGCTCGACCGTGAGCGCGCGTGGCTCGAATGTGAACGGACACGACTCGAGCGCGAGCATGCGCGCCTGAAAGAGGAGGTGGAAGCGGCCCGCCGCGCGGGGACCCGGCAGGCCGCCAACAAGACGATGTCGGGGCTGGTCAAACTGTTGTCCCCGGATGACCGCATGGAGATTCAGGACGAGGATCTCCAGTGGATGGCGCGTCTTGCGCTTGAAGCTCGGAGGCGTGTGAAAGAGCAGCAGAAGCGCTGCCTCAAGAGCGAGTTCAGGAACACGCACTTCTCTTTCACGCTCGGTCCGGACGGCGTTGAGCAGTTCGTGGCGACACCCGAGCTGCACAGCGACGAGGCCATCGACGGCGATCCGCTGCCGCCGGGCCAGGTCTGGGCCATTGGGCCCGGGACGGGAGAGACCGGGCCCGGCCTGCACCGGGTCGAGGTCGCCGTGGGTCCCGGCAGTGGCGCAAAGATCGTCAATCATCCGGTGCCCCCGGCGTTCCGCGAAAGCATCCGGGTGGGGGAGCAGAACCTGTACGCGCGTGGGCGGGACCTGGTCGGTGACCGCCAGCCGCGCGAGCACGAGTACTCCGTGCAGCTTCGTCCCTTCGACGCCGACAAGTCAGGTTCGGGTCTGGGCTTGCCCGTGCTCGTCGCCATGGTGGGCGGGCTGCTTGAACGCAGCACTCGTGGCGGCACCATCATCGTCGGACCGCTGAACCTTGGCGGGTCGCTCGATCTCATTCCCAATCCGGTCGCCATCGCCGAACTGGCGGTCGACAAGCAGGCGACAACCCTGCTCATGCCCGTCGCGGCGCGGCGGGCCCTGAACGAACTGCCGGATGACCTCTGGACGAAGATCAACATCGAGTTCTACAGCGATCCGACGGACGGGGTGTTCAAGGCCTTGATCGAGTAGAGATGACGCCTTCACGCGACGTCCGCGCCTTCGATCGGGCACTCGATGCCATGGATGCGGATGACCTGCTCGGCCAGCACGAGATGCTGGAGGAGGTCCTCGGCACCAGATGGGCGCGCCTGAAGTGGCGGCGTTCCTGTCATCGCTCGCGACGGACCGTCAGGTCAGCGCCTCGACACGGAATCAGGCGCTGAGCGCGTTGCTGTTCGTGTATCGCCACGTGTTGGGCCGGGCACTGGGCACCATGCCGGAGGTGCCGAGGGCCAGGCGCCCAGGACGCCTGCCCGTGGTCTTGAACCGCTCGGAAGTCGCGCGCGTCATCGGCACGCTCACAGGCGTGATGCGAATCGTCGGTCTCGTGTTGTACGGCGCGGGGCTGCGCCTCGGCGAATGTCTGGAGCTGCGTGTCAAGGATCTGGATTTCGAGCGCAACCAGATCACCATCAAACGTGGCAAGGGACAGAAGGATTGCGTGACGATGCGGCCGGGAGCGGTGAGGGCGTTGCCGCGGCCCCATCTGGAGACCGTGCGGGCGACCCACGCGCGTGATCTGGCGCAAGGGGTCGGGCGTGTGGTCCTGCCGGACGCGTTGGCGCGCAAGTACCCGACCGCGGCGACCGAGTGGGGGTCACGAAACAGGTTGGCCCTCACACGTTCCGTCACTTCGCGACGCACCTGCTGGAGGACGGTTACGACATCCGCACCATTCAGGAATGGCTGGGTCACGCGGACGTGAGCACGACGATGGGGTACACGCCTGTGGTCAATCGGGGCGGATTGGGCGTGCGGAGCCCGGCCGACCGGCTGTGAATCGTCTGGTGTTGTGCAGCGAAGCCGTTCGGCGTTCTGCCGCGGAATTCCGCAGGGTTTCCCGGCGGCTCCTCCGCTGGGCGTTCCGTGCGAAGATTCGCGCGTGCAACACGTTCCGGCGGTTCGTGAGTCGCGCGCCTGGGGTCTTATGCAGCGAGTTTTCGCAGGAATATGGCCGGGTGTTGCAGGTTAATACATAGCCCGACGTGAACAAGGTCCGAATGCAGACAATTCTCGGAATGGATGCAGCCTGGACACCCGACGAGCCCAGTGGTGTCGCGTTGGTGGGCACCGGCGCGGCCGGTTGGCGCTGCCTTGCCGTAGCTCCGAGTTACGAGACATTTTTGGGCCTCGAGCGGGGCAAACCGATCGATTGGGAGCAGCCGTGGGTCCGCGGTGGCCAAGCGGACATCAATTTGCTCCTCAAAGCAGCAAGGGAGATCGCAGGCCATCCGGTGGATGTGATCACCGTCGATATGCCGATCGCGACGGTACCGATTCTGTGCCGGCGGCATGCGGACAACGAGGTTTCAGCCGAATTCGGCAGTCGCTGGTGTTCAGCCCATACGCCGAGCCCGGCGCGACCGGGTGCATTGGGACTCGCTCTATCGAGTGCTCTGGTCAAGGCCGGCTACCCGATTGCGACCGGAACTACGCCGCGTCTCGGAAGCCGGCTCCTCGAGGTTTATCCTCATCCAGCTCTTCTTTCCTTGCTGGCCCGTTCTCGACGCGTGCCCTACAAGGTTTCGAAGTCGCGCAAGTACTGGCCAGAGTTCTCGGTGTCGCAGCGCATCGAGGCCCTGGTCGTGGAATTCTCGTATATTTCGGCAGCCCTCACCACGCGCTTTGGCGAGTTGGGATTGCGGGTTCCGGATGGCATTACCACGCTGGCACACCTGAAGAGATACGAGGATTGTCTCGACGCTCTCGTGTGCGCATGGGTGGGTGTCGAGCACCTGGCGGGTCGGACCGTCGCACTCGGCGATAACACCGCAGCGATCTGGTGTCCAACCGACGTTGTCCTCGACCCAAGGGCCGTCTAACATCGCGCTGCACCCGACCGGCGTTGGTGGTATCCTGCGCGCCGGCGGGTGAACGCCAATGCGTGATGCGGACACGGTCTGAATGATGAGGTTCAAGGGATGAAGGTCAGGGAGCTGGTAAAGCTCCTCGAAGACGATGGCTGGCGGCAAGTCAGGATGCGGGGAAGTCACCGGCAGTTACGGCACCCGACGAAGCGTGGTACGGTTACCGTAGCCGGTCACCCGGGGGCAGACGTGCCGCCGGGGACCCTCGCGAGTGTGCTGAAGCAGGCGGGCTTGAAGTAGGAGGTCGAATGAAATACCTCGTGGTGATCGAGAAGGGGCGCAAAGGCTGGGGCGCTCACGTTCCGGACCTGCCCGGTTGCATCGCCGCGGCGAAGACCCGAGCGGGGGTGGAGAAGCTGATCGCGGAGGCCATTGAGTTCCACATCGAAGGTCTCAAGCAAGCCGGCGAGAAGATCCCAGCGGCTCGCTCTGAAGCGAAACTGGTCGACGTGGAGGCCGCATAACGCCGCTGCAGCCGGCCGGCTTTGCCGGCGGCTGAACGCCAACGTTGCAACACCAGGAGATGAACACAAAGGAAGCGATTTCCGCTTGCGCTGCGAATCCGCCTGCGCGCGCCGCTCGGAAAGTAGACCAGTCCGGAGTCGCCGCGCGTCTTCCCACGCCGGACGTAGACGCCATCGTCGCATTGTCTGGCGTGACGGGGCCTGCTGATGCGACCGGGCGCGCGTCCGTGCTGGCGGCCCTTCGGTGTACCGCTGTTGTGCGCGTCGCCGCGGTGACCTGGCACAAGCGTCGCAGGCACTACAGCCACGCTGCCACACTGGTCGTGGCGTGCGCGAGCCTTCGTGCAGGGCCCCAGGGCGCCGCATGGCTCGGCGGACTCAGGGGCCAAGTACCGGCGGTATTCCGCGCTGCAGGATGAGTTCGATGCCTGTCTCGGCCCGGACCTCTGGACTACCTGGCCCTTTCCTTCTTCTGCTTCTCGACCATCGCCGCCACGTCGGCCAGCAGCGTCTTCGCGTCGTAGACGATGCCGTCCTTGATCGTCCACTTCACGCCGCCGACGCGCTCGATCTGATTGGTGGCGTCGTTCAGGCGAACCGCGCCGGTGCCGTACAGCACTTTCAGGTTCTGCAGCGGGTTCTGGTCGACGATGAGCATGTCGGCGAGCATGCCGGCGCGCACGATCCCGAACTGCAGCGGCGTGCCGCCCGGCTCGTGCAACGCCTGCGCCGCGTGCATCGTCGCGCCGCGGATGACCTCGAGCGGATGGAAGCCGGCCTCCTGCATCAGCTCGAGTTCGTGGATGTAACCGAAGCCCCACGTATTGTAAATAAACGCCGCGTCGTCGCTCGCCGTGACGCGCCCGCCCATCTTCTTGTAGTCGTTGAGCAGACGGAACCACAGTTGATAGAAGCGGCGCCACTCGATCTCGTCCTCAAGCGTCCAGTCGAAGAAGTACGAGCCGTGGTTGTTGCGGTCGGGCCGGTAGAAGTCGTGGAGCGACGGCAAGGTGTACTTGTCGTGCCAGTCGGCGTTGCGCATCCGCATGACGTCCCGGCTGGCGGCGTAGGCCGTCATGGTGGGATCGAAGATCGTGCCGAGCTTGATGTGCTCGGCCAGATAGGCGTTCCACTCGGGCGACCCGGGCGGGTACGTCTTGTCCCAGAGACGAGCGACCTGCGCGAAGCGGAAGTACTCGTCGTTGTAGTTCATCTGGTGCGGCCACGGCTGAATCTCGTAGTCGCGCAACAGGGCCTCGAAGTGGCCGTAGAAGTGTGTGACCGTGCCGAGACCAAGCTTCGCGGCGGTGAGCGCATTCATCTGGGCGACGCCGCGCTGCTCGAGGTGCGCCGTGGAGCCGAGTCCCTGCTTCTTCGCCTCGTCAAGCAACGCCGCCATGATCTCCGGCGGATACGCCACCAGCTTCATCCCGTCGATGCCGTTGGCCTTGCACCACTGCACCCACTCGCGGGCCTGTTCCGGCGTCGTCACCGCGCCTCTGGTCCAGCCAGCGCCGGGGCGCTGGTAGTTGAAGATCCGCGGCGCGACGATGGCGTTTCTGGCGGAGCGCTCTTTCTCCGGAAGCGCGTAGGCCTGGGGACCCAGTTCGACGCCGCGACCCGACGTGACGCCGTGCGCCATCCAGAGCTTGAACGTGTACTCGGCTTCGGGCGACTTCGGCGTGCCGCCAACGTGCATGTGCAGGTTCACGAAACCCGGCAGCAGGTACATCCCCGTGGCGTCGATCTCGTGGTCGGCTGTCGGTGGACGATTCGTCCGCAGCGGAAGGCCGGGTGTGCCCGCGCTGAGGATGGTCGCGATCCGGTTGTTCTGGACGATCACATCCATGGGGCCGAACGGCGGGGCCCCGGTGCCGTCGATAATCATGACGCCGCGGATGGCCAGCGTCCCAAACGGTCCGGCGCCTTCACCCGCGCGCCGGTCGGGCGCTGGGACGATGCCACCCACACGGGCGGGCGCGGGCGCCTGCTGCGCGGGCAGGATGGTCGACGCGCACAAAATGATCAGGGCGAACAGGACGGTACGTTTCATTTCAAACCTCCACGGATCGGGTCACGCCTCCACGGATTCGGGGACGTCCTTCGGCGACCAGACGCCTTCGCTCTTGCCGATCCACGCCGCGGCCGTCAGGTCCGTAATCACGTTGACCGTCGTACGCGACATGTCGAGCAGCCGGTCCACTCCGAGCACAATGGCGATTCCTTCGCCGGGCACCCCAAACATCGTCAGAATGCCGACCAGCAGGGGAATCGACCCGCCGGGCACGCCCGCGGCGCCGATGGCGGTGACCACCGCCATGATTATGACGATGCCCATCTGGAAGATGGTGAGCTCGACGCCGAAGATCTGGGCCAGGAAGATCACCGTGATGCCCTCGAAAATCGCTGTGCCGTTCATGCACATCGTCGCGCCCAGCGGCAACACGAAGCCGCCGATCTGCCGCGGCACGCCGAGCTGGGTCTCGGACACGTTCAGGGACGTGGGCAGGGTGGCGTTGCTCGAGCTGGTCGAGAAGGCCGTGACCATGACGGCCTTGATGCGCGAAAAGAAGAGGAGGGGCGACAGGCCGAGCATCACACGGATGATGATGCTGATCGTGATGGCGACGTGGGCCAGGAGCGCAATCATCACCGTCACGACAAACGCGGCGACCGCGATCAGCAGGTCGAATCCGAATTCCGAGCTGACCGTGAAGATCAGGCACGCGACGCCGTACGGGGCCAGTTTCATGACGAAACCGATGATCTGAATCACCACTTCGCTGAGGGCCTCGAGCACGTCGATCATCGGTTTGGCTTTGGCCGCCGGAATCAGCGTCAACGCCGCGCCAAACATCAGGCCGAAAAAGATGATGCCGAGCAGGTCGGTCTTCGCGGCCGAGTCGATGGGATTGCGCGGCACGATGTTCACGAAGGTGCCGGGACCAAATTTGGCCGTCGTGGCCGCGGCCTCGACGCGGGTGGACGCGTCGCCCGCGAACCGCGCCATCAGATCGACGCGCGTCTCTGGCGCCACACGCTCCCACGGGCGCATGACGTTGACGATGATGAGGCCGAGCGTGGCCGCCAGGGTCGTGGTGATAAAGAAATAGGCCAGCGTCTTGCCGCCGATGCGTCCGACCTTGCGGACGTCGCCCAGGCCCGCCACGCCGAGGGTGATGGACGCGAACACCAGCGGGATCACCACCATGAAGAGCAGGCGCAGGAAGATCTGTCCGACCGGCCCCGCGACGTAGGTGTTGATCCACTTCACGGTGGGATGGTCGATGCCCACCGTCAGGTTGGTCGTGATGCCGATCGCCAGGCCAGCGGCCAGGCCGAGCAAAATCCTGGTGTGCAGCTTCATGGGGGAGGAGTGTATTGGGAATGAGGCAGGAGGGCAACAAGGTGCTCACGTGCTCGGGTGCTCCGGTGCTCCGGTGCGTCGCACTGGAGCACCCGAGCACGAGAGCACTGGAGCACCGAGCACCTACTTCCTGCCCGCCTTCTGCCTTTCCACCATGGCGGCGACATCCGCCATCAACTGCTTCGCGTCGTAGGCGATGCCGTCCTTGATCGTCCACTTCACACCGCCGATGCGCTCGACCTGGCCGGTCGCGTCGTTGAGCTTCACGGCGCCGTTGCCGTACAGCACCTTCAGGTTGTGAAGCGGGTTCTGATCGACGAGCACCAGGTCGGCCAGCTTGCCGGCCTTCACCACGCCGAACTCCACCGGGGTGGCGCGCCACTCCGACAACGTCACCGCGCCATTCATCGTCGCCGCCTGGATCACCTCGAGCGGATGGAAGCCGGCCTCCTGCAGCATTTCGAGTTCGAGCACGTAGCCGAAGCCGTACGTCTGGTAGATGAAGCCCGAGTCGGAGCCCGTCGTGACGCGGCCGCCCATCTTCTTGTAGTCGTTCAACAGCTTGAACCAGACCTGATAGAAGTTGCGCCACGCGATTTCGTCGTGGGTCGTCCAGTCGAACCAGTACGAGCCGTGGTTCGCGCGGCTCGGGGTGTAGAAGTCCATCAGCGACGGCAGCGTGTACTTGCCGTGATAGTCCGCCTCGCGCGCGCGCATGACGTCGCGGCCCGCCGAGTAGATGGTCATCGTGGGATCGAAGGTCGTGCCCAGATCGAGATGTTCCTGGAGGTACGCTTTCCACTCGGGTGAGCCGGGCTCGTGAATCTGATTCCAGAGCCGCGCGACCTGACCGAAACGCCACTGCTCGTCGTTGGCGTTCATGTCCACGGGCCAGTTCTGCACGACGGTGTCCTTGAGCAGCGATTCAAAGTGCCCGTAGAAGTGCGTGACCGTATCGAGGCCGACGCGCGCGGCCTTGATCGCGTTCATCTGCGCCACGCCGCCCTGCTGCAGGTGCGCGGTCGTGCCGAGGCCGTGCTTGTGCGCTTCGTCGATCACGGCGGCCATGACCTCGGGCTCCATGGCGCCCAGCTTCAGGCCGTCGAGCGTGTTCGCGTTCTGGCGCACCCAGGCACGCGCGGCTTCCGGCGTCTCGCCGCCGCCAGGCCGCTGATAGTTGAAGATGCGCGGCGCGACGATCTCGTTGTTCTCGCTGCGCGCGCGTTCGCTGACGCTGAACTGGTTGGACCCGAGCGCCACACCACGCACGGTCGTGACGCCGTGGGCCATCCACAGCTTGTAGGCGTACTCCGCCTCCGCGTTCTTCGGCGGACCGCCGGCGTGCACGTGCATGTCGACAAACCCCGGCAGCAGGTACATCCCCGTACCGTCGATTTCGTGATCCGCCGCGGGCGCGCCGCCCTGACGTCCACCGCCGCCCTGACGACCACCCGCGGGCTGCGGCACACCGGGCGTGCCGGCGCTTTGAATCGCCTGGATCCGGTTGCCCGAAATGACGACGTTCATGGGGCCGTAGGGAGGGGCACCGGTGCCGTCAACGATCATCACGTTGCGGATGACCATGCGGTTAAACGGACCAAAGCCCTCACCAGCCCGGCGCGCCGACGCGGGCACCAGTCCGCCCTGGGCCTCGACACCGCCAGACCCCCACATGCCGCCAAGCACGGCCACCGCAAGACACACACCACCAATAAGCAGGGAGCGCGATCGCTGAGTCATTACTTTCTCCTTAAGAGCTGGCAGAGCTGACTGAGTTGTCAGAGCTGGCCGAGTTGTCAGAGCTGGCTGAGCTGTCGGAGCTGTCACCTCGGCGACCTCAGTCACCTCAGGCATCTCAGGCGCTGGATTATCGCACTGCCGCGCGCATGGCGGCCATGATTTCCGGGAATTGAAACGTGAAGCCCATCGCCAGGGCGCGTTGTGGCACGACACGCTGGCCGGCCAGCAGCGCCGGTCCCGCCATCTCTCCGACGAGAATTTTCAGCGCGAACCCGGGCATCGGCAGCCAACTGGGGCGACCGAGTGCCCGTCCGAGGGCCGTCGAAAAGACGGCGTTCGTCGCGGGTTCTGGCGCCGTCCCGTTAAACACCCCCGTCGCCTCGTCGTGGCGCAGGAGCCAGACGACCAGTGCGACCCAGTCGTCGCGATGAATCCACGACAGCGCCTGTCGGCCCGATCCGATGGGGCCGCCGACGAAGAACCTGAATGGAGGAATCAGCTTCCGCAACGCGCCGCCGTCGCGCGCAAGCACGATGCCTGTACGAAGAATGACGACGCGGCATCCGAGTGCCGACGCGGCGTGCGCCTCGGCTTCCCAGTCCACCGCGAGTGTCGAGAGGAAATCGGAGCCGGGCGGCGCCGACTCATCCAACGCCGGCCCGTCGTCAGGCTGCGGTCCGTAGAATCCGACGGCGGAGCCCGACAGCAGGACGCGCGGCCGGGCGGCGGCGCCGCGGATGGCCGACACGAGCCCGCGGGTGGCAAGAACGCGGCTGTCGCGCAGGGCCTGTTTGCGCGCCGCGCTCCAGCGTTTGTCCGCGATCCCGGCGCCCGCCAGGTTCACGACTCCGTCCGCGCCGTCGATCTCCGCCTGCCAAAGACCCGGCGTGTCGTCGGCCGTCCACGTCACGTGCCGCACGCCACGATCGGTGCGCGCGGCACCACGCGTGAGCACCACGACCTCATGGCCTCTGGCGGCCAGCTCCCACGACAGTGGACGGCCGAGAAATCCCGATCCACCCGCGATGACGATCTTCATACGGCCTCCTGCGTGTCTCAATGACAGCGGGTTTTAATAATGGAGGCCGGGTCTTCAGACCCGGCGATTGGCGGGACTAAAGTCCCGCCCGCCATCGGTTTTGCAGCGTGCTCTAAAGTCCCGCCCTTCATTTTGTTCTGAAACGCGCTCATAGTTGATCCATATTGTGCAGTATCCAGATGAAGCCGCTTCTTGCCGCACTCTCCGTGATTGTGGGTCTTGGTACGGCTGCACCTGGACAGGCTCAGTCCCAGGCCCCGCCGGTGTTTCACGGCGCGGTTCGTCTGGTGACGGTTGATGTCACCGTCGTGGACAAGGACGGCAGACCGGTGCGCGGCCTGAGCCCCGCCGACTTCACGGCGAAGATCGACGGAAAGGTCCGGCCGGTCGAGACGCTGGATTTTCTGGAATTTGGCGTGGGGGGCCAGGGGACCGCGCCGGGCGCTGGGGACGATCCCGCCACGGACACGAGGCCGGCACCAGAAGGGCGCGGCGGGCGCACGTTTCTTCTCGTGTTTGATGACCTGTCTTTTGCGCCTGGCGCCGGCAAGGGGATGCAGGTGACGGGCGAGCGCGTCCTGCGGGAACTGGACCTCGGGGACATGGTTGGCGTGGCCACCACCAGCGGCCTCGCGACTCCACTGTCACCCACCCGGGATCGGGTGGCCGTCGCCTCAGCCATCACGTCGCTGGCAGGCAGGAATACCGAGACGGCCGACCCGTTTTACATCAGCCTCCAGGAGGCCATTGAGGTTGATCGTGGATTCAACAGGGATCTGCTGGCACAGGTGGCGGCACGCGAATGTCAGATCGTGCAGCTCGGCAACCACTGCCCGGACCTGGTGGCCTCCCATGCGCGGCGCATGGCGCGGCAGGCCGGTAACCGTCTTGAGAATCAGTTGAACGCCGTTCGCCATCTGATTGGCGTCATGTCCGCCGCGCCGGCGCCCCGGGTCGTTGTCTTTCTCTCAGCGGGTGTGGCGCTCGATGCGGCCCCTGACCTGAGGCAGGCGATGGAATCGGTGAGCGATGTGGCCGCGACGGCCGGGGTTCAGCTCTACGCGCTGTACGACTATGGTGACGACATCGACATGCGGGATCCGCTTGGGGAGCGGACCGAGGCGCGCCGCCGCGAAACCGCGGTCCTCGGTGGCGGCCTCCAAACCGTGGCCGCCGCGGCCGGAGGCTCCGCCTTCCGGGTCATTGGATCGGCCGATCGCCTCTTCGCCCGCATTGTGTCCGAGACCTCAGCCGTCTATCGTCTTGGCATCGAAGTGCCCGCGACGACGGCCGGCGACGGGCCGCTGCGCGCGGAAGTGTCCATGGGCCGCAGTGGCGTGACCGTGCGCACGACCAGCCGCGCACTCGCAGACGCGCCACCAGAGGCAGCCCCGTCTCGTGAGGAGGCCCTGACACGTCGTCTGGCGCAGGGCGGCACCGTGATCGGCGTGCCCCTTTCAGTGTCGACGCGCCTGAGGAAACACACGGCGCCCGGTGTGCAGGTGGTCGTGGACGCCCGGCTGCCGCCCACGGTCATTCTGCCGGTGACGCTGGCGTTCGCACTCCTGGACGCGCAGGGCGCAATGGTGTCGTCGGGCAGGAGGGAACTGGTCGCGGCGTCCGCGGAAGAACATCGGCTGTTGTTTCCGATGCCGGTGGCGGCCGGCGAATACCGGTTCAGGTTTGTCGCTGTGGATGGTGCGGGTCTGGTGGGAAGCGTTGAGACGCCGGTCTCCGCGAATCTCACGCGCGCGGGAGATTTCGATCTCAGCGACGTGTTGGTGGCGTACGCGGGGTTCGACGGTACCGAGAGTTTTTCCGGCTCTGACGATGTGCCCGCGTCGGCTCGGGGGCTGACGGCGACGTTGGAACTCTACCCTCGCGGGTCCGTGACGCCGACGCCGGACACCACGGTCCGCTTCACCGTCACCGAGGCTCTCGGCGACGAGGTGCTGCTGGAGCTGACGACGGGGCCGGGTGTGACCGGGGATCGATGGGCGGCCACCGTCCGTCTGCCGCTGTCGTCACTGGGACCCGGCAACTATCTCTTGCGGGCGACGGTGCGGCAGTCGGGAGAAGTGATTGGCACGCAGTCGCGACTGCTGCGCCGTGCGCCATGAATTGACATCGTGTCCTGGACGCCGGGTCTGTCTAGGAGGCCGGGTCTTCAGACCCGGCGTTTCGCTGCGCCGCGCGTTGTCCTTCGGCCACGTTCACGCGCGCCAGCACCAGCATGCCGGCGATAAAGAACACGATCAGCGAGAGGATCGCATTCCGGCTCGAGCCGTCGCGGGCGATGATGGCAAAGAGCGCGGGACCCAGAATGCCGGCGTACCGCTCGGAGACGCCGAAGAAGGCGAAAAACTCCGACGACTTGTCGCGCGGAATCATGCTCGCAAACAGCGACCGGCTCAGCGCCTGCGTGCCGCCCTGCACCATGCCCACGGCGATGGCCAGCGCGAAAAACTGCCACGCGGTCGTCATGAAGTAGGCGAACACGGTGATGCCGAGGTAGACCGTCAGGCCAAGGAAGATGCCGCGCTTGGCGCCAATCCGCCCGGCGAGCGCGCCGAACAGAAACGAACACGGCACGCCGATGAACTGCACCAGCAGCAGCGCCATGATCAACGAGCCGGTGTCAATGCCAATGCCGTCGCCGTAGAGCGTCGCGACCCTGATGATCGTCTGGATGCCGTCGTTGTACAGAAAAAACGCCACCAGCATCAGCAGCGCCTGCTTGTACCGGCGAAACGCATGGAACGTGTGGCGCAGTTGCCGGAACGCTTCACCGACCGCGCCCGTGACCGTGGTGGCCGTCCCCGGACGCGCGATCGCCGGTTCCTTGACCGTTCGGAACAACGGAATCGAAAACACCACCCACCACACCGCCACCGAGACAAACGACAGGCGCACCGCAATGCCCGCGTCCGCCAGCCCGAACCAGCCGGGCTGCTGAATCATCAGGAGGTTCCAGGCCAGCAGGAGGCCGCCGCCGGTGTAGCCGACGGCGTACCCGGCTGTCGATACGCGATCGAGCTCTTTCGGTCCCGCCAGAAATGGCAGCAGCGATTCGTAGAACACAATGCTGCCCGCCACGGCGATGTTGCCGATGACAAACAGCACCAGCGCCAGCGTCCAGTCGCCTTCCTGGATCCACCACATGGCGCACGTGGCCGTCGCGCCGACGATCACAAAGATGCCGAGCAGGGTCTTCTTCAGCGGCCGCGCATCCGCCAGCGCGCCCAGCACCGGCGCGATGATGGCCATGACGAGGATGGCGAAGGTGGTCGCCCAGAGATACCGGCTGTCGGCGACGTGGCCGGGCAGGCCGGCCGCGGCCACGTTCCGGAAGTAGATGGGGAAGATTCCGGCGACGATCGTGGTCTGGAACGCCGAGTTGGCCCAGTCGTACATCGCCCACGCGCGTAACTCCGGGCGGTCGAGGCCAACGCGCTTCAGCACGGTTGCAGTCTAAACCAACTTCGCGCCGCGTGCGGGGTGCGACGACCGGCGTGCGGCGTGCGACGACCGGCGTGCGGCGTGCGGCGTGCGACAGGCCTCATGGAATCAATAGGAGGCCGGGACTTTCTGTCCCGGCGGACAAGCGATCTTTGCCCTTCCCGACGCCGTCGGCACCCTTGAGACCGACCCGTCCTGGTTGACCACGCTCGACACGTTGCGTCCGCCCCAGAAGCGCGGCCAGCCGATCTGGGAATGGCGCCGGGATCAGCCAATTCGCCCGGTCGTGTTCTCCGACCCGGGTTCACTCGACGCGCAGACCGTGCACCTCCACCTCGAGCACCGGTTCGAGAAGGACGAATTGAAGCAGTTGCAGGCGGCCAAACGCTATTGGGACCGTCGCCTGGTTGCGCGCGCGAATGAATCCGAGACCGAGCCCGCGCGTATCCGCCAGAGTTACGAAGTGAAAGCTTCGCGCTTCGAGCCCGTGGGCCTCGTGTACTTGTGGCCGGTGACGGGGTAGAGCAAGCGACTCGCAGGCCTCAGTAGGTCAGCACACGCAGGCCAGGCACTCGTGAAAAATCCTTCACGTTCCTGGTCACGAGCGGGGCATCGTCGAGCACCGCCGCGGTCCCGATCAGCAGGTCCATGGACGCGACGGACCGGCCAGTTCGTTGGGTGGCGGCGAAGAGCCGCGCGTACATCGGTGGAAACCGGTCGTCTGGGTACGCGACCAGCAGCCCGGACAGGAGGCGGTCGACTTCTTCGTGCCCGGCGATGGCATGCTTCGTCAACTCAGCGCCGGCCCTCAATTCACACACCACGTGGACCGAGACCCCAAGTACTTCGTTTTCGTCGAACGACTCGATCAGGTCAAAGGCCGGTCCGGGCCGATCCTTCACCGTCTCGCGAAGCAGATCGATAAGGAACGAGCTGTCGAGGTGAATCATCGTTTCGCCGCGCGGGCCGGTTCCACCCGGCGCGCCCGCACCTGCCGCTCAATGCCGTCGAGGGTCGATTCGCTCATGCGAATGGACCGCACGCGCTCGAGAAATCGCCCCGCGGTGGGTTGCGGTCCGAAGTGTGCCTTGATGACCTGGGAAAAGGACTGCCCGTCGCGTTTGTGTCGGGAGAGAAGCCCATAGGCTTCCATATCGATCGTGATCGTCTTGACGGCCATGCACTTATCGTGCACTGACATGGACCGAAGGTCAAGGGCTTGGCCGTCGCCGGGCGGACGGGACCGATGTTATCGTCAGGGCTGAGATGGCCACGCTTCGGGACGTGTTCGCGGAACTCAACGCGTTGAAGTCAGATGGTGTCGTCACCGACTACGCCATTGGCGGCGCCACCGCGGTCCTGTTCTACGCGGAGCCGACTCGAACCTACGACCTGGACGTCTTCGTCCTGACGGACGAGCCGGCCGGCAGCCCGCTCGTGTCACTCGCGCCCTTCTACGACTGGGCCGCGGCGAAGGGGTTCGCCGCCAGCGCTGAGCACATTCTGATCCACGGCGTTCCGGTGCAGTTTCTCCCAGCCCAGAATGCGCTCGCCGAAGATGCCGTGGCTTCCGCGCGCACCCTCGACTACGAAGGGGTGTCAGTGCGAGTCATTGGACCGGAACATCTGGCCGCTCTCGCCTTCCAGGCCGGCGGAGCGCGTCGAAGGGAGCGCGGCTGGCAACTGCTTGAAGAACCGGGGACGATAGACCGCGCCAGGTTCGATGAGATCATTGAAACCCACGGCATTAAGATGGACTCAGCCCATGGCCCCAAGACATAACCCTGCGATTTCCGCCGATCTGGCTGCCAGCAAGGCCCGGTGGCACCGGGATCAGGCGCGTCTTCCGGTCAGGGAAAAGTTCCGCATCCTGTTGAAGCTCCAGGCCGACGACCTCCCACTGATTCAAAAACGGCGACCGCTGCGGGCTTGGGAAAAGCCCTGGCCGATTGAGCCGTAACGTCCGCGCCTTCGAGCCAAGGTCTTGCCTGAGGTGGTGGACGCCGTCTGAGGCCGCCAGACATGTGTCGGACCTCGACTGTCGCTACGAGAACTCGGCGTGACCGTCGTGTGTGGCCGGATTCATTTCAGTCCGATCAGCATGTGTTCAAGCACACGCCGATAGAGCAGGTCCGCCTGCTCCTGACCCCGTGACGGATGTGACGCCACGTCCAGCCACACTTGGAGGATGTCCGCAGCTCGGTAGCCCTGCGCCACCATGACCTGGCCGCGGGAGACCGACTCCCTGGCGTGAGGGATCCGCAACACGAGGTCCGGCGATTCGCCGGAGCGAGCCTCGATGACGCCCATGCGTTCGAGCACGGCCTGGTCGAAGTGGTCGACGTACACGTGAACCGGCACACCCGCGACGTGGCCGAAGCCATGCGCCCGCGCCGCCGCGAACAACCCGAGGCATGCCCGCTCGCCACACGCCTGTATGGCGTTCGCCAGTTGCACCTTCGGATCACCCGGCAACAACCAGCGCACCGGCAGCTCACGCGATGGGCGCTGATACACCGCCTGCCATCGGCGCAATAATTCCGGCACCCGCACCAGTTGGAGCACGGCGCTGGATTCATGAAGGAATCCTTCCTGTTGCAACTGCCGCAGGAACCGGAACGCGCTCATGATCGATACCTTCGCGGCTGCAGCCAGTTCGGAGGCGTTGCGGTATTGCCCGATGGGGCCACCCAGAAGCTCAGGCCGGTTCAGGTGGCGGGCCAGCAGCATCTTCAGCATCCACTGGTTCAGGTCGGAGAAGAGGTGCGCGGCCGGTGCGACCGCTCGGGCGGCCGGCGGTGGAGCCGGCAGCACTGCGTCCAGTTCTTCCAGGCCGTGTCCGGAGAACAGTCGCAACCCTTCGAGATCGAGCACGCCCGCGGCCACGTCAGGGGCGTACGCCTGAGCGAACTTGAGTACGGCTCTGGCGGCCCGCATCGACACGCGCGGGGCACCCACAACGGCCACAACGCCAGGCTGGGCGGCGCCGCGCCCAGAATGTGATCGGACCTGCAGGATGGCCTGCGCCAGGAGGGGAATGAGGCGGTCTGGCCGCCCCTCTGGTGCCGCCTTGATTTCGACGGCCAGTGGAGCCTGGCCCCGGCGCTTGGCGATGAAGTCGATGCCGTGGTCCCTGGCTGCCTTTTCCGGATGGACCACGAACCCGGCGTCGCGGAACGCGTCCGCGACCATCTGTTCGTAGCGGTCATGGGGCGACGAAGGGTAGGGCGCGATTATCATGGCCGTGTTAATTAACTCGGCCATGATAACAGGCCGTCCGTCGCCCAAGCGAGGCATTCAACGTAGCAAAACTGCTAATATTACGTCGTGCCGGCATAGTCGAGACGTCCCCTCAGGCCCTTGAGATGGGTCGGGGGCAGCAAGAAGAACTTGGACGGTCTACCGGAAGACGTCAAGGACGTGTTCGGGTCCGCGCTGCTCGATGTGCAGTACGGCGACACGCCCGATGGCGCACGGCCGTTCGGTGAGGGCCTTCCTTACGACATTTGGAAGGTGGTCGAGGATTTCGATGGTGACACGTATCGTGCGGTCTACACAGCGACGTTTCCCGAGGTCGTGTATGTACTGGACGTGTTCATGAAGAAATCACGATCGGGCATCGCGACACCGCAGGCCGACAAGGATCGCGTGCGCGACCGGTTCAAGGCGGCGAAGCAAGACCATGCCGATACGTATGGAAGACGAGGAGGGAAGTGATGGCCAAAGCGACGCGCACGAAAAGAGCAGCGGTGATCAAGATTGAAGCGGGGAGCGGAAACGTCTTTCAGGATCTGGGATTTCCGGATGCCAGCGACCGGCTGGCGAAGGCTGAACTGGCTCGCGTCATTCGGCAGATCGTCAAGGGCAAGGGCTGGACGCAACGCCGTGCGGCTGACGTGCTCGCGATTGCTCCGCCTGACGTGTCGGACTTGATGCGCGGCAAGCTGGCGCGCTTCAGCCAGGAGCGCCTGGAGCGGTTCCTGAACGCACTGGATATGGACGTCCAGATCCGCATCGGTCCACGAGCCGCCGGCAAGAAGCGGGCGAACGTGACCGTGGAGTTCGTCGCGGTCTGACCCCGGGATCCGAGCGCGACCCCTTGGTCGACACCTCGGGTGAGGCAAACACCAGTGGAGCCTGTCCACGGCGCTTCGCGACGAAGTTGATGCCGCGGCCCGGCCCGTCGAGGGCCCTCATTCAGGGCATGAGTCGACACGGCTTCCCCGCCTTTGATACCGTGTCTGATCGACCTGGCGACGGCGTGTTACGATTCCGGAGGACAAAGAGATGGCCCCAGCGAAGAAGTTCTCCCACGCGAAGATCCGTCAGGTGGCCAAAGCCCTGCACCTGAAAGCGGACTCGCGCAAGGCCGGGAAGTCAAGAATCACGATCACTCGCGAGATGACGGCCACAGGCAGGGGGCTCATTCGATTCCGCGCATCACACGTGTTGGAGTCGCTTCGCGAGAAGTACCCAGCGAAGGCCAGTCCCACGCGCTGAGCGCCCGCATGGCCCAGCGCCGCGTCTCGTTCGCGACATCAGTTTTCATCAATTGCCCGTTCGATAACGAGTACTGGCCGACACTTGAGGCCGTGTCTTCGCCGTTGTGGCGTGTGGCTTCACACCGCGCTGTGCCCTGGAAGAACTCGACTCCGGCACCGCGCGCTTGAGCAAGTTACAGCGGATGATCCCGGCCTGTCAGTTCGGCATCCACGATTTGTCGCGAGTCGAACTCACCACCGCGAACAGCCTGCCGCGCTTCAACATGCCGTTCGAACTTGGCCTCGATATTGCCGCGAGGGCATTCGGCGCCGGCGCGATGAAGCGCAAGCAGTTCCTGATACTTGACGCGGTGCCGTATCGGTACCAGCAGTTCATCTCAGACATCTCGGGTCAAGACATCCGTTGTCACAACGGCTCGCCTGATCGGGCTATCGACCTCGTGCGGAATTGGCTCAGAAGTGCCTCGCGGAAGCCCGTGCATGGGCCTGTCGCGATCACGCGGCAGTTTGCGGAGCGGCTTTGACCGCAACGACCTCCTGTTCATCGAATACGTCGAGATGGCTCGCCAGTGGACCGCGACGGCGAAACGTCCGGCGTAGGGCCCGGCAAGGGCAGCCGCATTCGCGCGGTGATCTATCGACCCCCGCCAGTTGTCATTATGCTTGTAGTGGCATACGATGAAAACGCGCTTGCCCTCTCAGGCCGGACCTGACGTCGTCGCGAAACCCGTTCGTTGGCTTGGCGAGAGCAAGGCCGATTTGAGTGCCTTTCCGAACGGCGTCAAGACCCGGGTCGGCGGGGCGTTGTGGGATGCGCAGGTGGGACTCAAGTCGCCGTGCGCACCCCTCAAGGGCTTCGGCGGTGCCGGCGTGTTGGAGATCGTCGCGGACGTTGACGGCAATGCTTTTCGGACGGTGTACACGGTGCGTTTCGCCAAGGCCGTGTACGTGCTCCACGCGTTCCAGAAGAAGTCACGCCGCGGAATCGCCACGCCGAAAGCGGAGTTGGATCTCGTCGCCGCGCGCCTGGCGCGCGCCAGAGAGGATTACGAGTTATGGCTAAGAAGTCAGCAATCGAAGTGACGCCGGGTTCCGGCAACGTGTTCGCCGACATCGGCGTGGCCGATCCGGAGGAAGAACTGGCAAAGGCGCAACTGGCCAGCCGCATTCGCGAAGTCATCCGGCGGAATGAGCTCACCCAGGTGGCCGCCGCTCTGGTCATGGAAATCGATCAGCCCAAAGTGTCCGCTTTGATCAACGGTCGCCTCGCCAGCTTCTCGAGCGAGCGCCTGATGCGCCTTCTGACCAGACTCGGACAGGACATCGAAATCGTGGTGAAGACGACCCCCCGCCGTCGGCGGCGCGGGCGCATCCGCGTCGTTCAAGAGGCGCATCCGTGACGTCTTGCCACGAGTTGGCCAGGACGCACGAGCCTAGTAGCCACGCTGACGGCGCCGACCGGCGGTTCTACTCGATCGCCATGCAGGTGGCGGCGCAGGCCGCCCGACAGGGGCACGGCCGATTCGCGCAGGAACTTCGGGACCTGGTCGACCGGGCGAAGGGTGCCGCGCCACGTCCGCATGCGGGCCAACAGGTGCGGCCTGTTCCCTGGTGCAGACGCGCGGCGAACTCGCCGGTCTGCTCACCGCGGTCTACCCGAAGACGCGGCTCGGCGAGATGTCGCTCGACGCGACGACGCGCGGACGAATTGAACGGGTGCTCGCCGAGCAGCGGGACCGGGCGCTCATCCGGTTCCATGGCCTGGCGCCCATCCGCCGGCTCCTGCTCGTCGGCGCTCCAGGCACCGGCAAGACGATGACCGCGTCGGTATTGGCGGGCGAGCTGAGCCTCCCGTTGTTCAGCATCCAGCTTCACAGCCTCATCACGAAGTACCTCGGCGAGACGGCCGCCAAGCTCAGGTTGATCTTTGATGCGATGCAGGAGACGCGCGCGGTCTACCTCTTCGACGAGTTCGACGCGCTGGGTTCGGACCGGGCGGCAAAGAACGAGGTCGGCGAGATTCGTCGCGTGCTGAACTCATTCCTCCAGTTCCTGGAGCACGACACCTCGGACAGCATCGTGGTGGCCGCCACCAACCATCCGGCTCTCCTCGACCGCGCGCTCCTCCGCAGGTTCGACGCGGTGATCGAGTACGCCCTGCCCACTCGAGAAGTAGCCAAGCACGTGCTGCGGTCGCGGCTCGCCTTACTGAAGGCGCCGCGATTGAGCTGGAAGACCGTGCTCAACATCGCCGAGGGACTGAGTCACGCGGAGTTGGCCCGGGCGTGTGAACACGCGGCCAAGAACGTCATCCTCGCCAGACGGACCACCCTCTCCACGGCTGAACTCGAGACCGCTTTGAAGGAATGGCGCTCAGCTCAGGCGTGATCACCCGGAAGATGTCCACGGAAACGGATCAAGCTCAGGTCGGCCTGTGGGTGGGCAAGGCCGCCACGCCGAACCGGATGGGGCAAAAGGGCGAGAAGGACCGGACAACTGCGCGCGCGAAGACCGTGGCGTTTCAGAACAACAGTAAGCGCTCCGCGCCAATTCCCATGGAGAACTGCCCGTGGTGCGGCGAGAAGTTCAAGCCGTATTCGTTCCAGCTCCAGCCCAACGGCGATCGGCCCACAGACCTTCGAGTGGCCTGCGCCAGCGCCACGTGCCGCTTTCGAGGGAAGAACCAGCTGCCGCTCGTGGCGGTTGATGAACCGCTATTCCGTCGCCTGCCGTGTTTTGTCATCGCCACGGTTGACAAGTTCGCGAGCCTGCCCTGGGTGGGGCCCAGCGGCATTCTCCTGGGAGGCGCGGACCGGCACGATGCCGCCGGGTTCTACGGCGCGGCAACGCCCGGCGTTGGCCAGAAACTGAAACGGCCTCTGGCGCCACCTGATCTCCGGACCACTCGGCACGATGGCCGGCCTGTATGAGACGGCGATCGACGCACTGGCCACGCGCGAGATCGATGGCCAGCGTGTGCGGCCGAAGATCCTGGCCTCCACGGCCACGGTCCGGCGTGGAAGTCTTTCCGCCACCGGGTCTGAACCGTCGCGACTCGTTCTTCGCGGAGACCAGGCCGCTCTCACAGCAGAGTGGACGCCTGTATGTGGGCCTCGCCGCGCAAGGGCACAGCCTGAAGAAGCTGCTGCTCAGAACGTATCTCGCGCAACTTCACGGAGTGGGCGCAACAGAGAAACGCTGAGGCAGGGGCGCTGGTGCGCAGTCGCCATTTCGCGAGCCAGTTGAGGCATCAGTTCGACTCGCTGGTGCAGGCGAGGCTGGTGCACCGGTTGCCTGGGGTGTAGCCGGTCCGCCCTCTCTACGGCGTCCCGATCACGTCGCCCAGTCGTTGCGCCAGGTGACGAATCGGGATCTGGATCGACGAGCGTGACAGTCGTGACTCGGTTCCACCCGGCGTGACGATCCAGATCTCGTGAACATCAGGACGCTCCCTGGCAAGCGCGCGAGGCACAGCGATCGGCTCGACGTGTTGAATCGCGAACTTGGCCTCGATCGCAATCCAGCGCGGACCGCCGGGTCCGTGTGTTTCGACGAGGAAGTCGACTTCTTCGCCCTCCTTGGTCCTCCAGAAGTGCAGGCTGAGCGGGAGTCCCCGGTGATCGCGTGCCCGGACCAGCTCGCCGAGCACGAGCGTCTCGAACAGCGGGCCTGCCTGCGGGCTGGACAGCAGGGGATCGATGGTGCGCCAGCCTTGCAGATGAGCCGCAAGGCCCGCGTCGAGCAGGTAGATTTTCGGGGTGCGCACGACGCGTTTACTCAGATTGGAGTGGTACGGCGGGACGCGCAAGGCCAGCGCATTTTGCTGCAGCAGATCGAGCCAGCCACTCACCGTCTGACCCTTGACGCCGGCCAGTTGGCCGATGTCGGTCGCGTTCAGCAATGTGCCGGTCCGCGCGGCCAGAAGCTGAAGGGCGCGCAGGAAGCTCTCGGTGTGTAGGATGCCGGCCGACGCCGCCACGTCCTTCTCGACGAACGTGCGGACGTAGTCGGCCAGGTAGCGCGAAGGATCAAGTTCCGGGCGCGCGTAGAGTTCGGGAAAGCCGCCGCGCAGGAACCAGTCAGCGAGCGAGGCACGGTCCGCCAGCTCGCCCACCGAGAGCGAGTGGAGAAAGAAGTAGCTGGCTCGGCCCGCCAGTGATTCCCGCACGTGCCGGTCGAGGAGCAGACGATTGGAACCGGTGATCCAGATGTCTGGCTCGCGCTGGCCACGACGCCGCGCCTCGTCGATCCGTCGCTTGATTTCGGGGAAGAGATTGGGCGCCTGGGCGGCCTCATCGAGGATGAGCGATCGACCCGCCTCCAGCCCGGCAGAGTCGAAGAGCAACGACGGATCGTCCTGCGCGCGCCGGCGCACCTGAACGTCATCGAGAGACAGCCAGACCGCGTCAGGAAGCAGCCGCGCCAGGAGCGCACTCTTGCCAGACTGGCGAGGGCCCACGAGCACGCGCGCAGGCAGCGACGGGCGCTGGAGAATCGCACCGAGATCGCGGTGAATCCACATTGACGACGATTTTACGTTTAGAACGTAAAATCGTCAACTAACTGTAAAACAAGAACTTGACAACACATTGCCTGGCATGTTGCCTGGAAGATCCACGGGCCGCGCTCATGAGCGACCGGCCCGGGCCACCGATGGCCCGACACGCCGTTTGAAGTGTCGCCACAGCCATCAAGGAACTCGTACCCCCGACTGCAGGGGCGGCGACGCTGAGGACGAGTAGAAACGGCGCGGGAGGACGTGACGTCCTGGACCACATATGAAGGCCGCGGCAAGCGATCAACAGTGCGCACCGCCAACGGCACAAGCCGGGCCAACCCATTCACAGTCCGAAGCCCGACGCGGGATGAAATTGGTAACATCACGTCCATGAGCCAGAGCCGATCGTTCGCAAGCGTCGCCGTTGTCCTGTGCGCGGCCGTCGCCGCCGTCGCATACGCCCAGCAGGGCGGGGTCGATCCGCGGCTGCCCAATGCCCCGGACCAGAAGCCCGCCGTCGCGGGCCAGACCCGCGCGCCCGAGCGCAAGACCAACGTCGCCTTTGATGTCGTCACCGTCGCCCAGGGATTGGAGGCGCCGTGTTCTGAGGCCGTTGTCGCCCAACTCGCCCGTCTTGCGAATGACGGGATGTCGGCGTTCCACATCGCCCTGCTCCTTGGCGTGGCCGCGGATGGGGCGGAGGCCCGCACGTCGCAGGCACACGCTGAATTCGTCTGGACCGGACCCGAGGTGCCGGGCGCTTCGAGTCGCGATACGGCCGTTGTTGTCCAGGAGCTCTGGCGAAACGCCGAGCGCGACGTGCTCGTGAGCACGTTCGTGGTGCACGACGTCGCCACGGTGTTCTTGCCGCTCGCGCAACCCATGGACCAGGCGGCTGAGCTTCGGTCGCGCATCTTTCTGAACGTCGGGCGACCGCCTCGAGACACCGCGCTGGATGCCGAGCTCCTCCGGGAATTCGCCGATGGATGCCGGCGCGCGTGGCCGGGCCAGCGCCTGCCGGAGGTGTACTACGACCCGCGTGGCCTTTCTCCCGATCCAGCAGTCCGCGCGACGTGGCACGCCAAGTGCGTCGTCGTAGATGACGAGATGTCTTTCGTGACGTCCGCCAACTTCACGGAGTGGGCGCAACAGAGAAACGCTGAGGCAGGGGCGCTGGTGCAGGCGAGGCTGGTGCTGCGCGTGCCAGGCATTTCGTAACAGGCTGTCACGGCGGGGCTGAAGCCCCGCCCACACCCATCGCCGCGTCGAGGTCGATGAGCTGGACGATGGGGAAGTGCGCGAAGCGGGCGATCCAACCGTCGAGGTCGTGATTCTCGAAGACGGGAAGCCGCAGCAGGTGGCCGCGTTCGCGGCCATCGACTTTCCGGATGCCGTGGAGCCATCGACGCCATGGATGCGTGACGTGCCGCCCGCGCCACCACCGCCGCCCACGTGCGTGCCCGGCCTCGAGGTGGACTACCTGCGCGCGATCGCCGAGGAGACCGGCCGACGGGCCGCGGCGGACAGGAACGACTTCGGGCCCGCCATCACCCAGATCTTCCGCGAGAACAATTCGTACTATCTGCTCGGATTTCAATCGACGAATCCACGCGCGGATGGCCGTTTCCGCCGGATCGAGGTCACGGTGAATCGACCCGGCGTGGAGGTGCGCGCGCGCAGTGGGTACACCGCGCCCCACGACGAAAAAGAAGATCGAACCCGAAAGGCCGCGGCCGAGCCCTCGCCGCTCGCGCTGGCGATCTCGGGCTTGCTGCCCAAGGGTGACGTGCCGATGCAGGCATGGGCCGCGCCCTTTGCCGTGCCCGGACGCCAGGAGGCGGCGGTGCCGATAGCGTTGGGATTCCGGCAGGAACTGCCCGAGCGGGATGTTCGCGTCACCGAGACGGTGGACCTCAGAGTGGACGCGTACTCGGTTGAGGGACGTTTCAAGGGATCGCACTCGCTCCGGGCGCAGGTCACCCTCAAGCCCGGTCCGCGCGGCGATGTGGTGTTCGAGGTGCTGTCGCGGGTGAACCTGGCGCCGGGCCGCTATCAATTGCGTGTGGGCGCGCACCTGCCGCGCCAGCGGACGAGCGGCAGCGTGTACTACGACGTCGAGGTGCCAGACTTCTCGAAGGGCGGCCTCATCTGGTCGGGCGTGGCGATCGGGGTCGCGCCAGGGGTGACCACGGCGACCACGCCCGCTGTCAGTGCCCTGTTGCCCATCGTGCCGACGACCCAGCGCCTCTTTCAGCCGGGCGATCGGATGACGGCCTTCGCGCGCATTCACCAGGGCGGACGATCGAAGATTGCTCCGGAATAGAAGGGACCGGGACCGCGAGCAGCATCCCGCCGATTACGGCCGCCGCCCGCGAGGCGTCCGAGGTTGTGGTGCGGGTGTCGGTCCGGCTGGTGGGGATGGGCGGAAGGGGCGACGCCAGCCCGCTCCGGCGCCGGGGCCGCGAGCGGTGTCGAATCGCAAGAAGCCCGTGTTGATGATGGGCGTGGCCGTGTTTACGACACCGCTCTTCGTCATGCCGCTCGCGCGCATTGCCGGGTCGTTTCCACCCGCGGACAACGCGCTCTACCTGCCGGCGTTGCTCGTGGGGTACGGCGTGGCCGGCGTCGGCGCGGCCGCGGTGTTCGTGGCGTCGGGATCGATGCTCGCTGACGTCGTCGATGAACTGGAAGTGACAACGGGGCAGCGCCTGGCCGGCGTGTTGTTCGGCGCGTCGGCGCTGTCATTCAAGGTCACGTCAGGACTCGGCGGGTTTCTCGGCGGCCTCGTGCTGGCGGCCATCGCCTTTCCAGCGACGATGACGCCCGCCGATGTTCCGGCGGCCACCGTCAACTGGCTCGGCGTTGGCTACGGCCCCGGCGCGGCGGTGTTGGCTGCCGTTGCCCTCGTGTGGTTTTCACGGTACGCGATCACGCGCACGAGTCACGCCGCACTCGTCCGCGCGTTGGACGCGCAACGCACGGACGATGGCTGGCGTCCGGAGCGCGGGAACCTCAGCCCCGGCGATGGCCGAAGAGGCCCATAATGTGGGACGAGCGTGGGTTGTCCGTTGCCTGGCAGCCGGAAGGCTGGGGAATGGCCGATGCGTAATCAGCTACGAGCTCATTTTCAGCGCAGCACCCGAATCGCCAGCAGCGTGCGGTCTTCCTGGCCGTCGTGTTCGGCGACGACCTCGATGAGATAGTCGGCGGCCGCCAGGGACGCCAGGCTCATGTCGAGGCGCACCTGCGTGCGGCCGTCGGCGCGTTCGGTGACCACGGTCGGCGTGAAGTCGAGCGGACGGCCGCCCGATTCCAGGAGCCGCGCACGCGCGTGCACGGGTGTCAGCGTCGCGGGCAGCGACCACTCGGCGCGCAACCGCTCCGTGCGCCAGAACTGCAGATCGGCCACCGGGCGGAACGGCGCGGCCGGTGGAGGCGCCGCGCGGTAGAGCAGCGGTTGTCCAAAGACCCCGCTGGTGTCCAGATTGATCCGCGCATGGTCCTCAATCACGTCGTTTCCGTGCTGAACGCGCGCGCGAATCTGCCAGGGGCCCACGCTGTCGGAGGGGAGCGGAATGCGGACCTCAGCGCCGCGGAAGCCGGAACGCAGCGGCGCCGTGCCGGAGAGTGTTCGGCCGTCGGCGTCGGTCACCATCACCTCCACCTCGCCGCCTGACGACCAACGGCCCCGGGTGGCGGTGGCGGCGGGAATCTCGACGGCCACGGCCATCTCGCGCCCGCGGAACGCCCCAAGCAGATGGAGTTCCGCGTCGGGCCTCAGGCGCGCCAGCGCGTTCAAGGCCGACTCGACCGGTGTGGGACCCGGTGGGCGGGATGGCGCGCTGGCCGCCGCGCGCATCGCGGCCATGTCGGCTTCGCTGGGCGCGGCGTACTCGTGCCTCGCGCGAATCGTCGCGCCGCCCGGCTTGAGGCGGACTCTGATCTGGCGCCGGCGGCCGTCCCACTTCGTGTTGGACGTGTAGTACCCGAGCAGGTAGTAGGCGCTCTGATCGTTGGCGATGCGCCGGAATCCGCCCTTGATGTCGTTGGTGTTCACGATGGCGAGACCCCCCGTCTCGTCGGCCATCCGTCGCAGGTCGGCGTTGCCCCAGTTGATGGACATGCCCAGCCCGGCTGGATTGATCGGGTTGATCGTGACGTTCATCCGGCGTGCCAGCTTGAGCAGGTTCTGGAAACGCTGCGGGTGTGGGTCGGGAATGTCCGAGGCGAGCATCTGACACGCCGTCGCGCTGTCGAAGTCGGGTGTGAAGACTCCCGCGGACAACCCGCCCACGCCGGGCATCGAGCGCTGCACGGGGGGTCGGCCGCGCGCGCCGGTGGCCGGGGGCGGGCCGCCGCCGCGGCGCGACGGCGTCACGCCCGGCATGGTCTCGGTCACCAGGATCAGGCTTTTCCGTTCGTCGCGAATCGTGCCCAGGATCGTGAGGATGCCTTCCAGGTCGCGATACAGGTTGTCGATGCGCCAGCGCCCAATCAAGCCGAATCCGGCCGGGCCGTAACACGAGAAGAGCTTCTGCTCCGCCGGATCCATGTGGGCGGGCGCGTGGTGATCGGTGATCGCCAGGAATTGCGTGAGGAGGGACTGCGTGCCAGGGGTGAACTGGCCCAGCACCAGATCGCTGGCCTCGTGATGCGGCAGCAGCAGGCCAAACAGATCGCGCGGACCGATCTCCCGCGTCAGCAGATCGATGAGCGGCTGCCGGACATAGTGCGCGTTCGTCCATGACAGCCGGTCCACATACACCACCACCACCCGGTAGCGGGGATCGGCCGCGAGGCGGAACGAGTCGCGCTGCGTCCGCACCTCCGGGCGCTCGGACCCCGGCGACCAGCGTTCGTACTCGATAAACTCCGCCGAGTCGATCTGCTGCGGCTTGCCGTCTTCCGTGAGCTCGAAGCTGCCGACGGTCAGGCCGCGGACGATCGAGCCGTCCTTCGCTGTGGGATACGCATCCACGCGGACCAGGTGCGCGTCGGATCGGAACACCGGCAGTTGCCGCTCGGGCAGTTGGGCGCCCGACGGTGCGGCGCGCATGGCCTGGTCCACTGAGAGCAGGGCCGCGACGAACAGAGACACGACCGCGACGGCGCGCACGGACACTGGAGGCCTCCGGATAAATTGGCTGGCTCCGACAGCTTACGCCAGATACGGGCCGGGCCCAACGGCGAGGCCGACTGGATTCTCATGGACCCCGATATCGATTTCGGGGCCCTCAGCCAGCTCTGCCACCTCAGTCAGCTCAGCTCAGCCACCTCAGTCACGCTTCGAGGCTTTGGCGTCGGCGCTGCGCATGTCGGGGACGCCGTAGACCGAGCCCGTGTTCGGGTGCACCCAGATCGTCTGCGCCGAGCCCTGACGCCCGCCGATACGCACGTCGTGGCCCAGCGCTTTGAGTGCGGCCAGGGTCTCGGCCGGTACGCCGTCCTCTTCAATCGACAGCCGATCGGGCAGCCACTGGTGGTGCATGCGCGGCGCATTGACGGCTTCGCGGCCGGTCAGGCCCCACGCCGTGACGCCCAGCACCACATCGATCGACGTGTTGATGATCGTGCGCCCGCCGGGTGATCCGGTCACCAGCACGAGTTTGCCCGACCGCGCCACGATCACCGGCGTCATCGAACTCAACATCCGCTTGCCGGGCGCGATGAGGTTCGCGGGTGTCCCGATATCGCCCGTCAGGTTGGTCGTACCGGGCTTCTTGTTGAAGTCGCCCATCTCGTTGTTGAGCAGGAACCCGGTCCCATTGATGACGAGATGCGACCCGTAGCCCCCCTCAAGCGTGTACGTGTTCGACACCGCCATGCCGGTGCGATCGACGACGGAGAAGTGAGTCGTTTCGTCAGACTCCTCACGCGGGAGCGTGACGATGTCTTTGCCGAGTTCCGTCGAGAGGGAGGCGCGCGTGCGATCGATGGACGCCACCAGTTCCCGCGCGTAAGGCTTCGAGATCAACCGGCCGACCGGGATCTCGACAAAGTCGGGATCTCCGAGGAACCGCGCGCGATCGAGGAAGGCGCGCCTGCGCGCCTCAGTCGTGAGGTGCACCGCCTCAACCGAGAGCCGCGGCAGCTTATGGACCTCCAGCGCTTCAAGCATGTTCAGCATCTCGATGAGCGCCACGCCGCCGGAGCTGGGCGGCGGCATCGAGATGATGTCGTACCCGAGGAAGGTGCCTCTCACCGCCTGGCGCTCCTTCGCCTCGTACGCCGCGAGGTCGGCTTTGGTCATGAGGCCGCCGTTGGCCGCCATGTCGGCCTCAATCAGGTCCGCGATCCAGCCCTTGTAAAACGCGTCGGGACCGTCGGTCGCGATGGCCGTCAGTGTCTTCGCCAGATCGCCAAGCACGATCCGGTCGCCGGCCTTCCACGGCGTGCCGTCCGGCTTGCCGTACGCCGCCACCGACCCGGCGAACGCCTTCATCGGCCCTGCCACCTCGCGATTGAGACCACCCGCCAGCGACGCGGACACCGTGAATCCCTCGCGCGCCAGCGTGGCGGCGGGCATCACGACCTCGCGCCACGGCAGCTTGCCGAAGCGCGAGTGAGCCAGGGCCATGCCACGCACCGTGCCCGGCACCCCCGGCGCGAGATATCCGGCGGCCGTCAGGCTGCGGTTGATATTCCCCTGCGCGTCCAGATACATCGTCTCTGTCGATTTACCCGGCGCCCTTTCGCGATAGTCAAACGTCGTCGCCGCTCCGTCCGGCGTGCGGACGATCATGAAGCCCCCGCCACCGATGTTGCCCGCGGCGGGATAGGTGACCGCCATCGCAAACGCCGTCGCCACCGCGCCGTCCACTGCCGTTCCCCCTCGCGCCAGGATCGCCGCGCCGACGTCCGACGCGAGGTCGGACGACGACACGACCACGCCTTCCCTGGAGAAGACGCCGAGGTCGGCGGGAGCCTGTGAGGCGGTGGACACCGGCAGGACGAGGCCGAGGGCCAGGAGGGCGGCGATGGCTCTGGATGTCATAGGGCACAGCCTACACGAATCAGCGCCGCGCGAAGTAGAAGAAGTAGAATCCGGGGCGATGCGGATCCGCTCTCTCTTTTTGCTGCTGGGTGTGGCCGGGGTCGTCGCCGCTCCGTCCGCCGATCGGGTGGTCGCGCCGTCCGCGCCGGCCGCGGCGTCCCCGTCGCGCCAGGCGGCGGTGGATCAGGTGTTCGCCGGATGGACCAGGGCGACCCCCGGGTGTGCGGTCGGTGTGGCCGAGGGCGGGGCGCCGGTGCTGCAATGGGCCTACGGCATGGCCGAGCTGGAGCACGGCGTGGCCAACGCGGCCGACACCATCTTCGAGGCCGGGTCCGTATCGAAGCAGTTCACCGCCGCCGCCCTGCTGCTCCTCGCGCAGGACGGCAAGGTGTCGCTTGAGGACGAGGTGCGGCAACATGTGCCGGAGTTGCCGGACTACGGCGCGCCGATCACGATTCGGCACCTGTTGACGCACACCAGTGGCCTTCGTGACTGGGGAAGCCTGGCGGGGATTGCCGGCATGCCCCGCGGCACCCGCACGTACACCCACGCGCACGTGATCGACATCCTCAGTCGTCAGAAGGCGCTGAACTTTGCGCCGGGCACGCGATGGTCGTACAGCAACTCGGGCTACAATCTCGCGGCGATCATCGTCGCGCGCGCCAGCGGGACGTCGTTTGCCGAGTTCAGTCGCACGCGGTTGTTTGAGCCGCTGGGGATGTCGAGCACGTCCTGGCGCGAGGACTACGCGCACATTGTCCCCCGGCGCGCGATCGCGTACCAGGCGATGGGGCCCGTGCGATACCGGCAGGACATGCCGTTCGAGCAGGTGCACGGCAACGGCGGATTGCTGACGACTGTGGGGGATCTGCTGAAGTGGCAACAGGCGCTCGCGACCGGGCCGATCCAGGGCGCGGTAGTCGCCGGGCAACAGCAGACCGTCGCGCGTCTGAACGACGGTCGCCCTCTGCACTACGGGCTTGGGGTGTTTCGCGGCGAGTACAAGGGGGTTCCCGAGGTGTATCACTCTGGATCGACCGCCGGGTATCGCGCGTTTCTCACCACGTACCCGTCGGCGGGTGTGACGGTGGCCGTGCTGTGTAATGCCGGCAACGCGAACGCCACGCAACTGGCCCGCTCGGTGAGCGACGTGTATCTGGGTGATCGCGCCAAACCCGACGCGCTTCGCACGCCGGTGCTTCCAGAGGCGCAGGGCCCGCTCGTCGGCGTCACCCGCGACGAGAGTTATCGCCCGACGGCCGCCGGCCTCGCCGCGTTTGCGGGCGTGTACGACAGCGAGGAGATCGAAACGCGACTGACCGTGGTGGTGGAGGGTGGCGCACTGGTCATCCGGCGCCGGCCCGACGCGATCATCACCCTCCGGCCGCACGTCCCGGATCGTTTTGAAGCCGGCGGCGCACTGGGTCAGGTCACCTTCCACCGCCGCGACGGCCAGGTCGTCGCATTGGGCGTGACGCAGGACCGGGTGTGGGACTTGCGGTTCGTGCGGACGCGGTAACGGTCCAGGGGTCCAACGGTCCCAGCCGCGCCGGATCAGTCGCTGTTGTTCCCGCCCTCGCCTCTGGAGTGGCTGCCCGAAGGGCACCTCGCGACTGCCACGCCCACCCACCCGGCGACGCAACGGATGGGCGGCGCGGCTCGCGAGCGCCGAGGGGCGCGGAAAGCCGCGCCGAACGCGGTGCCGGGTCAGGCCGAGAACGGTGGCTGAGGTGGCGAGATCCACCTCATCGCGTCGCGCGCCAGTTGGGTCCGGTGATCGTCTTGCCGTCGGCGCTGACCGTGCCGGTGTATTTCGTCCCGCCGGCGGTGAACGTGATTTCGGGGCCGCGCAGCTTGCCGCCACTAATCGGTATCGTCCCGAGCGTGCCCGTCACGTTCTGAAATCGCTGTGCCAGCGTCAGTGGAATGTTGTTCATGACGGTCCACGTGCCGTCGACTTTGGCCGGCACGATCCACAGGTGCGCGGTGCACCAGCTCGTGCAATCTTCCGTCACGCGCTCGGTGGTGTCGGGCACCCACTCGTCATCGCCGCTTCCCATCATGAACGAGTTGGACACCACTCGCGTGCCCGGCTTCATGGTGAGAATGGTCGGCCGCAACTTGAGATTGATGTCCGGAAGGAGAAACAGTGTCAGTACCGTCGCGTTGGAGAAGTCGGTCTCGAAGATGTCGGCCTGACGGAAGGTCGCGCGCGCGCTGACGCCCGCTTCCTCAGCGTTCTGTTTCGACAGCGTCACCATGTCCGGTTCGTACTCGATGCCGAGCGCGCGCAGGCCCCGCTTCGCAGCCGTGATGACCGTCCGGCCGTCGCCGGAACCCAGATCGATCAAATAATCCTCTTTGGTCACTTTCGCCAGGTTGAGCATCAGGTCGACGGTTTCCTGCGGCGTCGGCACCCATACGACGTCCTTGCCCGCCTGCCCGGACTTCGGCTCGAACTTCTTCTGCGTGGCGGTGTTCTGCGCGGACACCACCGCGCTCGTCAGCACCGCGCTCGTCAGCACCGCCCCTGCCAGCACACACCAGCCCAACCGTTTCACAACGTTCTGCATGACCAATACCCCCAACGGGCATTTTAGGTGCGGCGGCGCCACACGTCTACAATCGCAGGTGCTCGGGTGCTCGGGTGCTCTCGTGCTCTCGTGCTCTGGTGCATCTGAGCACCGGAGCACCAAGCACTGGAGCACCAAGCACTGGAGCACCCGAGCACTGGAGCACCCGAGCACTGGAGCACGAGAGCACCCGAGCACCCATATGCCTTTTGCACCCCGCACCCCCTACCCCGTCGTTTCGTCCTCGCGCCTGCGGGCCAACATCCAGCGGATGCAGGCACTGGCCACCCACGCAGGCGTCCGGCTGCGGCCGCACGCGAAGACCCACAAGAGTCCGGTCATCGCGCACATGCAGATCGACGCCGGGGCGGTGGGGATTTGCTGCGCGAAGCTGGGCGAGGCCGAGGTGTTTGCTGATGCGGGCATCACCGACATCCGGCTACCCTACCCGGTGAACCCGTCGAACGCCGACCGCGTGATCGCGCTCATCGATCGTGTCCAACTATCGATCATCGTGGATGACGAGGACGTGGCGCGCGACTGGTCGGCGGCGCTTTCGCGGGCTGGGAACACGCTCGATGTGCTGGTGAAGGTCGACGTCGGCTTCCACCGGTGCGGCGTTGACCCCGAGGCGCCCGATCTGGTCGAGCGCATCGGCCGCATCGCGGCGTTGCCGGGACTCGCGTTTCGCGGGCTGCTGAGTCATGCCGGGCACGCCTACACCGCCGAGTCGCCGTACGCGCTGGCGGCCATCACCGCGCGCGAAACGGAGATCCTGACGGGCCTGGCCGCGCGCCTCCGGGAAACAGGCGTGGTCGTCGAGGAAATCAGCGTCGGGTCCACGCCCACGGCGTCATTCGCGCCCAGCCAGCGTGGCATCACCGAGATGCGTCCGGGCAACTACGTGTTCCTCGATCGCACGCAGGTGGGTCTGGGCGCGGCGACGTTCGGCAACTGCGCGCTGTTTATCGTGGCCTCGGTCGTCAGCCGGCCGGCGCCCGACCGTGTGATCCTCGACTGCGGCAGCAAGACCCTGACGTCAGACGGTGCCCGTGGATTCGCCGAGATGCCTGGGTATGGTCTGGTGTTCATGGCGTCGGACGAGGACACGCCCGAGCCGTCGATTGTGATCGAGCGGTTGTCCGAGGAGCACGCGACCTGCCGGGTGCCGCCGGACTCGCCGCTCCGACCGGGAGACCGGGTGCGCGTGCTGCCGAACCACGCCTGCACGGTCGCCAACCTGATGGACCGGCTCTGGCTCGCCGACGACCAGGGTGCCCTGGCACCCCTTCCCGTCGCCGCGCGTGGCCGGAGCTGGTAGCCACCCGGCCGGTGGATCGCGGCTGTAAGGCGCTGTCGGCCGGCAACATCCTGCCGCGATCGGGGTCTTCATCGACCATCGCCCCGTGGTAGAGTGTGTCCCCATATGGCGAAAACGTCAGAGACCCGGTCCGGCGACGCTCTCGGAATGGTCGAAACGCGCGGCTTTGTCGGCATGGTCGAAGCCGTCGACGCCATGGTGAAAACCGCGAACGTCACGTTCGTCGGCTGGCAGAAGGTGGATGCCGGCCTGGTCACCGCCATCGTGCGCGGCGACGTCGCCTCGGTGAAAGCCGCCACCGATGCCGGCGCCGCGGCCGCCCGCAAGGTCGGCGAACTGGTCGGCGTCCACGTGATCCCCCACCCGGCCGACGACGTCGGGCAGGTGTTTCCGATCGACTGATGATCGGCGCGGCTCAAGCCACGCCCTGCGTCCGATGGCCGCTATCGCGCGCCAACAAGCGCGTTGAACAGCACCTTGAACGTGCCGAACGTCTGGCCGCGCCACTGCGGCCGGAAACCCAGCAGGATGACGTGCCCGTTGCCGTGCTCCACGTCCAGCGCGGCGCTCTTGCCGTGCAGGTGCTGTTCACCCAGCAGATAACCTGACGCGAGCGGCGAGCCGGCATCGGCGTACCGCGCCAGGACGGTGCCCAGAAATCCGTCGGTTGTCTCGAACGCCGGACTGCTGTTGAAGAACACCGGCGCGACCGGTGACATGCCGGCCATGACGCGGTGCGCCGGCGTCGTCCGCACATTCAGCAGCGAACCCCCGGCGAAGAATTCCTGACGACCGAGCCCCTGCAGCGCATTCCGAACGGGCAACTTCAGATGCTCGATCGCAAATGCCGTGCTGCGGTTCAGACACACGAGTGTGCCGCCCGCGCGGACGAAGTCGTCGATCGCTTTCACGCGTGCGGCGTCAGGCTCCGGCAACGCCGGTGGGGCCCCAATTCCGCCAGCTCCGGCAGCTCTGCCAGCTCCGGCACCTCCTCGGCCGCCTCGTCCTCCACCCGCCAGCACGCCGCGGGGTTCATCGGTAATCACCATGACGTCGAACCGATCGCGCAGCGGTCCGGTCGTCAGGTCGTCCTGCGTCAGACTCGTGAACGCAAACTCGAAACGTTCGAGCACCCACCGCGTCCAGCCTTCATCCATGCTCGCCAGCGGACGGAACAACGCGATACGCGGCTGCGCGAAGGGCACCATCTTCGATCCCGGCGGCGTGAGATACGCGCCGCTGACCGCCAGTTCCCGCAAAATGCCCTCGAGCCGGCCGGACGTCAGACCGCCCACGACGTACCGGTCGTCACCGGGTGAGAACGACACGGTGCCGCCGGCCTTCCACACCTGGTTGATCGCGCGGAACGCGTTGTTCTGCGCCGGGTCGATCGCAATCGACACCGACGCCGCGCCACGGCTGTCGCCGGTGATTCGTGTGGGCGGCGGGACGATCGCGGCGGCGACGGGATGCGAATCGAACCCGAGTCCTGGCGCGCTGTCGAAGGGGGCCGCGTCGGGCCCAGCCATCGAGTTGTACGCGACCGGACGCGCGGACGCGGGTACGTTCACGCCCAGCGGCCTCAGGCTCGCGCGCATCTCGGGCGACATCGGCACCTCAAGCGTCGTCATTTCGACGCCCATCGAGAGCGGCAGGGTCCAGCCGGCCGCGTCGTAGGGCTGTTCCGGCGCGCCGCCTGGCGACTCGCGAATGTCGGGGTACTTCTGCACGTCGAGCACCTCGCGCGCGAGCGCGATGAACTCCTGATCGGTGGGAATCACCCACGCGCCTTCCGGAAACGTGGTCTCCCCGATCGTGACCGCGCTCGTCAGTTGCGAGACACGCACGCCAGCGAACGCCAGGCGGCGCAGCATCTCGACGGCCGCCACGAGGTCACGCTGCGTCCGCGGGATGACGTACGCGTAGGGGCCTGACGTCCGGTGCTGCTCGATCTGGGTCATGCCGGCCCGCCATCGGTTCATCAGCAGATTCTCTTTGTAGCGCGCGGCGTAGTCGAGGACGGACATCGACGCCACGTGCATGTAGGCCACTGAATCGCCCAGCCCGAACCTTCCTCCGGCCCAGGGGCTGGCGTACAGACTCTGCGGCCGCAGGTCGCGAAACGCCGGCGGCAGGTCGTTGACGGTGTAATCGCGCGGCGCGGCCATGTTGGCCAGCGCGGTTTCGGTCCAGAACGCCGCGACGTTCTTGAACATCGGCGTGTAGTCGATGTAGCCGGCGTACCACGCGTCGAACCCGGTGCCCATGTGTGTGGCGCCGACCATCCCGCGCTCTTCCAGCCCCTGGGCGATCGCCATGCCGATCGTGTTCACCGTGCGCGACATCAAGAACGGCGCGTGCGGCGCGATGGGCTCGGCGAACGGCGGCAGCCAGATGCGCGTGGGGAACGGCGCCGACTGGTGGTGCACGTACACGATCTGCGGCTCCCACTGCCGCCATGCCTGCTCCATCACGCGCGACTCGATCATGTTGAGCATGTAGGCGTCGCGATTGTTGTCGTGGCCGACGTACTCCTGGTACAGCCCGGGCAGCGGCGCGTTCGCGGTGGGCGTGCCGACGTTCTTCATGTACCAGTCGGCCACCATCTGGTGGCCGTCCGGGTTGATCGTCGGCCACAACATCAACACGACGTTGTCGAGGATGCGCTGCACGCCTTCGTCCTTGTCCTGGCTGAGCAGGTCGTAGGCCAGTTGCAGCGTGTGTTGCGGTCCGGCGACCTCGGTGGAGTGCAGGCCCCCATCGATATGGACCAGCGCCTTGCCTTCGCGCGCGAGCGCGCGGGCCTCGGCTTCGCTCAACCCCTCGGGCGATGCCAGGCGCCGCGCAATCTCGCGATGCCGGTCGATCGCCGCCAGATTGGCGGCGCTCGAGATCAGCGCGACGTAAAACGTCCGCCCCTGCGTCGAGGTGCCCATCGGCACGAGGGTGAGCTTGTCGCTTGCCGCATCCAGGCGCTGGAAGTACCGAATCGTGTCGTCGTAGTTGGCCAGCTTGAAGTCGGCCCCGGGTTTAAAGCCGATGACCAACTCGGGGGTAGGAATGACCGACTGGGCTGCGAGGGCAGCGCCGGCGAGGATCAGAACAGCAACGAGCAGGCGGGATGTGCGCACCATGAGGGCATTCTACCGCCGCTGCCGCTTCCTCGCCCGGGGCCACGTTGGTTGACATGGAGCGACGGCGCCACTGAACGGCACAGGGGCGAGTCCGGACAAGCTGTTATGTCAATACGTCTGTATTGACCTCGTCGCGCAGGCTGGCTGGGCCGCTCCTGGCGGGTTCGCAACTGGCGCGTCTACTGGCGTTTGTCCGGGCGCGTGAGCCCTGCCAGGAACGCGCGATCGATCGCATCCTGCGGTCGATAGGTGTCCTTCGTCCGAATCAGTGTGGCGGGACTGGCCACGGGCACACGGACGTCGTCCAGCGTCACAAACTCCACGTCCGCAATCACGTCCTGATAGGAGAGGCCGCACGCCCGTCCCATCAGATCAATGATGACTTCGTCTGCGATCCGGACCACGACATGGTCACGGACATCCGTGTCGAGCACGTCGGCCGCGGCGTTGTCAGCGAGGAGCGAGAGGGCGTTCTTGACGCGCGCCACGTTGTCTGGCGCGTCGTTGACCAGAAGGTCGATGTCTTTGGTGAAGCGACCGGCTCCGTGGACGATGACGGCAAAGCCGCCAATCAGCACGTACTGCGCGCCGGCGTGATTCAGCGCGCGACAGATGCGGACGAGGTCGTGCGGTTCAGGCGCGCGCGCGTACTCCGGATCGTGTTGGTCATCCACGTGTCGGCCTCGTCGAAGCTCGAGAATCGATACACGCCGCGAGGGACCAGCGCCGATGTGCCGCGCAATAACGCCGCCGTCCTGGCCAGGGCGCCTTGATCGGTCAGGGCCTGTCCCTCCGGCGTCCGTCGCCCAACGGTGTGCATGGCCCCATTATCAGACCGGTCGCCGGGGATGGCAAACGTCCCGCCCTTCCGGCGCAGCGCCCACGCCAGGTCCAGGTAGGCAGCGGCGACGAGATCAGTAATAGACAATCACCCGGAAGTTGCCGGTGTTGTCATTGAGAAAATCGTCATTGACGCCGAGGAAGAGCCGGCCGGACGCGCGAATCCGAATCGGCCCGGTCGCGTCACCGAGGAAGAAGTGGTCGGTCGACCCCGCGCCGATCCTGCCGATCAGCGCGGCGGCGTTGCGCGTGGGCATGGGCCGCGCGTCGTTGCGCGGCGAATTGCGCTCGCCCGCCGGACCGTCACGGCGATTGGCGCCCCACCGCACCGTGCCCGACGATTCCAGATAGATCTCCTGACCCGCCCGAAGATCGATGCCGGAATCGTTCCAGGGCACGTCCCCGGACACGATCACGAGCCGCTCCCGCATCCCGGAAGGCCGGCCCGGGGTGGGCTCTACGACAGGGCCGGACGTCCGGTCGAACTCAATCCGAAGCACGTCGTCGCGGTCATACTCACGCACCCGGCTCGTCCGGGCGCCGGTCCGCTCCGCGAACTCGATCACGCCGTCCCTGACGGCGACCAGTTCCCCCTGCACACGCGTGCCGTTCCGAAGCACCAGGGTGTCGGCAACGAGCACAGCCCCCGCCACCAGCACCACGACCACCGTTGTTATCCATCGCGCCATGCCGGGATGATACCGCCGTCTGACAGGCCACGCCAGCCCCGGTGCCCAGACGCCGATCGCAGCCGGCGAGACGTCGTCAGCGCTGCCTGGCCTTGCTGGACTTGCGTTTGGACTTCGCTTTGCCGGTCACGGGCTTGAGCTTGAGCGTCTCGCTGCCGAGCAGCGCCTGCATCGGGTCCACGAGCAGGTCGAAGACGTGCCCCTGGCGGGTCCTCAGAAACAGGCCGCTCCCGTTGGTCAGCAGCCGCAGATCCCCGGCATCGTCGAGTGTCTCGGAAAGCCGGCGGCGGAAGTACTCGCGGAGCGCGTCGATCATCAGCTTCAACTGCGCGTTGTCGAACCCGCGACGCCGGAGGTCGGCCAGCGCGAGAAGTTCGAGAACGTCCACGGGCGAGTACCGGCGCTCGGTGAAGCCGCCCTGCGCCGTCTTGCGCGGCGCGATCGAAGGCTGGAACACGTGCGCTTCATCCCACCACTGCAACTGACGGCCGGTGAGGCCCGTGAGGGCCGCCACCTCGCGCGCGCTGTACGACGTCTTGAGTTTCATCGCGAAGGGATTCTACGCGAGGAACCGAACTCCCACGCCGTCCGTTTCGCGGGCGCCCGCCAGGTCCTTCTCCGTCACCCCCCCGGAGCTGTGAGTGGACCAGGTCACGGTCACTTTCCGGTGGCTGATCAACAGATCCGGGTGGTGGTCGGCGGCCTCGGCGTCAAAGGCGATGCGCGTGGCGAAGGCTATCGCGTCAGGAAAGGACGCCAGCGTATACTGGCGCGTCAGCGCGCGACCGTCGCTGGTCCAGCCGGGGAGATCGCGTAACGCGGCCGCAAGAGTCTCTGGCGTCAGGAGGGGCATGCCTACAGTCTACGGCCGCGGAGGGCGCGGGGAACTCCCCGCCGATGCGAACTTTTCAACACGGTGTCCGCCCGCAGGTTGCGGCGGGCAGCACCGTGGCAGCGGTCCATGTTCTGCGTCAACCCTCTCAGGGCGGTAGCGGTCGTCGAGTACACCGGCCACTTTGTGGTCCTCGGGTACTCAGGGCCCGCTTCGTTGTTCGACAAGTATTCGGCGGCCTTCGACCTGGTGGGCTCCACGCTCCGCGCGCGTCAGGAGCGTGAGTCTCTGCCCGGACACCCTCAACAGCAGACCATCACCCGGCAGGTGCCGGTGTTGTCGTTCAACCGTGTTCGCATACCATGACCCCCCGTCGCTGTGGAGACCGGGCTGCACGTTCGCGCCCGATTGCTCCCAGTCGCTGTACAAACAACACGCCCGCGAAGCGCCGTTTGCGGTGGTCGGTCACTTCAATGAAGACGAACACCTCGACGTGGTCGTGGACGGCAACAACCGCACCCATGGGCGACGGCTGGCCCTGCTGACGTCGCCCGCCGGCGTTGTCGTCACCGAGATCGAGAAGATTCCCCGCATCTCTCCGCGGGTCGAAGACTCGCGCCCGACCAATGGGCGCTGGCGCGCCTGGGACGAGGGCGTCAGCGAGGCCCTGTCGTTCACGCGCGCCGGCTCGTACGCGTCTTCGCACGAACAGGAACTTCTGACCCTGGCCGCTGGCAGGCGTTCGTGATCGCCAAATAGCGGGGCGGGTCGGGGTATGCTTGGCCCTCAAGATGACTTCCACATCGACCCGTCCGTCCGCCGCGCCGTCCGGCCTGCTCAACACGTTTCTCAACGGCATTGAAACCGCCGGCAACAAACTGCCCGACCCGGCCATTCTGTTCGTCATCGCGCTGCTGGTGGTCTGGGGACTGAGCGCGCTGCTGGCGCCGGTGGCGTTCACCGAGATCGACCCGCGCAATAGTGAGCCCATCCGGGTGCAGAACCTGCTGACCGGCGCGGCGATGGCCACGTGGCTCGCGTCCATGGTGAACACGTTTGTCACGTTTCCCCCACTGGGCGTCGTGCTCGTCGCGCTGCTGGGTGTGGGCGTGGCCGAGTCGGTCGGCTTTCTGAACGCCGGGTTGAAGTGGCTGCTGAACCTGACGCCGCGCAAGCTGCTGACGCCGATGCTGATTCTCGTCGCGTGCCTGAGCCACACCGCGACCGATGCCGGCTACGTGCTGGTCATTCCGCTCGGCGGCGTGATCTTCTACACGGCCGGACGCCACCCGCTGGCCGGCATCGCGGCGGCGTTTGCCGGCGTCTCGGGCGGCTTCAGCGCGAACCTGATCCCCTCGGGCATCGATCCGCTGCTGCAGGGGTTCACGCAGTCGGCGGCGCAACTCATCGATCCCGCGCGCCTGGTGAACCCGCTGGCGAACTGGTACTTTACCGGCGCATCGACGGTGCTCATCGTGCTGCTCGGCTGGTATCTGACCGACCGGATCGTCGAACCACGGCTGAAGGGACTCGCCGTGGACGGCGACACGAAAGACATGCCGACGCTTGAGCCGCTGACGCCGGACGAATCGCGCGGCCTGATGGCCGGCGGCCTCGCCATGGTGGTGGGGCTCGCACTGCTGACGTGGTGGGCCCTGCCCGGGGGATCGCCCCTGCGCGCGCCCGACGGCCAGATGTCGTCTTTCCAGGCGCCGCTCATGCGCTCGATCGTGCCCCTGATCTTCCTGCTCTTCCTCTTCCCGGCCATCGCCTACGGCCTGGCGGCCCACACGGTGAAATCTTCGCGCGACGTGATCGCCGGCATGTCGAGGGCCATGAGCACGATGGGCTATTACATCGTGATGGCGTTTTTTGCCGCGATGTTCACCGATGCCTTCGGACGCTCGAACCTCGGCGCGTTGCTCGCGCTCAAAGGCGCCACCCTGCTGCAGGCGCTGGCGATGCCGGGGCAGGTCACGATTGGCGGGATCGTCCTCGTCACGGCCATCGTCAATCTGCTGGTCGGCTCCGCGTCGGCCAAGTGGGCCCTGCTCGCGCCGATCTTCGTGCCGATGCTGATGCAGGTGGGCCTGTCGCCGGAACTGACGCAGGCCGCCTACCGCGTCGGCGACTCCAGCACGAACATCATCACGCCCCTGATGCCCTACTTCCCACTCGTTGTCGTCTTCTGCCAGCGCTACGTGCGCAACGCGGGCATCGGCACGCTCGTTTCGATGATGCTGCCCTACTCGTTCACGTTCATCATTCTCTGGACGCTGTTCTTACTACTGTTCTGGGCGCTCGGCATCCCGCTGGGACTGCAGGCCACGTACGTGTATCCGTAGGACGACGCGCTACGCGCTCATGAAAACCGCTCCATCATGTGCACATGAGCAGCCACCGATTGCAGGTATTGGTCCCTGAGGGTCTGCAGCGCCGGATTCAGAAGGCCGCGCAGCGCAGCCGCGTGTCCACGGGTGCGTGGGTGCGAACGGCGATCGAGCGCCAGCTCGCCGACGATCGACCCGCCGCCGACCCCCTCGATCGCCTGAAGGCGCTGGGCGCGCCGACCGGTGACATCGACCAGATGCTGTCCGAGATCGAGGCCGGCCGCGGATGATGGTGTTTGTCGACTCGAACGTACCGATGTACGTGGCCGGGTGGAACATCCCCTGCGCGCGCCTGCCCAGCGCTTCCTTGAACGCGCCCGCATAGGTGACGTCGAGATCTGCACAAGCACGGAGGTCCTGCAGGAGATTCTCTATCGCTACGCCGCACTGAAGCGATGGGATCTGGCTGGAACGGTCTACGACCTGTTCGTCCAACTCTGCCCGGTGGTGCTTCCGGTCACACTGGCAGACACTGACCGCGCCCGACGTTTGGTCGTGGACATGCCCAGCGTCAGCGTCCGGGATGCCATCCACGCGGCGGTCATGCTCAATCACGAAATCAACGAGATCGCCACCTTCGATCGCGGCTTCGACGACGTCCCGGGCATGACGCGAATTCCGCTTGAGTGAGAGTGGCACGTCGCCACACGATCGGGACTCAGCGCAGTGCGCTCTGGCGACGCCAGCGCGTACGTGGGCCGGATGTGGTCTTCGTACTCCGGAAGGGCGGCCACGAGCGTGTCCGGAATAGACGGGCCGGATGGCGAGCCGGCCAGGATCGACTCCGGCCATTCCAGGATCTCGCGGAAGAACGCGACGGGGTCGACAGCCTGTGGTTCGGCGTCGTCACCACCGGGCTCACCCACCAGCGCGGTCAGCTTCGTCTGGACGTCGATGGCCTTCTGCCGGTCGACAAACACGCCCTGTCTGACGAGCACGTTCGGCGACACGACGAGGCCGACCGGGTCGATCTGGCCCAGCCATTCACGGTGCGCGAGCAACTCCGGGGGCGCCTGTGCCATTACCCGGTCACCCAGGCTCGTCCGTCCTGGCCAACTCGGCACGCAGGGCCTCGCGAACACCGGGCAGAGCGCGACCGATCGTGTCCCAGACAATGGGGATGCTGACGCCAAAGTACTCGTGCATCAGGACGTTCCGCATGTCACGCATGTCCTGCCAGGGCACACCCGGGCATCGGGCGCACGTCTCGTCATCAACATGGCGGGCGGCCTCGCCGATCACTTCGAAGTTGCGGACAACGGCATCCACGGTCCGCTGGTCGGCCTGAAACGACTCGACGGTCAGCGACGAGGTGTAGCTCAGGATCCGGTCGATGGCCTCCACGATGTCCTGCAGTCGCAGGCGCGAATCCCTACGCGGCACGAATCGCCTCGCTCAGAATCCGGTCACGGAGTTGTGGCTTGAGCGCCTCGCGCGTCACCAAATCCACCGGTCGGCCGAGCACAACTTCCAGACGCCGCCGCAAGCGGACAAACTCGAAGATCGTCACGGGCCCTGAGAAGTCCACCAGGACGTCCACGTCACTGCCCGGCCTGGCTTCATCGCGGGCCACGGAACCAAAAAGCCAGACCGCCTGCACAGAGTGCGTGCGCAACTCCGCCGCCATGTTGCGGATCCGGGAAATCAGGTCGTCTTTGACAGTCACGGATGCGCCACCTCAACGACGCGGATGCGCCCGCGCCGCCTGCGGCGTGGCGTTGTCTTCACCACGATTTCGATGTCCTGTCCGAGTCGGGTCAAAAGACGCATCAGGCGCTCGCTCGAGAAGCTGCCGAGGCGGCCATTTCGACTCATGCCCTGAATGATAGCCCTTGCCGGCCCAGGCTCGAGGGTTACTCGGCTCGGCCCCTTGACGCTCCGTCCAGGTCCGTGCACGATAAGTGCATGGCCGTCAAGACCATCACGATAGACGCAGAAGACCCCATTTTCCGAAGGTCGTCCTTCAGGCGGCGGACCATCACCGGCTCGAGCTGTTTCACGGAATCAATCGGCACGCCTCGGCAGAAACGCTGAGGATCCAGAATCTCGAGCAGCGCGGAGAAACTGTTCGAATGGCCGTTGTGCGGAGTGGCCGAGAGAAACAGCCGATGCTCGAACCTGGGAGCCAGTTCGCGGATGGACTTCGTGAACTGTGAATCGACCGCGTACCTGGCTCCACTGGCGGGCGCGGCGTTGTGCGCCTCGTCCAGGATCAGCAGGCTGCCACCGGCGTCACTGTCGAGCCAGTCCCGCAGCGTGGAGGCATAGTCCTCATCGCGCAACAGGTGATGGGACACGACGAATCGCGAATGCGTGGTCCATGGATTCACGCCGTACCCGCGCTCCATGCGCATGCGCCGCACGTAGTCGCGGTCGAACACGACAAACGTCAGGCCGAAGCGCTGGTCCAGCTCTTCCTTCCACTGGAGCACCACCGATGGCGGCGCGGCGACGACGATGCGCCTGATGCGCTGGCGCATGAGGAGCTCGCGGACGATGAGGCCGGCCTCAATCGTCTTGCCAAGGCCGACGTCGTCTGCAATGAACAGATTGACCCGGGGCAGGAGCAACGCTTTGCGCAGGGGTTCGAGCTGGTACGCGTCGATGCGAATTCCGGCGCGGTACGGCGACTGAAACAGCTTCGGGTCCGTCGAGGTGACCGTGTTCCATCGCAACGTCCGGTAGTAGGCCGCAAAGAACTTCGTCGGGTCGAACTGCCCCCTGGCCAATTTCGACCAGTCGGCCTCGTCGATCCGCTCCGCGTCGACTTCGCTCTCCCAGAGGACCTGAAGCTCCTCGCCCTCGGCGTCATCCTCCAGGCAGGACAAACGCGCAAGCGTGTCGTCACCCGGTGTCGGAGGCGCGCTGACCTCTTCGACGAGGTACCGCCGCGACCGTACGCGGACGATGTCGCCTTGAACGGGAGGAGTATCGAGAGCGCTTGGCATTGGTGATTGCGGTTTGCATTCTGCCACGGCCCGGTCCGACCGAACGAGTGTTTCCGTCCGGTCCACCCTTGGACCTCGAAGTACAGGCATGCCGGGTCTGAAGACCCGGCCTCCTATGGTGGTTCGCCACTGCCGCATCGCTCCCTTATGTCACCGGGCTCCCAGATCGTTCCAATGCAGCATGGCGTTGAACGCGAGGAAGAAGTTCCCATGGGTCTGCCAGCGCCAGAACGGGCGCGTGGCGAACATCACGACGTGCCCCTTGCCGACGGGCGCGTCGATCACCAGCGGCCGGCCGGCGAGGTTTTCGCCGCCGACGAGGCCGCCTGACAACAGCAGGTCATTCGGATCGTTCGGGAACGAAAGGATCACACGAGGCGCGTCCGGGCCGCCGCCCGCACCGGATGCGCCGCCACGGCCGCCACGGCCACCGAAACCGCCACGGCCACCAAAGGCGCCGCCGGGCCTACCAGGACCGCCGCCGCGGGTGGCACCGGCGGGCGGACCGTCAAGGGTCGTCAGTTGGGGCGGCTGCACGTTCGGCTGCAGGTTGGGCGCGCCGGTGAGACTGGCACCCGCGCCGCCGCGGCCACCGCCACGCCCGAAGCCGCCTCCACCCATGCTGAAGAGCGGCGCGGAGTTGAAGTAGACCGCCAGCGCGCTCTGGTCAGCCATACGCGATCGGACTGGTGCGATCCCCGAACACGGCCTTGAACACCGCGCCCAGCGCCCACAGGCCATCGGCCTGTTCGATGCTGATGCCGGTCGTCAGGCGGTACTCCGGGAAGATCGTGGCCGTGCCGCCTTCGGTGATCAGCAGACCGCCCTCCTCGACGAACTTCGTCAGCTCGCGCAGACCATCGCGACCGAGTCCCCCGCGCATGTCGTCGGTCGAATCCGGCGCGCCCAGATTCGGTGTGAGGTCCGTCTTCGTGTACGGCCGCGGCACGTTGCCGCCCACGCCGCCCTCGACAAAGAGCCTTCAGCGGTCAGCCTTCAGCCGTCCGCCTTCGGGCTATTGCTTAACCAATACCACCCGCCGGTTTTTCGCGCGACCGTCTTCTGCAGCATTGCTGGCTATCGGCTGTGTATCTCCAAGACCCGCGGCCGAGAGCCGGGTCGCGTCGATCCCCTTCGAGGTGAGCCACCCCGTAACGGCCGCCGCGCGTGCGTTGGACAGTTTGAGGTTGGCCGCCTTGTCGCCGACGTTGTCGGTGTGCCCTTCGACGCGGAGCTTCCAGTCCGCGTTGGCCACCAGCACGGCGAGCACGTCGTTGAGCACGGCGTCAGACGCCGGAGTGATGGCCGCCTGTCCCGTCGCGAACGTGATGCCGTAGACATCGAGCTTGCCGCTCCTGGCGATGGCGTCGGACATGGCCTGTGCGCTCGCCGAGATGTCCTGCGTCATCTCCTTCTCGAGCACGGCGGTCTGCTCGTAGGCCGGGAACGCGTTGATTATGTGGGTCTGCACCGAGATCCACTGCGGACCCTTGCGAGCGGTGACCACGGGAAAGTCGTTGTTGGCGTGCGGACCACTGAACACGAGCGTGTATCCAGCCTTCTTCAGGGCGGCCTCGGTGTTTCGCCGTAATTGCAAGGGCGACAGGTTGGCCGGGCACACCAGGTACCGGGATTCGAGTGCGCCCTCGATCGACTGCGTTTCGGCTTCTTTGTTGATGACGAATTCGGCCGAATCGAAATCCTTATTCGAGCATTGATAGATCCCACAGCCAGGCATGCGGCTGAGCAGGGCCGACTCCTTGCAGTCGTCTACATCAACGCCGGGCTCCTGCGCCAGCGCAGAGACCGGTAGGGAGAGCACCAGCAACAGAATCGCGGGAAGTCGCATTATGTTTTCATTATAGATCGGCTTGCCGGTCGCCACAAGCTGCCGCGCCCGGGCCTCGGTTAATTTGCGCGGATCGGTGAGCTGCGAGGTGATGGCCTTGAACTTGTCGAGCTGCTTGATCGTGGCTTCGTCGGCGATCGCCACCGACACGCCTCATCGATCTTCTGGGTTGTGCTGTGGGTCGCCTGCCCCGCAATCGTGACCCCACCCCAGATCGACGCGCTGACCAGCGCCGCCCCTGCCACCCACACGGACGTGCGGCGTCCGACCCGCGAAACCGTTTGTGCTGCCATTGGAAATCAACCCTCCGTTGCCCGGCAAGCGCCGGAGACGTCGGTTACAGGACAGTGGAGCGGTGCGCGGCAGCGCGGCTACTGGCGTTCGCGATCGATCTTGCCGCCGGCCTTCTTCCCGGGTTCCTGCCAACTGTCGGGCCGTCGCTGTCCGCCCCATCCCCAATAGACCGGCTCGGGTGCCTTGACCGGACGCTGCGGCACCGCCACCGGCACATACACGAGCACCTGAACGTATCGCGGTTGAGAGCGCGGCGCCTCGATCTGCTGGACGACCTTCTGTACCACGGTTTGATGAACCACAATCTGTGGCTGAGGCGGGAGCTGCGTCGGTTCCAGCGGTTGAACCACGCTGGTGACGTCGCGCGGAACCGCGCCGGGGACCGTCGGCCGAAGCTTCGCGGTTTCGATCATCTTCACCAGCACCCGATCGCTCAGGCCTTGCCGGCGAAGATCCAGCACCTCGAGTGGCGTCAGGCTGAAGACAGACCCGTCCGAGTCGATCAGCGCCACAAGCACGTCGTCACCCAAGCCCGCCTGACTGAGGGCGATCAGGTCACGAACCGTCACCGCCTGAGCCACCCCCGCCACGGGGCCAACGAGCAGCCAGGCCGTCAGAAACACGCAAGAGACAGGTCGCATGGGTCGCATGGCACTTGCGATGTGCAACAGGAGTGCCGCGCACGGTCCCGGTAATCCTGGGGTCCCTGGGGGGCACCAGGGCGTCCTCTGTCCTCTGAAGTTGGCAACCGCCACCCGGTGAGGTCAGGCGGGACGGGCCGATCCGGGGACCTGCATGCACAGGGGCGGCGGTACGAGCCTTGCTGTAGGGAAGGCTGTCGTGACTCCAAAGCTGCTTGGAATCGGCGTCTTGAGTATCGGCTGTCTGGCCACGGCGGCCGTCGGCGGGTATCTCGTGTTGAGCGACGAGGCGGTTCCGACGTTGGCCCAGACGCAAGCGACGACCGATACCGTTTCAGCCGTCGTCGTTCCGGAGGCGCTGCCTCCGCCGACACCGGCTCCGGCTCCCGTCGTGGAGGAAACACGCGTCAGTCGGCCGGCGGCAACTCCGCCGGCCCTCCCGAAACAGCAAGAGATTCCGGAACCGCCCGCGGCGGCCCCGCCGGCGATCGCGCCGCCGCCCCCGGTCAAGTCGTTGCCGCGGGTGCCTGTGGCCACACCCGTCGCCGCGGAACCGCCGCGTTACCTCCCCGACCTTGCGCCGCCGGCGATCGATCGGCAGACGACGACGCCGCGGTATGAGGAGCTGACAATCGAGAAGCACTCGGTGATCGGCATTCGGCTCGACCACGCGGTGTCGTCGCAGACGGCGCAGGTCGAAGATCGTGTCTCCGCCAAGGTCAGCCGCGACGTCACCGTCCTCGACCGCATCGCCATTCCGGCCGGCGTCCGTCTGGAGGGCACCATCGTCGTCGTCGACCGTGGGGGACGATTCAGGGAACGGCCGCGGCTGGGCCTGCGGTTTGACACGATGATCCTGAACGACGGCACACGGGTGTCGATCAGGACCGACACGATTTATCGCGAGGGGGATTCGCCGTCGGCCGACGCGACCGCCAAGGTGGGCGCCGGAGCTGTGGCGGGCGCAATTCTGGGCGGGGTGCTCGGCGGCAAGAAAGGCGCGGCGATCGGCGGGGCGGCGGGCGCGGCCGGCGGCGCCGCCACGGTCATGCGCGGGCAGGGCAACGAAATAGCCCTGGCCGCCGGCGCGCCGCTCACGGTTCGCCTGATCGACGACGTGACGGTCGTGATTCAACGACTGTCCGGCTGAGGAACCATCCTCAATCCCCAATCCTCAATCCCCGTCGCCCTTCTATAATGGCGACATGAGACAAACACTCGTTGTTGCCTGCCTCCTGGCGTTGGCCATCCCATCCGCCGCGATGGGCGTGCAAGCCCCACCTCAGCCACTTCAGTCATCTCAGCCACCTCAGCCATCCATAGAAGGCGTCCGCAATTACACGAAGGTGGACGCGACGATTGGATGTGCCGGAGCCACCGATCCCAGGGCGCTGGCTGCTGTCGCGACGTTGGGCTACAAGGCGGTGCTGAACCTGCGGGAGGCCAGTGAAGACGGCGCGGCGATCGATGAGTCGCGCGAGGCGGCCGAGGCCGCGGGGCTCACGTTCATTCATCTGCCGTTCAAAGGTTCGGCGCCGGATCCCAAAGTGGCGGACGAATTTCTGAAGGTGGTGGTCACCACCACATATCAGCCGCTGTTCATCAACTGCGGCAGCGCGAACCGTGTAGGGGCGCTGTGGCTGATCAAGCGGATGCTGGTGGACCACTGGAGCGAAGAGAAGGCCGTGGCTGAAGCCAAGGCCATCGGGCTCACCAGCGAGGCACTGCGGAAGTTCGCGCTCGACTACGTGGCCACACACAAGCAGTGACCGTGGCGGGCACGCGCAACGTTCCCCCGCCCTTCGGTGACATGCCACCGGAGGAGTTTCGACGGCACGCGCACACGCTGGTGGACTGGGCGGCCGGGTACTTCGAGCAGATTGAGACCCATGCGGTGCTGGCGCAGGTGGCGCCCGGTGATGTCCGCCGCGCGCTTCCCGATCGCGCGCCCGAACAACCGGAACCGTTCGAGCAGGTCATCGCGGACCTCGACCGCATCATCCTGCCCGCGGCCACGCACTGGAATCATCCTGGCTTCTTTGCGTATTTCGCGATCACGGGCAGCGCGCCCGGCGTGCTGATGGACCTGGTCTCGTCCGCGCTGAACCAGCAGGCGATGTTGTGGCGCACGTCACCGGCGGCGACTGAGCTGGAAGAAGTCACGCTGCGCTGGCTGGCGCGGCTGATGCACCTGCCGGACGCGGTCGAGGGAGTCATTTACGACACCGCGTCGATCTCCACGCTGCACGCGCTGGCCGCGGCGCGCGAGGTGGCCGTGCCCGACGTCAGGACCAGGGGCCTGGTCGGCCGCGACCTGCCGCTGCTGCGCGTCTATTGTTCCGAACACGCGCACTCGTCGGTGGACAAAGCCGTCATCGCGCTTGGCCTGGGTCACGACGCGCTCAGGAGGATTCCCGCCGACGACACATTCAGCATGCGTATCGATGCGCTCGAGTCTGCGCTGGCGGAAGACCGCGCCGCCGGCATCAAGCCGATCGCGGTGGTCGCCACCATCGGCACGACGTCGAGCACGTCGGTCGACGACGTGGTGGCGGTGGCGGCGATGGCGAAGCGCGAAGGGATGTGGCTGCACGTGGATGCCGCCTACGCCGGCGTGATGGCGATGGTGCCCGAGTTCGCCTGGATGCGCGCGGGTCTCGACCAGGCCGACTCAATCGTGGTGAATCCGCACAAGTGGCTGTTCACGCCGTTCGATCTGAGCGTGTTGTTCACGCCGCGCATGGACGTGATCCGGCAGGCGTTTTCGCTCACGCCGGAGTATCTCAAGACGACCGAGAGCGGCGCGGTGAAGAACCTGATGGACACCGGCATTCAACTGGGCCGCCGGTTCCGCGCGTTGAAGTTGTGGGCGATCCTCCGGTACTTCGGCGCGGAGGGCGTGCGCGCGCGCCTGCGTGAACACTGCCGGCTGGCACGGCTCTTTGCGTCGTGGGTGGACGCCGATCCCGACTGGGAACGCGTGGCGCCGGTGCCGTTCTCGGTGGTGTGTTTCAGGGCCGCGCCCAACGGCTTGAAGGGAAACCTGGACGCGCTCAATCACGCGATCATCGACCAGGTGAACAAGAGCGGCGACGTGTTCATCTCCCACACGTCGCTCGACGGCCAGATCGTCATCCGCCTGGCCGTCGGCAACCTTCGCACGGAAGAGCGGCACCTGCGTCGCGCGTGGGAATTGCTGCGAGGTGCCCTCTCCGCTGCCAATTGAGCTCGCGCGCGTAATTGAGCTCGTAGCTGATTTGCGGCAAATCAGCTACGAGCTCAATTACGCGCCGAGCTCAATTACGCGCGCCACGCCGTGCGGGGGCATGGGCGCGCTGGAAGGGCTGAGCGCGGAGAGCAGGGCCGGCAGGTGCGGCCAGTAGCCGACCAGCGCGAGGTCGCGGGATTCCGAGAGTCAGATCGCCGGGTCTGAAGACCCGGCCTCCACTCCGAGCACCGCGACAATGTCCTTGCGGATCTGTTCGGGCGTGTCCACCGACCCGTAGCGCTTCACCACGTTGCCGCCGGCATCCACCAGGAACTTCGTGAAGTTCCACTTGATGGCCTCAAGGCCAAGGATGCCCGGCTTCCTCGCACCAAGCCACTTGAACAGCGGATGTCCGTCGGCGCCCTTGATCTTGACCTTCTCAAACAGCGGAAACGTCACGTCGAACGTGCTGCGGCAGAACTCCTGAATCTGCGTGTTGTCTCCAGGCTCCTGCCTGCCGAAGTCATCGCTCGGGAAGCCAACGACGACCAATCCCTCGTCTTTGAACTCGCGATACAACGCCTCAAGCCCGGCGTACTGCGGCGTGTACCCGCACTCGCTGGCGGTGTTGACGATGAGCAGGGTCTTGCCGCGGTAGTCCGCCATCGACGCGCTGGTGCCGTCGATGCGCGTCACGCTGATGCCGTACAGGTCCGGCACTACCTCGCCCCGTCGCGTTGCAGCCGCGCCAGCAGGACGGCGATGCGCCTGGTCTGCGAGGGCAACGTGCGCAGGTCTGCCGTCTCGTTCACCGTGTGACCGCCGGTCCCCATCAGGCCCACGCCGTCGAGAATCATCCTCGCGTGTGCCGCGATAAACGACACGTCCGCCGCTCCCGCCTTGTCCGGGTCGACGGCAATCACTGCACCGGCACCGACATCCAGACTCGCCCGGCTGTACAGCGTCAGCAGCCGCTCGTTCCCCGGCGTCGGCGCCAGCGGCGGATACCCATCGTCAAACGTGATCGTCGCGCTGGTCTGCGGCAACGACATCGCCACGACGTCCTGCATCGCCTTCTTCGCCGCGGCGAACTGCTCTGGTGACAACGCACGAAGGTCGCCCGCCACGACCGTGTCCTTTGCGATGACGTTGCTCTTGCCAAACGCCGTGCCGCGCGACGCCGGACCATCAAACTCCACCGACGTGCCGCCCAGCATCACGCCGGGGTTAAACGTCAGGTGCGGTTGCCCCGCCAGTTTCTCGCGGAAGGCATTGAGAATGCGCGCAGCCTCGAAGACCGAGCCATACCCGTTCTCCGCGTTGAAAATCTGCGACGAGTGCGCGGGCTTTCCCTTCACCCGCACCTCCCAGTTGGTCGTTCCCCTCCGAGCGATGACGGCGGTCGCCGGGTTCCCGTCACCATCTTCGAAGCCGATCGCCACATCGGCACCCTGCGCGGCCTTCACCAATGCGGCGCGTGACGCGGTCAACGGCCGGCCGGCCGCTTCTTCATCGCCGGTCATGACGACGACGATGTTCATGGATGTGAGGAGGCCCGCCGACTGCAGCGCCTTCAGCGCCTGGACGATGACGACGTTGCCGCCCTTCATGTCAGTTGTGCCTGGGCCTGTCGCGGCGGTGGGGCTGATGCGTTCGAACTTCTGAAAGGGACTGTCCGGCTCGAACACGGTGTCGAGGTGGCCGATCAGCAGGATGCGCGGCCCGGAGCCTGGATGGTCGGCCACGAGATGGCCCGCGCGCTGAAACGGGGTGCCGTCCACCCACTCGGTCTTGAACCCGAGGGCATCGAACTCCGCGCGGAAGATGGCGCCCACTTCCCGGACGCCCGCGAAGTTCATCGTGCCGCTGTTGATGTTGACGGTCCGCTCAAGCAGCGCGATCGCCGCGTCGTTGTTGGCGTCGATGAAGGCCGTCAGAGCGCGTTCGTCGGCGGTGAGCGAACCCGCCTGCGGCACGAGGCCGGCCAGAGCGAGGAGCAGGAGCAATCGGGTCATTCGGAGATCCTGTCACAGACGCCCCCGGGGCTCCACCTCGGTGCGGCTGAAGCCACGCCTACGCCAGATGCACTCCTCAGACGCCGCACGTTTCAGAACTTCCACTCAAACCCTGGGCCGTCGCCCCTTGATCTTCCCACTACACTGTCGTTACGCTTGGCCGTGGCTGAGTTGTCCTTTGAGTGGGACGACCGCAAAGATGCGGTCAACAGGCGCAAGCATGGCGTGTCGTTCTCCGAAGCGCAAACCGTGTTCTTCGACGAGCACGCGCTGCTGATCCCCGACCCCGAGCATTCAGGACAAGAGGAGCGCTTCGTCCTACTGGGCTTGAGCAGCGCGCTTCGGGTGTTCGTCGTCTGCCACTGCTACCAGCAGGGCACCGCCATTCGCATTGTTTCGGCGCGCAAGGCAGACCGCGCGGAGCGCGCACAGTACGAGCAGAGGTGGACAAGATGAAAACACACTACGACTTCTCCAACGCCAAGCGGAATCCGTATGCCCGGCGACTGAAGCGGCAGGTCACCATTCGACTGGAGCACGACACGATTGCCTACTTCAAAGGGCTGTCTGACGAAATGGGCATCCCGTACCAGACGCTCATCAACCTGTACCTTCGCGACTGTGCCTCAAGCCGGAAGCGACTCTCTGTCACCTGGCGGCCTTCCACTGGCCAAGGCGCCGCGTGATTCGTCGCGGACTTCGACGAGCGCACTGGTGAACCGGGGCTCTCCCGGTGGCGGTTCCTGCCATAATCCGCGGATGGATGCCGCCTCAGTTCGACGCCGGCGCATGGACGTGCGTGTGTACTCCCCGCTTGGAGCCCACGACAGAGACGACGCCCGATTCCGGGCGGCGTTGCCCGTCAGCGAACGGGTCCTGCAGGTGTGGAAATTGAGCGAGGCTCAGTGGCGTCTGCGCGGCGAGTTCCCCGATGCACCAGGACTTTCTCGATCTGTTGCGCGCGTTTATCGACCATCAGGTCCGATTCCTGGTGGTCGGCGCGTATGCGCTCGGCGTCCATGGGCGGCTACGGGCGACCGGCGATATCGAAGGTCTGGGCGAGTGAAAGGGGACTCGTGCCCCTGGACCTTCAGGTCCGCGTGACCGACTTCAGGGAAAACGACCTCTGAGGTCGTTTTCTTCTACCACCGATATTCCGTGGCCGCCGCGCGTTCGGCCAGCGCCACCCGCATCGCCTCGGCAACCGGTTGCTGAAGGTACGGCACATCGATCGCGTGCGCGCCTGCTCCGGCGGTATCGACGCTGACCGACGCCATGGCGTAGCGCCGATCGAATGGCGACTCGATCATCTGGACGACCTGAATCTTCCCCAGAGGCACAATCGTGATCGTCCGTCGCAGCCACCCGCTCCGAAAGTACACCGCGGCGTCTGTGCGCGCCCAGCCGAGGTGGCGCACGTACTGGCGCGCCCCGACGATGCCCCAGCCCAACAGAACCGGGATGATGACCGCCGCCCACCAGCCGGTCCACGGCATCGACGCGCTGCCAAGGACCAGCGCGATCGCGGCATTGATGCGCGCGCGCCGGCTGTACGCCTGGCCATCCACCGGCAACCACTCCACGGTGCCGAGCGATACCGCGGGCAACATCTGTTTCACGAATCCGTCCAGGGCCGCGACGGGGATGATGGGCGCAATCCACTCGCGCTCCGCCCCACCCGCCTTCTCGCCGGTCCCGCCGGCTGTCTCGACCCGGACGGCCGCGCGACCGCACCACAGATGGCCGAGCCCCTGCACAATTTTGACGGCCTGCACGCGTTGCAGCGGAATGGAGGCCGTCACGCGCGTGAAGGCGCCGTACTCGATGAACAGATCCGACCCACGCCGCGAAAGGGTGAAGCCGTACAAACGAATCGTGGCCCACACCAGCGATAACACTGGCGACACCACGAACAACCCCGCCGCCACGGCGGCCACCACCATCCACGATGACCCGGGCAGGGACGACCAGGTCTCGATGCGATCGAACGCGCCGGACTCCCAGACCAGGCCCGAGAGCGCACCGATGACCACCCAGCCGCGGTTGTCGAGCACTCCCGAGAGCGCCAGCTCGCGCGGGCGCAGGTGCAGGATGGGCTCGCTCCGCTCGGGCGCCGCCGCATCTGTCGCCGCCGCAATGCCGGCGACCGGTTCCACGCGGTGCGCGCCGGCGTCGATCGCGCCCGACGCGCGTTTGCCCTCGAAGACACGCGCCCGCATTTCGCTCAGCGCGGACAACGGCAACACACTCAAGGTTGCCTCGGCGTCCCCACCGGTGCCGGTCCGCACCTTGACGTCGACGACACCAAAAAATCGGTGCAACACGTTCTGGACGGCATCCACGCTCTGGATGCGCGCATACGGAATGTGGCGTTCGTTCTTGAAGAAGATACCCGTGCGAACCACGAGTTCGGTTTCGTCGTAGCGATAGGTCGAGAACCAGTATCTGGCCGCCGCCATCGCGAGGCCGGGCAACAGGAAGATCAGAAACCAGGTTTCGACGCCGCGTCCCCGCGACCGGGCCGTGACCGTCGCGACGATCACGGGCACCAGAAACGTCCGCAGTTCGCCACCCAGCGCGAAGAACACGGTCATCGGATGAAATCGGCGATCAGACGGCATCACGTCCGTCGCGCGGCAGCAACTGGTCGCGCAGGGTCAGCGCGACGGGCCGGGCGAGCCCCGGCAGTCCCACACGCGCGTGTTCGGTGCCGGCCGTGTGAATGATCAACGTGCTCAGCTCGTGGCTGCGCTCGATCGGCCCCTGCGACACATCCGTGTGCTGCACCCGCGACCGCGGCACATTGATGATGCGGCGCCACACCACGCCACGATGGATCTCGATACCCTCGTCATCGATGCGGTACGACGCATACCGGTACGCGATCGTCGGCCACCGCCACAGCCACCACGCCAGCCCCATCGTCATCGCCAGCCACCCGGCGGCACCGGCCAGCGCCACCGGCCACGACGGGCCCATCGTGAGGCCCAGCAACCCGAGGGCCAGCAGCAGGACCATCGACAAAACGGCGGTCACGATCAGACCGACCATGCGGCGCACGTCAATCACGCGAGGGTCCAAGGAGTGAAAATCAGACATGTCCAGGGGTCCAGGGTCCAGGGGTCCTCTGGTCAGCGGCCGATACCGAGTGTGCCCTTCGGTGGACCGTACTCAGGCGCCGCCTGCTGCCGCGCCCCCACCGGCAGCGTCGTTGTCACAAACAGTGCAACGGCCAGGATCGAGATTCTGAAGCTCATGCCAGGAAGATTAACAGGGAGACGCGGGAACTACGACAAACGCGCCGCCACCCATGCCCGCGTCTCTGTCAGCGCCGCGGCCACGGGACCCGGACCGGTCGATTGCGGCGTCAGCCGCGCGGCGACCGCCGCTTCAGGCGTGATGGCCGCGAACACACCCTGCTCGAACACGTCGTGGTACCGCCGCCAGTCGTCGAGGGTCAGGGCCGGGAAATCGCGGCCCGACTCGTACAGGTCGCGCACGATACGACCCGACACTTCGTGCGCGGTGCGGAACGGCAGCCCACGGCCGACCAGATAATCCGCCACTTCCGTCGCCAGCAGCAATCCAGACGCCGCTTCGCGCATCACAGCGACCCTCGGCGTGAGCGTGCGAACCACGGCCGCGCACGTCATCAGACAGCCCGCCAGGTCGTCTTCGGCCGCGAACGCCAGCGCCTTGTCCTCCTGCAAATCCTTGTTGTACCCCAGCGGCAACCCCTTCATCGTCGCCAACCACCCCGAGAGGACGCCGATGGCGCGGCCGGCCTTGCCGCGCACGAGTTCCATCGGATCAGGGTTCTTCTTCTGCGGCATCAGGCTGGAACCGGTCGCCACCTCGTCCGCCAGTTCGAAAAACCCGAACTCGTCGCTGGTGAACAGAATCACGTCCTCGGCGAGGCGACTCAGGCGCGTCGTGCACATCGCGCAGGCGTAAAGGAACGACGCCACGAAGTCACGGTCGCCCGACGTGTCGATGCTGTTGAGCGTGACGCGGGAGAACCCGAGCGCGCGTGCGAGAAACGCCGTGTCGATGGCGTAACTCGTGCCGGCGATGGCCCCGGATCCCAGCGGCATCAGGTCCGCTTCATGACGCGCGGCCTCCAGGCGATCCCAGTCGCGCCGCAACGCCGCCGCGTACGACAGCCAGACATGCGCCACCAGCACCGGCTGCGCGCGACGCAGATGTGTATACGACGGCATCGTCGCCTGCCCCGCGCGATCGGCCTGTGCCACCAGCGCTTCGACGACGCCGACGACCGCGCGCTGGAGGAGGGGAATGCGCCGCCGCAGATACAGGCGGAAGTCAACCGATACCTGTTCGTTGCGGGACCGGCCCGTGTGCAGACGTTTGCCGGCGTCGCCGATGCGCGTCACCAGTTCGCGTTCGACGAATGCGTGCACGTCCTCGTCATCGGCGCGGTCCAGCACCGACGGATCCGCGTGCACGGCCGCGCGCACCGCGTCGAGGCCCGAGACGATGGCTTCGGCATCGGCCGGGGTGAGCACGCCCGCCTGCGCCAACGCCTGCGCCCACGCGCAACTGCCTGTGATGTCGTCGTCAATCAGCCGTTTGTCGACTGAAAGTGATTTGCCGAAGTCGAAGACCTCGGCGTTGGGTGCGTTGTCGAAACGTCCGCTCCAGAGGTGTGCCACTATGCCAGCGCCTTTCCGTCCACCCTGGACTCACCGGCGAAACACGTCAAGCGCACCTCGCCCGACGCGCCTTCAAGCGATGCCAGCGCCTGATGGAGCACCACACTGGCTGGCGCCTCTTCGAGCGTGCGTGGCCGCACGCCTGGAACCGCCGGAAAGTCGAGGCGCCCCACGCCATGCGCCCCCGCGATGGTCTCGAGACTGACGATGAGCTCGACCAGGGGGAGGGTGACGCCGTTGAGGGCCACTGGGGTGAAGTGGTCGAAGGTGATTTCAAGCGTCGCCGGATCTTTGGCCCATCCCTCGACGGACCGCGTGAGCGTGTAGAGGCCGGCGGCCGGTTCGGCCCAGGGCCGATCGAGCGCGTCGGTGGTCACCGAGCGGCCCCAGAGGTTGCGCACGTCGAGGCGCGCGCGTTCGGAGGCGACGGGCACGGGAATGCCGCGGCTGCGGCCGTAGTCAAGTACTTGATCACGGCTCAGTCCCTGGTCGCGCACGGGCGCGAGGATCTCGAGGGACGCGTCGAGCGCGCGCAGCGCGGCTTCGAGTCCGGCCGGGTCGTCGGCCGGAAACGCGCTGGCGTGCGCGATGGTGGTGGTGCCTTCGATCCGGGCGACCTCCAGGGTGTGGCGCGCGATGAAGGGCCGCGCCAACGCGGCCGCGCGCGGGTCCGACAGCGGCTGGCGCCACGCCGGCATGACGGCCTGACGCGCGAAGGCTTCGCGGACGTCGAGCACATGGGCGCGGACGGCGCCGATGCCCAGCGCGCGATCGCGCACGTCGTTCAGATCGCGCCCCTGGCCCAGGTCCAGCGTGACGGTCGCGACCTCGCCAGTCTCGTGCTCGACCAGCCAGGCCAGCACGGCCGAGGTGAAGAGATCTCCCGAATACGCCAGCACCATCCGTTCCCTGGTCATCACCCTTTCACCACCTCGTTCCACCGTGTCTCAAGATCCCTGGCGTTGTCCGGGCCGCGACACACGATCAGAATCGTGTCATCCCCGGCGATCGTGCCGGCGACTTCCGGCAACTGCACCCGATCGATCAGCACCGCCACACTCTGGGCCTGACCCGGGTCGGTCCGAATGACCAGCATCGCGTCGACCCGTTCCAGGCTTCGCACCAGCGTGGCGATGGCCCGGCGCAGGTGTTCACCGGCCGCCGGGGAACTTCGTTCCACGCCCGGACGCACGTAGGCGCCGTCGCCCGCGCGCTTGACCAGGCCTAACTCCTTGAGATCACGGGAGATCGTGGCTTGCGTCGCTTCAATCCCCCTGGTCGCCAGCTTCAGGCGCAGCTCTTCCTGGGAGGCGACGGCGTCATGGTCAATGACTTCGAGGATCTGGGTCTGTCGCCAGGCCTTCATATGTATCCACTTCCGCCGCTATTATACATCCGACCATGCATCGCAAATACACGCCCTTACAAAAAGGCGCTTGCATATGGATTTCGAAGAACCGTATACTTACGGCTTCTGATGAATAAGTATTCATCGCCTGTACGGGTCGCGATCGCGGGAGCCACCGGGTATGCGGGACAGGAGTTGCTGACCCTGCTCAACCGGCATCCGGAGGTTCACCTGGTGGCCGCGATGTCGTCGAGCGCGGATGCGGCGGCACGGCCGCTGCCCCGGCTCGCGCGCACGTGGGGGGGCCGGATCGAGCCCCTCGATCGCGCGCGGCTCGCGACCGACGCGACGTTTGTGTTTCTTGCGGTCCCGGAAGCCGCCGCGGCCGATCTCGCGCCGGCGCTGCTCGAGGCCGGCGTCAAGGTCATCGATCTGTCCGGCGCGTTCCGCCTTACGAACGCTGCGCAGCGCGCGACGTGGTATCCGGCCACCACCGTGCTGCCCGAAGGCGTGGCGTACGGCCTGGTCGAACACCACCGGGATGCGATCGCGAACGCCTCGCTCGTCGCGTGTCCCGGTTGTTATCCCACGGCCGCCTTGCTCGCACTCACGCCGCTCGTGCAGGCGGGCCTTATCGATCTTCCGCACGGGCTGATCGTCGATGCCAAGTCGGGGATTTCCGGGGCGGGCCGATCGGCGAGTGACCGGACGCACTTTTCGGAGAATCACGGGTCGATGGCGGCGTACGGCGTACTGGCACACCGGCACGTGGCCGAGATGGAACAGGCGCTCGGCTGTGAGGTCACGTTTGTGCCGCATCTGGTGCCGCTTGACCGCGGCATCCTCGAGACGATTTACGTCAAGACGACCGCGGGCACGACCGCGGAAGCGATTGGAGAGGCGCTGGGCCGCGCCTATCAGCACGCGCCGTTCGTGCGGCTGACGGGCGATGCGCTGCCCGAGATCAAACACGTCGCGTGGACCAACTTCTGCGACATCGGCTGGAAGTTCGACGCGCCCACGCGCCGGCTCGTGCTGGTGGTGTGTCTCGACAATCTGGTGAAGGGCGCGGCGGGCCAGGCCGTGCAGAACTTCAACGTGATCTGCGGCTTTGACGAACGGGCGGGCCTGCGATGACCGGCCCGCTCGTGCTCAAGGTGGGCGGTGAGTTGATCGAGACCGTCGAGGCGCGCGCGGCGTTTGCCGCGATGGTGTCATCGGTGCGCGCGTCGCGTCCGGTCGCAATCGTGCACGGCGGCGGCCGCGCGATCGACGCCGAGCTCGACCGCCGTGGCATCGCGCCGAAGAAGGTGGACGGCATCCGCATCACCGACGCGCCGACACGTGACGCGGTCGTCGCTGTGCTGGCTGGTTCCGCCAACACCGATCTGGTCGCGGCGCTGGTCGCGGCCTCGGTGCCCGCGGTGGGTCTCACGGGTGTTGACGCGGCGATGGCGGAGACCGAACGGGCGCCGGCGCTGGTGTCCACCTCGGGCGCCACGGTCGATCTGGGGTTGGTGGGCGATCCGTCGGACGTCGACTCGTCACTCGTCGAACTGCTGATGACCTCGGGCTACGTGCCGGTGGTCGCCAGCCTCGGCATCGAACGCGGCGCCGTTGGCGCCGGCATTCTCAACGTCAACGCGGACGTCATGGCGTGCCGGCTGGCAGCCTCGCTTGGCGCGGAGTTGGTCATTGCCGGCACGACGGCCGGCGTCATCGACAGTCAGGGCGCGGTGATTCACGCGCTGACGGTCGAGGAGATGGACGCGCTCATCGCCGCCGGCACGGCCACGGCTGGCATGGTGGCCAAACTGCGCGCGTGCCGCGCGGCGCTGGAAGACGGCGTGCCCAGCGTGCGGCTGGTGGATGGCCGCGTCTTTGGTCCGGACGTGGATCCGCGGTCGGCGCCTGGCACCACACTCTCTCGCACTCCCATGAAGGTTGGCGTTCACGCATGAGCACATCCACTGCTGTCCCCCTGTCCGTTCAGGCACAAGAAGCCCTGCACGTCCTGTCCGTCTACCGCCGCGCGCCGGTGGTCTTCGAGCGCGGCGCGGGGGTGTACCTGCAGGCCGCCGATGGGCGCCGCTATCTCGACTTCATCTCCGGTGTGGGCGTGGCCTCGCTCGGACATGCGCACGCGGGTCTGGCCGACGCGATGGCCACGCAGGCGCGCACCCTGCTGCACACGTCGAACCTCTTCTACCACCCGTTGCAGGCAGAGGTCGCCACACGCCTCGCGGCGCTCACCGGTCTCGACCGCGCCTTCTTCTGCAACAGCGGCGCGGAAGCCGTTGAAACGTGTCTGAAGTTCGCGCGCCGGTACTGGTTCACGCACGGCGCCACCGCGCGCACGACGTATGTGGCGCTCACGTACGCGTTCCATGGCCGCACGATGGGGGCGCTGTCGGTGACGTGGGACGACCACTATCGCGCGCCGTTCGCGCCGCTCGTTCCCAATGTGGTCTTCGCCGACGCCAACGATCCGGCGTCGCTCAGCACGCTCGTGGACGACACCACGGCCGCGATCATCGTCGAGCCGATTCAGGGGGAAGGCGGCGTGCGGCCGCTCACCAGGGCCATGGTCGCCGCGATCGAAGCCGCCTGCGCCCGGACGGGCGCGTTGCTCATCGCCGATGAAGTGCAGAGCGGCTCCGGGCGCACGGGTCCGTTCCTGCACAGCCAGGCGCTGGGCCTCACACCCGACCTGGTCGCGCTCGGCAAGGCGCTGGGCGCGGGCGTGCCGGTCGGCGTCGCGATGTTCAGCCATCAGGTGGCGGCCGCGGCAGCACCCGGCGATCACGGCAGCACCTGCGGCGGCAACCTGCTCGCCTGCCGCGCGGCGCTCGTCTTTCTCGACGCGTGGTCCTCGTCCGATCTGCAGGCCTCGATGACGGCCGCCTCCACGCGCCTCTTCACCGGTCTGCGCGCGATGCAGATGCGTCACGAGGTCATTCGCGACGTGCGCGGAGCCGGTCTGATGGTGGGCCTCGACCTGACGGTCGACGCCACGCCGGTGGTGACCGCGGCGTTCGAGCGCGGCCTGCTGATCAACCGCACCAGCACGACCGTGGTGCGACTGCTTCCGCCCTACATCATCAGCGGGGCGGACGTGGACGTGGCATTGCCGCTGCTGGAAGACGCCATTGTGGCGGCGGGGAGGACGGAACAGTGACGGACTGGATCATCCGGCCGGCCACGGCCGCCGACGCCGACGCGATTCACACGCTCGTGATGACGCACCTGGACGAGGGGCACCTGCTGCCGCGCGAGTGGTCAGAATTGCGCCTGCACGCGGATCGCTTCGTGGTGTGCGACGTGGCCGGACAGATCACCGCCTGCGCCGAACTCGCTCCGCTCTCGCCCACGGTCGCCGAGGTGCGCTCGCTCGTGGTCTCGCGCGATTTCCGCCGCGTGGGCCTCGCCGCGCGTCTGGTCGCTGAACTGCGCGCGCGCGCCAAAACCCTCGGCTTCGACACCCTCACCGCGTTCACGCACGACGCGCGGTTCTTCGTCCGTCAGGGCTTTTCGATCGTGCCGCACGTGTGGGTCCCCGAGAAGATCATGACCGACTGTGCCGGCTGCCCGCTCTTCCGCAAGTGCGAGCAGTACGCCATGGTGCTGCCGCTGGCGGTCCGGCCGATGTACCGGCCCGCGCAGACCCGCACCACCACCGCGGCCCAGGTCGCCTGACCGATGACGAAGGGGCCACCTCTGCCACCTCAGTCATCTCAGCCATCTCTCCTGATTCCTGGCGGCGTCACGACGCCCGCCGGCTTTACGGCCGCAGGCGTGTACTGCGGCATCAAGAAGCCGAATCCGGCGACACACCCGCTCGACCTGTGCCTGATCGCCTCGACCAACGGTCCCGTGCCCGCCGCGGCCGTCTTCACGACCAACCTCGCCGTCGCCGCGCCTGTCGTCGTGTCGCGTGAACACCTCGAACGCAGCGGCGGCTTGTGCGCGGGCGCGGTGATCAACAGCGGCTGCGCCAACGCGTGTACCGGCGAGGCCGGCATGGTCGTGGCGAAAGGCATGGCCGCGGCCGCCGCACGGGCGCTGGGCTGCGGTGACGCGTTCGTCTTCGTCTCGTCC
>JBCKZS010000010.1:0-66270 GCA_038918905.1 Vicinamibacterales bacterium
AGGAGTACCATGACGCGGCTCTTCAGTACAAGAGCTTCCTGAAAACCGCTTTAGCGGCCCACGCGATGCCATCGCGACTCGACACACGAGGAACTGTCCTTTGGCGAGTACAGTTCCTTAGGAGAGGCCTCCCGAGACGACAGAATCCCCGTGCTCAGACACACAGCCGATGGGCGATCGGGCCGTGCTGACAACCAGCCCCCACCGACTGGTCGCGTACCCGACCGGCGCGGGCAGCCCGATTGAGCTGCCACGCGGGAACTATCGAGGCATACACGCCGGACGATGGCGCGAAGTGGCTGCCCGACAACAAGTCGTTTCTCTACCGTGCGTCAGAGGCCGGCCATCGCCCGCGCACCTATCTGCAGGGGCTTGACGGCGGCCCGCCGCGGGCCGTGCTGCCGGATGATGTGCGTGCCATGTTGGTCTCGCTCGATGGGCGGACGGCGGCCGGCATCGCCGGGGCGAAGGCGTGGGGTCTGTATCCGCTGAGCGGGGGTGCCCCATCCCCACTGCCCGGCCTGACACCGACGGACGATGCGGTCGGGTGGTCGAGCGACGGCAGCGCCATCATTGTGGCCTCCAGGACGAATAGGCTCACGCAACTGGTCCGCGTTGACATGCGCACCGGCGCGCGCCGTGTCATGCGAGACGTGAAGCCAGCGGGCCCGCTGGATCCGCGTCTCGTCGTCCGCAATGTCACGGCCGACGGCGAGCAGTTTACCTACGGCACCATCATCCGACGGTCAGTGCTGTATGTCGTGACGGGCGTGCAAGGGGCGCGATGAGCCTCACGGCTCACGAAGTCGCGCTTCGCTCAGGGAATCGGAATGTCGATTTCGGCGTAGCTCCCGGGTGCCGCCTCGTTCACCGCCGCGACGACACGGTTTACGTGCAACTCAAGTCCGGGCCAGCGCGCATACCCGATCACGACGATGGCGATCTGTCGGCCGGCGAGATTCAGCTGAGAGCGAAGGTTCTTGTCCGTTGTCACGAACACACTGAAGCTCGAGGCCTCGGCGGCGGTGAGGAGTTCACCGTTACTGAGGGTACCCCACTCTTGTTCGGTTGCCGTTCGGACAGTGTGATGCATCAGATGCGGACGGAGCGGAACGGGAGTGCCTTGATCGAACAGGACGAGCATTAACGCCCTGACACCGTTAGGTCGAGGCTGCGCGCGGCAAACTCGATGACGGCTTGTACCTGCTTCCGGTTGAGGCCATCGTACCAGGCGAGCACGTCATCAATGCTCGCGCCCGCTTCGAGGTTTTTGAAAATCGTGGCCACCGGCATACGTGTGCCGTGAAGCACCCAGGCACCGCTCACTTTTCCCGCGACCCTTTCGACCGCCGGGCACTGAGTCCAGTCGAGGACTGCCATCTGTTTAACCCCCCCCTCTGACGGTCCCAGAATACACCTGATTCGCGGGAACATCACGAGCTCACCAGATCGCCAGATCGATCACCCGCTCACCAGTCAAGAGACCACAGGATACACTGCGCCTGACGCTATAATCCCTCCACCTCAGTCGAATGGCCCTTCCTCCCGGCACCCGCCTCGGCCCCTACGAAATCCTGTCCTCCCTTGGCGTCGGCGGGATGGGCGGGGGGTATCTCGCCATCAACATCGGGTGGGGCCTGGCCGTGATGCTGGGCATCTACACCTCGGCCGGCGTGTCGGGGGCGCATCTCAATCCCGCCGTGACCGTCGCTCTCGCGGTCCATCGCAACCTGCCGTGGAGCAAAGTCGCGCCGTACATCCTGGCGCAGACAGCCGGCGCGTTCGCCGCATCAGCCCTGGTGTTCTTGAACTATCGCGAAGCCTTCACGGCATTCGACGGCGGCACACGGATGATCGAGGGCGCCACGGCGACCGCCGGCATCTTCGCCACCTACCCACAACCCTTCCTGTCGCTGGCGGGCGGCTTCGTCGACCAGGTGATCGGCACCATGCTGCTGATGGCCGGCGTGCTCGCGGTGACGGATCAGAAGAACGTCGCACCGCCGGCGTGGCTCACTGCGCCGCTGGTCGGCGCGCTGGTCGTCGCCATCGGCGTGGCGTTTGGTTTCAACGCCGGGTATGCGATCAACCCGGCGCGCGACCTCGGGCCGAGGCTGTTCACGGCGCTCGCCGGTTGGGGGCCGGGCGTGTTTACCGCCAGCGGCGGATGGTGGTGGGTGCCGGTGATTGCTCCCTGCGTGGGCGCCATCCTGGGCGCGTGGCTCTACGACACATTCATCAACAAGCATCACGTCGCACCAGAGGCCGGCCGATGAAATATGTTCTCGCTCTCGACCAGGGCACTACCTCCAGTCGCGCCATCGTGTTCGATCGATCGGGCAAGGCGGTGTCGACGGCGCAGCAGGAGTTTCCCCAGATCTTTCCGGGACCCGGCCATGTGGAGCACGACCCCGAGGCGATCTGGTCCACGCAGTTGCAGACCGCGAAGGACGCGCTCGCACGCGCGGGGATCACCGCCGCCGACATCGCCGCGATCGGCGTCACCAACCAGCGCGAGACGACGGTGTTGTGGGACAAGGCGACGGGCAAGCCGATCGCCAACGCCATCGTCTGGCAGAGCCGCGTCACCGCACCGATTTGCGATCGACTGAAGGCCGATGGCCACGAAGCCACGTTCCGCAAGAAGACAGGCTTGGTGGTCGATGCCTACTTCTCGGGCACCAAGATCAAGCACCTGCTCGATTCGCATGATGGCCTGCGCGCTCGCGCCGCTCGCGGCGAAGTGCTGTTCGGCACCATCGATTCGTTCCTGATCTGGCGCCTCACTGGCGGCAAGGTCCACGTGACGGATGTCAGCAACGCGAGTCGAACGCTGCTGTTCAATATCCACACCATGCAGTGGGACGACGAGTTGCTGACACTGCTGGATGTGCCGCGCGCGATGTTGCCCGAGGTGAAGTCGTCCAGCGAGGTCTACGGACACACCGAGCCGTCACTGTTTGGGACGGCGATCCCCATCGCCGGCGACGCCGGCGATCAGCAGGCCGCGCTCTTTGGTCAGGCGTGCTTCGAGGCGGGCTCGGCCAAGAATACCTACGGCACCGGCTGCTTCATGCTGTTGAACACAGGCGCCAAGGCCGTGCCCTCGGAGAAAGGCCTGCTGACGACGGTGGCCTGGAAGATTGGCGGTAAGACCACGTACGCCCTGGAGGGCTCCGTGTTCGTCGCCGGCGCGGCGGTGCAGTGGCTGCGGGATGGCCTCAAGGCCATCGAAGCCTCGGCCGACGTCGAGAAGCTGATGGCGGAGGTAACCGACACTGACGGCGTCTACCTGGTACCGGCGTTTGTCGGGCTCGGTGCGCCGTATTGGGATCCCCGCGCCCGCGGTGTCATCGTGGGACTAACCCGGAACACCAAGATGGCCCACATCGCGCGGGCCGCCGTCGATGCCATGGCGTACCAGACCCGCGACGTGCTGGAAGTGATGCAGGTGGAATCGGGCCTGCCGCTGACGACGTTGAAGGTGGACGGCGGTGCGGCTGCTAACGCGATGCTGCTGCAGTTCCAGGCGGATCTCCTCAACGTCACGGTCCGGCGTCCGGTGGTCGCCGAGACGACCGCGCTCGGCGCCGCGTATCTCGCGGGGCTGGCGGTCGGTTACTGGAAGAGCATGGACGATGTGGCGACGAACTGGGCGCTCGATCGCGAGTTCCGGCCGTCGATGCCGAAGGCGCAGAGCGACAAGCTGTATGCCGGCTGGAAGAAGGCGGTGGGTCGGTCGTTGGATTGGGAGACGTAGGCCACCGATTAGACGCAGATTAGCGCCGATTCCCCGGACAGTCTAACCGGCCGGGAACAGCAGGGCACGCGCCCACTCGTTCTTCGCCGACAGGTGATACACCAGCGCGCGTGACAGCTCCGGCACCCACGCCGCGGCCGGCACGAAGCCGGTGAACATCAGCCCGTGCTCCTCGTCTACGCACCACGCACCCAGTTGGTGCGCATCCGGCTCAAGCCGTTCGTTCGCGTTCAGCCGCTGGGCCACCATCGCGTCCGGTTCCACGGGCAGCTTCAATCGCATCAGCAATCCGCTCCCCAGTGACGGGTGCTTCGCTTCCGCATCCAGTTCAAGGTGCGCGTGCGCGTCGGGGGCGAACTCGAGGTCGGCGTCAACGCGGTGCATATCGTTGGTGGCCAGAAGCCACGGCCGCGGCTCCACATGCACCAACTGCCCGAGCTCATCGGGCTCGAACTCCACATGCACCAACTGCGCGAGCTCGTCGGGCTTGAACGGCGAATCCGCCTCGCCGCGCTGCTGGTAGATCTTGAGAATCCCGACCATCTCATCCGGCGTCAACCGCATGCCCTGCTTCGGGTGGGGGGACGCCGCGACCTGGCCGCCGAAGGCATCGGCGAGCTCCGCCGCTTCGGCATAGGCGTCGGCCATCTGCAGCGCCATGGTGTGGAGCGCGATGGTTTGCGCCAGTTGATAGTTATCGGCGGTGAGGGAGACCGACGAATGCAGGCTGATGGTGCGCGCCACCGGATCGGCGACATACGCGCTGAGGGATGCAAACCGGTTCACGGCCGCCAATCGTGTCCAGGTGGAGTCGTCCATGGGCACGCCGTCGATCAAGTCGGTCTCGACATGCAGGGTGGTCAGCTGCACGCCCTGGATCTCTCGCGCCGGCACCACCCACACACGTTGCGCCAACGACGAGGCCCACCAGGTGAAGGAGGTGTGTTCCTGAACGGCCCACTCGGCTTCGATCTGCATGCGGGCGGTCAGAAACCGCAACACCTGTTCGACGAATTCCACGTTACTCCTGCCAGCAATGGTACATCGCAATGGAGGCCGCGGTTGTCACGTTCAGCGAGTCCACGGCCGCCGTCGTCGGAATGCAGACGCGGAACGTCGAGGCCGCCATCGCCGGTTCGGTCAGGCCGTCGCCTTCGGCGCCGATGAGCAGGGCGACCTTGGCGTGGCGGGGGAGATCCCGCAGAGGCAACGCGTCGTGACGCGGCGTCAGCGCCGCGACTGTAAAACCGTCGGCCTTGAGATCGGCAATCGCACCCGGCCACTGCGGCGCGGTCACGAATGGCACGACTAGCGACGCAGCCATCGAGGTGCGGATCGCCTTTCGGTACAGCGGATCGCCGCACGACGGCCCCAGCACCACCAGCTCTACGCCGAATGCGGCAGCGGTGCGAAACAGACCGCCTACGTTGTCGGGATTGCTGACGCCTTCCATCATCAGCACCGGCGACAGCGGTCCGCTGGCAATGCGATCGAGCACAGGCAACCCCAAAGAAGGGGTTGCCTCCACCTGCAGGCGGTGCGCCAACGCAAGGCAGCCGCGATGGATGTTGAAGCCTGCGATGGCATTCATCAGCGTCTGATTGACGATGAAGATCGGCGCGTTGGAGAGCTGGAGCACGTCGCTCAGGTTCTCGGCGGCAGATGGTGTCAGCAGAATCGACTGCATCTCCCAGTGACGATAAGCCGTATTAGAGGCCTCCCGAGACGACAGAATCCCCGTGCTCAGACACACAGCACGCCGTGGATAGGACAGTGGAACCGGTCGCTCATATGCTGGATACCATAACAACGACTTCGATTCAGTCGCCGATCTTATTTGGCCACGTCTGTAATGGAGTTCCGTTCAGCGGGCTAACGGACTGCCGCTCAGCCGCGAGCGGCGCGCACATTTGTTTGCAAACCAGCCCATCCCGTCCGCGCCGTTCGTCGGCTGCAGCGACGTGTTAGCCCCAAAATAAGCGCGTTTACGGGTGGATCGCCGACGAGCCTCGCGATGAGATCATGGCGCAGACCTCCCCCTCCGGCACGAAGCCAGTCGGTGGTCCCCCCCAGATGGTCCTGTCGTCGTTGCCCTCCGCGTACGTGATGAAACAGGTGAATGCCATCCGGGCCTCTCTATCCCGGTTTCAATGCGGCCCTTCAGCAGCGGAGCGGCGGGCCGCACGCGTCGAAGCCGCGGAGGAAGACCGCCTGCCAGGGATTCCACGCGAGCAAGCGGAAGACGAGCCGGCGACTCGTGCGGACGACCTGCACGGGGATCAGCACAAAGGCGTGCAGGAAGGCTTTGAATTCCATCCGCAGGACTGCGGCCTTCTCGGCAGCATCGCGCGCGGCCCAGCGCCCCGTCGTGGATAATCGCAGGGCGAACCACGCCTTCAGCGTCCAGGCCAGCGCGGTCATCACCATGTACGCCCAGTGACTGAGCCGCGTGTCGACGGGCATCCGCATCGCGCCGACGCCGTGTGTGAGTTGATCGATCAGGTGCTCCTGGTTGCAGCGGTCGTTGGCCAGGAAGACCACCTCGGCCGCCGCGGTCTCGCCATCGTTGGTGCAATAAAAAAAGTAGCGAATGTCGTCGAACAGCCGCTGGTCGCCTTGCTCGACCGACATATTCTTCCGCACCACCACCAGGCGATACGCCTTGGTGCAGGCGGTGGGCCGATACGGGAATTCGGCGACCGCCTCGGCCGTGAGCCGAAGCGTCTTGAACTCGCGCGCGACGATGATCGCCGCTTTGACGTTCACGGGCCGCTGCCGCGGGGCGGTCTGCACCGTGTAGGCCTGGCGTCGCGTCAGCGGGGTCCAGGCCTTCGCGGGCCACGCGTCGGCCGCCTGAATCAGGTGCGCGCGCGCATCGCAGCCAAAGACAAACCGGACGCCCGCCGCGTCCCACCGGTCCAGGTGGCGCGTTTGGCTGAAATCCGTATCGCCCCGGAACGTGACCCGCTGGAAGCCCGCGTCCCGACACAGCGCGTGGGCCTGATCCAACCGCTCGGCCGCCCCTCCGACGACGGCCGATTCCCGCTGCGATTGACCAGGAACAACGGCTCGCCCGTGTTCGCCAGCGACACCACCAGCGGATGGTAGCCCCAGACTCCGTTGTACGCGATGTCCATTCCGGCCTTGCACTGCCCCGTGGTCTCCGCCAGCGTCCCGTCGGCAGATCACCGCTTCGGCGAAGAACGCCGCCGGCTGCGTGCGCCAGACGCGGACCCGCGTCTCGTTGATCGCCGTCTGCATCGCCTCGATCGCCGCCTCGTCAAACCGCCGACAAAAATCACCGGCGGTCGTGGGGTCCGGAATCCGTTGCGCCCCGAGCGCATCCAGATACACTTCGTCCTGGCGACGCTGCTCGATATCCTGCAAGCACGTCCCGCCGCACAGTACGTTGTACGCGATGCCGAGCACGTCATCCGATTCGTGGTACGACAGTCCGGCGCGGACACCGAATGGGAATCGACGCCGTTCGTTGCGGGATCGGCGATTTACGCCGTTCGCCCAATGTTCAACCTCATGCTCGAGATCTACAACGAGTGGCGCCCAGGCACCGCCGGCCACGACCGCGCGACGACCATCGCCCACGGGTTTCGCGGCGGCTGGAACCTCGGCGAAGCGCAGCTCATCCTCGGTCTGGCCTTCCCGGTCACCCGCGGCGCCTTCCGCGACCACGGCGTCCTCGGGTACGTCTCGTACGAACTGCCGTTCACCAAGAACCGGTAGATCCCCTGCGCTACGCCAACGCGCCTTCAGCGCGACAGACGCTTGATGCGTTCGTACAGGCCGATCGGAGGTTCGTCGCCGGGCGAAAGACGGTCGAGCGTGGCGCGGTAGGCCGCGATGGCGCCGGCACGATCGCCGCGCCGCTCAAGGACCAGGCCCCGATAGAAGTAGCCGCGTGAATCCCGTGGTGCGGCGGTGATCAGGGCCTCGGCGGTTTGGGCAACGTCATCAAGGGCTTCGCGAATCAGCTGCGCTCGCGCGCGGCCCGCGAGCTGATCCGCAACGCCGGCGCCGGCAGCGACCACTTCGACCCAGTTCGACACCAACGTGTTACCGCCGAGATCGACGCGCGCCCGCACTCGAGCGCCGACGAGCGGCAGCGCCGCCGCCGCAACCGTCAACACGGTCGTCGCGGTCGCGGCGGCATCCAGCGACATCGTCGCCGGCTGCGGCAAGCGCAGGACGCGGCTCGGGAGTGGCGCGGCCGCGGCGCCGGCGGCGCCTTCGGTCTCCAGGGTAAATATCGCCGCAGCAAAGTCGGCCGCCACGGGCGCAGCTGCGCGAATCGACTCGGGCTGGCGCGCCATCGCGTTGAACACGCGCACCGTCGCCACTGCATCGTCGCCCGGCGCACCGATCGAGATCTGCAGCCGCACGGCGAGCGGCGATTGGGCAGGCTGGGTCGCTGACAGCGATGTGCCGGCGGCGGGCGATACCGTCCGGTGACGCCACCACCAGAAACCGGCGACGGCAACGGCGACGGCAACGGCGAGCAAGATCACTCCGGCCAGCGATCGTCGAAGCGCCGCGCTCACTTCAGCCTCATCTGCGCGATGCAGTTGCCGTAGGTCGCGTCGCCAGACACCGGAAGCGCGTGACCGTTCTCAATATGTTGCGCGCCGGCGTTGAGACCGGTCCCCGTTTTCGTCGTGCAGAATGCGGTACCAAACGACTGCGGCCATGTGTACGTGTAGCACTTGCCGTCCCAGCTCGTGTAGTAGTTCGCGCCTGAGTACGACATCACGCACCCGCGATCGCCCGAGAGCACACCGCCCCACGGCGCATAGAGACCCTTCGGGCCGAGGCGGCAACTCCGTTCAGTCCAGTCGCCGTGATGGTCGATGCTCAACGCGTGGCCGATCTCGTGCGCGATCGTGCTCTCGAGCGCCTGGTCAGCGGTTTCGTCGGCGAGCTGCAGCAGATCGACCAGCACTTCCCTGACTTGATTCGGCGTACCCACGCGCGGCTTGGTCAGACCGAGCGTACCGGGATCGAGGCCCTGGTCTTTCAGGTGGATGGCTTTCTGCGCGCCGGCGCTGGCGGTGCCGCGGTTGAAGTTCACGACGCGCTGGCTGTTCATCTCGTCCTGCTCGATGAGATATAGCAGGAGGCCGGTCTGATTGGCGAGACCGGTGCCCATGCCCGCCTCGTCGAAGATGAACAGGTCCTTCGTCCGCGGATCGGTGGACACCCACGTGCCGTGCACGGTGAAGCCGCGGTACTCCTCATAGTTCGAGAACCCGTCGCCCTTCGAGCCGCCGACCGGTTCCTCCTCGGCGTCTTCGGTGGCCGGGTGTCCGGTGAGTCCGGCGTTCCTCTCCCACGTGTCCCAAATGTGATTCTCGTCGGCATCGACGGGCAGCGTGACCGAGGACTTACCGTCGGGCGCGAGGCAGTCGTACCACTCGCCATCCACGTTGACCTCGGCTTTCAGTCGTCCCCACGCGCCGTAGTCGAGGGCCGTGACCGACACCGACGCACTCGCCGCGAGCGAGGTCGTCTCGATCGTCCAGCCGTCGGCGGTCTCGGTCGCCGCGGTCATCGGCACCGGCTGGTCATCGGCGAATCGCAGATCGAGTCCCGTCCCGCGGCCAGAATTCAGCGTCGTGCCGGGCTCGCGGCTGACGTCGAACAACGTGAAGCGGAACTTGCCCGTGCCGCCGACCGCTTCGGGGATCGACGCCGTCAGCGTCGTGCGAGCGAGCATCTTCGGCCGCCACGCGGGATCGGTCGCCGTGATGGCGCCGTCGATCTGCACGCGGCGCGTGATGTTCCATGTCGCCGTCAACGTGGAAACGTCGTTGACGAACCGGTAGCTACCGGCCATCGCGCCGCTGGCGACGACGAAGGTGCGCGGGTCGGCGGCCGTGATACGGCGCATCGCCACGGCGGTCGCGGTGAGGGCCTCGCGCACGCCGTCCGCGGTGATCGACGTGCCCTCGTCGCCGAATCCTTTCGAGGCCCGCTCCGCCGGCGTGAGTCGCGACCACGTCCAGAGCGCGTAGCCCGCGACCCACGAGCCGTTGCCCCCGGTCCGCATCGTGTTGATGTGCGGTTGATCAGGATGGCCCTTGCTGATTCGCGTGACGCGGACGCTGAATCCGTTGAAGACGACCGGCTGACCGAGGAGGCTGTAACTGCCGTTGGGCAAGATGTCTTTGAGCGGATCGCTGCCGGTGAGGCTGTAGTACACCCAGCCGCCGCTGAACGCGCCGCCGCCCATCGAAACGATGCGGGCTTCCGGCGCGACATCCTTGCCGGTGTAGTCCCAGTGCGCGACATCGCCGTAGGGATTTGTTTCGCTCATCCGTCCAGAGATGCCTAGCGTGATCGTCGAGCCATCGTCGACGAGGGGAACGAGACGGCCGACGACGTTGCCGGTCGCGTCCTTCACGCTGAGGGCCTGGCCTTCCTTTAACTGAATCCGCGCCGTCCAGCTTGTGACGACGTCGCCTGACTGATTCGCGGGTCCGCCCGGCTCGGTTCCGACCGCGGGCAAGATGTAGGCGCCGATGCCGGTCCGTCGCGCTTCACCGGACGCGGTCCCGGTCCAGCGGTTCTCGGCCGGTGGGGGAGACGCCGTCTGGGCGTTGGGCCGCGAGGCCGATGCGCCGATCGTCAGGACGGCGATGGCCAGCGGAGCCGCGGCGCGGATGGTACGCACGAGCGTCATTTTCGCATTATCCTACCGTGCATCAGACCGTTCGCGCCGGATGGATCGATTCCATCGACGACGTGAAGCCGGTATCGAAGAGCGATGGCAGCACGGAGGCCACCGATTTTCGATACGTCGCCACGACATCCGCATCGGGAAGCCGGCCGCGAAGTCGCACGGGTTTTCCGGCGGCGAGCTGCTCGACGCGCCGCCGGTACGCGTCGTCAGAGAATCCGCCAATGACGTCGAGCGTCGCGCCCGGCGGAAGCGCGTCGATCAGCAGATGCAACCCCTTGCCCTCGAAGATCCGGCCCACGTAGGAAAACAGATGCCGCTCTTTGGTCACCGCCGCGTCGGGACAGAACACGTCCGTATCCACTCCGCCACCGATCACGGTCGCGGGCCTGGTGATGGCGGCGTTCAGCTGCCGGTTGAAGTCCGAAATCGGCAGAAAGCCCGTCATCATGTTGCGCATGGGAATAAACCGGGCCAGCGACTTCGCCTGCGCGCCGGAAAGGTCCGTGAGAAACGTGCGCTTGCCTTTCAATCGTCCGAACAGCATCGCCAGATCGGTGACGTAGGTTCGTGGCTGCAGGCAATGAATCACATCGCATTCAGCGAGGCCACCGAGATGCGACCATGCCACCGGGTTGAGCGCACCGGCCGCGTCGCTGACAATGCGTGTGTGCAGGGAAGGCCATTGGAGCGTCACGTGCCGGAGGAAGGCACCGACCGGTACCTCGAAGCGCTCGGGCGCGGGACCACGAACCACACAATCCGGGCCGATGGCCAGCGGGTCGCTTTCTCGATCGGCAGTCGCTTCTATCGTCATCGTCATCGTCGACACGAACTACGCCATGCCAACCTTCGCGCGTTCGTACGACGTGTCTGCAGAGGGCCAGCGGTTCCGGATAGTCAAGGACATGGCGACCGACGCCAACTCACCGCCGGCGAGTTTCGTCGTCGTCCTCAATTGGTGTGAAGAGCTGAAGGCGCGGGTGCTGGCGAAGTGAGCCGGCACACACCACTGGCAGGGAGCAGACACGGACAATGACACGCACGGCAGACATACTGACGGCCCTGTTCACTCTCGTGGTTCAAAACGGCACCCCAACGCCGGACGTGTGATTCACGCACAGGATACGTGACACGTAGGATGTGTGGCATTCAGCACCGCTCCCGTCGACATTGACGACGTGCTGGCCGCGATCGATCTGGATCGGCTGCACCGCATCTCGTTCTGGGACGGGCTGATCGTCAGATCCGCCCAACAGGCCCGTTGTGCGAGAATTTACAGCGAAGACCTTCAACATGGCCGTCGATTCGACGGCGTCGAGGTCCAAAGGTCCGAAGGTCCAGAGGTTCCGAAGGGGAGGCAGGCATGAGACGTTGGTTGTGGGCCGTGGTGGCAGTCGGCGTGAGTGTCGCGATCGCGACTGGGGGACCGCGGGCGCAGGTGCAGCCGCAGGGGATCGTCGCGCTGGTGGGTGGCACCCTGATTGACGGGTTCGGCGGCACGCCCCTGCGCAATTCCGTCATCCTCGTGCGCGGTGAGCGGATCTCCGCGGTGGGGCAGGTCGGCACGTTGGCGGTGCCCGACGGCGCGGAGGTGATCTCGACCGAGGGCATGTCCGTGTTGCCGGGCCTGTGGGACATGCACGTCCACCTGATGATCAACGGGCACTCCGACTACACGCATTGGGACAAGACCTACCCGTCGCGATTCGAGCGCGAGATCATGCCGGCCTCGGCACACCAGTTGCTGCGCGCCGGCGTCACGTCCGCGCGCGACCTCGGGGCGCCACTCGACGCGAGCCTCAACGTCCGCGATCGCATCAACCGGGGCGAGATTCCGGGGCCCCGTCTGTACGTGTCCGGTCCCTTCATCCAGAAGGCGCCGTACCCGGGCACCGAACTGTTTCGCTGGGGCGTCAGTGGACCTGACGATGCGCGGGCGAAGGTGCGGCGGTTGGCCACGGCGGGTGTCGACGTCATCAAGCTGATCGATCAGGACCAGATGACACTGGAGGAGGTGGAGGCGGTGGTGGCGGAAGCGCACGCGCATGGCCTGCCGGTGGTCGGACACTCGCATCGCCCGGAGGAAATTCGCCGGGGCCTGCGCGCGGGTGTCGACAACTTCGAGCACACGGGCCTGGCGACGGCGCCGGAGTACCCGGCGGACATCATGGAGCTGATCCGGGAGCGCACGGCGCAGATGAACCGCGGGCCGTTCTACTGGACGCCGACCGTGCAGGGACTCTTCAACTACGAGTACCTCCGCGATCATCCCGAGTCGCTCGACGACCCCTCCTGGACCCTCGGCCTCGGCGCCGACATCGTCGCCGACATCCGCCAGTCGTTGCGGAAGCCGGGCGAACTCGGGTACTTCCAGTTGACGGCCGCGCGCAAGCCGACCCTGAAGCGCAAGATCACCCAGTTGCGCGAGGCCGGCGTGACGCTGCTCATCGGCACCGACAGCGGCATCCCCACGCAGTTTCACAGCCAGTCGACGTGGAACGAACTCGACGTGTGGGTGCGCGAAATGGGCATCCCGCCGATGGAAGCGATTCGCAGTGCCACCTACTGGCCGTCGCTGATGATGAAGAAGGACGCGGACGTCGGCACGATCACGCCAGGCAAGTACGCCGACATCATCGCCGTGCGTGGCGACGTGCTGAAGTACATCAACCTTCTTCAGCGCGTGGATGTCGTCGTCAAGGGCGGGAAACAGATCAGATAAGAGTGCGCGCCGGGGATTTACATGGAGGACTGGAGCTTTGGATGAATGGGAGGCTTGAACCGCATCCCTCGAAACGGCGTGACGGCCAAGGTTGGCTTGGCTGTGGATGGGGGCAACCTGCGCAAGATCGCGGGGCCGGCGTCGGGCGTCATTTATCCCCAGGTCTCAGGGGATCAGGTCGGCGCGTGAGGCCCCTGCTGCCGCTTATCGTTTTATCGTCGAGTGAGTCAGCGCGGCGTGTCGACCGGCAGGCCCAGCCGCGCGGCCGCTGCTGACATGCGCTCGTCGCAGGTGACGACTTCAGCCATCACACGACCGCTGCGATAAATCGCAGCGCCGTCTCTTCCGCCCAGTAGCCGTCTGAGCTGGCCGTGGCGCGGCCGACGAAGCCGCAGTGGCCACCGTGACGCGACAGGCGCACCGTGATGTTCGGATTGTCCTGGATTTCGTCCCGCTGAAACTGCGAGACGGGGACGAACGGATCGTCGCTGGCCGCCAGGATCAGCGCGGGGACGCGCACGCGCTCTGTCACACGGAGGGCGCTCGCAAGATGGTAATAATTGGCGGCCGTGCTGAAGCCGTGGAGTGGTGCCGTATAGGCGTCGTCGAACTGGCGAATGGTGTGGATCCTCGAGAGCGGCGCGAGATCGAAACGCCCGGGATGGGCGGCCGCCTTCCGGCGCATCCGGGCCTTCAGGTTCCTGACGAAGTTCCACTGATAGAGCGCGTTGGCGGGCCGCGCGATGGCATCCACGCAGAGGGACAGATCGATCGTCGGGCTGATCGCCGCGACCGCGACGACCGGCAGGTCTGGCGTGGTCTCAAGTTCGCCCGCCAGCTTCAGCGTCAGGTTGCCACCCAGCGAGTAGCCCACGATGGCGATCGCACCGAGAGGTGCTTCGGCCTGCAGGGCCCGCAGCACCGCCACGGGATCGGCCGTGAGACCCGAGTGATACAGCCCGGGCGTCAGGTGCTCGGTGCCGCCGCAGTTGCGCTGGTTGAGGAGGACGACGTGCCAGCCGCGGCGCCAGGCTTTCTCGGCCAGGCCGCGCATGTAGTGCGCGTCGCTGGAGCCTCCAAGGCCGTGCAGGCCCAGCAGGGTGGGGGTGCCGGGACGTTGCCTTTGCCAGTAACAGTCGGCCCGTACCTGGCTCTCACTCTCCACGCGCACCAACCGGATCTCCGGCGTGGGGAGCCGCGGAAACCGGCGCAGCCGGGCCCACGCGAAGATCGTCATCGCGTGGCCGTTCGAGAGCCCCGGCCCAGGCGTGAAGTCAGCGTCCGCGGAGGTCGTAGATGGCGAAGGTGTCATTGCGATAGAGCAGCGGCAGGTTGAGCGGCCGTCTGGCTTCCACGATCGCCGCGGCGAGATGGTAGGCCGCGCCGAGGGCGATCGCGCGCCGGGTCGACAGTTGGTCGTAGTCGGCCAGCAGGGGCGTGCGTTCGGCCACCCGCTCGGCGATCTCACGGTCGTAGAGCGCCAGGGCGCTGTCCTTCACGGACTCGAGCATGGTGTCTTTCTCGGCGGCCAGACGGACACTGACCCCGTACTTCCAGGCGTGGCCCGGATCGGCGAGCACGTGCCAGTCGTCGGGCTGCCGGCCGAGCCAGGTCATCGCATCCACCCAATCGGTGTCGGGCAAGGCGACGGTGACGAGCCGGCGTTCGGGCTGCAGTACTTCCAGCACGTAGTAGCCGCGGAGGCCGGAGGCCAGCGCCAGGACCACACACGCGACCACGGCGACACGTGTGGATCGCGCGAGCCACCACGCCACGTAGGTCAACGCGACAAAGTCGAGCACCCAGAACACCCGCGTGACCTGCAACTGCACGGCCAGGGCCAGTTCGACGGCCGTGAGGGGGACCGACACCAGAAACAGCGCGGTCAGCGCCAGGCATCCGGCCACCAGTGCGTGTTCGCCGGGCCGGGCGGTGCCGGCGCGCACACGCGCACGCCACGCGAACCAGATGACCACCGGGTATGCGAGGTTGATCAGCCAGGCGTCGATCGGCCAGTCCATCGGGAAGAGGTAGTCCTTCTCCGCGAGGACGCCGAGCCAGAGCGCATCCATCGTGACCAGGCGACCCTTGAGTGGACCGGCCAGGATCGTCCACAGACTGAACGCGGCCCCGATCACGAGTGCCGGCACGCTGACGCGGCGCCACTGCGGAAAACGCGCGACGAGGCCGATGCCCACCGCGACGCCAAACCACAAGGCGGTGGTGGGGTGCACCACGGCGGCCAGCGCCACGAACGCCAACGCGGCCCAGCCCCGATCGCGCACCAGGCACGCGAGTGCCGCGATGCCCATGCCGAACGCCAGTTGGCGGGGATGCAGGTAGCCTTCAAGCGAGTTGGCGCCGGTTTTGGCGATGCGGTGACGGAAGGTCAGCAACAGCACGAGCAGCGTGACGGCCCACCACGGCAGCGCGAGCCCCCGGGCAAACGCGATCGCCGCCGCGAAGCAGAGCAGCAGGGTCATGACGTAGAGCGTGATCGCGACGGTGGGCAGCGACGCCCCGGTCGCGTTGACGGCCGCGGCGATCAGTTGGTCGGACACCATCAAGTGTGACTGCGCCTCGAGCAGGGGGGTGTCGCGGGGAAACAATCCGGGGTCGAGTTGCTGTTGCACGGCCGGCAGGTAGAAGGCCTGGTCGGACACACCGTACCGGTAGCCGCCGGAGTTGGCCGTGGCAAGAATCACGAAGGCGATCGCCCCCGCCGCGGCCAGGCCTGCCGTCTTCACATGCCTTCGTCGGCTGTCGGCCCGTACATGGCCGGCAGCGGCTCCTCGAGCAGCTGCAGATACACGGTCAGTTGGCCGCGGTGATGGATGGTGCGGTTAATAAGGTGCTGTGGGTGCATGCGTGGTCTCCGAAGCAGCGTACGGAGGGGGGCGGCCGAAAAGAGCTCGTAGCTGATTGCCGAGCAATCAGCTACGAGCTCTTTTTCGCCAGCCAGGTCGCTTCGCCCATGCCGCCCAGGTCGGCCGTGCCCTTGATCAGGGTGCCCGACTCGGCGAGTTCACCGGCGAAACGCATGTGTGTTTCCGTCCCCTCGGCGTTGATCGTCACGACAAACTCGATCGCGCGGCCGACGACCTTGCCCACAAGCGGGTATTCGCCGTAGCGGCCCGTGTAGGTGCCGCTCAGCTTGTCGCCCTCCTGCTTGAACACGAGGACGGGGCTGGAGGTCCCGGCCTCCATTTCCAGCGTCATCTGCCACTTGCCCGCCAGCGGCGCGGGCGCGACGGGTTTCTGTTGGGCGGCGCCCTGGGCCGTGCCCTGGACGACGACCGGCGCGACGGTAGCGAGCGCCACGACGGCGCCCGCCAGCCAGATCCACGAATAACGCTTGCGCATCAGAGTCCTTTCGGGCGCGTGGCCGACCACGGGAAACTACCCATCTCACCGAGGTGCATCGTGCCCGCCATCGTCCCGTCGTCCTTGACGGCGCCCTCGAAGTAGATCTCGATCATCTGGCCTCCCGCGTCGAAGCTGATGGTGAAGCCGAGTTTGCTGTCCTTGAACTCACCGCCGATCGGTGTCGGGCCGTTGGGGCTCTCGAGGGTGCCCGTCACCTTGTCCGCCGTATCGATCTTGACGTCCAGGTTTAACGACATGGCGCCCTGCGGACTCTCCAGCGCCATGACCCACTTGCCGGCGTGGGACGACGCGGCCTTCGGGTCGACCTTCGCATCGGCGGGTTTCTGTGTCGGCGGGGGCGGCGGCGGCGCCTGCTGGGCGACCAGCGTGGCGGCGCCCGAGAGCGCCAACATGGTGACGAGCGCGGTGATGGTGTTCTTCATGACGGTCTCGCTCCTTCGCAATGATGTCCCGAAGCATACCACCGGCCGCCAGGGCCGCGTCCACGTCTTCTTCCCGCTCACGAGGCAGGCTCACGCCGACCCGCGGCGGCTCATTTCACGTCGCCCGCCAGTCGCCGGACTACCGGGCTGGCCAGGAGCGCCACGATGCCGGCGCCGCCGACGATCATGGCGACCTGCCCGAACAGGGACGCGGGCTCGAGCGAAGCCATGCGGCCCGCGACGAGGCCGGCGAACAAATTGCCGAGCGCGGCCGCGATGAACCACACCCCCATCATCTGTCCGAGGCGGTTGCGCGGAGCGAGCTTGGTAATGGAACTGAGACCCACCGGCGAGAGACACAGCTCTCCGGCCGTGTGTAGAAAGTAGGTGACGATGAGCCACGCTGGCGAGACCGGCGTGGCTTCGGTGGCGTTGGCCGCGCCCCAGGCGAGCACGAAGAAGCCGACCGCGAGCGCCAGGAGCCCCAGGGCGAACTTCATCGGAATCGAGGGATTGGCGTTGCGCTGAGCCAGCCAGGTCCACAACCAGCCGAAGACGGGCGCGAAGAGGATGATGAAGATGGGATTGACCGACTGCAGCCAACTGGCCGGCGCCTCCCATCCGAAGATGTTCCGGTCGGTGAGCCGTTCCGCGAAGAGATTCAGCGACGAGCCGGCCTGCTCGAAGCCCGACCAGAACATGGCCGCCAGGATGAAGAGCCAGAAGATGACCACGAGCCGTTTCTTCTCGGTGGAGGTGTGGCCCCCGGCCGTGAGCAGGAACGCGAAGTAGAGCACCGCGAGGCCGATGATCGCGTAGCCGAGCGTGGCCGCGATCACCTGCAGATTCGGGATCCAGGCGCCGGCCGCGACGAGCCATCCCGCGGTGAGTCCGCCCGCGGCCAGCAGCGCCGACACCAGGTAGAGCCCGCGCGCGCGCGCCGCCACCGTGGGGGCGTCGTCGCCGCCGGTGTAGAGGCCGACGGTGCCGAAGTACTGCTCTCCGAGCCGGTACTGCACGAGCCCCAGCACCATGCCGATCCCGGCCAGCGAGAAGCCCCAGTGCCAGTTGTACTGCTCGCCGAACAGGCCGCACAGCAGCGGACCTAGGAAGGCGCCGAGGTTGATGCCCATGTAGAAGATCGAGAACCCGGCGTCGCGACGCGCGCCCCCTTCCGGATACAGGTCGCCCACGATCGTGCTGACGTTCGGCTTGAGCAGGCCGGTGCCCGCCACGATGAGCGCCAGACCGATGAAGAACATCGGTGTTGCCGGGACGGCCAGGCTGAAGTGTCCCGCCGCGATGATCGAGCCGCCGACGAAGATCGCGCGGCGCTGGCCCCAGATGTTGTCGGCGATCCACCCGCCGGCAATGGTGGCGACATAGACCAGCGAGGTGTACAGACCGTAGATCGCGCCGGCGGTGGCGATGTCGTAGCCGAGGCCAGGGTTCGCATCCACCGTGGCGCGTGTCATGTAGAGAATCAGGATGGCGCGCATCCCGTAGTAGCTGAACCGCTCCCACATCTCCGTGAAGAAGAGGGTGGCGAGACCTCGGGGATGCCCAAAAAACGTGCGGTTGGCGGGCGCGGTGCTGGAGACGATCTGGGATGCGGCCACGTGTCAGTCCTCCTGCTTAGGGCCTGGAAATGAATGAAGGTGCCATTCTGGCTGCCGATGCCTCCCGGCCGGCGGCGTGGCTCGTCGCTTGCACACACTGGGTATGCGCGCTCCTCGCGCCTGGCCGGCCGGGCGCCTCGACACCCAGAATGAGCACCTTAATTCATTTCCAGGCCCTTACGGCTGTTCGGGCACGAAGCCCGGGGGATCGGTGGACCCCTGGCCGAAGAAAAACTCTTCCATGTGTTTGGCGACAAGCTGCTGCGCTTCCTTCTGGAAGGGCAACAGGCGATTCTCGTTTAGAATCTTCTTCATCTGCTCTTCCCAGAGCGCCCACGCCTCCTGCGAGACCTGTTCGTAGATGCGCTGACCGAGGGGGCCGGGCCAGGGGGGCGCAGGCAGGGCTGGGAGTTCGCGATGCAGCTTGACGCAGTGGACGGTGCGGACCGGAACGTCAGGGGCAGTCATAGTGTCCCCGCATCTTACTGTAGAAGACGGGCCGGGCAAACGCTCGCGTGCCTGCTGCTGTGTCTGGCGCTGCCGGCGGTCAGCTCCGCCCAGTATTTTGGGCGGAACAAGGTGCAGTACCGGTCCTTCGAGTTCCGGGTGCTGCCGACCGAACACTTCGACATCTATTACTACCCGGAGGAGGCGGAGGCTGCCCGGCTGGTCTCGCGGATGGCCGAGCGGTGGTACGCGCGGCTGTCGCGGTTTTTCACGCACGAACTCCGCGGCCGTCAGGCGCTGATTCTGTACGCGGCCCCCGCGCATTTCCGTCAGACCAACGCCATTGAAGGCGCGATCGGCGAGGGCACGGGCGGCGCCACCGACGCCCTCAAGCGTCGCATTGTGCTGCCCATGGCGGGGTCGCTCGCCGATACGGACCACGTCCTGGGCCACGAGCTGGTGCACGCCTTCCAGTTCGACATGACCGGGGCCGATCCCCGCGAGTCGGAATTCGCGCTTCCCGGCATCCTGCAGTACCCGCTGTGGTTTGCCGAGGGGATGGCCGAGTACTTGTCGCTCGGTCCCCTGGACGCCCAGACGGCCATGTGGATGCGCGATGCGGCCCTCACCGAGCGGCTGCCGCACGTCAAGGATCTGAACCACCCGAAGTTGTTTCCGTACCGCTGGGGCCACGCGTTCTGGGCGTTTATCGGCGCCAGGTATGGCGACCGGGCGGTGGCGTCGCTGCTGCGGTCGGCGGCCCACCCGCGCTTTGACATGAGCGGGCTCGCCGCGCAACTCGGGACCGATCCGGACGGGCTGACCGAGGACTGGCACCGGTCCATTCTCGAGGCCATCCGCGGCGCCGAGGTGGACCTGCCGTCGCTCACCAGCCAGCCTCGTCGGCTGCTCAGCGAGGAGAATGGTGGCGGGCGGATCAACGTCGGGCCGAAGGTGAGTCCCGACGGCACGCGGGTCGCGTTTTTCTCGGAACGGGATCGGCTCTCCGTCGATCTCTATCTCGCCAACACGACCACGGGCCGGATCGAGCGGAAGCTGCTCGGGTCGGCGACCGACCCTCACTTCGACAGCCTGCAGTTCCTCTACTCGGCAGGAGCCTGGCGACCCGACGGGCGCCAACTGGTTATCACCGCGGTGCGCCGCGGCCGGCCCGCCCTCGCTTTCGTGGATCCGAAGAACGGCCGGATCACGCGCGAGATCGTCCTCGACGATCTCGACGATGCGTTGGGGCCGGCGTGGTCGCCCGACGGCCGCACGCTGGTGCTGAGTGGCAATCGCGGCGGGCTGACCGATCTGTACCTGGTGGAGGTGGCCAGTGGCGTGGTCACCGCATTGACGTCCGATCCGTTCGCCGACCTGGAACCGACGTTCACTCCCGACGGCAGGACCGTGGTCTTTGTCACCGAGCGGTTCAGCACCGATCTCGAGTGGCTCAAACCGGGACCGCTTCGGCTCGCGCGTATGGCGATCGCCACGAAGGAGGTGCAGCCGATTCAGGCATTCCTCACCGGCAAACACCTGAGTCCGCAGGTGAGCGCCGATGGCCGTCACGTGACGTTTGTCGCCGAGCCTGACGGCGTCAGCAATTTGTATCGGATTGGGATCGACGGCGGACCGGTGTCGCGTCTGACGGCGTTCGCGACCGGCATTGCAGGCATCGCCGCGTCCAGTCCAACGCTGTCGATCGCGACGACGACCGATCGGCTGGTGTTCAGTGTGTTCGAGCGTGATGGTCACGCCCTGTACGTGCTTGACGAGGCGGACGTGGTGGCGATGGTGCCGCCCGCCCCCTCGTCCCGATCGGCGGCGGCGTTGACGCCGGAGGCGGCCGCTGGACGACCGGCCAGTCTGTCGAATTTTGTCACGGGCGATGTGACGCGCCTCCTGAATGACTCCGCGCACGGCCTCCCGCCTCCCGGCATCGTCGCTGAGTCGGCCCCGTACGAACGCCCGCTCTCGCTCGACATCGTGACGCAACCGACAATCACGGCCGGGGTGAACTCGTTCGGCGGGTTTGTGGGCGGCAGCATCGGCGCGCTGTTCAGCGACATGCTGGGCGATCGGGTGCTGGGCGTGGGCGCGCAGGTCTCGGGGGACATCGCTGACCTCGGCGCGCAATTGCTCTACATCAGCCGGCGTCATCGCTGGAACTGGGCGGCCGTGCTGGAGCAGGTGCCGTACCGGATCGGGTACCTCTCCTGGGTGGACGATCCGTCGGCGGGCACGACCACACTCAGCGAAATCATCGACCGGCAGACGTTCCGCGGTGGTTCGATGATGACGGCGTATCCGTTCAGCCGATCGACGCGGTTCGAGCTGGGCGCCGGTGCCCACGCCGTGTCCTTTACGCGCCGGATTCGCGATCGGGTCTACGACACCGAGAGTGAAGAGTTGCTCGAGCGGCGTGACTCGAAGTCAACGCTCGAGCAGTCGCTGAACCTGGCCACGCTCACCGGCGCGCTGGTCCACGACACGTCGTTGTTCGGCGCGATCAGTCCGATCCTCGGGCGCCGGTACCGCCTGGAGGTGACGGGGACGCGCGGCTCGCTGCGCTACACGACGGCGGTGGTGGACTGGCGGCAGTACCTGATGCCGGTGCGGCCGGTCACATTGGCGTTTCGGGTGATGCACGTCGGGCGGTACGGCGGCGATGCCGAGCACCGGCAACTGGCCCAGCTCTATGCCGGCCACCAGGCGCTGGTCCACGGGTACGGATTCGGATCGTTCGCCCCAGGGGAGTGCACCGCGTTTGATCCCGATCGCTGCCGGGTGTTCGATCGGCTCATGGGCAGCCGCGTGGCGCTGGCCAACGCCGAGATCCGCGCGCCGCTCCTCGGCCTGCTCCGCGGCGAGATCGACTACGGCTCCTACGTGCCGCTCGAGATCGCCGCGTTCTTCGATGCCGGCGTCGCGTGGTCGTCCGGCTCCTCGCCGTCGTTCGCCGGCGGCACCCGCGACCTCGTGCGCAGCTACGGCGCGGCGATCCGCGCGAACATCTTCGGCTTCCTGACGCTGGAACTCTCCTCGGCGCGCGCGATCGATCGCGCCGGCCGCCCGTGGAAATGGCAGTTGGGAGTGCTGCAGGGATTCTAGAAATGTACGATTTACGATTTGTTATTTGTCATGGGGAGCTCAGTTTCTCTGGCGCAACGCTACCTGCACGCGTGCGTCGTTGAAACAGGCGCCGCCGGCGAGATCGGTGAGCGTGTCAGGCACGAGCGCGTTGGACGTCGCGCCGTTGTAGGTGCTGCGGGCCCATAGACCCTTGGGCAGCGAGACGACGCCCGCGCACACTTCGGGCGTGACGGTCACATCGCACCACACATCCCCCAACGCATTGAATACCCGGACGGCATCGCCTTCCTCAATCGACCGCGCCCGCGCATCGTCGGGATGCACTTTGAGTTTGGCGATGCCCGGGCGGAACTCGCCGAGCGTGGACGAGATGGTGTGAGCGCTGGCGGGCGAGATGAGCGCCAGCGGGTACTCGGCGGTGGCCGGGTCGGGCTGGAACACGTAGAGGCCCGCAGTGGTGTCGAGCGCGGCGGGATAGAGGTGCACCTTCCGATCGGGTGTCTTCGGCAGCACGTCAACGAATTGCACGGGTGCGCCGTTGGCCGGTCCGGTGGCCACGGCGCCGGCGTGCAGGGGTGCGCTCAGATGCTCGGGCATATGGGCGGTGACGTCGATCAGCGCTTCGGTCTGGCCGAGGGCATCCGTGTCCACGTCCGCGAGACCGAGGCGGATCGCCAGGGCGCGGAAGACTTCGTGATTCGGCCGCGCCTCGCCCACGGGCTCGATCACGGGTTGCACGACCTGCAGGTGATACGCGCCGTAGCCGCGCGCGATGTCGTAATGCTCAAGGAAGGTCGTGGCCGGCAACACGACATCGGCATACTTCGCCGAATCGGTCATCGCCTGTTCGAAGACCACGGTGAAGAGATCCTCGCGTTCCAGGCCGCGGCGGACGCGGTTCTGGTCGGGCATGGTCGCGAGCGGGTTGCAGTTGTAGACGAACAGCACCTGCACCGGCGGATCGGCGTACTCCGTGAGCGCGCGGCCGAGGTGGTTCATGTTGACCAGGCGCGAATCGGGAGCCGGCGTGTTGATCCAGGACTCGGCCGCGAGGCCGTACGCGCCCGAGTTGCTCATCGTGTAGCCGCCCCCCTGCAGGCCGAACTTGCCGGCGACGGCCGGCAGCGCGAGGATGGCCATCGTAGCCGCGCCGCCGTTGCGGTTGCGCTCCTGCCCCCACCCGCATCGGATCACGGCCGGTGAGATCGTGCCGTACCACTCGGCCACTTGCCTGAGGTCGGCAACCTTGATGCGCGCGATCTGCGCCGCGCGGTCGAGTGTCCACGGGTCCGCCGCCTGACGCAGGTCGTCGACGCCCGTCGCCTGCGCGGCCAGGAACGCCGCATCAGCGCGACCGGTCACAAACAGTTCGCGAATCAGCGCCAGCGCGACGGGCAGGTCGGTGCCGGGCGCGACGGGCAGGTGCAGGTCTGCCGTGCGCGCGAGCGGCGTCCGGCGCGGGTCGATCACGACCAGCCTGGCGCCGGCCTTCTGCGCCTGCTTGATGTGCGCCATCAGGTGAATGCCGGACGCGGGCGGGTTGGCGCCCCAGACGATGATGAGGCGGGCGTGGGCGTAGTCGGCGTACGCAACGCCGGCCATCTTGCCGTACATCGCCGTGGCCGCGGCGTTCGTGGGCGCGGCACACACGGTGCGCGCGAGGCGCGAGGCGCCAAACCGGCGGAAGAGGCGCGCGTCTTCGCAGTCGTTGGTCAGCAGGCCGTTGCTGCCGCCGTAGTAGCAGGGGAGCACCGATTCGGCGCCGAACTGGTCGCGCGCCTCGGTCATCTTCGACGCGACGAGGTCGAGGGCTTCCGCCCAGGGGACGATGGTGAAGTCGCCGCGGCCTTTGGGGCCGCGCCGGATGGCGGGATAGAGGACACGCTCGGCCGAGTAGACGCGCCGGTCGAAGCCCCGGACCTTGCCGCAGATGAACCCGTCGGTCGAGGGCGCCAACTGGCTGCCGTCGATCTTCTGGATGCGGCCGCCTTCGACGGTCACCGCGAGGCTGCAGGCGTCGGGGCAATCGAGCGGGCACGCGGTGTGTACGGTGGAACGTCCCCAGGAGCCGGGCGGCGCGACCTCGTCGTGCGTGTCGGAAGATGCCATGCAGAGAGTGTACGATGACCGCATGGAGACGTTCCACCACGGGCCGCCGGGCGTCAGCCGGGTCTACTGATTCGCGATGTCGCGACCGCGCGTGGTCATCATCGGGGGCGGCTTCGGCGGTCTGAACGCCGCCAAGGCCCTTCGGCACGCCGGCGTGGACGTCGTCGCGCTCGATCGCAGGAACCATCACCTGTCGGTGCTCCTTCAGTGGGCCGTATCGTACTTCACTGTCAGCGATCGGTCCGGCTCATGACCGGCACCGAGCCGCACGAGCCTCCCGCGTCATGAGCCGCGTGCGGGTGCGCGGCTGGTGGTTCTGGCCGCTGCTGGTGGCGCTGGTCGTCGTGATCCCATGGCCGGCCTGGCTGATCGAGCTGGCCTACGCGCGTGGTGTGTATCCACAGATCCAGCGGGTCGTGACGCAGGCGAGCAACCAGGCGCCGTTCGCGATCATTGATGTCGGGCTCGGCCTGCTCGCGGTGTACCTCGTCGTGTTGATGGGCCGTGCGGTGTTCGCCATTCTGTCGCGCGGGTTCGTGAGCGCCGTGTGGGAACTGATTCGGCGCGTCGTGCGCGCGGCGGCGGTGATCGCCTTGGCGTTTCTTGTCCTCTGGGGGATGAACTACCGGCGGCAGGCGCTGGAGACGACGCTGGGCGGCGCGTCGTCGGAGGCGCCCGATGTCGAGGCGCTGCGGCGGTTGGCGACGACGGCCGCGACGGAAGCGGGACGGTTGCGCGCCGCGGCGGCGGGCGCGAGTGCCGACTATCAGGACATCGCGGGCCGGCTTGAGGCGTCGTTCCAGCGGGGACTGTCGGCGCTGGGGCTGTCGCGCCTGGCGACGCCGGGCCGTCCGAAGGAGTCACGCGTGTTGACGCCGTTTTTCACCGCGGCCGGGGTCAACGGCATGGTGAATCCCGTCGCGCTCGAATCGATCGTGCACCCGGATCTGCTTCCGTTCGAGCGGCCGATGGTGCTGGCGCACGAGTGGGCGCACCTGGCGGGGTTCGCGGACGAAGCGGATGCGAGCGCGATCGCGTGGCTGGCGTGTGTGACGGGTGACGCCGCGCTGGCGTACAGCGCCCACATATTCGTCATTCTGGAAACGGCGGGCGCGCTGCCTCCCGGCGACTGGCGCGCGGTGCGCGCGCGTCTGGCGCCCGGCGTGGTGGAGGACCTGGCCGCGCTGGCGCAGCGCCTGACGCGACAGCGGCCGGCCGTGCGTCAGTCGGCCTTCCGCGTGTACGACGGCTACCTGAAGTCCAATCGTGTGCAGGACGGCGTGCGCAGTTACAACCGCGTGCTGCGCGTGCTGCTCACGCCGCGCATGGTGGCCGCCGCAGGGCGGTAAACGAGAGGTCCAGGGGTCCAGAGGTCCAGAACATCGTTCGGCAGATCGATCCGCCTTTCCTCTATCAGGTGGAACCGGTTGACCCGGTCACACTGGCGACCACGATGATCGGCCTCCGCGTGATCGCCCCGGTCGTCACCGCGCGTCCCGCGATCGGCGCTTCACGGGTGGACCTGTCGCGGCTGTTGAGGGAAGAGTAGGATCCCTGGACCCTTGGACCGCGTTTACCCCTTGTCGAGTTTGTCGAGGTCGTCGGGCGTAATCGGCGTGGACGACAGGCCGGTGCGCAGGTCGTCGGGCGCCGCGTCGGGACCTTCGGTCAGCGGCACATAGATTTGGTACCAGCCGCGGTGGTTACACGCGTGGCACCGATAGGGCTGCTTTTCACTGAAGACACGACGGATCCGCTCAGCGGGTGACCTGAGGCGCGAGGGGTAAATTCAAGATGAGCCGCAGGCCGGACACTTCCGCATGAACCGCTGGATTCTACCAGATCAGCGACTCAGAGTCCTTCAAAGTCAGTTTTCGTCGTAAGAATGGTGCCTTCGTAGGGCCGAGGCATGCCTCGCTCCTACCCACTGATGCGAATGTCGAGTGCCTCGGCGAGCCGGCGCAGCCAGCCGAGAATCCGCTGGCGCGCGTCGGGGCCCACGAGCAGCAGTTGCTTCTGGACCGGGCGCAGTCCGCGCAGCGTGGCGTCGGTGTGTTCGAAGTAGCCGGGCCGGCGCAGGAGCTCCGGATCGCCCGACGGTTCGGGGGTGGCCACGAGCATCTCGATCGCGCGCTGAATCGACCGGTCGAAATCTCCGCCGGGATGTCCGAGATCGGCGTACGCCGTGTCAAACAGCGGCTTGATGTTCACATAGAGCTGCGCAGCTTCCGACGGACTCACCGAGGTGAGCGCCGAGGTCGCCGTGTCCCACCGCGTGTACGTGCGCGCGTCGATGCGGCCACTCTCCGATCCGGTAATGGCCAGGCGCGTGGGCGGCCGCAACACGCGCAGCGGCACGGCGGGCGTTCGCCCTTCGCCGATCTGTTCCACCGCCAGTACGGCGGCCCGGATCAGGCCGTCGCTCGCCAGCAGACGGGCCAGCAGGGGATGCCGCGAGAGCAGGCCGACCAGGTCACGGAACACCGTGTCGGACCCATCGAGCGCCGGCAGTTCCATCGGTTCCCGCAGCGGGCGATTGGTCGTCATCGCGGCGTCGGTCGCGGCGGTGGGCGCGGGCACGACCTCGTCGGGCTGCGCGCGGGTCATCCACCAGAGGCTGAGGGCCCCACCGGCCGCCAGCGCCAGCACGCCCACCACCACCCACCGCACGGCAGACGAGGGGGGCGGAGCGGGCGGTGGAGGCGGAGGAGGCAGCCCGGACGCGGGGCGCAGGGGCAAGTCGTCGAATGCCATGACCCCGCCATTGTATGCCCGTCTACTCCGGGCGGGAATCGGGCGGGTCGATCCGCTCAAAGCGCTGGGACTCGATGGCCTCGGCGGGCGTCTCGGTCCCGGAACTGAAGCGGACGAGAATCGGCGCGGCCACCCACTTCGTCCAGCCGCAGGATGCGCACCGCACGGGGTACCGTCGCGTCAGCCGCGAACGCAACCGGTCGACCTTCGAGTGCCGGTGCGACCGCTGCAGGAACGGGCCCTGGCACTTCGGACAGACGGTGAGTGTCGCCATCGCGGCGTGGGCGCTCGCCTGCGGATGCCCCGGGCGGGCCACGGACGGGGTTCGGCTCGGCGGGCCCGGTCAGCGGCGACAGGAGCTGGTCGCCATGCCAGTGCCGCGCGATCACGCCCAGCATGCGCGCGCCGCCGTCGAGATTCCCGCTGTGGACGTTGGGCGGCAGCTTCGGCCAGTGGCCCGTCTCCGCCATCCACGCGACCAGATCGTAGCCGGTGGGCGTGTGCGGACAGTGACGCTGGCCGGTGTGCTTGAGGTGTTCGCCACGGTGAATGCAGTCGGCGCACCAGCCCAGGTCGTAGTCGAGCGACAGCTCGTGCACTAACTGCGCTTCGAGCAGCCGCTGGGCGCTGCGCACCGTCGTGACGCACAGCCAGCCGGGCGGCGCCGCCGGCTGTCGTCGAGCCACAGCTTCACCGTACGTTGAATGGAGTTGGCGTGCGACAACACGAGGTCCACCAGCGCCGTCTCGTCGCGCTCCTGCAGAATCTCGATGTCCAGTTCCCGGCCGAGGCGCAAGGGCGGCAGGTCGGGGAACGCCGCGTCCGGACTCCAGACATCACGCACCCGTCCGCGCCAGCCGCAGGTGTTGCACCGGAACCACCGCGTGCGCGTCCACCAACCCTGCGCACTCTCAAGCCACGTGCGCGCCTGCGAGGGACGCAAGTGCGAAAACCCGCACTGCGGACACACCCGGACGCTGTCTGGGGTCGCCATATTCAGTGAATCAGCACTCCCAATCCTCAATCCCCAATCCTCAATCCCCAATCCTCAATCCCCAATCCTCAATCCCCAATCCTCAATCCTCAATCCTCAATCCTCAATCCTCAATTTCTGGGTACACTCATCCTCGATGTCCCGCGCGCTGCCTGCTCCCGTTCAGATTTACCTCGACCGCACGACCCAGACCTCGGCCCGTGTGGTGCCGCTGACCGGTGACGCATCGGACCGTCGGTACTTCCGGGTGTTGCCACGAGGCAAGCAGTCGTTTGTCCTGGCCGTCAACGCGGCGCCGTTTGAGTACCAGGCGCTGCCGTTTGTGAACGTGGCCCAGTTGTTGGCCGCGATGCCGCTCCCGGTGCCCCACATCCTGGGGGAAGCGGCGGATCAGGGCGTGCTGGCGCTCGACGACCTCGGGGACGTGACGTTGCAGGCGCACGTCGGCGCGGCGCCGGCCTCCGAACACGCCGCCCTCTACCGGCAGGCCGTCGGATTCATCGAGGTCATACAGCGGCGCGGGCGGGAACTCGCCCAGCCGAAGTACATCCCCTACGGCATCGCGTTTGACGAGGAGAAGCTCACGTGGGAGATGGACTTCTTCGTCAAACATTTCCTTGAGGCCTACCGGGGTGTGGTGTTCGAGCCCGGCGATCGCGACGCGTTGCGCGCCGCCCTGGGCGAACTCGTGGCCACGCTCGCGGCCGAACCACGGGTGTTGTGCCACCGCGACTATCACAGCCGGAATCTGATGTTGTCGGACGGCCAGCTCTGGATCATCGATTTTCAGGACGCCCGCATGGGCCCCGACACCTACGACCTGGTGTCGCTGCTGCGTGATTCCTACGTGGACATCGCCGACGAGGTCGTGGACGAACTGCTGGCGTACTTCCTCGCGCTGACCGGTCGCTCCACGGAAGGGCCCGAGTTCCGCCGGCGGTTCGACGAAATGGCCCTGCAGCGGAACCTCAAAGCCCTGGGCACGTTCGGCTATCAGACCACCGCCCGGGGCAACACGGTCTACATCCAGTACATCCCGCGCACGCTGCGCTACGCGCGGGAGCAGGCGCACAAACACCCGCGGTTCGCCCCCCTGCGCGACCTGCTCGCGCGGTATGTCGAGGAATTCCGGTAACATCAGCCGGGTGCACGTCTACATCGAAGACATCGCGTCGCACGTCGGCACACCGGTCACCCTCAAGGGCTGGCTGGCGGGCCGGCGTTCCAGCGGCAAGATTCACTTCCTGCAGATGCGGGATGGATCCGGCTTCATCCAGGCCGTGATGTCGAAGGCCGCCGTCGGCGACGAGGCCTTCGCCACGGCCGACCACCTCTCGCAGGAAAGCGCCATCATCGTCCACGGCACGCCGCGTGCTGACGCGCGCGCGCCGGGCGGATACGAGCTCGACGTCAGCGGCCTTGAGGTCGTCGGCGCGTCCACCGACTTCCCCATCACGCCCAAGGAACATGGCGTCGACTTCCTGATGGATCACCGCCATCTCTGGATTCGTTCGCAGCGCCAGCAGTCCGTGCTCCGCATCCGCCACGAAGTGATCGACGCCGTGCGCGACTACTTCAACCGCCGCGGGTTCATCCTGGCCGACACCCCCATCTTCACGCCATCCGCCTGCGAAGGCACCACGACGCTGTTCCCGGTGCAGTACTTCGACGACACGACGGCGTATCTGACGCAGAGCGGCCAGCTCTACAACGAAGCGAACGCGATGGCGCTCGGCCGCACGTACTGCTTCGGCCCGACCTTCCGCGCGGAGAAATCCAAGACGCGGCGCCACCTCACCGAGTTCTGGATGGTGGAACCCGAGGTGGCGTACGCCGACCTCAACGACGTGATCGCGCTCGCCGAGGGCCTCGTGGCGCACGTCATCGCCCGCGTGCTCGACCGTCGACAGAAGGAGCTGACGGTCCTCGAGCGCGACACCACGACACTGGCGCGCATCACGACGCCCTTCGCGCGCATTACGTATGACGACGCGGTGAAGGTGCTGCAGGAGAAGGGCCTGCCGTTCGAGTGGGGCGGCGACTTCGGGAGTCCGGACGAGACCGCGTTGTCCGAACACTTCGATGGGCCGGTCGCCGTGACCGGTTATCCGAGCAAGATCAAGGCGTTCTACTTCAAGCCGATGGCAGGGCGTCCCGACGTCTCGATGTCGGTCGACGTCCTGGCCCCCGAGGGGTACGGCGAGATCATCGGCGGCGGCCAGCGCCTCGAAGACCTCGACCTGCTGCTGCAGCGAATCAAGGAACACCACCTGCCGCGGGAGGCGTTCGAGTGGTATCTCGACCTCCGCCGCTTCGGCAGTGTGCCCCATGGCGGCTTCGGCATGGGCATCGAGCGCGTCGTCTCCTGGATCTGCGGCCTCGACCACCTGCGCGAGGCGATTCCCTATCCCCGGATGTTGAATCGGTTGTATCCGTAGATAGCAAATCATGCGCATAGGTTTTGTCTCGCTCGGGTGTCCGAAGAACCTCGTGGACGGCGAGGTCATGCTCGGCCTGGCGAAACACGCCGGGCACGAGTTGACAGCCGACGCCTCCACCGCCGAGGTCATCGTCGTCAACACCTGCGCGTTTATCGACAATGCCAAGGAAGAGTCGGTGTAGGCCATCCTCGAGATGGCGCAGTTCAAGCGCAACGGCTCGTGCAGGAAGCTGATCGTCACCGGCGGTCTGGCGCAGCGCTATCGCGATCAGCTCAAGGCCGAGATCCCGGAGATCGACGTGTGCCTCGGCACCGGTGAAGTGCCCGAAATCGTCGGCGCCATTGCCGGTCAACCGACGCCGATGACCTTGTTTCGATCGCGCGCCGAAGCTACAGGCGCGCACGTGCACCAGAGCACGAGTGCACCCGAGCACGAAAGCGCCGGTGCACCCGTGCACGAGAGCACCCGAGCACCGATCACGTATCTCTACAGCACCGACACCCCACGCGTCCTGACCACGCCGTCGCACTTTGCCTACGTCAAGATTGCGGAAGGGTGCGACTACACGTGCGCGTTCTGCATCATCCCGACGTTGCGCGGGGAATACCGCAGCCGCGCGGTGGACGCGATCGTGCGCGAAGCCGAAACGTTGGCGGCGGGAGGCGTCCGCAAGGTGTTGCTCATCTCGCAGGACACGACGTTTTTCGGCCTCGACCGCGGTCAGCGCGGTGCGCTGGCCACGCTGCTGCGGCGGCTGAACGAGGTGGCCGGCCTCGCGTGGATCCGTCTGCTCTACCTCTACCCCACGACGATTACTGACGACGTGCTGCAGGCGATGGCGGAGTGCGACAAGGTGTGCCACTATATCGACCTGCCGCTGCAGCATGCGTCGGCTGATGTGCTGCGCCGCATGCGGCGCCCTGGCAACCGCGAGGCGTACGACAAATTATTGGCGCGCATCCGGCGGACAGTGCCTGATGTCACGCTCCGCACCACGTTCATTGTGGGGTTTCCTGGCGAGACCGAGGCCGACGTGGAGCAGTTACTCGCCTTCGTGCGCGACACGCAGTTCGACCACGTGGGCGTGTTCACCTATTCGCACGAAGAAGGCACGCGCGCATACGACCTCGTGGACGACGTGCCGGCGAAGGTGAAGAGGTCCCGCCGCGACGCCGTGATGAAGCTGCAGAAGCAGATCGTCGCCGCGCGGCTCAAAGCGCGCAAAGGCGACCGGGTGCGCGTGATGGTCGACGGCCCGTCGCCGGAATCAGACCTGGTCGTCACGCCAGCAATGAGCTCGTAGCTGATTTATTCCAAATCAGCTACGAGCTCATTTTCTGGGGGTAACGCTTACCCGACAGGCGGCCGATAACCCGACGTATGCGCCGACTCCCGATCTGGACCTTCGCCGTGTGTCTCGCCGCGCTGGCGGGGTGCGATCTGATCAAGGCCCCCACCGAGCCGGGACCCGCCAACGGCGCAGTGCGGTACGGCGCCCTGGGCGCCAGCGATGCCATCGGGTATGGGGGCAGCGCCCCGTGCGTGCCGTTTTCGCCGTGTCCCGACGGCACGGGCTACGTCCAGACGGTGGCCCGGCGCCTGCGGGCCGCCCATGCCGACTTCGACGTCTCCAACCTGGGCATCCCCGGCGCGGTGCTGAGCCGCGAAATCATGGACATTGGCAACAGCCTGGGCCGGGGGATTGTCGCCAACTTCATCGACGGAGAGCTCCCGTTTGTCCCGCGCGGGTCCACCCTCGTCACGGTGTTTTCCGGCGGCAACGACGTCAACGCCATCGGCGCCGCCCTGCGCCCCTTGGCGGTGGGCGAACGCGCGGCCTACGCGCAGGCCCGCATCCAGAATTTCGGCCGCGATTTCGCGGCGCTCGTCACCGGCATCACCAACCGTGCCTCCGCCGCGCAGATCATCGTCCTCAACCTGCCCAACATGGCCCGGCTACCCTACGCCGCCGGATACACGGCCGAGGAACGGGAGTGGCTGCGCCAGTTGTCCGTCGGGTTCTCCGCCGGGATGAACGCCACCCGCTCGAGCCGGGTGCGGGTGATCGACCTGATGTGCCACGCCCCCGTTTATCAGTCGTCCCTCTACTCGAGTGACGGTTTTCACCCGAACGATGCCGGGTACGCCCTCCTGGCCGACCTGGTGTCGGCCGCCATCGCGCAGGCGCCCGCGGCTCCGGCCACGAGCTGCGGGTTCAAAATGAGCTCGTAGCTGATTTGCCGGAAATCAGCTACGAGCTCATTTTGACCGGCGGGGCGCCGGAAATGTCCGTGCTATACTCGCGGGTGCTCGTAGCGGGAATGGAAGTGGTATGTGGGCCCGTGCCCACTTTTTCTGTTTTTAGACCCCTTCTCGCTCCGGGCGCCGTCGGGACCCAGTTGTGACTTCGACCCGCGACCGTGCCGTCGACCGTGTGCGCCAGGCGGCGATCCGCGTGGCCCACAGCCACGGGCTTGAGCTGTTCGACCTGCAGTGCCGGCGCGAGTCGATCGGCTGGGTGCTCCGGATCGTGATCGACCGGCCGTGGGTCGAAGCGCACGGTCCGGATCGGCCGCGGGACGCCGTGGGCATCGAAGACTGCCAGCGGATGAGCCACGACCTCGGGACGCTGCTGGACGTCGAGGACGACCTCGGCGCCGCGCTCGAGCGGGCCTACACCCTGGAGGTGTCGTCACCCGGACTCGATCGTCCGCTGCGCCAGGAGGCCGACTACCGCCGCTTTGCCGGGCGGCGGGCGAAGATCGTGACGAGCGTGGCGGTGGAAGGGCAGACGAGTTTTTCCGGCCGGTTGACGGGCGTCGACGCCGGCGCGGTGCTCCTGACCGAGGGCCGGCGGGTGCACCGGATCCCGCTGGACGCGATTCGGCGGGCACGGCTGGATGTGGAATTTCAGGCAGCAGACCGATTGAGTGCGGGACTATATGGCGACTGAGTTGCAGCAGATGATTGAAATGGTGGCGAAGGACAAGGGCATCGACCCGGCCATCGTCGTAAGTGCGATCGAAGACGCGTACCTGGCGGCCGCGCGCAAGGTGTTCAAGGACGAAGACGACCTGCGGTCGCGTTTCAACCTTGAGACCGGGCAGATCGAGTTGTATGCGGTCAAACAGATCGTGGACGGGGTCGCCGACGCAGCCAGGGAAATCGCCCTCAGCGCGGCGCAGGAGCTGTACGGCGAAGAGGCCGAAGTCGGGATGGAAATCGAGTTCCCGAAGGAAACGGACAAACTCGGCCGCATCGCCGCGCAAACCGCCAAACAGGTCATCGCGCAGCGGGTGCGCGAGGCCGAACGCGAGAAGATTCACGGCGAGTTCAGCCAGCGTGTCGGCGAAGTGGTCAACGCGGTGGTGAAGCGCTTCGAAAGCGGCGACCTCATCGTCGAAATCGGCCGCGTCGAAGCCCAGATTCCACGCAAGGAACAGTCGCGCGCGGAGAACTACGCGATCGGCGACCGCGTGCGCGCGGTCATCAAGGCCGTCACGCACAACGTCAAGGGACCGCAGGTCGTGCTCTCGCGCACCGACCCGGCCCTGCTCATCAAGTTGTTCGAACAGGAAGTGCCGGAAGTCTACGACGGCACGGTCATGATTCGCGGCTGCGTGCGCGAGGCCGGCGACCGCGCGAAGGTGGCCGTGTTCTCGCGTGAACGGGACGTCGACCCGGTCGGCGCCTGCGTCGGCATGCGCGGCACCCGCGTGCAGGCGATCATTCGCGAACTGCGCGGCGAGAAGATCGACATCGTCGAATGGTCGGAAGATCCGGTCGACTTCATCACCAAGGCCCTCAGCCCCGCCCGCGTCCAGCGCGTCACCATCGTCGACGACGAGGCGCGGGTGGTGGAGGTGCTGGTCGAAGACCGGCAGTTGTCACTCGCGATCGGCAAGAAGGGCCAGAACGTCCGCCTCGCGGCGAAACTGACGGGCTGGAAGATCGACATCAAGAGCGACGAAGACAAGAAGAAGGAAGTCGAGCTGCAATTGGCCGGTCTCGAGTTTGGCGATGCGACCGAGGCCGAGGCGCCCCTGGCGCTGCCCGGCATCCACAACGAAGTGGTGAGTGTCCTTCAGGCCGCGGGGTACACGACGGTCGAGAAGATTCGGGCAACCGGCGCCGACACACTCGCCGCCCTGCCCGGCTTCGACGCCGAAACGGTGGCCGTGGTCCTCGAGGCCGCCGCCAGGGCCGACGCCGCCGCCCAGGTCGAGGCCGCCGCCAGGGCCGACGCCGCCGCCAGGGCCGACGCCGCCGCCCAGGTCGACGCCGCCGCGGCCACACCCGCGGCTGTGGAGACGCCCGACACCGTGGACACGACCGAAGGCGCGGAGACCGCCGGCGCGACAGACGAGTCGGCGCCGCGCGACTGACGTATTGCCGATCGCCGATTTTTAGATTTCAGATTTCAGATTTCAGATTCACCGAGGTTCCCTTGGCCACTGTCCGGATTTATAAGGTCGCTGAACTGTTGGGCTTGTCGAGCCAGGACGCCATGGCGCTGCTCAAGAAGGAGACCGGCATCGAGGTGAAGAGCGCGTCGAGTTCGATCGAGGAGATCGTCGCGCGCCAGTTCGTGGAACGCCAGGCCAGGAAGCGGCAGATTGCGTTGCCGCCGGCCAACACGATGTTTGCCGATGCGCCGGCAGCCACGGCCAAGGCCCCCGCGAGGGCCGGGGGACAGACAGGGGGCAAGGCGCCGGGAAAGTCCTGGGGGAAGACGTCCGGCAGGACCGCCGCCAGGGTGCCCGAGCCGCCCAGGCCCGTCGCGCCCGTGTTGCGGCCGCGTCTGGTCAAGACCATCAAACCGGTGGCGGCACCGGCCCAGGACGAGGCTCACGCCGACGCGGCGCCAGCCACCGCCGAACCGGAGGCTGCGGCGCCCACCGCCCCGCACGTCCCGGAGCCGGCCGCCGCTGTGCAGGACACGCCTGCCGAGGCCGCTGCCCCGGCAGGGATCCCCGAACCCACGCCCGCAGTCAGAGCGCCCGCGCTGGCCGCTGGGGCCGCCACGCCGGCCGCTGAAACCCCGGCGCCAGTCGCAGCACCCGCGCCGAAGCCGGCCGCGACCCCTGCACCGAAAGTGGCCGCGACACCGCAGCCGCCAGCGCCCGCGATTTCGCCGGTCACGCGGCCGCTCGGCCGCACGGCGCCGCCGATCCGGCGTCTTCGCATTGAAGATCCGTTGACCGGCGAGGCGCCTGCCGCGCGGCCGATTCCGCAACGTCCGGTCGTCCGGCCGCAGATGGCCCCGCCCGCACCGACGCGTCCCGCCATTCCGGGCACGATGCGTCCCGGCGGTCCCACAGGGCGTCCCATTCCCGCGGGTCCGCGCCCGCCACTTGGCGGCCCGCGTCCGCTGCCATCGCAGCCGGTCCGGCCGGGTCAGCCCGCCGGCCCTGGAGGCCTGCGTCCGCCCTTCGGACAACGCCCGGGTCAGTCCACCTATCGCCCGTCGTATTCCGGCCCGCGCACGCGCGGCCCGCGTCGTGATGACCGGCCGCAGATGCCGGTGCCGCAGGAACCGCCGCCGCCGATCACCAAACTCATCACGCTGGCCGAAGGCATGTCGGTGAAGGACCTGGCCGACAAACTCGAGGTCAAACCCAAGGACGTCCTGAAGAAACTGATGGACCATCGCATGATGATGACCATCAACTCGACGCTCGACGCCGAAACGGCGCAGCTCGTCTCGCGCGACTTCGGCGCGGAAGTGCTCATCCGGTCGTTCGAAGAAGAAGTCATCGACGTGGAGGCGGAGACCTCCAGGCCGGAAGACCTGGTCGAACGCGCGCCGGTCGTGACCGTCATGGGCCACGTCGACCACGGCAAGACCACGCTGCTCGACAGCATCCGCACGACCAAGGTCGCCGAGCACGAGGCCGGCGGCATCACGCAGCACATCGGCGCCTACTCGGTGGACGTCAACGGACGCCGCGTGGTGTTCCTCGACACTCCCGGTCACGAAGCCTTCACCCTGATGCGCGCCCGCGGCGCCAAGGTCACCGACATCGTCATCCTGGTCGTGGCCGCTGACGACGGCGTCATGCCGCAGACGAAGGAAGCGATCGACCACGCGAAGGCCGCGAACGTGCCCGTCATTGTGGCCGTGAACAAGATCGACGTGCCTGGCGCCAACGCCGAGCGCGTCAAGCGCGATCTCTCCGAACTGGGCCTGCAGCCTGAAGAGTGGGGCGGCACGACGGTCACCGTCGAGGTCTCCGCCAAGCACCGGACCAACCTGGATCAATTGCTGGAGATGATCCTCCTCGTGGCCGACCTGGGCACGCACAAGGCCAACCCGACCCGCATGGCGCGGGGCACGGTGCTCGAAGCCAAACTCGACCGGGGCCGCGGCCCGGTCGCCACCGTGCTCGTGCAGGACGGCACGATTCGCGAAGGCGACCTGTTCATCGCGGGCACCGTGGACGGCAAAGTCCGCGCGCTCTTCGACCACGTCGGTCGCAAGGTGAAGTCGGCGGGCCCGTCCACGCCGGTCGAAGTGCTGGGCCTGTCGGCCCTCCCCTCGCCTGGCGACACGCTGCAGGTGATTAACGATCCGATCAAGGCGCGCCAGGTGGTGACCTATCGTCAGGCGCAGGCCAAAGCCAAGGCGCTCGGCGCCCGCGGCTCGCGGCTCACGCTGGAATCGATGCAGCAGCAGATGGCGGAAGGCCAGTTGAAGGAGCTGGCGATCATCATCAAGGCGGACGTGCAGGGCTCGGCCGAAGTGCTGGCCGACACGCTGGCCAAGCTGACCGACACCCGGGTCAAGGTGCGCATCATCCACACGGGCGTCGGCGCGATCAACGAGTCGGACGTGCTGCTGGCCAGCGCGTCGAAGGCCGTCATCATCGGCTTCAACGTCAAGCCCGACCGCAATGCCGTCGTAGTGGCCGAGCGCGAAGAAATCGAGATCCGCCACCACACCGTCATCTACCACGTCACCGACGAGATCAAGAAGGCGATGACCGGCCTGCTCGAGCCGACCCTGCGCGAGACGCGCATCGGCGTGGCGCAGGTGCAGCAGATCTTCAAGACCCCCAAGGCCGGCACGGTCGCCGGCTGCACGGTCAGCGAAGGCCGCATTACCCGCGCGGGCGACGCGCAGGCGCGCCTGCTCCGCGGCGGCGGGGTGCTGTGGACCGGCCGCCTCAATTCGCTGCGCCGCTTCAAGGACGACGTGAGCGAGGTGAAGTCGGGCATGGAGTGCGGCCTCAGCCTCGACCGGTATCACGACATCGAGGTCGGCGACCTCATCGAGATCTTTCAGATCGAGAAGATCGCGCAAACGCTCTGATGGCCCAGGGCGCGCGTCCCGATCGTGTCGGCGAGCAGATCCGCCAGGAGCTGAGCCGGATGCTCTCGCAGCAGATTCAGGACCCCGGCATCGGCTTCCTGACGCTCACGCGCGTCACAGTCACGCCCGACCTGCAACTGGCGCGCGTGCTCTACACCGTCATCGGCGATGACAAGCAGCGGCGCGACACCAAGAAGGCGCTCGACCGCGCCCTCCCCTTCCTGCGCCGCCAGATCGCGTCGCGCGTGCGCCTGCGACGTGTGCCGGAACTGCAGTTTTTTTACGACGAGTCCATCGAACAGCAGGACCGCATCGAGCAGATTCTGCTGGACCTCGAGAACGAACGCCGCGCACGCGCGACGCCCCCCGACGCCGACGCCGCGACCAACGCGACGGACGAAACAGCCGCGCCCGATCCGAACACACCCGAGGATCCCGAATGAGCGGATCGGCGGCTGACGTCGCCGCCGCCATCCGTGCCCACGACTCCTTCCTGCTGACGTCACACGCGCGGCCGGACGGCGATGCCATTGGCTCACAGTTGGCCATGGCGTTTGCGCTCGACGCGCTCGGCAAACGCGTGCGGCTCGTCAACAGGGACCCCGCCCCCGCGACATATCGGCCCTTCCCAGGCCTCGACCGCATCATCGTCGCACCCACCGTCCCGCCGCTGGCCGGCGCCACTGCCAGCGCCGAGGCCACCATCGTCATGGAGTGCGGCGACCTCAGCCGCACGGAAGTGGCGGGGCTGGAACGCCCCACGGTGATCAACATCGACCACCACGTGGGGAACACGATGTACGGGTCGGTGAACTGGTTCGACGCGTCCGCCGCCGCCTGCGGCGAGATGGTGGCCGACGTCATCGACGCGATCGGTGTGCCGTGGACACAGCCCATCGCCGCGCACCTGTACCTGGCGATCGCCACCGACACGGGCGGCTTCCGTCATGGCCCCATCTCCGAGCGAACATTTCGCGTCGCCGCGCGCGTGGCCGCCACCGGCCTGTCGCCCGCGCAACTCTCGCGCGACATTTTTGACAGCTTCGGCGCCGGCCGCCTCCGCCTGACCGGCGCCCTGCTCAACGCCATGACGCTGCACCACGACCGCCGGCTCGCGGTGCTCTATTACGACGACGAGATACTGGCCGCCTGCGGCGCGACGCCCGACGACACCGACGGCCTGGTGAACCTGCCGCTCGGCGCGAAGGAGGTGGTGGCGGTGGCGCTCGTCAGGAAACAGGACGACACCGAGTACCGCGTCAGCATGCGCTCGAAAGGCGACGTCAGCGTCCGCGCCGTCGCGCTCCAGTTCAACGGAGGCGGACACGTCAACGCAGCCGCCTGCACCATCGCGGGCACGCGCGACTCCGTCACAGCCGCGGTCGTAGAAGCCCTTCATGAGGTGTTGAGATGACTGAGATGAAGTCCTTCCACCTCAGCCATCTCAGCCACCTATGACGGGCGTTCTTCTCATCGACAAGCCCTCAGGCCCGACGTCGCATGACGTCGTGGCGCGCCTGCGGCAGGTCACGCGTGAGCGCAGCATCGGCCACGCCGGCACACTCGACCCGCGCGGCACCGGACTGCTCGTGCTGATGCTCGGCAAAGCCACGCGGCTTGCCCCCCTGCTCTCGGGCCACGACAAGACCTACGAGGCCACGATTCGGCTCGGGTTTGCCACGACGACCGACGACGCGGATGGGGTGAGGCTGGAGGAGGGCCCGTCGGGGCCGGTGCCGGAGGATGGGGCGATTCGCGCGGCGCTCGACACGTTCCGCGGCACGTTCGACCAGATGCCGCCGCAGTTTTCGGCGAAGAAGGTCGACGGGCACAAGGCCTGCGACATGGCCCGGCGCGATCAACATGTACCGCTGAAGACCTCCGCGGTGACTGTGCGGTCGCTGGACGTGGTCGACCGCATCGGCGACCTGGTCCGGCTCGGGATGACCGTCTCGGCCGGATTCTACGTCCGATCGCTCGCCCGCGACCTCGGGGCACAACTCGGCTGCGGCGCGCATCTGGACGCCCTTCGGCGGACACAGTCCGGGGCCTTCCGGGTCACGGCAGCCACGCCCCTGGACGAGGCGGACCGGCTGGGCCCCAACCTGGAGCCGCGCCTGATCTCGCTGGCCGACGCCCTTCCGGAACTCCCCGCCGTACGGCTGTCGGACCAGGGGTTGATCCGGGTGCGTCACGGGAACCCCGTGGGGCCGCAACTCATTGCAGGCGCATGGGTTCCCGCCGGGCTGGGGCTCTCGAAGGTGCGCCTGCTTGATGACGCCGGGGCGCTCGTCGCCCTGGCGGATTTACGGGGCGGTCTTTTGCACCCTGCCGTTGTACTCGGCTAGAATCAATCGTTTGTTGGTGCAGGATTTACGGCTCTCTGGTCATGCGCAGTCCCGCGCACTCTGGACGGCTCGTGGAAGGCAGATATCGTGCTGAGCAAGGAACGGAAGACAGAAGTTATTGGTACCTACAAGACCCACGACGGCGATACCGGGTCTCCCGAAGTGCAGGTCGCGATTCTCAGCGAACGCATCACCTACCTGACGGACCACTTCAAAACCCATGCAAAAGACCACCACTCGCGGCGTGGTCTCCTCAAGATGGTCTCCCAGCGGCGGCGTCTGCTCGACTACGTGCGGCGCAAGGATGCGGACCGCTATTCCGACCTGATCAAGCGCCTCGGCATCCGCAAGTAGCGCCCGCGCACGCGTAGACACAGCAGAAGGACAAGCACTCATGCAGCGAAGAGAACTGACCGTCGGATCGTCGACCCTGTCGATCGAGACCGGCAAACTGGCCAAACAGGCGGACGGCTCCGTCATCATCCGGCAGGGCGACACGATGGTGCTGGTCACCGCGTGTCACGCCGCCAACGCGCGGGAAGGCATCGACTTTCTGCCCCTCACCGTGGACTACCGGGAATTTACGTACGCGTCGGGTCGCATCCCCGGCGGGTTTTTCAAGCGCGAGGGCAAACCGGCCGAGAAGGAAGTGCTTACGTGCCGCCTGATCGACCGGCCGATTCGGCCGCTGTTCCCGTCTGGCTGGCGTTACGAGACGCAGATCATCGGCCTGCTGATCTCGGCTGACACCGAGAACGATTCCGACGTGCTGGCGATCACCGGCGCCTCGGCCGCGCTGGCGATTTCGTCGATTCCCTTCCAGAAGACCATTGCGGCCGTCCGCATCGGCCTGGTCGACGGGCAGTATCTCGTGAACCCGACCTACCCGCAGCGCAAGACCAGCAAGATCGACCTGGTCGTGGCGGGCAGCAAGGACGCGATCATGATGGTGGAGTCGGGCGCGAAGGAAGCGACCGAAGACGAGATGATCACGGCGCTCGAAACCGCGCACGCGGCCATCAGGCAGATCGTGGACATGATCGACGACCTGAAGAAGGACGCCGGCAAGGCCAAGAAGACGGTCAAGTCGAAGGAGATCAGCACCGACTTTTATCGGGAAGTCGAAGAGAAGGTCTACCTGCCGCTGGCCGAGGCCATGCGCGTCCGCGAGAAACTCGACAACTACCTGCGCGTGGATGAAGTGCTGGCCGAGCTGGTCGGCAGCATCCCCGAAGAAGAGGTCGAGCGCCGGTCGAGCGCGAAGCACATCTTCAAGGACCTGAAGGCAAAGGTCATGCGCGACGAGATCCTCGAACGCGGCCAGCGTCTGGACGGCCGCCGCTTCGACGAGATTCGTCCGATCTGGAGTGAAGTCAGCGTCCTGCCCCGCACGCACGGCTCGGCCGTGTTCACGCGCGGCGAGACGCAGGCGCTGGTCACCGCGACGCTGGGCACCGATACCGACGCCCAGAAGGTCGAGATGGTGGACGGCGTGATGTACAAACGGTTCATGCTGCACTACAACTTCCCGCCGTTCTCGGTGGGTGAAGTGCAGTTCCTGCGCGGCCCGGGCCGCCGCGAAGTGGGTCACGGCGCGCTCGCCGAGCGCGCGCTCGTGCCGGTGCTGCCGGCCGAAGCCGACTTTCCGTACACCGTCCGCATCGTGTCCGACATCCTCGAATCCAACGGCTCGTCGTCGATGGCCTCGGTGTGTGGCGGCACGATGGCGATGATGGACGCGGGCGTGCCGATCAAGGCGCCAGTCGCCGGTGTGGCGATGGGTCTCGTGATGGACGAGAAGACCGGCAAGTGGGCCGTGCTGAGCGACATCGCTGGTGCCGAAGACCACTACGGCGACATGGACTTCAAGGTGGCCGGCACCGCCACCGGCATCACCGCCCTGCAGATGGACATCAAGGTGGCCGGCATCACGATGGACATCATGCGCAAGGCGCTGGAGCAGGCGCGCGTCGGCCGTCTCCACATCCTCGCCAGGATGGCGGACACCATTCCCGCCTCGCGCGCGAACATCTCCGCCTACGCGCCGCGCATCATCACCATCAGGATCCCCGTCGAGAAAATCCGCGACGTCATCGGCCCCGGCGGTAAGACCATCCGCGGCATCGTCGAGAAGACCGGCGTGAAGATCGATGTGGAAGACGACGGCCGGATCAACATCGCGTCGTCGGACGAGGACGCGGCGCAGCGCGCCATCGCCATCATCCAGGAACTGACGGCGACCCCGGAACTCGACAAGACCTATCTGGGCCGCGTCGAGCGCATCACCGACTTCGGCGCGTTTGTCGAGGTGATGCCCGGTGTGGACGGTCTGCTCCACGTCTCGGAGCTGGCCAACTACCGCGTGGCCAACGTCCGTGACGAGCTCAAGGAAGGCGAGCAGATCATGGTGAAGGTCATCAACATCGATCCGTCGGGCAAGGTGCGGCTGAGCCGCAAGGTGCTGCTCAAGGACGGTGAAGGGACCTCGCCGCGTTACCCCGGTGCCGGTGAAGCGCACGCGTCTTCCGGCGGCGGCGACGCGTACCGCGACCGTGGCCCGCGCCGCGATCGCGACCGAGGTCCGCGCCGGTAACCGGCACGCCCGCGCACCGAACGTCCACGCCGGTCAGGGTCCCCCTGGCCGGCGTTTTCTGTACCTGATTCGATCAACAGGCCGTTGTCGACATCGGGCTCCAACACGGGTCGGAATGTCGGAGCGTCGGACGGGTCGGTCGTCAGCGGGCACACGACGATCGAGTCGGTGGCGCCAAACAGGTCGTCCTGAACAATCACTGCGGGGCGCGGCTTGCCGGCGTAAGCGGAGCCGCCCGCAACCGTCCACACCTCGCCGCGGTTCACTCTGCGTCCCAGGCCGCGATCGCGTCGACAAACGCCTGGTCGTCACCGGCATGCGGGCTAAGGTGCAGGACCACCGCCACGCACCCGGGCAGGTCGGGCACGCTGGCGCCGTAGCTGGTGGAGCCTTGCTCGATGAGCTGGTGTTCAGAGAAGTTCGTGCCCGACGGATCACGGCTTCCGGGTATCGGACTCCGTCTCGGCGTTGAGGTATCGAAAGACCCGATTGAGGCGATGACCCTCGACGGTCACGCGGTGGCCCACGAGTCCCTCGCCGGCCGGATCCGCATACGGGTTCGACCCGATGCGCTGGAGAATCAGTTCCTCGCCATCATCGGTGGTCAGCACCTGGGCGGTGTACGCCCCGCTGGTCCCCCGGCGCACGAATTGACTCGACACCAGGCCGTTGAGTCGCTCAGGACGCTGATCGCTCATGGCAGCCCCCTCCCCTGCGTCCCAGTCAGCGCAGGTCGCCGTCTCCGGAACGCACAACCCAAGACTAGCCGGAAAGCGCCGGATTCGGCCACGGCCCCGCGCCTTCATCAGGAAGAAACAACCGCACGTTGATTCATCACCCGGCCCGATTCGTCAGCCTGGACCGTCACCATTCCCACGCGGCGCAGACCACCGTTGCCGAGCGGCACGATCCAGCAGTACTGAAACGTGCCGTCCTCCGCCACGACCTCGGCTTCCGCCGTGGCACCACCGGGCAACGAAGCGAGCGCGAGGCCCGCGAACGCGGGCACGACTGCGGATTGAGTCAAACGCTCGGCCATCGTGGGCGCGCTCGCGATGTCGGCGGCCTTGGCCTTCTTGAAGCGCGCGAGCAGGACGCGCGCCACCTCCGTGACCTCCGTGGGCAGCGGGTCGGCTGCGCGCAGAGCCTGCCGATCCGGGAGGCCCTCGCGAAGGATCCGGCCAAGGTTGAAGCGCATCCTCCGCCGCATGCGTCTCTGCGAGGTGTCGGCCGTCACCGCAGACAGGGTGGTGGCCACCGGCCCGGTCGAGGCGGGCTTGGGTCCGGCTTTGGCCGTCGAAGGCAGCACCGGGTGAATCGACGGATCGCCAAGCAGCACGAACTGCAACAGCGTCTTTTCGTCAGCGCGGTCAGGACGCAGGCCTTGCTGCTGCAGCCAGCGCAGCAGATCCTGTTTGGCTTCGAGCGCCGCGCGGCCCAGTGAGGCGCCCGAGGTCGCGTGCTGCAGGAACGACGTCGCCACCCAGTCGGCGCACAGCATCGTGTCCTCGCCCACCCACGCGAGGGTCGTCGCGCCGAGGAACCCGTGTGCGCCCTGCCTCAGGTAGACGCTTGGGATCGGGGGTTGTCCGGGCTGCAGTGCCGCCGGATGATTCGGATCGAACACCTTCGCCCCATAACAGCACATCGCGCCCACGACCACGCCAGGCGTGATTCGCCCGTCGATGGCGGCAGAGCTGAGCACGACCGGCGACCCACCGGTGCCCTCTCCCGCAAACTCCGTGCTCAAGTCATTCCCGTGGCACTTGAACAGATGGCGCAGACTCTTGTGCCGTGCCCTGAGGGCGGTGGCCTTGCCATCCGTGGGTGGACTGACGAGCAAGTCCGCGAGCGGTGCGCCAAGTTGACGCATGCACTCCAGGCCACTCGGTCGCCAGAGGGCGCAGCACACCGAGAGTCCGGTCTTCCGGTACGTCGCGGCCGGCTGGCTCACCCACCTCGTCGCGTGTTTCAGATAGTCGATGAGCCAGGAGGGATCGTGGCTGCCGGGCAGGTCAGGAATGCGGCCCACGACGCGGTCTGGCACGAGGTAGGTCGATCGCTTTGCCAGGTTGAACGACGACGTACTGGCGTACGGATTGTCGGTGGGCACTTCGTCATCGTTGTCCCCGCCGATCGTGGTGCTGAACGACGGGTTCGGCGTCATGAAGTAGGGCACCACGTCATCGGCGCCCAGGATGACGATGTAGTCGGGCGCGGTGGCGGCCACCAGCGCGTCGAGCACCTCCTTGACCTTAACGGCGGTCACCGCCCCGGTCAGAGGCGCGACGCCGTAGGCCGCCACCGCCTGCGGGTCATCGATGTTCACATGAATCGTGCGGAACCCGCGGGCGGCGTCAGCCTTGATCCAGGCGCGGATGGCGGTCTCGATGCGCGCGAGGGCCGTCGCGGAGTACTTCCGCTTGAGGGCGCCTCGCACCGTGATGCTCAGCTTCGTGGAGGTCACGGCGCACCTTATGGCAGCTTGCCGAGGGCCGTGTTGACGCGATCGGCCACGGCCTTGAATCCCGGCCCGGTGGGATGCAGTTCATTCGCCCACGACTTCCGGTACTTCTTGCCGGCGACTTCGTTCGACAGCGTGCCGCGCAGGTCGATGTAGTGCAGGTGTTTGAGTCCGAGGCCGCCGGCGATGCGCGCCAGTTGCTCGTTGAACCGATCAATCAACTCGCTCATGAGACCGGTCGTCTCTTCGAGGTCCGAGAATCCCTTGCGGCGGAACCCCGGTTCGAGCCACGGTCCGGGCAGGAACCAGAAGCCGCCGAGGAACCCGCGGCCGTCCGGCACCGGCCTGTCGTAGCCGTGGATGAGGATCGGAAGTTTCGCGCCGAAGAACGTCTCGGACAGGACCGTGACGGCGGACGCAAGGCTGACGATGGCCGCGGCCAGGCGTTCCTCGAAGAGGCCGGAGACCACACGTGCGTTGAGGGCCGGCAAGCCCGAGCGTTTGTGGTTGAGGAGCATCGAAAACTCCTCGCCGGCAATGTCGTTGCCGCCGCCCGAGAGCAGAAACGCGCGCGGCGTCTTTCCGGCCTGACTCAGTTTGCGGAGTTCGCGTTCGAGATTCGACAACTGCGCGTAGTCGTACGCCATCTCCTCGACGCGATCGCCCTTGTGGGCGGACGAGACGACTTCCCACCTGTGCTGGTCCTCGAGTTCCGCGAGGACGTCTGACATCGGGTAGTCGAACCATGAGTCGCCTTCCGCGACCAGGATGCCTGGGCTGGGCTTCTTCGGCCCTGCGGCCTTGAGTCGTTGTTGCCGCCGCGCGAGTACCGCTTTCGCGGCGTCGGTGCCGGCCTGCTGTGCCGCCGCCCATTCGGCGGGAGTCAACACTCGTCGCGATAGTTTCTTCTTCGCCTTCACTTGCGTTTTCGCCATCACGGCCTCCTGGCTGGTCGGGAATCGGTCCCACTCTGCCAATAGGGACGGCCCCCGAAGCGACTTTCCTTCAACACTCCGAAGCCCCCAGTAGTCGCGGTCGATGGTAGGCGGGCCCCGACACTCTGTCAACGGAAATGTCGCCTGAAATTTCGCCGACCATGGTGGCGAAAGCCGCGGCGCCCTCGCCTCGGACCTCGACGGGCAGCCGCACGCGTTCGTCCTGGCGTGCGTGATTGAACCCGAGCCGGACTTTGGTGTTGACCAGATGCGCGAGACGCCGAACTGCACCATCCGGTTCGCGATGGATTTACTCGCAGGGCCGTACGTGCGGCAGGCGTAGGAGACGAGCAGATCCTGGAGTGGATGAACGGCAAGGGCTTGTAGGAGCGATGTATGCAATGGACGATCGGCGACAAGGTCAAACACGTGTCCATCCCTGATTGGGGCGTTGGAGAGGTCATCACCGTCGCCGACCACCACAACGTGGAGGTGCGCTTTCGAACGGGCGGATTAAGAACCACAAAGGCCGATCGGCTGGTTCGGCTCACCGAGGCAGAACTTGCCGAGCTCCTGCCGAAGACCCGCAGGTCGACCTCAAGGCCACGGCGCGCGCACACTCCGATCGCGACCTTCAAGGCCGCATTCGTGGCAATGTTCCCCGAGGGGTTCCGCGACCAGAAATACCTGAAACAGGAGCGGGACTACAAGGTGAAAGCCAGCGAGCTCCTGCAGGAACAGCTCGCACCCAAGGCGCTTTCTGCCCTTGTCAAGAAAGGCGACTACGCCGAGGTGTGCAAGAGGGCCAGGCGATTGGTCAGCGCCACCAACCTGGTCTTCAAGAACGAGGCCATGGACCTCAAAGACGGCCTTCAGAGTCCGGCGAACCAGGAACTCTTCGCTACGGCCCTGCTCTCGCAGCTGTACGGGCAGGGTCCCTTCGAGGCGCGAATGGAAGGGTTCATGAACGCCTTGTCGAACATTGACGCGGCGAAATGGACCATCGCGACGTACTTCTCGTTCCTTGCCTTCCCGGAGGAGCACCTCTTCATCAAGCCCACGCCGACCAAGCGCATCGCTGACGCCTGTTTGATTGAGCTCAACTACCGTCCGGAGTTGAACTGGCTCACCTACGCGACATCATTGCGCCTGGCAGCCGAGCTGATGGACCAACTCGCGGACCTCCAGCCAAGGGATATGATCGACATTCAGTCGTTCATGTGGAAGGTGGGCCGGGGATCGAATAACAAAGGACCGGGAGGTGTACCGTGGCCCGTCGTTGTCTGAGTGTGCCCAAGGGCACGCCTGCCCACTCGCCCGCGGCCAACAAAGACCGCGGCTGTCTCAGCGGACGGCTGCACTCGGGTACGTTATGGCGACGCCCGTTGGTCCGTATTGCCGATGTCTGGCCGCCGGACTGAATCCAGTCGGCGGCGGCACTGAGTGGCTCACCTGGTGGGCCACTCAACTCTGCCTGAAGAGCCGCATCCCTGCCTCTTTCTCGAATGCCGTACAAATCAGCTTGAGCCGTTCCTGCCGGAACTTCTTGAATGCACCAACGACTCCGCGTTCCCAGACGCCAGCGTCCTGCCCAGCTGGAAGCAGATGGCTCCTCATGACCTGGAGAAAGCGCTGGCGGCCCTCGTCACGATATTCGGCTAGATACTTGCGCGGCAGGCGCTTGCCGATCTTGAGATTGTCTCGCGCCACCAAGAAGCAGATATTGCACAGGCTGTTGTAGACCTTCGCCGACACATGGTGCCGGAGCTGTCCTTGAGGAAAGATGTGATGCCGATGTTTTCGATTTGAGTGGCTGATGATGGCCTTGTCCAATGGGATTGGCTCGCCATCCTCGAGATACCGAGGAGCGCGAGCCGCCAGCAGACAGAAGAATGCCCGCGCCCTGGCGCTGCGTGAAGCATAGTCGGCCGACTGAATATCCAGTACCGGGTCGAGACGGTCACGAAAGACGAAGCGAACCCTTGAACCCCGTGCAAGGGACGCGAAGAACTTCGCGTCGCCCACAATGTTGCGGTGATAACCCCGGCCTGTATACCGCTGCCCCACACCCGTTGCCCAAAACCACTTGCGGATTTCCGCGGCCTGGTACCGATCGGGCGGACCATGGTGGTGAAAGAAAAATACCGCAAGGGTCGCCAGCATGTTTGCGGACGGCAGGTACGACTCGTCGTGGACGGGGAAGCGATTGTGCAAGTGGTCCACGGCAGCGCAGAACGCGTTCTGGTACTTGTGCCAGAGGTTCTGGAATCTCTTCTTTTCCGACTCGTCTTTCTGAATGAGTTTTGACCAGCGCCGAGCCATCGCCTCCAGCTTCGGTGGATCTCCATCAAGGGCCTGGCTCTCAGCGACCAGGTTGAAGCCCATTAGGATCGGATCGATCGCACTCAAGGCAAGAACAGTATCCCGGATCTTCTGACGAAGTTCTTGCGCCATCGACCGCACGTCAAGTTCTCCCATTAATGCGATGGCACGGTCCGCCGACGTAATTCGCATGCCTTGCGAATTGACCCGAATGAACACCTCGCCGATCTCATCCAACGTCGCCGACCGTACGGTCACAACCGGAATGGGATACGTCAAGAAGCGCTGACGGCACTTGCCCACTCTCATCAAGAACCAGTCCGGCTTACTGGACATTCTCCTCTTCCAGTCAGGCGCCAAGATATCTGGAAGCGGAACGAACTCACGATCAACGGGCTTGCGGTAAACGATGCGATCGTGGTCGTCACCCTCCGGATCGGGAGTGACAACAAAACACAGCCGCCTGAAGTCAATCTCCCGTCCTGCGTCGTTCTTCCGAACCTGACCTTCAAACGCCTGGTAGATCACCGATAGTCGTTGCTGGCCATCGATGACAAACCACACCACGCGATTCCCGCTATCAAACGATGGGAGCACGTCTGCGGACTGTCGAATCAGGTTGGCTGACCGGCGATCCATCTCCCAGAGGAACAGCGACCCAATCGGCATGGCTCGGTAGATACTGTCCAGAAGCTTCGCCGCGCGACGGGCATCCCAGACGAAGTTGCGCTGTAATTTTGGCACCGCGAATTTTCGTGCCTGCAAATCCGAGCGCAGCTTCCTGATGGACACTGTAGCGAGCTTGGGAGGCTTCATTTTTTTTGTAACTCCCCATCTTGACTCAGGTCGCGAACGCCAGATTCTGGCATGACCACGGCCGAAGCGCCAGACTTTGGGCTGATCGAGACGGTCGTCACATTCCCGATCACGCGTCGGCCGAGGCGGGTCCAGAGCGGTTGAATCCAGGGCGGGTCGCGAGAGTCCTTGATCTGGGCTTGAGGATCGAGGTCGTTTAGAAAAGGAGACGCGGCGCCATCGCCTGTCTTCCACGTCGTGCCCTGCCTCACGCCGTCGCCCATTCTCCGGACAGCAGCGCCGCCTGTTCCAACACTGTCTGCGTCGCACGCTCCTGCTTGTCTGGCGGATATCCGTGTTTGCGCAGGATGCGCTTGACCAGCACCCGTAACTGCGCGCGCACGTTCTCACGCATGGTCCAATCGATCGTTACGTTGTTGCGGACGGTCTGGACGAGCTCCCTCGCAATCGCGCGGAGCGTCTCGTCGCCCAGCACCCTCACCGCGCTGTCGTTCGTCTCCAGCGCGTCATAGAAGGCAAGCTCATCCTCCGACAACCCCAGCACCCGGCCGCGCGCGTTCGCCTCGCGCATGTCCTTCGCGAGCTGGATCAACTCCTCGATGACCTGCGCCGCCTCGATGGCCCGATTCTGGTAGCGGCGGATCGTCTGCTCCAACATTTCTGCAAAGGACCGCGCCTGCACGACGTTCTTCCTTCGACGGGTGCTGAGCTCCCCTTTGAGCAGCTTCTGCAACAGCTCCACGGCGAGGTTGCGCTGCGGCATGCCGCGCACCTCGGCCAGGAATTCGTCCGAGAGAATCGAAATATCGGGCTTCGCCAGTCCCGCCGCCGCGAAGATGTCCACCACGCCTTCCGGCGCCACCGCGCGGGAGATGATCTGGCGAACCGCGTGGTCCAGCTCTTCCTCCGGCCGCGCGTCGCCGGGCGCGCGCTTGGCGAGCACGGCCTGCACCGCCTGAAAAAACGCCACGTCGTCGCGAATGCGCAGCGCCTCGGCGTGCGGCACCGCCAGCGCGAATGCCTGCGACAGCTCCCGCACGACCCGCAGGCACCGATCCTTGCCGTCCTCTTGCTGCAGGATGTGCTCCTGCGCGGCGGGCAACAGGCCCAGCCGCTCCCGCGGCGTACCGCTGGTCCACCTGGTCCAGTCGATGCCGTGAAAGAGGCCGCAGCAGATTTCGTACTTCTCCAGCATCACGGCCACGGCCTCGTCCTGATCGAACGCCGTGCGGCCCCGGCCGCCGCTCTCGGTGTAGGTCGCGAGCGCCTGCTTCAGCTCCTGGGCAAGCCCGAGATAGTCCACCACCAACCCGCCGGGCTTGTCCTTGAACACGCGGTTCACCCGCGCTATGGCCTGCATCAGCCCATGACCGCGCATCGGCTTGTCCGCATACATCGTGTGGAGGCTTGGAGCGTCGAAGCCGGTGAGCCACATGTCGCGCACCAGCACGATCGTGAGCGGGTCCCTGGCATCGCGGAAACGGTTGGCCAGCGCCTCTCGCCGCGGCTTGTTGCGGATATGTTGCTGCCAGTCCGGCGGATCGGACGCCGACCCGGTCATCACAACCTTGATCGCGCCCTGCTCATCATCGTCGTGCGCCCAGGCCGGGCGCAACTTCACCAACTCGCCGTACAACTCCACGCAGATGCGCCGGCTCATGCACACCACCATGGCCTTGCCGTCCATCGCCGCAAGCCGGTTTTCGAAGTGCTCAACGATGTCACGGGCGATGATCTTCAAGCGCTTCTCAGCGCCGACGATAGCCTCGAGCTGCGCCCACCTGCTCTTGAGCTTCTCTTTGCGATCGACCTCCTCGCCTTCGGTCGCCTCCTCAAAGTCCGGGTCGATCTTCGGCCGCTCCGCTTCGTCAAGCGCAAGCTTGGCGAGGCGGCTCTCGTAGTAGATCGGCACCGTGGCGCCGTCCTGCACGGCGCGCTGGATGTCGTAGACACTGATGTAGTCGCCGAACACCGCGCGTGTATTGGCGTCCGCAAGCTCGATCGGGGTTCCGGTGAAGCCAATGAACGAGGCGTGCGGCAGTGCATCGCGCATGTGCCGCGCGAAGCCATCGATGAAGTCGTACTGGCTGCGGTGCGCTTCGTCGGCAATCACCACGATGTTGCGGCGAGCGGAGAGCGTCGGATGCCGGTCGCCCCGCTCTTCCGGGAAGAACTTGTGGATGGTGGTGAACACCACGCCGCCTGCGGCGACCGAGAGCAATTCCCGCAGGTGCGCCCGGCTCTCTGCCTGCACCGGCGGCTGGCGCAACAGATCCTTGCAGCGGGAGAACGTCGCAAAGAGCTGATCGTCGAGGTCGTTTCGGTCGGTGAGCAGGACGAGGGTCGGATTCTCCATCGCCGGTTCACGGATGATGCGGCCCGCATAAAAGGCCATCGTCAGGCTCTTGCCCGACCCCTGCGTGTGCCAGACCACGCCGACGCGCCGGTCGCCCGACTGCCCGCCCGGCTTCTGGCCCGACTCGTATCGCCCGAGCGCGTCCGCGACGCGATCGATTGTCGTGTCGACCTGGTGCAGTTCAGCCGCCCGCAGCGTCTCGGTCACGGCCACCTGCACGGCGTGGAACTGGTGGTACCCGGCCATCTTCTTCGTGATGCGCCCGCCACCATCATCTTCGAACACGAGGAAATCGCGCACCATGTCGAGGAAGCGGCGCGGTTCGAAGAGGCCCGTCGTGACCACTTGCAGTTCCGGCAGGTAGGTGTCCGCCAGGCGCTCGCCTGCGATCGTGCGCCAGGGCTTGAACCACTCGCGACCAGCCGTGAGTGTGCCGACGCGGGCTTCCACACCGTCAGAGATGACGAGCAGCTCGTTCGTGGCGAAGAGCGACGGAATCTCGGCCTTGTAGGTCTGGAGCTGCTGGAAGGCCGACCAGATCGTGGCGTTCTCGGCCGCTGCGTTCTTCAGCTCCAGCACCGCCAGCGGCAGGCCGTTCACGAAGAGCACCACGTCCGGCCGGCGGGTGTGTTTGTTCTCCACCACCGTGAACTGATTGACCGCGAGGCAGTCGTTGTTCGCGGAGTCTTCGAAGTCGATCACCCGGACTGGCGTCCCCTTGATTTCGTCGTTCGCGGCGCGATACTCGACCTCCACTCCGTCCACGAGCAGGCGGTGAACGCCCCGGTTGCGCCCGACGAGGTCTGCCCCTTCGGGCCGCGTGAGCTTGCGGAACGCGTCCTCCAGCGCTTCGGCGGGAAGGTCCCGGTTCAGCCGCGCCAGCGCATCCCGCAGCCGCCGCTCCAGCACGACCTGGCCGTAATCGGTGCGCTCCGCGGCAAACTCGCCGGGCGCGATGTCCGCGCCGTTGACCACACTCCAGCCGATGGCTTCAAGCCAGTCGAGGGCGGCCTGTTCGACGACGGATTCGGTGAAGCTCGCGCTCATGTCGTTTCCCACAGCGCGCGCAGCGGCACGGCGTGCAGGCCGTCGCCGAAGCTGATGGTCGCGCTTCCATCGTAAAGCACGACGCCTGCGGCGAAGCGCTTACCCGCGGCGTCCCGCAGCTTGCGAAGTCCCCGGAGGTCACCTTCCGTCACGGTCGCGGCTGCCTTCACCTCGACGCCGGCGACGGCCGCATGGCCCTGCTCCAGCACGATGTCCACCTCGAAATCGTCGCGATCCCTGAAGTGGAAGAACTCGACCGGCATCGGTCGCCAGCTTGCCTGGCGGCGGAGCTCCTGGAGCACGAACGATTCCAGCATCGGCCCGAGCGCCGCGCGGTCCTCGTCGAGCGCCGCCGCGCCGATCCCGAGCAGGGAGCAGGCCACGCCCGTGTCGCCCATGTGGAGCTTGGGGCGCTTGACCATCCGGCTCAGGCGGTTCGTGTGCCACGCGGGCAATCGCTCGAGCAGGAACACCCGCTCCAGCAGCGTGACGTAGTCGTGGATCGTCTGGCGCGTCAGCTCGAAGGGGGCCGCAAGATCCGCCACGTTGAGGAGTGTCGCGGTATGGCTCGCCGCCAGGGCGAGCAGCTTGGGCAGCGCGTCGAGCGAGTGTATGCGCGCCAGGTCGCGGACGTCGCGCTGGATCTGCGTTTCGATGTAATCGCGGTACCACGCGCGCCGGCGCGCCGCGCTCCGGCGCGCGAGCGCCGCGGGGTATCCGCCTGCGACGATGCGCTCGGCGAGGCCGACGCCGAGGCGTTCGCTGATGCCGGTTCTGAAGCGGGCGGCAAACAAGGCGTCGATGAATCGCGGCCGGGTGCTCTCGATCTCGCATTGCGCCAGCGGATGGAGCCGCAGCAGGCCCATCCGCCCCGCCAGGGACTCGGCGAGGCGGGGAACGAGGAGCACGTTGGCGGATCCCGTCAGGATGAACCTGCCCGCGGTTCTGCGCTGGTCGATAGCGGCCTTGAGCGAGGTAAAGATCTCCGGGATCCGCTGGACGTCGTCCAGGATGGTCCTCGCCGGGAGGCGGGACACGAAGCCGACCGGGTCGTTTCGCGCGGCAGCGAGCACGGCCTCGTCGTCGAACGAGACGTACCGGTACCCGCGGGGCTCGCCGACGGCGCGAGCGAGCGTGGTTTTGCCGCTCTGCCGCGGGCCGTGGATCAGGACGGCGGGCGTGTCGCCGAGCGCCTCGCGCAGGCGCGGCGCGAGGTGGCGGGGATAGGGTTTGGCGATCCGGGACACGACCGATAGTAGCTGCGCCGGACGGCTGAATGCAAGAATAGCCGTCGGCTGAACGCTATTTTCGGCCACGGCTGATCGCTATTTTACGCATCGGCCGAACGTTACTGTCCTCGCCGATATCCGCGCCGTTGACCACCCAGCCGATGCCATCCAGCCAGGCGAGGGCGGCCTGTTCAACGACGGATTCAGTGAAGGGAGTCATGACGATGCCCGGCCGATTATCCAGGAATGAGCAGGAATAAGCAGGAAAGAGCAGGCGAAAGGGCAGGAATAGGAAGGAATAAAAGCCAGAATAGGAGTTCAATTGGAGTCGAATTGGAGTTCCCCCGGCTGGCGATCACGCCACCAGCTCCTCACGCACGCTCTCGCGCTGGCTCCACGGAACCGGGCGCACTTCGTAACTCCGCAGCGCGTCGATTACCGCTTGCGAGGCCGTCTGCTCCGAGTCATTCAGTAGCGCATAGGCGCGCGAATCCGGTGAGCGCACTTCCTTCGTGTCGATCCACGAGAGAACCACCGCCTGCGCGGTGTCGCGATTCGGCCGGTTGATGGTCTGGATGATGCGCTCCGGCTGCTGCCGCGATTTGGGGATCACGAAGTCAAACAGGTGGTCATACCCGGTCTTGCCCGTGAACTTGACCTTCGGTGTGTATCGCACGTCGTGCACATCGAGCCAGGCAACGACATCCTCGTAAAAGAGGCTCGCCACTATCGGCACCGCCAGATAGAACATGTCGTTCACCGCCAGCATGGCTTGCACGAGGTTGTGCTTGCGCAGCGCGAAGTTGTCGGGCGACGCGTGGACCTGAAGCGCTTTACCGTCCATCTGAACGCCAAAGCCATTCAGCGTCATCTTCAGCAGGTCCTGGCGCTTGTGGCTCTCCAACTTGCAGCCGCTCTGTTCCAGATCGCCGATCGTGTGCCCGTCGTCGGTCAGGATGAAGCCGCCGTTGGCCTTCTTCGCATAAATCTGCAAGTAGTCGTTGTGCCGATCGAGATAGGGCGTGGTGATCTCGATCCATTGATCGATCTGGCGAAGGACGGACTTGTCCTTGAGCCAGGCATGGTAGGCGTCCATTAAACGCTGGATGTCGTGAATCATGTGAACAGCCCCCGGTCGATGTGCGGCGGTTGCGTGATATTGCAGAACCGCAGGAAGTCTTCCAGCGTCGCCCACACATCGCCGGTGTCCTGGAAACGGTCAGCCGGAACCGGCAGCGCCCACTTGTCGCCGTAGCCCTCGCGGTACAGGTGCAGATGGGGCGCCGGAATTTCTTCGTCGTCCGGGTTACGATGGGGAGCGCCGCCCAGATCGAGCCGGACAAGGACGACGACCTGCTGAGCCCGGTTCTGCATGGTGACCTTGACCAAATCGATGCGGCCGCGGCTCAGGTCGAGCAGGAATTGCTCCCGCTTGTCGGCGGACTGAAGCGGCACCACGATCGATTGCCCGCCCATCGGGAAGTCGATCCGATCGTCCGTGGTTCGGTGCTTCTCCATGGCGATCAAGGCATCCGCCTCGGCCTGCGTGAGATTGATGTCGGCCATCAGACCGCCCCCACGAACAAACGCCCGGCGCCATGTATCCACCGTCTGCCGGGTGCAAGCACCGCACCATGGCGGACGGACCAGCCGACGCTCTTCAGCCAGGCGAGGCCGGCCTGTTCGACCGTGGATTCGGTGAAGGTGGAGTTCATCGCTTCTGGTAGCGCCAGCGATTCGCGACGGCTTTCAGTTGGTCCTCGGACATCGCATCGCTCTGCCATCCCCTGTCGAAGTCGATGTCGTTCGACTTCGGTAGCTGGTCGTCCGCGAGATCTCGGATCATGATGCGTGAGGGAAGCATGGCTGCCTGACCGACGAAGATGGCCTCCTGTCGCCGCAGTCCAGACAGCATCTTCGTCAGTCCCGCCATCGAATCTGGAAGCACACCACGCACATGCTCCCTGTCCGCCTCATTCGTTATGCGGAGCACAATCCAAGAGTTGCACTGCGAGAGCACGGTCGACTCCACTTCGCTTGGCCGCTGCGATACAAGGAACAACCCGATGCCGTACTTACGGCCTTCCTTCGCGATCCGTCTGATGGCGCTTTGGGCTGCCCCATACTGCGCCTCACCGCTGTTGGGGACGTAGCGATGGGCCTCCTCGCATACGAGCACAACCGGACTGACCTCTCGCTCAGCGACGGTCTGCCAGACCTTCAAAGAGAACAACGTTCGCGCGATCGCTGCGCTTGCCGTACCGGCCACCTCGTTAGGCACCCCGGACAGGTCGACGATTCTCACCGCATCACCGGCGCCTAGTATCTGAGCCAGCACGGACGGCATCGGGTCACCTGCTCCATCCCAGGCTTTCATCATGAACGAGAGTCGCTCGTCCTTTATCAACGAGTCGAGCTTTCTCAGAACCTTGTTGTAGTCCTCATGATCCTTCTTGTTCTTGTTGGTTGGTCTCTGTGAGTTGATTGCCCCTACGAGACCAGTCTCGTACTTCGCTCCGTTCAGCTCGCCGAACTCGTCCAATCCCGCCGGGTCACCAAGAAGGTAGGGGATAGGCGCATCGACTGTGAGCTTGCTTGAGTCAAGCTGGAGAACGCTCGTCGCAGCGCTCGAACGTGCCGCGAGCAGTGCATTCTTGACAATGTTCGCCTGCGACGTAGCGGCGTACTCGGTCTTTCCGATTAAGAGACCAATGGTCTCATCAAGGTCCAAGAGCCAATAGGGCAGCGACAGTGTCCCCTCATCGGTGGATAACCTCTTGTGCTCCTTGAATGCCTTGCCGTACTCGTTATGCGGATCGAGGATGACGATCTGCGGTTTCCAGTTGTCGTACTTGGCATCCTTGCCTCGTTGAATCACGCTGTGGATGATCGCTGCGACCGCGGCGGACTTGCCAGTACCGGTCGAGCCGAGTATCGCGGTGTGCTTGCCAAGCAGCTCATTCAAGTCCGCATAGCAGGGCGCTCCGCCCGCCCCCACATGCTCTCCGAGCTGGATGACTGCGCCTTTGAAGTGCCCGTAGATAAACCGCAGCTCTGACTTCGGCGTGAGATAGACCGTTTGCTGGGGCAAGGGGTAGGTCGCTACGCCGCGTTCGAACTGCAGCTCCCCCTCGCCAGCGTCATCACGTGTCCATTCTCCCTCTCCGAACAGATCAGCCTCAACGACCCTCTCATCCGCTGCGGCCCGAGGTGCCACCCCGCGCTCGGCCTCGTACTCCGCCTTCATTCGAAGCCGCCCGACAAGCGCGTAGATCAGGCGGCGGCCAAAGTGAATCCGCACGATCGATCCGAACTGCCCGATGGGATATGTCTCCCCCGCATAGACACGAGACAATTCCGTCAGGCCGGGGTCCAGCTCAGCAATGATGTGCGAGCCGTCCACCTCGATGATCTTGCCGATGGCCAGGTTCTCGATCGGATCGCCGGGATTGCGCTTTTCGGTATTCATCGCTCACCCCCGAGCAACCGCGTGATGTTTTCGAACTTCCACCACAGGAGATCCGTCGTCGACTTCTCCGAGGAATCACCATGAAAGAAGCCTCGGTTCGCGAAAATCAACACCTGTTCTCGGATCCTCTCGTCCTCGGTCCACGTCTTCAACTGGCCCGTCGGTTCGCTCTCGCTCGTGAACGCCACGACGGTCAAGTTACCCGCGGATTCGCGGAGCCCCCTGTCCACCTCGATATTGATATGTGCGTCGGCGAAGCCGTATCCGCATATGACAAGGACGCGCTGGAAACCGTGGTTTGGCCGCATGACGCCCCGCGCTCGGTCCGCCAGTTGGGCGAATGGGTCCAACTGCGTTTCGCGATACTTCGTTGAAGCCGGCCAAATGAGAATCCGGCGGTCGTTCGCGTCTGTCACTTGGAGACTCGATGCAAATCGCCGGGGCAAGGGATCGCTGGGGAGCTCGCACCAGTTGATTGATCCGTGAAGCTTCAGGACGCGGGCGGCCAAACCGTCACGATCGAAAGTCTTAGGGTTCCACCAGCCCGTCACCCCTCCGTCGATCCCATCCGAGAACGGAACCCGCTCTAGTGCTAGAGCGTCCTCGATCGCGGTGTCGTAGTTGAGCACGAGGTAGTCCACAACCTGACCGGGTGCCGTTCTGCCCTCGCGCAAGGGGCGATGCACTGCGACGACAAAGGCTCGATGGATTGCAATCGAGACCTTCTTCTCGATGACGCTGGCAATGGCCCGCTTGATTTGATCGGCGGCACCTCGCAGTTGCGCGACGGTGTAACCCGTCGCGCCCAATGTGATGTCCTTCTGCGTCGCGCCACGGTCAACTCTGCGCTCCGCGATAGCAAGGAGGTCGATCAGTTCGCTTAGGTAATCCTCAATGTGTGCATTCGCGGCGCCGGCGAAGAGATTCTTGACAGCGGTCAGGATGGCTTTGCTCGTGCCATCGAGTTCACTGCTACCAAGAACCTCGGCCGTGAGTTCACCAGTCAGGGGGAGGCCCGCGCACTTGCTGCAACCCGCCCCGATCAAGAACGCCCGCCCACTCTGAACGACAAGTTCTTCGAACTTCGCGACCGCTTCGGAGAAAGGCTTCTCGCGGAGTACGGATAGATCGTCGGGCGTTGTCATACGGTAGCCTCCAAAACGATGTGCGCTCCATCTTTCATCCGCAGCTCGCCGGAGATGAGCTTTGGCAGCAGCGTGTCGCGCAGGGCGGCGAGCGTGCGGGATTCGCGCTCGTTGGACACGACACGACTGTATAGAGGCCGAACCGTCTGATCGAACGCGTCGAAGACGGTTCCAGGCGCAGCCACGACAGGAATCGGGCGGAAGTTGGCCTTGCTGATTTCGAGGAAAGTCGAGCCATTTGCGCGACTGACGATTTCCTCGTGCGCCCACTCCGCCCAGTAGAGCAGGAAGAGGTTCGACACGCCCGGGGCCGGAAGCATGGCGATAAACCCCTGATTGATTGCGACGGGGACTTCGGCCACGGCGAGGTATCCAATGGGCGCGCGGGAAGACAGCAGCACCGTCCCGGGCGGCAGAAGACCTGAGCCGATCTGGGTCAGGCCTGCATCGGTGATCTTGCGTTCCGTCTCAAGCAAGACCGGTGTCGCCAGACTCGAGAGGTCCTTCGGTGTGGCCCAGTAGTGCTGCCCTTCGTCCCAGAAAGAGGCCTCTTTGGTGCTCGGTGTGCTGCCGCCGACGACCTTCGCGAGCTCGCCGATCGACGCAACCCGCCACCTCTTGGGAATCTCCCCTAGCTCCGAGTCTTCGAAGGAATCCGGGAAGAGATCAGCGAGGGGCTTGGGGAGGCCGGGGTCGCGGCCTTCGGCCTTGGCGCGGACGGGGTCGAAGTCCACGAACCACGACTTGAAGAGCGCCCGCGCCATCGCCTCCAGCGTCTCGTTCATCCGCCGGTTCAGCTCGATCTTGTCGTCCAGCGTGCCGAGGATGTGGGCGATGGCACGCTGTTCGTGGAGTGGAGGCGTGAGCAGCGGAATCCTGTTCATGTTGCCCTGAGTCAGCTTCGGCATAGTCGAGCCGGTCAGGTATCCCCTGATCTCTGCCGCAGATAGCGCGTACATCAGGAAGCGCGTATCCGCTTCGCTGTTGCCACGAACGATATGCGCGTGGTTGTTCACCCAGAACTTCCCGCGCGCAAGGAACGCGACTGGAGTATTCCGCGTCCGAAGATTCTCTCCATCTTCGGCGATGAGAAGGTACTCGCCGTCGAAGAGATAGTTGTCGACGTGATCCACGACTCCGGAGGCGCCGTAGTAAGGATACGGGCCAGGGCGCCGTTCAGCTTCCTTCACGGGCACACGGATGCCGTCGAAGTTCTCGGTCAGCTCGCCCAGCTCGCGCTCAATCCACTCACCCGCCATACCCACGCTCCTTCACGTTCGCGGCGACGGCACCGCCCGGCTTCGTAGCCTGCGCCCTGCTCACGGCTTCCTCCGGCGAGCGCGTGGCGTCTCTTGCGATTCTCCGGAAAGCTCTGCCTCGATCTCCTCCACCGTCGGCAGGATCCCCTCCAGTTCCTTCGGCAGCGACTTGACGAGGCTCGTCTCCCACTGTGACACGCCGATCGGCTTCTTGAGGTCGCGCAGCGCGTACTCCACCACGACCGCGTTCTTCGAGCGGCAGAGCAGCAGCCCGATGGTGGGCTTGTCGTCCGGATGGCGCAGCAGGTCGTCGGCCGCCGAGAGATAGAGATTCAGCTTCCCCACGAATGCCGGGGCGAACGCCACGGCCTTCAGCTCGACCACCACGTAGCAGCGCAGCTTCAAGTGGTAGAAGAGCAGGGTCCACCAGGAAGTCCTGGTCGCCGACCTCCAGCAGCACCTGCCTGCCCACGAAGGCGAAGCCGCTGCCCAGTTCCAGCAGAAAGCGCTGCACGTGATCGACGAGCGCCTCCTCCACCTCGCGCTCGCGGCGCGGGTCGGCGGTACCGAGGAAGTCGAACAGATAGGGGTCCTTGAAGACCTGGGCAGCGAGGTCGGACTCGCCGGGCGGCAGCGCCGCCGCGAAGTTGGTCAGCGCCTTGCCCTGGCGGTCGCGGGCGCGGCCCTGGATCTGGAGCACAAGGATGTTGTGCGACCAGCCCCGCTCGATGGCCTGGCGCGCGTACCAGAGGCGCTCGGCGGGGTCGTCGAGCTTCTCCAGCAGCGCGATGTGGTGGTACCAGGGCAATCGTGCAAGAGGCTCTTGCACGATTGCCCGCTCCGGCCAGGCCGCGGCGAACGCGCGCATGTACTTGAGGTTGCGCGGCGAGAAACCCTTCATGTCGGGGAACGCCTCGCGCAGGTCCGCGGCCAGGCGGTCGATCACCTTCGCGCCCCAGCCCGCGCTCTCCTGCCGCGCCAGGATCATCCGTCCGATGTCCCAGTAGAGCAGGACCATCGCCGCGTTGGCGGACAGGACGACGCGCAGGCGCTCCTGCTGGATGCGCGACTTGATCGCGGCCAACGCGTCGGCGTAGTCCTGCGGGAGGGCAGTCCTGGCCGGCGCGACCGGAAAGCGCGCTTCGGGCCGGGCGCGGCCCCGCGCAAGCCGGATGTCGGCTTCCGGGCGGGAGCGCTTACGAGCCATACCCAAGCTCCTTCAGGTTGGCGGCGATGGCGGCATCCAGCTTCGCGGCCTCGGCCTGCTGCTCGCGCAGCGCCGCGGTGAGCCGCTTCATCTTCTCGTCGAACGGCTCGCCGTCGTCCTCCTGCGCCTCGGCACCAACGTAGCGGCCTGGCGTGAGCACGTGGCCGTGTTTGCGCACGTCCTCCAGCAACGCGCTCTTGCAGAAGCCGGCGATGTCCGCGTACTCGCCCGCGTCCTTCTCGCCGCCTGCCTGACCGGCAGGCAGGCGCCAGGCGTGGTAGGTGGCGGCGATGCGGGCGATGTCCTCGTCCGTCAGCTCGCGGTGGGTGCGGTCCACGAGCGGTCCGAGCTTGCGGGCATCGATGAAGAGCACGTGGCCGCGGCGGTCACGGAACTTGCCTGCCTGACCGGCAGGCAGGCCGTTCTTGCGGTCGCGCGCGAGGAACCAGAGGCACGCGGGGATCTGCGTCGAATAGAAGAGTTGGCCCGGCAGCGCGACCATGCAGTCCACGAGCTCGGCCTCGATCAGGCTCTTGCGGATTTCGCCCTCGCCGGACTGGTTCGACGACATCGAGCCGTTGGCGAGCACGAAGCCAGCCACGCCCGCTGGCGCCAAGTGGTGAACGATGTGCTGCACCCAGGCGAAGTTCGCGTTGCCCGATGGCGGCACGCCGTACTGCCAGCGCTTGTCGTCGCGCAGCCGCTCGCCGCCCCAGTCGGAGATGTTGAACGGCGGATTGGCGAGGATGAAGTCGGCCTTGAGATCGGGGTGCCGATCGTTGTGGAACGTGTCGCCATGTCCGATCTGGCCGTCGATGCCGCGGATGGCGAGGTTCATCTTCGCCAACCGCCACGTGGTGTAGTTCGACTCCTGGCCGTAAATCGAGATATCTGGCCTGTGCTTGCTTCCATTCCCATTGCCGGACGCGTGCGCGCGGATGAACTCCACCGACTGCACGAACATGCCAGAGGATCCGCAGCAGGGGTCGTAGACACGGCCCCGATACGGCTCAAGCATCTCAACCAGCAGCTTGACCACGCAGCGCGGTGTGTAGAACTCGCCCCCCTTCTTGCCCTCGGCGCTCGCGAACTGCGAGAGGAAATACTCGTAGACCCGACCGAGTTCGTCCCTGGCGCGGCTGGCCTCGTCGCCGACCCTGATGTTGCTGATGAGGTCGATCACCTGGCCAAGCCGCTCCTTGTCGAGCGCCGGACGCGCATAGTCCTTGGGCAACACGCTCTTGAGCGCCGGATTGTCGCGCTCGATCCCGGCCATCGCGTCGTCCACCAGCCGGCCGATGGTGGGTTGCCTGGCCTGCGCTTTCAGATGCGTCCAGCGCGCCTCGGGCGGCACCCAGAAGATGCTGTGGGCACGATACTCGTCCGGGTCTTCGGGGTCGGCGCCCCTGGACTGCTCGGTCACAAGCGCGGCGTGCCGCTCCTCGAAAGCGTCGGAGATGTATTTCAGGAAGAGCAGGCCAAGGACGACGTGCTTGTACTCGGCGGCGTCCATGCTGCCACGCAGCGCGTCGGCCATCTGCCAAAGCCTGGCTTCGTAGCCAACGGTGGCGGCGTGGTCGTCAGTGGTCTTTGACTTCTTCCCGGGCAAGGCGTACCTCCGCTCTGGGGCGCTGCTGGATTCTAGCGTATGCGGCACCCGTGACAGGTCAGGTCCCACGCGGTCAATAATCCCGGCACGCTGACCCGCCCTGTCAGAGGGACGCTGATGGCGCAGTCCACGGTGAGCCACAACGCCATCCGCCGCAGGTCGTCGCGCGTGGACTGCGGGAATTGCATGGCATGCTCGAGCAGGCCGTGCACCAACGTGCCCCACGCGGCGCCGGCATCGGCGCGGCGCGATGGGGTGGGGGTGGTAAAGACGGCCGTCGGATCGCCTTCGGGTCATTGGCGCGGCCACGCCCTGCGTACGTCCCCGGCCGCCCTACGCACCGTCTCAGCGCCGACGAGCGCCATGGCATCCTGCCGATCGGCCAGCGTATGGCCGATGCCGTGCGTGGGCACAAACACCCACTTCGCGCTCGCTTCGCCCGCGCGGGTCCGGAGGTCCTGGGTCCAGGGTTCGAGGTCCTGAGGTCCGGGAGCTCAGCGGCGTAGGGACAATTCGAAGCGCAGCCCCTCGGCGGCCTGCAACTGCGCGATGACCTCGAGCAGGTTCCGGGCGCGAGGATTCCCGTTCGGCCCCAGCATGCGCATGAGGCTCTTGCTCGGCCTGTCCGTCAGCTGGCTGAGGGCATCAAACCCGATGGTCGCGTTGATGTAGTCGCGCAAGATCGCCTTGCCCGTGTCGAGGTCGCCCCCCAACAGACACTGCACGCCTTCGCGCAGAAGTTCCCGACGGAACCTGGGCTCTTTCTGCAGACGCGTCTGCACCGTCGCCTTGAAATCACGTGTCAGCGCCATCATCACACCTGCTTGCGGCGTTTGTAATCACGCCACCGATCCGCGGCCAGTCGAATGTCGTTCTCCTGCCGCACCTTGGTGCCTCCCGCCAGCAAAATGACAAGCGTGTCTCCCTCCTTGCCGAAGTAGTCCCTGAGGTCGGTCCTCGATCAACTGTTCGAGCTCGAGTCGTCCAAAAGAGACGCGGCGCCCCTGCTACGGAACGGTCTCGCGCGACCGAGGGCGAATCGGGCTACCGCGTCCCGGTGGTACAGAAATTAAGATACAAGTAACTGTCCGTGGCCGGAGCGCTGCTGCTTGCGGGTCGCCGCCCCAGCGGCTGGCACGGGGACGGGCTTGAGCCACGGGACCCTCTGCCGCGTGCGCGTCGAGCGGCGCTGGCCGGCGCGCTCATCGAGGCGCGGACAGAGGCCGGCCCCGGAGAGGCGAGGGCCGGCGGGGGGGAACCGCGACAGGTCATCGCCGATCTCCGCGATGAGGACGGCGGCACCCGTGTGGCTCACGCCGGGCAGGGGCATCAAGCGAGTGGTGGCGGCGCGAAAGGGCGCGCGCGTGTCCTGGAGGCGCGCCTCCAGGTCGGCCACCGCGGCCTCCAGCGCCTCGATTTGCGTCAGGTGCCGATCGATCATGCATTGATGATGCGCGGTGCCGCGACCGTGCCCACCTCGAGACGTTTGCTTTGGGTCGAAAGCGGACTCAAGTTCAGATTGGCACTACTATTGGGGGGGGGGCAGGTCACGCCTGCTTGCCGGGGTGCTGAGCGGACTGGGTGCCCCTTCCCGGAGAAAGGCAGATGACCCTAGCCGACGAAAAATGCGTCCCATGCCGCGGTGGAGTTCCACCGATGGGAAAAAACCGTGCGGAAGAGCTGCTGCGGGAGTTGGACGACGGGTGGCACCTAAACCCGGATGGCCACCTCGAGCGCGCCTATGCTTTCAAGAACTTCGCGGATGCCATGGCTTTTGCCAACAAGGTGGCCGACATCGCAGAAGACGAGGGCCATCACCCGGATCTCTACATCGCATGGGGCAAGTGCAAGGTGGAAATCTGGACGCACAAAATCACGGGATTGACCGAGAGCGACTTCTACTTCGCTGCCAAGGCAGATCGCGGCTTTAAAGCCTCGAACAAGAGCTGAGGCCACCCACGCGCTACGCGCCCTGCTACGTGGTCGCGGCGGCGCGCGGGGCAGCGGTGGCGCCACGCTTCATCTCGCGCACGAGGAAGTCCACCACGCGCTCGAACGGGTCAAAGCCAAACGCCTGCGCGATGGACGGGCGCAGATTCGAATTGGCGTTGACGTCATAGAACATGAGTCGGCCGTCCTGCGTCTCGAGGTATTCGACGCTGCCCACGTCGAGCTTCCCGCCCGCGATGACGCGCTTGCCCCATTCCACGGCCTGAGCGGGCACCTCGGGATACGGATAGAACTCGACCGGCGGCGCCGCATTCTGCTCGGGGGGAATCTCGCACACGCCGCCTTCACCGCCTTCCGGATTGCACACCGGCGCCGGACAAAGGTTGAAGCGCCCGTGCGAGATCACGCGCATGGCATAGAGCAGCTCGCCGCCAAGGAACTCCATCCGTATGATTCCCTTGGCGGGGTCCCTGGGGAAGTACTCCTGCAGCAGCAGGTTGTCCGGCAGCCAGTGCTCGGGACGCTGCGTGAGGAGCGCCTCCAGGTGCGCAAAGCTTTCGACGAGCATGATGCGCGCACCGCTGCCGCCCTGCTCGGGCTTGAGCAGCACGGGATAGGGCAGCTCCGCCGCACGCGCGCGAATGGCGTCGAGGTCGTTGAATGTCCACACCCTGGGTGTGGGCACGCCCAACTGGCGGAGCAGCACGGCCTGCGCCGTCTTGCTGAGCTCCAGAGCAAACGCGTCCGCGCCGTTGAGCACCCGCACCCCGCGGATCTGCAGCGCCCGCATATACGAGAGCGCATAGGGCACGGCGCGCGTGTTGCCGCGTACGTAGGCAGAGGGGCTCGCCTGGTTGAAATAGAGCGGCGCAAGCGGCGCATCCCCGTCGGAGAAAGCGGCCTTCTTGAGATCCACCGGGAGGTAGCGGATGCCGCGACGCTCGAGCGCCTGGAAGAGCGGCTTTTGCCACTCCGGGTGCTCGAACAGGACGGCGAGATCCGCGCGGAAGCTCATCTTGAGGGAGCCGGCGAAAAAGTCATAGCAAATCCTACCCGCTTCCCATTGTTTGGAGTTGCCCTGCGGGGCCAGCGGCGTCAAGCAAATCTGCTCGAGTCCCCATGGGGACGTGAAGCTTATGCAAGTGGCCTAGTCCTGAAATTGGCCGCCTAAAGCCAGCAGCCTAACATCGGGCCGGCCGCTTTCGGCCAACAGCGGACGCTCGAAGACGCGATGATCGAGCGCGCCCGGTCGCTCGCGATGAACGTTAGAATCACGCATGGTTTGCGCGTGCGCCTGCCGTGATGTGGCGGCGCGGGTTCGATTCTCGATGCATTTGAAGATGCCATGACGATTCAATCCATCAGCGCCGTCACACTTGCGACGCACGATATGGCGCGCGCAGTGCGCTTTTACCGGGCGCTCGGGTTTGACCTGCGCTACGGTGGCGAGCGCGCATCGTTTACGAGCTTTCTCGCGGGCTCCTCGTACCTCAATCTCATCGCGATGCCCGCCGAGCGCCGCTGGTCGTGGTGGGGGCGAGTGATCTTTTATGTTGCCGATGTGGACGCCTTCTACCGCCATGCGCTTGCGCAGGGGCTTGCGCCCGAATTGGCGCCTGCAGATGCGGCCTGGGGTGAGCGCTATTTTCATATCACCGATCCGGATGGCCACGAAATCAGCTTTGCGACGCTGCTTGCCTGACCGGTTGGGCCTCGCTGCGCGCGCGTCTGCTGCAAGCCAACCGCGTATCCTCCTGCTCCTGC
>JBCKZS010000011.1:0-66225 GCA_038918905.1 Vicinamibacterales bacterium
GAAGCGCTCGACGACGAGAGCCGCGAGAAGCTCGAGAAGAAGACGCGGCTCGACGACTTTACGCTGGAGGACTTCGCCGGCCAGTTGCGGACCATCAAGAAGATGGGGCCGCTCGATCAGGTGCTGGGCATGATTCCCGGCATGGGGGCGATGAAGGACCTGAACGCCCAGCGCGCGCAGGTGGACGACACGCAGGTGGGACGGGTGGAGGCGATCATCGGGTCGATGACCGCCGCCGAACGCCGGAATCACCAGCTCCTGAACGGCAGCCGCCGCAGGCGCATCGCGCGCGGCAGCGGCACGACGGTGGAAGAAGTGAATCGCGTGGTGAAGCAGTTCGTCGAGATGCGCAAGATGCTCAAGACGATGAGCAGCGCGGGCACCGGGCGCAAAGGCCGGCAGCGCCTCATGGGCATGTTGCGCGGCAGGTAGAGTACGACGGTACAAAGGCGTGGCTTCAGCCGCGCCAAGTGAACGATTCGGAGGGCGTGGCTGCAGCCGCGCCGGGACAGGAAAGGTACAGGAGGCAGCATGGTGGTAATTCGTATGCGGCGGGCGGGATCGAAGAATCGGCCCTTCTTCCGCATTGTGGTGACCGAGTCGGCCGCAGCCCGCGAGGGACGGTTCATCGAGATCCTGGGACACTACAATCCGCGCACGTCGCCGGAGACCCTGGTGGTCGATCGCGGGCGTCTCGCGCATTGGATGAAGGCTGGCGCGCAGCCGTCCGACACGTTGCGGACGCTGATCGATCGCGCGCCCGAGCCGGTGGCGCCGGCCGCGGACGTGCCGGCGGCCTCGTGAGCCGCGCGCGCGACGTCGTCGAGGTGATCGCGCGGGCGTTGGCCAGCCGGCCTGAAGAGGTCGACGTGGTCGAGGTGCAGCGCCGGGGCGACACCGTTGTCGAACTGACCATGGCGCCCGGTGATCTGGGCCGGGTGATCGGTCGTCAGGGACGGACCGCGTCGGCAGTCCGGACGCTGGCCACCGCCGCCGCCGAACTCGACGGCGAGCGGGTCAGCGTCGACTTCCGCGACGACTAGCCCGGATTGGCGATGAAGACCGACGCCGGGTGGGCGTCCATGATTCCCGTGGGACGCATCGTGCGGCCGCACGGAATTCGGGGACAGGTGGTCGTGGCGCCGGAAACGGACGTCGGCGACGAACGGTTTGCGACCGGCGTGTCGCTCTGGGGAAAGACTTCGCGGGGCGCGCCCGAGATCCTGACGGTGATCTCGGGGCGGCCACACCGGGAGCGGTGGGTGATCGCGTTCGACGGGCTTGAGACGATGGAGGCGGCCGAACGGTGGCGCGGCGCGGAGTTGCGAATTGCCGCGGACGCGCTCAAGTCACTCGGCCCGCGGGAGTATTACCTGCACGACCTCGTGGGATGCGCGGTCGTGACGACGGAGGGGGTGGCTGTGGGGGCGGTGCGCGCGGTGTATCCCGGCGCGGCGCACGCGTTGCTGGGGATCGACAGCCCGCGGGGTGAAGTGCTGGTGCCGCTGGTGCCGGCGATTTGTCCGGACGTGGATGTGGTGGCCCGGCGCATCACCATCGCGCCGCCCGAGGGGTTGCTGGAGGTGAACGCCGTGGAGCCGCGGTCGTGATGACGGTCGATATCGTCACGATCTTTCCGGCGATGGTGGACGCCATGCTGGCCGAGGGCGTGGTGGGCCGGGCCAGCGCGCGGGGGGTGGTGGACGTGAAGGCGCGCGACCTGCGCGACTTCACGGACGACCGTCATCGGATGGTGGATGACATCCCGTACGGCGGTGGCCACGGAATGGTGCTCAAGCCCGAGCCGCTGTTTCGCGCGGTGGAGGCGATTACGGCCGAGCGGGGCGCCCCGTCGGCGGTGGTGTTGATGAGCCCGCAGGGACGGCCGTTGTCGCACGCGGACGCCCAGCGGTTTGCCGGGATGGCGCGGCTGATCGTGTTGTGCGGGCGGTACGAAGGGGTGGACGAGCGGGTCACCGCAACGCTCGTCACCGATGAAGTGTCCATCGGGGATTACGTGCTGACGGGCGGCGAGTTGCCGGCGTTGGTGCTGGTGGATGCGGTGGTACGGTTGGTGCCGGGCGTGGTGGGTGACGAGTCGTCGGTGCGGGAGGACTCGTTTGTGCGGGGACTGCTGGACCACCCGCACTACACGCGACCGGCGGAGTGTCGTGGGTTGGCGGTGCCTGAGGTGCTGCTGTCAGGACACCATGCGGCGATCGAGCAGTGGCGGTTGCGCCAGCGGGTGGCCCGGACACTCGCGCGGCGGCCGGAATTGCTGGACGCGGCGTCGTTGTCCGACGAGGAGCGACGAGCGCTGGCACAGTTGGTGGATGAGGGAAAGGAGCACAGCTCATGAATGCGGTAGAGATGATCGAACAGGCGCACCTGGTGAACCGGCCGGCGATGCGGTCGGGCGACACGGTGCGGGTGCACGTCAAGGTGCGCGAAGGTGAGAAGGAGCGCATCCAGGTGTTTGAGGGACTGGTGATCGGGATGCATCGCGGCGGGTCGCGCGCGTCGTTCACCGTGCGCAAGGTGTCGTTCGGCCAGGGCGTGGAGCGTATCTTCCCGCTGCACTCGCCGGCGATCGACAAGATCGAAGTCGTGCGGAGTGCGAAGGTGCGTCGCGCGAAGCTGTACTACCTGCGGGAACTGCGCGGCAAGGCCGCCCGCATGCAAGAGAAGAAGCGCCCGGTCTGAATGCCACCACGAGCCGGAGCGTCGCGCGCGCTGGAGAATGCCGCGCGGCGCCTTGGTCTTGTGCACGTGGCAGGGGTGGACGAAGTGGGGCGGGGATGCCTCGCCGGGCCCGTCGTGGCCGGCGCGGTCATCCTCCATCCCGACCGTCACATCGCCGGACTGGCCGACTCCAAGGCGCTTCGTCCCGACACCCGCGAGCGGCTGGCCGCGCAGATCGCGGCCGCAGCGGTGGCGTGGGCCGTCGCGGTGGTCGAGCCGGCGGAAATCGACCGCGTGAACATTCATCGCGCCTCGCTGCAGGCGATGCGCCAGGCGCTGATGGCCCTCGTGCCGCTGCCCAGCCTGGCGCTGGTCGACGGCACGTTCCTGATTCCCGGGCTGGTGCTCCCCCAGCGCGCGCTGGTCGGAGGCGACCGGCGCGTGTCGGCCATTGCCGCGGCGTCCATTGTCGCGAAAGTTGCCCGCGACCGGCTGATGGCCAGCCTCCACGAGCGGGATCCCCGTTATGGGTTCGACCGGCACAAAGGCTACGCGACGGCCGATCATCTGGCCGCCGTGGCCCGATTCGGATACTCCGACGCCCACCGGCGGACATTTCGGCCACCGACCCTTTTCGATCTCTCTGATACGATGGCGGACTAGCGAGCCGCGTCGGAGTTTCCCCAATCCGCTTCTTCACTCGTCTTCTCGTCGCCGCGTATCTCATCAAGGCCGGATTCCTGCTGGCCGTGGCCCCATGGACGTTGTTGTGGGAACGCAACTACTTCGGGGCTCTCTGGCCGTGGCTCGGTGTGTGGATGGCGAATTTCTACGTGCGTGGCGCCGTGACGGGCGTGGGTCTGGTGACCGTCTGGGTCGGCGTGCGTGCTTTGGCCTCGGCGATCGCGGGCCGGCGGTCGGCACCGAAGCCATGACGGTGTGTCTCGTCACCGACCGGCAGCGGCTGTGTCCGGGTGCGCGGACGGAGCGAGCGGCGGTGTCCGCGTTGGTGGCGTGGTTGACCGAGGCGGTGGAGGCGGGCGTTGATCTGATTCAGATCCGCGAGCGCGACTTGTCGGCTCGTGCGCTGCGGACGGTGGCGTGGGAAGTGACCGCGGTGGCGGCCGGGGGCCGCACCCGGGTGCTCGTGAACGACCGCGCGGATGTCGCGCTGGCGGCCGGGTGTGCGGGTGTTCATCTTCGGGGGGACAGCCCACCGGCCAGCCGGGTGCGGCGTGTGGGGCCGGCGTCGTGGCTGGTGAGCCGGGCGGTGCACGACGAGGCGGACCTGGCGGACCTGGGCCCGGTGGACCTCGCAGTGTTCGGCGCGGTGTTTCCAACGGGGACCAAACCCGCGCGCGGTCTGGAGGCGTTGCGGCGCGTGGCGGCGCGCTGCGGCGTGCCGGTGCTCGCGATTGGCGGGGTGACCGCCGACAACGCCGCCGCGTGCCTGGCGGCGGGCGCGGCGGGGGTGGCGGCGATTTCGATCTTCCTTCCCGAAGGGGGTGCCCCTGGGGCGCTTGGGGTGCGGCGGGCCGTGACGCGGCTTCGTGCGGCGATTGACCCTGCGTCAACGCGTCCTCTACAGTTACGGTGATAGATAGCCACATGAGCGACTTCGGAGCACAGCTCAAACAAGCGCGTGAACATCGGGGCATTTCCCTGCGGCAGATCGCCACGTCCACGAAGATCTCGATCGTGGCGCTGGAGGCGCTGGAGCGGGGCGACCTCACGCGGTTGCCCGGCGGCATCTTCAGCCGCGCGTTCGTGCGCGCGTATGCGCTCGAGGTCGGGTTGGACCCGGACGCGATCGTCAACCAGTTCCTCGCCGAACTCGGCGTGCTGGCCGAGCGTCGCGACGACCAGGCGCCGCGACCGGAGGTGACCGCCGACGACCGCGCCTTTCTCGAGCGGCAACGCAAGGCCTGGCTGGCGTTGCGCGTGGGGGTGGTCGTGCTGGTGCTGCTGGTGATCCTGGCGATCGTCAGTTGGCAGGTGGCGTGGCGCGGCGACGCCTCAGGGCCCGGGACCGCGCCCTCCGCGGCCTCCTCACCGTCCCCCTCGACCTCCACACCGGCGTCCGACGCCGAGGCGGCCACGCCAGGACCGTCGGTCGTGCCGCCCGCGTCGGCGCCAACCACGGCGCGCCTGACGGTCGAAATCGTCGCGTCCGACCGTTGTTGGGTGCAGGTGACCACGGATGGGTCGGTCGTGCCGGCGCGCGAGTTCGCCGCTGGCGATCGTCAGCGATTCGAGGCGAACAGGGAAGTCATCCTGCAGGTCGGCAGCGCCGGCGCGATCCGGTGGACCATCAATGGCCGCGCCGCGCGCTCGCTGGGGCAACTGGGCGAAGTGAAAACCGTCCGGGTGTCCGCCGGGAACCTGTCGGAGTTCCTCCAGGAGCCGGACGCATCGGCGACAGGCTCACCCTCAGTCCTTCTTCTTCAATCGAACAGTCGAGTACCTGCGCGCCGGCTGAGGTGAGCGCGTGGGCGACGTCGGCCTTGCGATCGGGTTCGACCAGGCAGAACAGACAGCCGCCGCCTCCGGCCCCGCAGACCTTGCCGGCCGAAGCGCCGGCCGCGCGAGCGGCGGCGAGCAACCCGTCAATCTCTGGCGTCGTCACTCCAGGTGCCAGTCGCATCCGGCAGTGCCATTCGGCGGCGAGGTGTCGCCCGGCCGCGTCCCAGTCGCCTGACGACAACGCCGCGCGCATGCCGGCGGCTGCGTCGCGAATGCCGTTGAACGCCGCGATGACCTGCGGGTCGCCGTCGATCCGGCGCTTCATCACGTCCCAGTTGTTGATGCCGGACTGGCGCGACGCGCCGGTGTAGGCGACGACGATGCGTGAGGAGAGGGCGGCGGCAGAGACCGGCAGGGCCACGCGTGTGACCCCAGTGGCGCGCAGCTCGACCGCCGAGACGCCGCCGTACAACGCCGGCCGATAGTCCTGCGCTCCGGTCGGCACGCGGATGACCTGGGTTTCCACGTTCATCGCGATCGCCAGCAACTCGTCGTCAGTCAGCGTGCGATCGGTCCAGGCCGCGAGGGCGGCAGCCAGGGCCACGTGCATCGCCGACGAGCCGGCAATGCCGGCGCCCACAGGCGAGTCTGACCGCGTGGTGACCTCGAGACCTCCATGGCCGGCGATGGCGCGCCCGGGATGTGGCCAGACGTCAGCGGCCAGAAACAGGTGAACGAGACGCGCGACGAGCGGCAGGCGATCGAGATCCAGATCGCGAACCGAGAGGGCTTCGACGCGTTCGCCCGTGTCGTCCGACCGAAGGACGATCCGGCCATCGGCGCGCGACTGCAGCGTGCAGAAGGCGCGCAGGCTCAACGCCGCGTTGATCGTCTGCGCGCCGTCGTGAAAAAGATAGAGGGGCCAGATGTCAAACGTGCCGCCCGCGAGGTCGATGCGGGTCGGCGCCGAGGAGTCGATGCGCACGCGGCATTATAATGGCGGCACATGTCGCTTCGTAATCTCCGGCGTGAGGTGGGACAGTTGGCCATCGTCGGATTCCCCGGCCATACGGTGCCGGACGATCTGAAGCGGGTGGCGTCAGCCTTTGACCTGGGGGGCGTGATTTACTTCGCCCGCAACGTGGCCGAGCCGGCGCAGGTGGCCGAGTTGTCGCGGGAGGCGGCGAGCCTGGCCCGTGAGTGGCCGCTCTGGATCAGCGTGGATCAGGAAGGCGGACGTGTCGCGAGGTTCCGGCGGCCGTTTACGGAGTGGCCGCCGATGCGCACACTCGGCCGCGGCGGCGATGAGGCGTTGGCTGAGGCGTGCGCGACGGCCCTCGCCGCGGAACTGCGCGCGGTCGGGGTCAACCTCGACTACACCCCGGTCCTCGATATCCACACGAACCCGAAGAACCCCATCATCGGCGATCGCGCGCTGGGCGACACCCCGGAGGTGGCCGCGCGTTTTGGCAGCGCCCTCGTCAGGGCATTGCACCGCGGTGGCGTGGTGGCGTGCGGCAAACACTTTCCCGGGCACGGCGACACCAGCACCGATTCGCACCTGGAACTGCCCGTGGTGGAGCATCCCCCTGACCGGCTGGAGGCCGTCGAGTTCGTACCGTTCAAGGCGGCGATCGCCGCCGGCCTGGCGACGATCATGACCGCGCACGTGCTGGTGCCGGCGCTCGATCCCGACCGCCCTGCGACGCTGTCGAGGCCGATCGTGGAAGGCGTGCTGAAGGGATCGCTGGGCTTTGAGGGCCTGGTGATCAGCGATGATCTTGGCATGCAGGCCGTGAGTGACGCCTGGCCGCTGCCTGAAGCAATGGTCGCCGCGCTGCAGGCCGGGTGTGACGCGGTGTTGTTGTGCCACTCGACGATCGACGACCAGATGGCCGCACTCGAGGCCGTGATTCACGCCGTCGAGTCTGGCGAACTGCCGCTGGCGCGCGTCGAGGATGCGCTGGCCCGCCAGCGCAACGTGAAGACCCGTTTCGCGGACGTGATGCGGCCCGTGACCGGGGACCTGTCGATCATCGGGCAGGACGCGCATCAGGCGATCGCCCGGCGCATGGCGGCGTGGCTGTGAGCACGCGGACACGCGCGGGGCTTCGGAAAGTGCGTCCCGTCGGCCCCGGCAGCCGTGTGCAGCTTGTGGCCCCCGCCAGCCCGTTCGACCGCGCCGACTTCGACGCGGGGCTGGCCGAGTTGCGACGGCTCGATCTGGAGCCGGTGTTTGATGCACGCGTCTTCGAACGGCAGGACTACGTCGCCGGAAGCGCCGCGTCGCGCGTGGCCCAGTTGGTGGAGGCCTGGCGCCGCCCCGACATCGATTTGCTGCTGGCCGTGCGAGGCGGGTACGGGTGCATCCAGATGCTGCCGTTGCTCTCGAGCGCTGCGCTCACCGGCGACGCGCCGGCTGGCGTGTGTGGGTACAGCGACATCACGTCCCTCCATGTGTGGCTGGGGTGCCACGCGGGCGTGGCGTCGATTCACGGCCCCATGGTCGACCGTCGCCTCGCGGTCGGGCCGGCCGCGTACGACGCAGTGACGTTCCTGCGCAGTGTGTCGTCCACGCCTCTGGGGGAGCTGACGCCTGAGGGACTGGAGCCGCTGGTGCGTGGCGAGGCGGCCGGACCGCTGTTTGGCGGCACGTTGACGCAACTGCTGGCCTCGCTCGGCACGCCGTTCGCGTTTGATCCGCCACAGGGGTACGTGCTCTTTCTGGACGAGGTGGGGGAACGGCCGTATCGCCTCGACCGCATGCTGGTGCAGGCCCAACAGGCCGGACTGCTGGCGCGGGCGTCAGCGGTGATCGTGGGGCAATTGCCGCGGTGCGATGAACCTGACGGGACGATCACGGCGCGCCGCGTGGTGGCCGAGACCCTCAAGGAGTTCCCTGGCCCCGTCCTGTTCGGGTTTCCGTCCGGGCACACCACCACGCCCCTGGTCACGTTGCCGTTCGGGGTGCACACGCGGGTCGTGGCCGGAGCGCGGCCGGCGGTGGTCGTTGAGGAGTCACCGGTGCTGGGGAGTCAGCCATGAAGCGCGTGCACTTCATCGGCGTCTGCGGCACCGCCATGGCCACGCTGGCCGCGATGTTGAAGGCCCGGGGGTTCGACGTGCAGGGGTCCGACCACGGCGTCTACCCGCCGATGAGCGAGTTTCTGGCGCGGGAGCACATCCGGGTGTTCGACGGCTACCGGGCGGACCAGATCACCGGCGACATCGGCACGGTGATCGTCGGCAACGCGATTTCGCGCGGGAACGTGGAACTGGAAGCGGTGCTCGACCGGAAGGTGCGGTACCTCTCGCTGCCTGAGGCGATTCGCGAGCACTTCCTGTGGGACCGCCGGTCGATTGTCATCGCGGGCACCCATGGCAAGACGACCACGACATCGCTGGCGGCCTGGTTGCTCACGTCGGCGGGCGCCGATCCGAGCCTGCTGGTGGGCGGCATCGCCAACAACTTCAATGGCAGTTATCGCCTCGGCAGCGGCCGCGACTTCGTGATCGAGGGTGACGAGTACGACAGCGCGTTTTTCGACAAGACCGCGAAGTTTCTGAAATACCTGCCCGACATTGCCGTCATCGGCAACGTGGAGTACGACCACGCCGACATCTACCCCGACATGGAGTCGCTGCGCACGGCGTTCCGGCGCCTGGTCAATCTGATTCCGCGGCACGGCCGGTTGATTCTCGGCGCCGACTGCCCGGAAGCCAGTCGCCTGGCCCGACTCGCGCCGTCGCCCGTCGAGACCTTTGGCTTTGCCCCCAATGCCGACTGGCGGGTGGCTTGCGTGGAGCCACGGGGCGACCGCACCCGATTCGAACTGACGCACCACGGCGAGCCGTTGGGACACTTCGAGGTGTCGCTGTATGGCGAGCACAACGTGCGAAACGCGGTCGCCGCCATCGCGGTGGGGCACGCCGCGGGGATCGCCCCGGATTCGTTGCGTGAAGGCCTGCGGTCGTTTACCGGCGTGCGGCGGCGCCTCGAGCAACGTGGCGAGGCGAACGGCGTGTCGGTGTACGACGACTTCGCCCATCACCCGACCGCCATCCTCGAGACGATTCGCGCGATCAGGACGACCCACCCCGACGGGCGCGTGTGGGCCGTGTTCGAGCCGCGTTCGGCCACCTCGTGCCGGCGGGTGTTCCAGGACGACTTCCTGCGCGCGTTCGACGAGTCGGGCGCCGACGAGGTCATTCTGGCTTCCGTGTTCCGGGCCTCGCTGCCCGACGACGAGCGCCTGGACGTGGACGCGATTGTCGCGGCGTTGCGGCAGCGCGGACGGCAGGCCCGGCACCTGCCCGGCGTGCCGGAAATTGTTGCGGCGATCGCCAGCGAGGCCGCGCCGGGTGACATCGTGGTGCTCATGTCGAACGGCGGCTTTGATGGCATTCACGACAAACTTCTGGCGGCGCTGGCAGCGTAATCGTGCGTGCATCCCTGGCCGCCATCGTCGGTCCGTCGCGTGTTCATGCGCAGGCGCCGTTGGGGCCGTTGACGACTTTTGGTGTCGGGGGACCCGCCGACTGGCTGGTTGAGGTGCGGTCGGTCGGCGAACTGCAGTCGGTGATCGCGCTGGCGCGCGCGGCCGGACAACCCGTGCACGTGTTGGGTGGTGGCTCGAACGTGCTGGTGTCGGACCGCGGCGTGCGGGGTGTCGTGGTGCGGGTGAAACTGACCGGCGTGGCGCAGGTCGGCCCGGGAACGGTGCGTGCCGAGGCGGGACTCACCATCAACGGGCTCGTCCGGTGGCTCGTGGGGCGCGGCCTGGCGGGACTTGAGGCGTGGGCCGGCACCCCGGGCACGGTCGGCGGCGCGATCCACGGCAACGCGCACTACGGGGGGCAGAACATCAGCGACTGTGTGACCGGCGTGGGGCTCATCACCCCGGACGGCGAGGGGCGGGACGTGCCAGCCTCGGCGATGGGGTTTGGGTACGACACGAGCCGATTGTTCGAGACGAGGGAGATTGTCGTGTGGGCGGACGTTGCCGTGCGCCCGGGTGACCCCGAGGAGCTGCGCGCGGTGGCGCGCGTATCGTTGGCGCACAGGAAGCAGACGCAGCCGCTGCACCTGCCGAGCGCCGGCTGCGTGTTTCAGAATCCCGATCCGGCGCGCGATCGCGTGCCCGACGGCGTGCCCTGGTCGGCCGGGGCGCTGGTGGATCGCGCGGGGCTCAGGGGCGCGAGGGTGGGGGGCGCGCAGGTCTCCACCACCCACGCCAACTTCATCGTCGCGGATCGATCGGCCACCGCGTCAGACGTCCGCGCGCTGATCGACCAGGCGCGTGAGGCCGTTCGGGCCCGGTTCGGTGTCCAACTCAGGGAAGAGATTGTGTACCTCGGAGACTTCTGATGGCTTCTCTCGTTGTGCGTGGTGGGCGCCAACTGTCGGGCCGGATTGCCGTGGCGGGTAACAAGAACGCCGCGTTGCCCTTGCTGGCGGCGTGCGTGCTGACGCCGGACCCGTGCGAATTGCGCAATGTGCCGCAGATTCGCGACGTGGCCGTGATGATTGCCCTGCTTCGCTCGCTTGGCGCCACCGTGGAAGGGGAGGAAACGTCCACGCTGCGGGTGACCTGCGCGGACATCACCTCGGGCGCGCCTGACCCTGCCCTGGTCGGCCGGCTGCGCGGCTCGGTGATGCTCATGGGCTCGCTGCTCGCACGGGTGGGGTGGGCGAGCCTGGCCCCTCCGGGTGGAGACTTTCCCGCGCGCCGGACCATCACCACCCACCTGCGGGCGCTCAGCGCGCTGGGGGCCCGCGTCACCGAAGGATCCGCCGGGCATCGGCTTGAGGCCCCCGAGGGGTTGCGCGCCGCGTCGATGTATCTGCCCGAGGCCAGCGTCACGGGCACGGAAACCGCGCTCATGGCCGCGGCCGCCGCTGACGGCGTCACCGAGATTCGCCACGCCGCGTGTGAACCCCACGTCGTCGAGTTGTGCCGGATGCTGCGCGCGATGGGCGCGGGCGTGGAAGGCGAGGGCACGTCCACGATTCGCGTCACCGGCACGCGATCGCTGCGCGGCGCGACCCACACGTTGCGTGGCGACTACATCGAGGCGGCCAGTTGGGGCGTGGTGGGCGCGGTCACGGGAAGCGCACTCACCATCACCGGATGCCACGCCGTCGACCTCGAGCCGGCCACGACCGTGCTGGGGGAGATGGGACTGACCTTCGACTTGCGCGACGACACGTTCGTCGTGCACCCGTCGGACCTGCGCGCTGCCAAGCGCATCACCACGGGCCTCTGGCCCGCGTTCCCGTCCGACATCGTCAGTCTGGTGACCGTGCTGGCGACGCAGGCCACTGGGCGCACGCTGCTGCACGACTGGATGTACGAGTTGCGGCTGTTTGCCCTGGAGCAACTCAGCGCGATGGGCGCTGACCTCTTCCTCTGCGACTCTCACCGCATCATCGTGACCGGTCCGTCCCCCTTGCGGGGCCGGTCGCTCGACAGCCGGGACATTCGATCGGGGATGGCGCTGGTGGCCGCGGCGCTGGTCGCCGAAGGCGAGAGCCGTATTCTGGAGATTGAGACGGTCGAGCGCGGCTACGCGGACCTGGTGAACCGGCTCACTTCACTTGGGGCCGACATCGAGCGGGCGGAGTAGCCGGCGCGGCTGAAGCCACGCCCTTGTGTCTTGCCTCACTCGAAGCGCAGGGCTTCGATCGGGTCCAGCCCGGCGGCTTTGCGGGCGGGGTAGTAGCCGAAGAACACGCCGATGCTGCCGGCGACGCCGAACGCCATGATGACGGCATCGACGGGCACGACCGCGGGCCAGTCGCGATACCAGCGCACGAACTCCGCAGCGCCGAACCCCAGGGCAATCCCCAGGACGCCGCCCGCCAGGCTGATGAGCAGCGCCTCGACGAGGAACTGCAGGAGCACGTCCCCGCCCCTGGCGCCGATCGCCATCCGCAGGCCAATCTCCCGCGTCCGTTCGGTGACCGACACCAGCATGATGTTCATGATGCCGATGCCGCCCACCATCAGCGAGACGCCGGCGATGCCCGCCAGCAGCGATGTCAGCGTGTTGGTCGCTTCGGTCCGCATCGCCACCAGGTCGTCCATGGTCTGGACGCGGAAATCATCGTCCTGGCCCGGCCCGATGTCGTGTTGCACCCGCAGCAGTGTCGAGACGGCGGCTGACGCCTTCGGAATCATGTCGCCGGAGATGGCGGAGGCCAGAATGTAGTTCAGATGCTGGGCGCCCGTGATCTTCTTCTGCACCGTGGTGTAGGGCATGAAGACCTGGTCATCCTGGTTCTGGCCTGACGAGGACGCGCCCTTGGGGGCCATGACGCCGACGACCTTGACGACGTGGTTGCGGATGCGGACCTGCTCGCCGGTCGGATCGACCTCGGCGCCGAAGAGGATCTCGGCGACGTTGACCCCCAGCGCCACGACCTTGGCCGCACTCTGCACGTCCTGTTCCGTGAAAAACGCGCCGTGTGTCATCGGCCACGACTTGACGAGCGTATAGTCCACGCCGGTGCCGACGATGCTGGCGTTCCAGTTCTGATTGCCCGCGATGACCTGCTGGCGCGAGGTCACGCCCTCGGCGACATAGGCGATCTCCGGCAATCCACGAAGCGCCTGGGCGTCGGCCACGACCAGGCGCGGCGAGTGGCCTTCCCCCATGCGCACGCCGCCGGCCGTGGTGAAGTTACCTGGGAAAATCGTGATCATGTTGGTGCCGGCCCCGCGAATCTGTTCTTCAATCGCGGCCTGCGCGCCGTTGCCAAGGGCCACCAGCGTAATGACGGCGCCCACGCCGATGATCATGCCGAGCATGGTCAACGACGTGCGCATCTTGTTGCGGGCCAGGGCCTTCAAGGCCACACGAAACACCATCAGGATTGACATAGCAGTCCAGAAGTCCAGGAGTCCGGAAGTCCGAATCCTTCGCTCACTTGATGATGACGTCCCTCGGCGGTGGGGGCACGATGGGCGTGAATTCCACCGGCAGCCCCCCGCCGCCGTCTCGCGGGACGCGCAGGGGACGCAGGTCTTCCTCGGTCAACTCCAACACCCGCACAATGTGCGGCGTGAGCGTGAGGACGATATCAGTTTCCTGGGTCTCGCGCTTGTTGCGGGCAAAGAGGCGCCCGATCACCGGCAGGTCGGACAGGCCGGGAATGCCATCGAGCACCGTGCGTTCGTTGTCGCGGATGAGGCCGGCCATGATGTTCGTCTCGCCATCACGCAGACGGAGGGTCGTGACGATCTCACGGTTGCCGAACGTCGGGTAGCCCGAGAAACCGGTGCCGGACACGGTGCTGAGCGACACCTTCACCTGCAGCGTGACGTCGTTGTTGGCGTGGGTGCGCGGCGTGATGTCGATGTTGACGCCGATGTTCTCGTAGTTGACGTTCTGGATGATTTGTTGATTGGCGCCCCCCTGAAAGAGCGGCACGACCTGCGAGGACGGCACGGGCACACGTTCCCCGAACTTGGCCTGGGCGAGCGAACCGTCGATGGTGCGCAGGTGCGGGTTGGCGAGCGTCCGGGTATTGGTGTCGGTCTTGAGCAGACGGTAGTAGAGCGCCGGGATGCCGGAGACCAGGACGTCGGCCTGCGTGAGGCTGCGCAGGCTCCGCAAGGTCATCTGATCGCTGTTGGGATCGAGGGCGCCGTCGATGCCTGGTGAACCGGGCGACGAAAACTGCAGGCCGTACTCACGGAGGTTGGTCCGATCCACCTCGAGGATCTCGACGTTGATGATGACTTCGGCGCGGGCCTTGTCGATGGCCGCGAGGAGCCGTCCGACCGCCTGCAGGCGCTCCGGCGTGTCGCGAATGGTCAACGTGTTGGTGCTGACCGGTTGAATCTGCCGCACGTCGGCGACCACACGCAGCAGGTCCACGACTTCCTTCATGTCGAGGTTGCTGACGAAGAACGTGCGAATTTCCTCGTCGGTGTACTCGCGCCGTTTGGCCGGGTTGTCCGGAATGATCGTCAGGGTGCGGGGGCCCGTGACCTTGTAGAAGCTTGACGTGGCGGCCGCGACGGCGTCGAGCGCCCGGCGCAGCGTCATGTCGCGCAAACTGACTTCAGCGGGTGTCTCTCGGAACTGCGAGTCAAACACCACACTCAGGCCGCCGAGTTTCGCGAGCATCAGATAGAGCTGCCGGCTGGTCGTCCGCGGACCGGTGTCGATGGTGCCCGGCAGCGTCACGTCGGGCAGTTCAAGGCCCGACGGCGGCAGGTCGCGCGTGCGGGCGAGGAGGGTCTCGAGCGCGGTGGGGCCCCCCTCGGGCACCGCCAGTTTCGCGCGCAGGGCGGTGCGGGCCGCGCGCAAGTCCGACTCGATGACGGCATTGGCCGGGTTCAACTCGTACGCCAACTGCAGCTCGACCACGGCATCGTCGTATTTGCCCTGCGAGAACAGGCGGCGGCCCCGGCCGAGGTGCGACTGGGAGGCGCGCAATTTCGCGCGGTCGAGGCCCAGACGGGCCTCGCGGTTCTCGGGTTGTGTGCGCACCAGCCGCGCGTAGTACGCGACCGCGAGGTCGAAGTCTTCGGCGGTTTCGGCGGCGCGGGCCTGCCGCATCAGGGCACTCGTCGCACACGCGGCCGTGATGGCGAGTGCGACGCCGACGAGAGCCAGCCGCGCCAGCCATCGCCGCGCGAACGTGTTACCGGGCGCGTCCAGACGATACGACATGGGTACCTCGTGGAAAGGTGAAGACAAACTCACTGTCGGTCAACCCCGCGTTTTCGCGCAGGTTGGAGAACCGGATGATTGACGTGCCGCCCTGATGGTCCACCGTGCTCAGCCCCTTGAAGGCGAGTGAAGCGCGATCGACATACAGCGTCAACGTGGCGAAGTCGTCCTGGCGCACGCGCGGTGTGAGCCGCAGGTGCCACTCGCCGTCGGGATGGGTGGTGGGCATTGACGCCGTGAAATCACGCTGCAGATCGCCCCGCCCCGTCAGAAACAGCACCGCGGTGGACAGGTTGTCGCCGGTGGGCATCGGACTTCTGGTGCCGGTGCGGTCGCTCGCGTTGTAGTAATACAGTTGCGCGCCGTCGGCGACCAGCGATTGACGATGGGGCGCGCTGTAGGCCCACCACATCCGGCCGGGCTTCTTGACACGGACCTGGCCGCGTTGTTCCGATTGCACCGCCCGCAGGACTCCGCCCTGCATCGTCTGTGAAAAGTCCGCGCGGAAGTCGCGAATCGTCGCGTACCGCTTCTGCAGCGACGCGGCAAGGTCCCCCGGCGACGGCGCCTGACCGGCGACGGGGAGGGCGGCGGCCAGCAGGCCGACGACCAGCGCTGGCGTGATGCTCCAGGGGCGCATGCGCCCATGTTAGCCCGGATCTCACCACGCCGTGGAGGCGGGCGGGTATACTCGGCGGCGTGGAGGATGTCAATGTCGCGTGACGAAGCGAACGCCTTATTGGCGCTCAAGAATGCCTGGCTGGGGGTGGTGACCTCCGCGGCCGAGATCCAGCACATGTCGCCGGCCGTGCAGGCCGTGCCTGAGAAGACGCCCGTGGCGGACCTCGACCTCGAGACCTATCACCGGGTCACCATGGCCCACGCCAACGCCCTGATGGCCCTCCGCGGGCTCATTGAGGAACTCCGGCCCCGGTAGATGAATGGGCGAGGCGGGCCTCGCCCTGTACGCTCGGGTAAAACGATTGGTGGACGGCGCGAGGATCGAACTCGCGACCTCTACGATGCGAACGTAGCGCTCTCCCAGCTGAGCTAGCCGCCCCCACAGGTGTCACCGCGACTGCGGCGAGCCCCAATTCTAGCCCGATCGTCGACAGCCCGGCAAGGGGTGCGCATCCGTTGCGATACACTCGAATCCCACATGACAACAGTGAAGAGAATTGGGATTCTGACGGGCGGGGGCGATGCGCCTGGCTTGAATGCCGTGATTCGCGCCGTGGTGAAAGCGGCGGCCAATGCCGGCGTGGAATGTCTGGGGCTGGAGGACAGCTTCGACGGTCTGATCTTCCCGGAACGCTCGCGGCCGCTGACACCACGCGACGTGACCGGGATCCTGCGACTGGGCGGCACCATTCTTGGTACCACCAATCGCGGCAATCCGTTTGCCTATCCGGTCAACACGTCATCGGGACCCGCCGACTACTCGGACCGGTGTGTCGAGAACTTCCACACGCTGGGCCTCGACGGGCTCGTCGTGATCGGCGGCGACGGCACGTTGGCCATCGCCTACGAACTGCACAAGCGCGGCGTGCCCATGGTCGGCGTGCCCAAGACCATCGACAACGACATCGTGGAGACCACGATGACGTTCGGATTTGACACGGCGGTCGAGTTCGCCACGGATGCGATCGACCGGCTGCACTCGACCGCGCAGGCGCATCACCGCGTGATGGTGGTCGAGGTGATGGGCCGCTACGCCGGCTGGATCGCCCTGCACTCGGGCATCGCCGGCGGCGCCGACGTCGTCCTGATCCCGGAACTGCCGTACGACCTCAGGAAGGTGGCCGCCCACATCATGGCGCGCGAAGTCTGGGGCGCGCGCTTCAGCATCGTCGTCACCGCCGAAGGCGCGGCGCCGATTGGGGGCGCGCGCACGGTGAAAACGGAGGGCACCGCCGACCGCATGGAACGGCTGGGCGGCATCGCCGAACGCGTGGCCCGCGAACTCGAACCGTTGACCGGGAAGGAATGCCGGCACGTGGTGCTGGGCCACCTGCAGCGCGGCGGCTCGCCGACGTCCTACGACCGCGTGCTGGCCACGCGCTTCGGCAACGCCGCGGTCGAACTCATGCTGCGCGGCAGCTTCGGTGTCATGACGGCGCTGCATCCGCCTGATGTGGTCGCCGTGCCGATTGCCAGTGTGGTCGGCCGCACGCGCCACGTGCCTGCCGACTCGGACATCGTGCGCACGGCCAAACACGTCGGCATCTGCTTCGGAGATTGATGTACGGACCCCTGGACCCCTGGACCTTCTTACTGGCACTGGTAGTAGACACCGCCGGAGCCTACGATCCCGCACACGTAGATGTCCGGCAACGTCCTCAACAGAAAACTCCACTACTGGGGCGCGGCCGTTATCGCCGTTCCGATCCTGGCGATGATCATCACCGGCGTGTTGCTTCAGATGAAGAAACATTGGACGTGGGTGCAGCCGGCCGAACACCGGGGATCCACGACGACGCCGGCGATTGAGCTCAGCGACATCTTGACCGCGATCCAGCAGCACGATCACCCGAATGTCCTGGTCCGGAGTTGGGCCGACATCAAGCGCCTGGACGTTCAGCCCGACCGCGGTGTGGCGAAGGCCACGCTGCAGACCGACTGGGAAGTGCAGGTCGATCTGGGCACGGGACGGGTGCTGCAGGTGGCCTATCGGCGCAGCGACTGGATCGAAACGATCCACGACGGATCGATCTTTGGGGACGTCGTCAAGTTGGGTGTCATTTTGCCGTCGGGCCTCATCCTGTTGTTCCTGTGGGGCAGCGGGATGTGGATGTGGATCTATCCGCTCCTGAACCGGCGCCGGGTGCGGCGCCGCAAGGCCGCATCCGTCCTCAGGTCGTCGTCGCTCTGACGACGTCGGCGGCGGCGGCCACGGTCGTAGTGCCGCCGAGCGCCACCATTTGCAGCAGTCTGGCGTTGGCGCCCGACACGTCTCCCGCCAGCAGGGCGCCCACCTGACCGTCGATGTCGGGGCGCTCGAGCCACGCGGCGGCGCCGGTCGCCGGATCCAGCGTCATCGAGATGGTGCCGCCGGTGAAGAGCAGGCCGATCATCAGAAGCTCTCAAGGACGTCGAGGTACTTCAGCGCGCCGCCCGTGTTGAACAACACCACGGTTTCGTGGGGCTGCACGCGCCCGCTGGCGATGAGCAGCCGAAGGGCGTGCAGGGCGGCGCCGCTTTCCGGCGCGGCGCTGATCCCTTCAAGGCGCCCGAGGTCGCGCATCCCCGTCACCATGTCGCGGTCGTCAACCGCGACGGCGGCGCCGCCGCTCTCGCGGACCGCGCGCAGCACGAGGAAGTCCCCGATCGCGCGCGGCACACGCAGGCCGTCCGCCACCGTGTGGGCGTCCTCCCACGGCGCGGCCTTTTCGGCGCCGTCGTGGAAGGCTCGCACGATCGGCGCGCATCCGGACGCCTGCACGGTCACCATCTTCGGCCGCTTCCGTGGATCGATCCAGCCGAGCGTGCTCATCTCGTCAAACGCCTTCCACATGCCGACGATGCCCGTGCCGCCGCCGGTCGGATACAGGATCCAGTCGGGCAGCACCCAGCCAAGTTGTTCGGCCAGTTCGTACCCCATCGTCTTCTTGCCTTCGATGCGGTACGGCTCCTTCAGCGTTGACACGTCGTACCAGCCGAGCGGCGTGCCCGTCTCCGCCGCGATGCGGCCGGCGTCGGTGATCAGTCCCTCGACCAGCGTGACGTCTGCGCCGTAGAGCTCGCACTCACGGATGAACGGCGTCTTGACGTCCCTCGGCATGAACACCTTCGCCGTGATGCCGGCATGGGCGGCGTAGGCGGCCAGGGCGTTGCCGGCATTGCCCGCCGTCGGAATCGACAGGACCGTGGCACCGAGGTGGTGCGCGCGGGTGACCGCCGCCGACAGACCGCGGGCCTTGAAGGAGTTGGTGGGGTTCAGCGACTCGTCCTTGACGAACAGGCGCGACAGGCCGAGCGATGCGCCCAGCCGTGGGGCGTGCGCCAGCGGCGTCCAGCCTTCACCCAGCGTGACCGGAGCTTCGCCCTCGAACAGGGGCATCAGCTCGCGGTAGCGCCACATCGACGCCTCGCGCGCGGCCAGCGACGCCCGCGGCCAGGCTCGGGCCGCGGCGAGGTCGTAGCGGGCGACGAGCGGCGCGCCGCAGACGCACAGGTGCTGCACCTGGCGCGCGTCGTACGAGGGCGCGCCGCACGGAACGGAACACTCCAGATGTGAGAAGTACGCGGCCACGGCTACTTGCCGAGCAGGTCGATGTCTTTCTTCTTCTGCATGTCGTCGATGAGCGCCACGTGCCGGTCGGTGATCTTCTGCACGTCATCGAGGCCGCGCCGCTCGTCGTCTTCCGAAATGGCATGGTCCTTCAGCAGTTTCTTCAGACGATCGTTGGCGTCACGACGGACCTGCCGGACGGCGTTGCGGCCATCCTCGGCGTACTGGTGGACCAGGCGGGACATTTCCTTGCGACGTTCCTCGGTGAGCGCCGGAATCGGAATCCGCACCACCTTGCCGTCCGACGACGGGTTCAGCCCGAGGTTGCTCTTCTGCACGCCCCGCCCGATGGCCGTGAGGAGGGACGGGTCGAACGGTTGCGCGACGATGAGTGAGGGTTCGGGGACGGAGAGCTGGGCCACCTGATTCAGCGGCATCAGCGACCCATAGGCTTCGACCTGCACGGGGTCGAGGATCGACACCGAGGCGCGCCCGGTGCGCAGGCCGCTCAGTTCCTTGCGGACGCGCTCGAGCACGCCGTCCATGCGTCGTGTGACTTCAGCCGGGAGTCCTTTGAGGTCTTGAGCGTCCATGCAGATATCCAGCCGCGGGGGGAGGGTCAGACCCGGACGGTCGTGCCGACGGGTTCCCCCATGATCACCCGTCGCAGGTTGCCCGCCTCGCGCAGCTTGAACACGATGATGGGCAGTTTGTTGTCCATACACAACGAAATGGCGGTGGCGTCCATGACCTTGAGGCCGCGCTCCAGCACGTCGAGATACGACAGGGTCTCGTACCGTGTCGCGGTCGGGTTGGTCATGGGGTCGGCGGTGTAGATGCCGTCCACTTTGGTGCCTTTGAGGATCACCTCCGAGCGCATTTCCATCGCGCGCAGGGCGGCGGCCGTATCGGTGGTGAAGTAGGGATTCCCGGTGCCCGCCGCAAAGACCACCACGCGGCCCTTTTCGAGGTGGCGAATCGCGCGGCGGCGGATGAACGGCTCGGCCACGGCGCGCATTTCGATGGCCGCGGCCACCCGCGTGGTCACGCCAATCTTCTCCAGCGCGTCCTGCAGAGCGAGCGCGTTGATCACCGTCGCGAGCATCCCCATGGAGTCGGCGGTCGCGCGGTCCATCCCCTTCGCGCTGGCCGCCAGGCCCCGAAACAGGTTGCCGCCGCCGATGACGACGCCGATCTGGACGCCCATGGCCGAGACCTCACCGATTTCGCGCGCGATCTGCGTGGCGACGTCGGGGTCGATGCCAAACGGCTGATCGCCCATCAGGGCTTCGCCGGAAAGTTTCAGGAGAACGCGGGTGTAGGCGGGGGAGGACACGGGTACGGATTATAACTGCGAGTGGCAGTGTTATCGGGAGGCGCCGCCAGGGACCGCGCGGCGCTCTAATTCCCTTCCCCGAGCTTGAAGCGCGCGAAGCGGGGGATCGCCACGTTCTCGCCGAGTTTGGCGATGGCCGCGGTGACCACCTGGCCGATGGTGACCTTGGGGTCGCGGATCGACGGCTGGTCGAGCAGCACGACCTGCTCGTAGTAGCTGTGGACCTTGCCCTCGATGATCTTCTCGATCACATTGGCCGGTTTTCCGGAGTTCTCAAGCTGGGCGCGGTAGATCGCTTTTTCCTGATCGATCACGGCGGCCGGCACATCGTCGCGGCGGGCGTAGAGGGGGCTGGCGGCCGCGATGTGCATCGCGACTTCCTTCACGAGGGCCTGGAAGTCGCCGGTGCGCGCGACGAAGTCCGACTCGCAGTTCACTTCCACGAGCACGCCGATCTTGCCGCCCATGTGGATGTACGAATTGATGACGCCTTCCGACGTGGATCGGCCCGACTTCCTGGCGGCCTGGGCCAGGCCGCGTTTGCGGAGGATGGTGGTGGCCGCGTCGAGGTCGCCGTCGGCTTCCTTCAGGGCCGTCTTGCACTCCATCATTCCAGCGCCGGTGCGGTCACGAAGGGTCTTCACTAATGCTGCGGTAATGTCAACGGCCATGGTGCTCCTCATTGCTCCTGAATGCTCGTCAATAAAACACGGGGCGTACACTGAAACGCCGGCCTCATGCGGGGGCCGGCGCTTCCTGAAACGGGGGCGCGTGCGCGACACGCGCGAGGGGGTTCTGAAAGCGGACCGACGCTACACTGAGGCGGTCGGCGCGGGGACCTCGGCTTTGGTGACCGGGGCGACCGGGGTGACCGGCGCGACCGGCGTGACCGGCGCGGCCGGCATGTCCTCGGCCGACGCCGACTCGGCGATGCCGCGGCCCTCGAGGATGGCATCGGCGATGCCGGCCGAAAACAGCCGGATCGAGCGCAACGCATCGTCGTTGCCCGGAATCACGTAGTCGACCTGGTCGGGATCACAGTTGGTGTCCACGACGCCGATGACGGGAATCTTGAGCTTGCGCGCCTCGTCGACCGCGATCTGCTCGTTGCGGGTGTCCACGATGAACAGCGCGTCGGGCAGCCGGGTCATGCCGCGGATGCCGTCAAGGTTCTTCGACAGCTTGTGACGTTCCTTGTCGAGCCGGGCAATTTCCTTCTTCGAGAGCGTGTCGAAACGGCCGTCGGTGGCCATGGCTTCAAGTTCACGCAGGCGGCCGAGCGACCGCTGAATCGTCGCGAAGTTGGTGAGCAGCCCGCCCAGCCAGCGCTGATTGACGAAGAACATGCCCGCGCGCTGGGCTTCCTCCGCGATGGCGTCCTGCGCCTGGCGCTTGGTGCCGACGAACAGGAAGGTCCCGCCCTGCGCCGCGGTCTCGGTCGCAAACTGCGCGGCCTCGCGGTAGAGCTTCGCCGTCCGCCCCAGGTCGATGATGTAGATGCCATTCCGTTCACCGAAGATATACGGCTTCATCTTCGGGTTCCACCGCCTAGTCTGGTGGCCAAAGTGTACGCCCGCTTCGAGCAGGTCCTTCATCGCGATCGCACTCAAAACTGCCTCGTCTTCTGAAAGGTTAACGCTTGCTGAACTGGAAGCGCTTGCGCGCGCCCTTCTGGCCGTACTTTTTCCGTTCCTTGGCGCGGGGATCGCGCGTCAGGAGGCCTTCTTTGCGCAGCGGCACCCGGAGTTCCTCGTTGAACTCCAGCAGCGCGCGCGCGATGCCGAGCCGCAGCGCGCCCGCCTGGCCGGCGACGCCGCCGCCATCCGTGGTCGCCATCACGTCAAAGCGTTCGGTCGTTTCAGTCGCCACCAGCGGATGACGAATGACGAGCCGCAGCGTCTCAGTGGGGAAGGCCACTTCGACGGGCTTGCGGTTGACGGTAATGGCCCCGGTGCCGGGGCGCAGGAACACACGAGCGGTGGAGGTCTTGCGGCGCCCCGTGCCGTAGAACTGAGTGCCTGCCACGTTACGCGACCTCACGCTTGCGCGGCTGCTGCGCCGCATGCGGGTGTTCGCCACCGGCGTACACCTTCAACTTGCCGTACATCGCGCTGCCCAGTTTCGTCTTGGGCAACATGCCGTGCACGGCGTCCTCGATCAACCGAATCGGATGGCGCTGGCGCACGATCTTCGCCCGCGTTTCCCGCAACCCGCCTTCGTAGCCACTGTGCTGGCGGTAAATCTTTTGTTCGTCCTTGTTGCCCGTGAGCTTCACCTTCGCCGCGTTCACGACGATCACGTGATCGCCCCGATCGAGGAACGGCGTCCATTCCGGCTTGTGTTTGCCCTGCAGTAATCGTGCCGCGTCGGTCGCAATGCGTCCCAACACCTGCCCGTCTGCATCGATAATGTGCCACTGCCTCTCAATCACCTTGGCAGATGGGATAAACGTACCCATGGTCCCCTTCCAGCCGATTTCGTATCAACGGCAATCCGGAAGGATAGCTGGCGCACTGAAGAAAGTCAATTTCCACAAGGGGAAACCGAGGGGAAACCGAGGGGAAACCGAGGGGAAACCGGCAGGCGTCCGCCGGCCGGTCCCCGCTTACAAAAGCGGCAGCCACACTCACAAACCCGGTGGGTCGCGGGCCATGCCCGGCTTCCCCTCCCGCCAGACTCACCTCAACCGGTCGCCTGAGCGTGGGTTTCGCCCGAATTGGCATCAGCCTTGCGGTCAATGTCGCCGCTATGGGGCTCGCCTCCGCCTTCAAACCGCCCGTCGTGGGCCTCGATCTCGGGTCGCATACGGTCCGCGCGGTGGCGCTGCGCCAGAAACGGCGCGGATGGGCGTTGCTCGCGGTCGGGGAAGCGCCGATGCCAGCCGGGGAAGCGCCGACCCAGACCCAGATGGCTGAGACCGCCGCGACCCTGCTCGATGCCCTCGGCCTCCGCCGCGCGCGGGTGGCCGCCGCCGTACCCGGCCACGGAGTCATCGTCAAGCGACTGACGCTGCCCCCGATGAGCCAGGCGGAGCTGGCGGACGCTATCCCCTGGGAAGCCGAGCAGTACATTCCCTTCCCCCTGGCCGATGTGCAGGTGGACTATCAGGTGCTCGACGGCCCGCGCTCGATGCCCGCGGGCGCCCTGGACGTGTTACTGGTCGCCGCGCGTCGCGACCGCGTGGCCGAGCGGGTGGGCGCGATGACCGAGACCGGGCGCGCGCCCGTCGTGCTCGACGTCGAAGCCTTTGCGCTCGCCAACGCCTACGAGGCGAACTATGCCGACCGCACCGACGCCCTCGTGGCGCTCGTGCACGTGGGGCGTGCCTCCACCGTCGTGTGTCTGCTGGAACGCGGACAGGTGGCGTTCACGCGCGACATCAGCCTCGGGGGGGCGGCCTACACCGAGGCGCTCGAACGTGAGCTGGGCCTCGACGCGGCCGCCGCGCAGCGACTCCTGCGCGCCCCACGACCTGACGATGACGCGGCGCGAAGCGCGTTGCGCGACGTCCATCAGCAACTGACGCTGGAGATTCGCAAGACGCTCGACTTCTACCGCGCGACGTCCGCGTCGGACCACCTCGACCGCGTGGTGCTGTCGGGTGGCGCCTGTCAGGTCGACGGACTCAGCGCCGTGCTGGCGGCCGAGTTCGACACCGAGGTGGAGATCGCCGACCCGTTCCGGCGGATTTCCCGGTCGTCCCGCGTCGTGGGCGCCGATCTGGAAGGGCCGGCGTTCGCGGTCGCCGTAGGGCTCGCCCTGCGGCGCGAGGGGGACCGATGATTCGGGTCAACCTGCTCTCGAACGATCGCGGGCGCGGGCAGTCGGGGCTCGCGCGCTGGCTGGTCGTGCCCCCCGAACAACGCGCCGCGCTGTTTGGCGTCACGGTCCTGCTGGCCACGGCGCTCGGCGTGGCGGGCTGGTGGTGGTCGCTCGACCTCGAACGCCAGCGGCTGGAGACCGAGATCGCCGCCCGCGAGGCCTCGCTGGTGCAGTTGCAGGAGGCGGCGCGTCTGGTGGAACAGGCCACCGCCCGCGAAAAAGACCTGCGCGATCGCCTGTCGTTGATCGACCGTTTGCGCGCGACCCAGCGGGCGCCCGTCGTGTTGCTCGAAACGGTCAGCGACAGTCTGCCCGACGGCGTGTGGCTGCTTGAGCTGCGCCAGACGGGCGCCATCGTGCAGATCGAGGGTCGCGCCGTGTCGCTCTCCGCGCTGGCCGACTTCGTCGACCGGCTGCAGGTCTCGCAGCGGTTTGTGCAGGCGCTCGACATCCTCACCACGAACATGGAAACGCTGGGCGAAACGTCCGTGGTGCGGTTTGCCGTGCGCGGCGAAGTGCGGGGCGTCACGGCGGCCGTGGCCGCGCCCGCGCGGGGAGGGGTGTAACGTGGCGCTGAGCTTCCACCAATACTCGCCGCGCGCCCAGGCCTTGATCTGTCTGGCCATCTCCGTGCTGGCGTTTGGCGCGGCCTGGCAGGTCCTGATCGCCCCCGAGCGCGCCGAACTCGCCCTGCGCCACGCTCGGCTGACGGTCGTGACGGGCGAGGTGGCGCGGGCCACCCAGACGGCGCAGCGGCTGCCGCAGGTGCAGCGCGACGTGGCGGCGCTGGAAGCGGCGCTCCGTAAGACCACCGCCGTGTTGCCCGACGAGAAAGATGCGCAGGACGTGCTCCGGGGCCTCCACCAGCTCGCGAGCGAATCCAACCTCAGCATCAGCAGCTTCACGCCGAAACCCGCCGCCGACCGCGCGCAATACACCGAATGGCCGATCGAGCTGGGCCTGGAAGGCGGCTACCACGATCTGGGCGTGTTCTTCGACCGCGTCGCGACCGAGTCGCGACTGATTTCCGTGTCCAGCCTGCACCTGAAGGCCAACCCGGTCTCGACGGGCGCGCGGCGCGGACTCGTCGTCGCGACGTGTGTGGCGACGACGTTTGTGTTCGGCGGGCCGGAGAAACCGCAGGGCGCGACGCCGGGAGGACAACCGTGAGCGTGAGGATCCGCGGGGCAAGCGTGCTGCTGCTGGTGCTGCTCGGCGGCGTCCCGGTCGCGTCCGCGGCGCAGGAGACCGTCGCCATCGGGAGCCGTGTCGGCGTGCCTCCCTCCGGCTACCAGGGCGCGGGTCGCCGCGACCCGTTCGCCAGTCTCATCGCGGCGCCCACGCCGTCGTCAGCGCCCGCCGCGCCGAGGGCCGCCGGTCTGGCGGGGATCGCGGTGGCCGACGTGGCCGTGAAAGGCATCATCACGAGCGGCAACACCTGGATCGCCCTCCTCGAAGCGCCCGATGGCAAGACGTACCTGGCGCGTCCGCAAGACCGCCTGCACGACGGTGTGGTGCGGCGCATCGATGCCGACGCGGTGGTGTTCCTGACCCAGGCCGGCTCGGGCGCGGGCGCCGCGCGCGAAGTGCGAAAGGGGCTTCGGCCCACGGCGGGTGACCAATGACACGTGTCCGGATCGTCTGCCTGTCGCTCGTGTGGGTAGTGCTGACGGCCCTGCCGGCCAGTCAGGTGCCGCCCGCGTTGACGACGCCGCCGGGGCAGCCGAAGCGCTACACGGGCGCGCCAGCGGACTTTGATTTTCAGGGCGCGGATCTCCGGATGGTGCTGCGGTCGTTTGCCGAGATCAGCAGGCTCAACCTGGTGATCGATCCGGCGGTCAAGGGCACGGTCGATATCAAGCTGACGCGTGTGCCCTGGGATCAGGCGCTGGAAATCATCCTCAAGACCAGCAAGCTCGGCTACATCGTCGAAGGCACCGTGGTGCGCATCGTGCCACTGCAGGTGCTGGCGTCGGAGGAAGACGAGCGGCAGAAGCTGATCGATGCGCAGGCGCCCGCGTCGTTGACCGTGCGGACGTTTCCGCTCAACTACGCGCAGGCGGCCGATCTGGCACCGTTGCTCAAGGCGGTGGTGTTGTCCAAACACGGCGACACCCAGGTGGATGTGCGCACCAATACGCTCATCGTGCGCGACCTGCCCGACCATCTGGAGGCGGTGGCGGCGCTGGTGCAGACGCTCGACCGGGCCGAGCCCCAGGTGGAGATCGAAGCGCGCGTGGTGCAGACCAACCGCGATTCGGCCCGTGCCTTGGGCGTGCAGTGGGGCGGGACGGGACGGATGGCGCCCGACCTGGGCAACACGACCGGACTGGCATTCCCGAATGCGGTGGCGGTCAGCGGCCGTGCCGGCGACGGTGCGGTGGTCAGTTTGCCTGTGAGCCCCGCCACCTCCACCGTCGGACTCGCGATGGGGGCGATCAACGGCGCGTTCAATCTGGATGTCGCGCTGTCGGCGCTGGAGCGCTCCGGGAACGGACGCATTCTGTCGAGCCCGCGTGTCACCACGCAGAACAACCGCCAGGCCGAGATGACCCAGGGCGTGCAGATTCCGATTCAGACGGTGTCCAACAACACCGTGACCGTGACGTTCAAGGACGCGGCGCTGAAGCTGCTCGTCACGCCGCGGATCACCGCCGCGAACACCGTGATCATGGAGGTGGAACTCGAGAACGCGACACCCGACTTCACGCGCCAGGTCAACAACATCCCGCCGATCGACACGCAGCGCGCGCGCACGTCCGTGCAGGTCTCCGACGGTGCGACGACGGTGATCGGCGGCATCTTCGTGAGCCGCGAGCAGTCCACGCAGGATCGCACGCCCGGGTTTCACCGCCTGCCGCTGCTGGGATGGTTGTTCAAGCGCGACTTGACGCAGGACGAGAGTCGCGAACTGCTGATCTTCATCACACCTCGCATCCTGCGGAGCGGGTCATGAGCCAATCACCACGAACGTGGAAGCGACGCGCGCGCGGCCTGTGGCAGGTCGCCGGCGTGACGGCGATCGCCGCCAGCATGGCCTGCACGGCTGATGGGCGGCCGGGACAGGCGAACAGTTTCCTGATGGTCGACACCCTGCTGGCGGCCTCCGGCGCCCGCCCCACTGCTTTCGGCGGCACCCTGCCGTCCGACGTGCAGACGTACGTGAGCGCGACCGTCAACGGCCAGCAGGTGCGTGTCCCCAGGGTCTTCGAGGACCTCGCGCAGGTCACGTTCCGCCTGGCGATGAAAAGTCCCGGGTCGCCGACACAGCCGGCCGCACCCGCGACGGTGAACTTCATCACGGTGCGCGGGTATCGCGTGACCTTCCGCCGCAGCGACGGCCGCAACACGCCGGGCGTGGACGTGCCGTACACCTTCGACGGCGCGCTCACGCTGACCGTGCGCGCGGAACCGGCCAGCGCCACGTTCGTGCTCGTCCGGATGCAGGCCAAGGAAGAAGCGCCGTTGCGCGCGCTCGTCGGCCGCGGCGGCGCCATCGCCATTTCCACACTGGCGGAGATCACGTTTTTTGGCGCCGACCAGGCGGGCAGGGACGTGATCGTCACGGCCCAGATCAGCGTCAACTTTGCGGATTGGGGAGATCCGGAGTGATGAGGCCCATGACACCGAAGATCTGTGGCGCGGTGGTGTTCGGATGTGTCGTGTGTGTCGGTGCCGCGTGCGCGGTCGATCCGGTCGAGCGCCTGCTGCCCACCGGCCCCTCCGAGTTCGGCGTGTCGCTGGCCCTCTCGGCGACGCCCGACGTCCTCGTCCTCAGGCCGGACGGCGGGTCGACCGCCACGGTGGCCGCTGTGGCGCGTGACGCCGCGGGGGTGCCGCGCCCGGGTGTGACCGTGCGGTTCGAGACGCTGGTCGGCCACCTCAGAGTCGATTGCGGCATGTTGTCGGGCGGCACCGTGTCGACTGGCAGCGATGGGCGCGCGGCGGTGATCTACGTGGCCCCCGGCGCGCCGTGCCTGCCGGGCGGCGGGGACACCACCGTGACGATTCGCGCGACGATGGTGGGCGCCAACTACGCGAACAGTCTGCCGCGCACCGTCGAAATCCTCCTGGTGCGGTCCGGCGTCATCCTGCCGCCGAACAGTCCGCCACGGCCCAGCTTCTTTGTCTCGCCCTCAACGGGCCGCGAAGACGAGCCGCTGCTCTTCGACGGGTCCGCGTCACGGGACGACGACGGCCAGATCGTGTCCTACCTCTGGCACTTTGGCGACGGCGCGATCGGGTCGGGCCAGAAGCGCCAGCACACCTACATCCTCGCAGGCGCCTATCAGGTCACGTTGACCGTGACCGACGATCGGGGGCTCAACGTGACGTCCGCCCCCACGCCGGTCACAATCGTCGCCGCGGCCAATCCGGTGGCCGCGTTCACGATTTCGCCGACCGACCCCAGGGTCGGCACGTCCATCGTGTTCAACGCCGGGCCGTCGACCGTGCCGACCGGACGCACGCTGGTGGGCTTCGATTGGGACTTTGGCGACGGCAACCAGAAGTCTGGCATCACCGCCACACACACCTACAATCGTGTTGGCACCTTCACCGTCGTCCTGACAGTCACCGACAACACCGGTCGCAAGTCGGTGGCCTCCCGGACCGTGACAGTGCTGCCGGGGGCGACGCACCCTTGAGCGCGCGAGGGGGAGATGGAGGGCATTCAATGAACGCCGAACAACGACGCCGGGCGGGGGACTTCACGGGCGCGATCGACTTGTGCCGGGACGCGCTGGCGCGATTCCCGGAACACCTGTCGGCCCGGGTCACCCTGGGGTTGGCGCTGATGGATTTGGGGCGGGCGGCAGAGGCCCGTTCGGAGTTCGAGGCGGTGCGCAGGCTCGCGCCCGACAACATGGCCGCGTTGCGTGGCCTGGCACAGTTGCACGGGCAGTTCGACTCGTATGACGACCTTCATGTTGAGCCGGACCTTTCGGCACCGGACCCAGCGGACCCGGTGGTGGAGGTCCACGTGGCGGAGGTCCGCGAGGTCCATGTGGCGGAGGCCGACGTGGCGGAGCCCGCGCCGGTGGTGCGCAACCTCGAGTGCTGGCTGGAGGTGGTCGAGGACGCCGGTGTTCGCCGAGCGCGACACGATCGTTATGTGCGCAACCTCGAGTGCTGGCTGGAGGTGGTCGAGGCGCGCCGGACGGTTCTGACAGAATGCTCGGCGAGTGACTGACCCGCCCCATCCCGACTGGTCCGCCAGACTGGCGACGCTCCGCCGCCGCTGGCAGGACCAACGCTGCGACGCCTGCGTCATCAATTCGCTGACCAACATCTTTTACCTGTGCGGCGTGCGCGCGAGCGCCGGCCTTCTCGTCCAGAGCCACGACGCCAGTGACCTGTTGCTCGACGGCCGGTACACGACCGCCGTGCTCGCCGATCGGGCCACCGGTCGCGCCGGCCCCGTGACCGTGCAACGGGTCGACGGTTCGTAGGACACGGCACTGGCAGCCCTCCTTGTTCGCATCGGCGCTCGCCGTGTGGTGTTCGAGCCCGAGCACACGACCGTGTCGACGCTGGCGACGTGGCAGGGGATGTATCCCGCCGACTGGCATGGGGCCGGGCATCTGGTGGAACCGATGCGCCTCGTGAAGGATGCCTGGGAATTGGCGGTCTTTCGGCGAGCCGGGGCAGCACTCGGCGATGTGGCCGCCGGTCTGGGGGCGTGGGTCGCCGCCGGCCGTACCGAACGCGACATTGCCGCCGACATCAACCGCGCCATCCTCCGGGCCGGTTTCTCCCGCCCGGCCTTCGACACCATCGTCGCCGCCGGTCCCCACAGCGCCCATCCGCACGCGCGGCCGACCGACCGGCGCCTCGAATCGGGGACCTGGTGGTGCTGGACTTCGGCGGGGTGTTAGACGGATACTGCGTCGACCTCACCCGGATGGCCGCGGTTGGCCAGGTGGAGAAGGACTTGGCGAGGCTTTTGTCCATGGAACCGGCCACGGACTCGGGTTGGAGGTGCACGAAGCCCCCCGGCTCTCCCGCCTCAGCGGGCCTGATGAAGTGCTGGGGACCGGCATAGTCCGCACCTTCTGACCATCTGACCATCTGACCTTATGAATCTCGACGACATCAAAAATCTGCTGGAACTGGTTCGCGAGCACGACCTCGCGGAATTCGAGCTGGAGCAGGACGGCTTCAAAATGCGGGTCCGCAAGGCCGGCGCGGACGTCGTGGTGACGACGCCTGTGCCGGTGACGACCCATAGCGCAGCCCCGGGGCTGCCGGCGATGACTCCGGTCGCGGTCCCGCCGGCCACGCCGGCGCCCGTCGCACCCGAGCCGATCAACGAGGGCGTGCCGCTGGCGGTGGTCAAGGCGCCGATCGTCGGCACCCTGTACCGATCGGGCGAACCCGGCGCGAAGCCGCTTGCCGAGGTTGGCACCGTCGTGAAGAAGGGGCAGGTGCTCTGCATCATCGAAGCGATGAAGCTGATGAACGGGATCGAATCGGAGTGCGACGGCGAAGTCGCGGCGGTGTACGTGGAGAACGGTCAACCGGTGCAGTTTGGCGACCGCCTGTTTGCCATCAAGGTGAAGTAGGCCGTGTTCAACAAGATCCTGATCGCGAACCGTGGCGAGATCGCGCTGCGCGTCATCTACGCGTGCCGCGAGATGGGCATCAAGACGGTGGCGGTGTATTCGGAGGCCGACGAACACTCGCTGCACGTGCGCTTTGCCGACGAAGACGTGTGCATCGGCCCGGCGCGCAGCGCCGACAGCTACCTGAGCGTGCCCGCGATCATCAGCGCCGCGGAGATCACGGGCGCCGACGCGATCCATCCCGGCTACGGGTTTCTCTCTGAGAGTGCGTACCTGGCGGAAGTCTGCGAGGCGTGCCACATCAAGTTCATCGGGCCGGACCCCAACGTCATCCGGCTGCTCGGAGACAAGGCGCGCGCGCGCCGGGCGATGAAGAAGGCCGGCGTCCCGATTCTGCCTGGCAGCGACGGGCCGGTCGCCGGCGAAGAGCAGGCCGTCAAAGTGGCGAAGGAACTCGGGTTCCCGCTGATCGTCAAGGCGGTGGCCGGCGGCGGCGGCCGCGGCATGCGCATCGTCCGGAACGTCGAAGAGTTGCCGGGCCTGATGAAGACCGCGATGCGCGAAGCGGAAGCGGCGTTCGGGCTGGGGGATGTGTACTTCGAGCGGTATGTGGAGTCGCCGCGCCACATCGAGATTCAGGTGATGGGCGACCACCACGGCAACGTGGTGCACCTGGGCGAGCGCGAGTGTTCCATCCAGCGCCGGCACCAGAAGCTCATCGAGGAAGCGCCGTCGGCGGCGCTCACCGAGAAACAGCGCCGTAAGTTAGGCGCGATCGTCGTCGAGGCGGCGCGCGCGGTGCAATACAGCAACGCCGGCACGTTCGAGTTCCTGCTCGATGACACGGGGAACTTCTACTTCCTCGAGGTCAACACGCGTCTGCAGGTCGAACATCCGGTCACCGAGTTCATCACCGGCATCGACATCGTCAAGGAACAGATTCGGGTGGCCGCGGGCCAGAAATTGTCGATGCGGCAGAGCGACATCGAGTTCCGCGGGCATGCGCTTGAGTGCCGCGTGAACGCCGAGGACCCGGACACGTTTGCGCCCAGCCCGGGTCTCATCACGGCGTACAGCGTGCCGGGCGGCCCTGGGGTGCGCGTGGATTCGTTCGTGCACTCCGACTGCCTGGTGTCGCCGTATTACGACTCGCTCATCGCGAAGGTCATCACCTACGGCCGCGATCGGCAGGAAGCCATCGCCCGGATGCGGCGCACACTTGAGATGACCGTCGTGGAAGGCATCAAGACGTCGATCCCGCTGCACCTCAGGATTCTCAACGACCCCGACTTCCAGGCGGCGCGCATCAACACGAGCTTCATGGAGCGCTTCATGCCCGACAAGGCCGCGGGCAGGAGCGCGCTCGCCGAAAGCGCGTAACCGCCCGTGCGTCCCGCGCTGGTGCTTCCGGCCCTCTACGCCATTCTCGATGTCGACGTGGTCACCGCCCGCGGGTGGGCACCAACGAACGTGTGCCGCGCCTGGCTGTCCGCTGGCGTGCGCCTCATTCAGCTCCGAGCCAAGTCGTTGTCCTCAGGAGCGTTCCTTGCGTTGGCCGACGAGGTGAGCGGTCTCTGCCGTGCCGCCGGGGCGCGCCTCATCGTCAACGACCGCGCGGACGTGGCCGTGATGTGCGGCGCCGACGGCGTCCATGTGGGGCAGGATGATCTGTCACCGGAGGACGCCCGGCGCGTCGTGGGACCGGACGCGATCGTCGGCCTGTCGACCCACACCGATGCGCAACTGGAGGCTGCCGCGGAGACGCCCGTGTCGTATCTGGCGATTGGGCCCGTCTACGGCACGCGCACGAAGGAGACTGGCGACGTCGCGGTCGGACTGGAACAGATCGCGCGGGCGAAGGTGGTGGCCCGCCGTGCAGGCGTTCCGCTCGTCGCCATTGGTGGCATCACACTTGAGCGCGCGCCGGCAGTTCTCGCGGCCGGTGCGGACTCACTGGCGGTGATTACGAACCTGCTGGAGGCTGGCGACCTCCGCGAGGTGGAAGAGCGGGCTCGCGCGTGGATGCGGGTCTCACCACCGTCTCCTGATTGAGCCCGATTGAAGGCGATTGAGCCCGACCTGTTTGGGCCAACGGCTGCCGCGGCTTGTGAGGCCTCTCGCCGGACCGTCTGATAACCCCATGGCCATGCAACTCACCGCCGTGTTTCGCAAGGTTCCGGAAGGATATATTGGGTTCGCCGAGGAGCTCCCTGGTGCCAATACCCAGGGCGCCACACTCGACGAGGCTCGAGAAAACCTTCGGGAAGCCATCACCCTTGTCCTGGAAGCAAACCGCGAATTGAGCGAGGAGACGTCACGTGGTCGCGAGGTCATCCGCGAACCGATCAAGGTCGGTACGACGCCGGGGACTCGAGCGTCGCTGGTCGCTATTCGAGCGGAATGCGTCCCTTGTTCTGCGCGAGCCATACGTCGAACGTTTGAAGCGAAGGATTGAGGGCACGGGCGATGTCGGGGTTGCGCGCGCCACAGAACGCCTGCGCAAAGTCGCGATTGAACTGGAACATATTGCCGAGGTCCTCGGCCCCAGGGAACCCGAAGCCGCGGTATACCTCGGGGGGCACCGCGTGGTACGTCACGTCCTTGCCAAGGGCTCGCTTGAGCGCGGAGGCCATCTGCGCGCCCGTCAGATGTTCTCCGGCGATGCCGACCGTTGTGCCGATGTACTCGCTGCCCTTCTTGAAGATCCCGTACGCACACTTGCCGATGTCCTCTGAGGCAATGCCCGGCAACTTTTCGTCCCCCATTGGGAACGTGATCGCCAGCGTGCCGTCCGGGCCCTTCTTGGGGCCCATCCCGAAGTAGATCAAGTTCTCCCAGTAGAACGAGGTCAGCAGGAACGTCGTCGGCACTCCCAGCTGCGTGAATACGGCGTTGGCCTCGCCTTTGGAATCGAAGTGAGGGACCTTGTACTTGCCCAGTAACGTCGGCATGCGGTTGTCGCTGAGCGGGATCGATTTGCGCGTGTCTTCGAGCGTGGACCAGATGACATGCTCGACGCCGGCGTGCTTCGCGGCCTGTGCCATCGCGCGTGCCTCGACCATCTCTTTCTCGGGCGAAAAGTGCGCCCAGAAGAACGTCACGCAATAGGCCCCGTGGGCGCCTGCGAACGCGCGCTTCAGGCTCTCGACATCGTCAACGTCAGCCGTCACGATTTCGGCACCCAGCGCAGCAAGCGCTCTCGCTTTATCGGAATTGACATCCCTCGTCAACGCGCGGACCTTGAATGGGCCGTTCCTGTCGTTCAAGATGGCGCGGACCAATCCGCCACCCTGGGCGCCGGTTGCACCTACCACTGAAATAACTTTCTTGTCACCCATCGCGGTTGCTCCTTATCTGGGACCGAGTGAAGATTGAGCCCGCCAACGCTACGTTTCAGCCGCGGCCGCCTCAGCGGGCTTTGGACGACCGGCGCGCGGCCGCCGGCTGCAAACGTTTGTGAGCCAGCTTGCTACGACGAACCCGCTCTGATTGGAGATACGCACGAAGGGCCCGATTCACACTCGAGCCCGACGGGAATGCTTCTGCCACATCCGGGTCGAGCAGCACGAGCGTCGTACCGGCGGTGGCACGCTCGTAGTACTTTCCCCGCACGCGGCCCGTGAGCGTGGCGAGGTCATACTCGGGCCGCAGTTCGTCAACGTGATTTGCGAGACTCTTGGTAGCCATGGCTCTCCGTCTTGGTCGCCGACCGCGCCCTGATAATCCGAACGTGATCCTCACCGTGGTCTGCGTGCGCGAGAAACAACACACGCTGCTTGTTCGACGTCCCGATCGTAATGAACCGCTCTTCGTCGACCGAGTGGCTGGGATCGTCGAACGTCAACGCAAGCGGATCCGTGAAGACCGACGCCGCTTCGTCAAACGAGACCCGGTGCTTCCTGAGGTTCGCTTGGGCCTTCTTCGGATCCCACTCGTAGAGCACGGTCCGATTCTACGCCCGGACAGTAATCTTTCGCCCCGATCCATAGTGGCGCTCGACCAAGCGGGCAACGTTGCGGCTCACCGGCGGCCGCTCACGGTTCTTGACGCGCGGCCGTCCGGTGCAGCCGCGTGTTATGCCGTTCGGTGCATTTATGGCAGAGGGTCAAGGCGGTTGAGCGGCTCCAATTTGGTCGCGCGACCCCACAGGACTTGAAGTTCCTGCTGGTGAAGCGTCGCCCATTCCGCCACGAGTCCCATCGCGCGCGGCGGCAGGTCGCCGGACAACACCCCCAAGTTGTTGATCGCGATCCGGGCTTCGTGTTCCGCGTACTCCGCGTGAAAATGTGGGGGAGCGTGGTCGGCGAAATACATCTTGATGACGATGCCGTAGAAGCGGCAAATCTCAGGCATCGGCCGAAACCACCCTGATGTCCGGGAGCACCTCCTCCACGGACTTTCCCGTCAGTCGCATGTACATCGCGTCTGGGCAGAGGTCAAGGTCGGCCGACCATTCGATGGCACCGTGAGATCCGAGGTGAACGGCGTTGAAGAACGCCGCATCGCTCCACGCTTCGAATACACCGTGCCCCGCCAGGTCGGAGAGATCGACTTCTCCCTCGATCCCGTCGTCGTACCGCAGCCAGATGCGGTGGCCTGATAGCGCCTTGACGTCAACTGGTTTCGGCATGGTCAACACTCCCTTCACACCCCAGAGAATACCTCGATGTGCCCCGAAAACCGCTCGATGGGAAATCCCGATCGACCACCGTCCTGTCGGCATAACAACAAGTATTCACCTGCAAGCCCCGGCCATATCCCTGCGAAATCTCGCGGCATAAGACCCCAGGCGCGCGACTCAGGAACCGCCGGAACGTGTTGAACGCGCGAATCGTAGCACAGAACGCCCAGCGGAGGAGCCGGAAAACCCTGCGAAATTCCGCAGCAGAACGCCGGACGGCTTCGCTGCACAACACCAGACGACTCTGGAGGCCGGACCACGGGAACCCAGAGCGGCGCCGGGGTGCGGAGGGTCTTGATGACGGTCCTCCAGAACTCCACCCCTCGTTCGGGCATGCGCTCACGCGCGGGTCGGCAGTCGCTTGTGGCCGGTCCGGTGCACCATCGAATCGGAACCCGCGGTAGACTTGAGCCTCGAGTCAGCGCATCCTTCGATGGGGATGCCAGATGGTGCTGCGCCGTGACACATGCTGATGATCTGAGTCGGTATCCGCTACAAGCGCCTCGTCGTGGGTGTGGTCAGGTTCAGGTATTCCTGTCTCCTTGTAAGGACCTCTGAGGTCCTGCGTCGGTGAGAGCATGCCGCCACGACAATGGGTTTCCGGATCGCCTGACGCCGCGCCGCGTCGGGCGTTGGTCGCGACCGGAGTGGGCTTCGCCCTTTCACTGGTGTGCGCGGTGCTGTCTGACGGGGTGTATCACGAAGATGACCTCGTGCACCTGCAGATGGCCGAGTGGGCCTTCCGCGACCCACGCTATCTGCTGGACAGTTGGGGTCGACCCGGATTCACGGCGCTCTATGCTATTCCGGCGCAGGCGGGTTGGCTCTCGGCGCGCATCTTCACCGCCGTGCTCGCCGCCGCGACCGCGTGGCTCAGTTTTCGCATCGCCCAGGGGTTCGGACTGCGGCTCGCGTGGATCGTTCCCGCGTTGCTCTGGGCGCAGCCGCTCTACTTCACCCTGACGTACACCACCCTCACGGAAACCACGGCCGCGTTCTACCTGACCCTGGCGATGTACGCGTGGCAACGCGGGTCCCTCACGTGCAGCGCCGCGCTGGTGTCGCTGCTGGTCCTCACCCGGCACGAAGCGGTCGTCGTCGCCGGACTGTGGGGCCTGATGCTGCTGCAGAGACGCGCGCCCTGGTCCGCGTGGCTGGCGCTCGCGTGGGCGCCGGTGGCCCACAACGTGCTGTCGTTTGTCTTTCTTGGCCGGGTGCCGATCGAGGCGTTTCTGGAACCGAAGCCCGCGGACTTCTATGGGTCGGGCCACTGGTTCACGATGAGCCTTCACGCACACTGGGCGTATTCGTCAGCCGTCGTCTTTCTGGCCGGCGCAGGTGCGGCCGCGCTGGCGGTGAGACGGAACGCCGGCGCGTGGTGGCTGGCCGCCGGCGGGGTGTGGATCCTGACCCACACCGTGGTCTTCAAATTCGGGCTGTTTGGCAGCGGCGGATATGCCCGGTTCCTGCTCGTGGTTTCGCCGGTCATCGCGACCGCCGCCGCGTTCGGGATCGATCGCGCGCTCCGCCTCCATCACATTGCGCGGCATCGCCGGCCGCCTCGCGGCACGATCGCCGGACTGACGCTGGGGCTGGGCGGCGTCGCGGCCGTCACCGCCATGAGTCTCGCGGCGGCGGCCTCGTCACGCGTGCTGGATTGGCGCTGGCTCGTCGGGCTCGCGGTGCTGTTGGCCGCGTTGTGGTTCGCGGCAGCCTCCAGCGGGCGCAAACGGTGGGCGTTCTCCTGGGTGCCGCAGGTGTCGTTGGCGCTGTGGGTCGCGCATGTCGTGATTCTGTGGACGGTGGCCGCCGGCTGGGGGCAGGCCGGCCCGCTACGGCTCCAGCACGACCAGCACTGCGTGAAAGCGGCGGCGGAGTGGATTACCGCCAGGCAGCCGGATGCCCCGGACATCGCGTCGGCATCCCCCTGGGTGGAGGTGTTTGCTGGAGGCTGGCGGCCGTGGGGCGGAAGACCGCTGGCCAGTCGTGTGGCCCAGCTTGACGCGGGGAGTTTCTACCTGTGGGAATCACGCCACGCGCCGTACAGGGAGGCGGCCCTGCAGCCAGACAGTCTCCTGGCGGACCCCACGATGATCGAGGTGTTCTCGGTACCGTCCAGTCGCGGGACCGAGCCCTGTGCGCGTGTGTTTCAGAGACGCTGACGTCGCTCAGTTCCCGATGCGCGCCCCGGTCGTCGGATGGGTCACCGCGTACTCTTTGCCGGTGCCGGTGAAGTAATCGGCCGTGATCTTTCTCACCACGCCCAGCAGCAGGAACAGCCCGACGAGGTTCGGGAAGGCCATGAACCCGTTGAGCAGCGTGCCGATGGCCCACACAAGCGGGACCGACACCACCGAGCCCACCATGATGAGCAGCGTGAACACGGCGCGGTAGACCTTCGTGTACGCCGAGCCGAAGATGTACTCGAAGCACTTCTCGCCGTAGTAGCTCCAGCCGATGAGCGTCGTGAACCCGAACAGGAAGGAGCAGATCGCCACGATGACCGTTGCGTAGGGGATCGACGTGCTCATCGCGGCCGCCGTGAGATCGCCGCTGGCCTTCTGATAGGCCGGGTCCATCCACATGCCCGACGACAGGATGACGAACGCGGTCATGGAGCAGACAATGATCGTGTCAAGGAAGACTTCGAAGACCCCCACCACGCCCTGCTCGGCGGGGTGTTTGACGTTGGCGATGCCGTGGGCGATGGGCGCGCTGCCCAGGCCGGCTTCGTTCGAGAGCACGCCGCGGCTGACGCCCGCCGCGATGGACTGGGCCACGGTGGACCCGACAAACCCGCCGACGGCGGCGGTCGGCGAGAAGGCTTCACTGAAGATCAGGCCGAACACGTGCGGCAACTGGCCGGCGTTGATGATGATGAAGGCCACCGAGGCCACCACGTAGAGCACGATCATCGAGGGCACGAGCTTTTCGGCGACGTGGGCGATGCGCTTGATGCCGCCGAGCAGCACGAGGCCCACCGCGACCGTGATGAGCACGCCAGGCACCCACTGTTCGATCGTGGCGCCCGTGGTGACGCGCACGGCTTCAACGAACGTGCGGGCGACCGTATTGGACTGCGCCATGTTGCCCGTGCCGAACATCGCGGCCGCGATGCCGAAGAAGGCGAACAGCCACGCCAGCGTCTTGCCCACCGAGCTGCCCCCCAGGCCCCGCGTGATGTAGTACATCGGACCGCTGGCCAGTTCACCGTTCTCGCGCGTGACGCGGAAGTGGACGCCCAGCACCGCTTCCGAGTATTTGGTGGCCATGCCCACCGTGGCGCAGACCCACATCCAGAAGATGGCGCCCGGTCCGCCGATCAGGATCGCGGTGGCGACACCGCCGATGTTGCCGTTGCCGACGGTCGCGGCCAGGGCCGTCGACAACGCCTGGAACGGCGTGATCGTCTTGGACCCCTTGTCTTCCTTCTTGAACGCGCCCTTCATCACCATCCGCAGCGCGGCGGGGAAGTGACGGATTTGCACGAAGCCCGTCGCGATCGTGAGCAAGCCGCCCACGATCACCAGGACAAGTGGCATCGCAAACGGCTGCCACACCAGGCTGTCTATCGAAATAATCCACTCAGTCAGTTGCGTCATCGAGGATCCTCATGAAAAGAGCGCTGGTTTCAGCCCAACAGGTCGCGGATGGTGAAGATGATGATCATGCCGATGGCCACGGGGCACACCCATCGGATGAGGAAGCTCCAGAAGGCGGCGCCCGGCATCCGGCCGCCGAGGTTGAGTTCTTCAAGGGCTTTGTCGGCGCGCCAGACGTGGCCCACGAAGATGGCCAGCAGGAAACCGCCGACCGGGAGCGCGAAGTCGTTCCACATGATGGCCATCAGGTCCAGGAAACCCATGCCGAGGCCCGGAAGATTGGAGAAGAACCCCGAGGCGCCCTGCGAGAGCGCCGAGGGGATCGCCAGCAGGAACGTGATCCCGGTCAGCGTCAGCACGGCCGGCTTCCGCTGCCACCCGTGCGAATCAATGAGGTGCGCGGTCGGCACCTCGAGCAGGGAAATCGTCGACGTGATGGCTGCCATGCTCAACATGATGAAGAAGGCGGCGCCCACCAGTTGCCCGCCGGGCATCGTCGCGAAGAGCTGAGGCAGGATGACGAAGATCAGGCCGGGGCCGCTGGTGTTCGGATCGAAACCGGCGAGGCTGAATCCCGCGGGGAAGATGATGAAGCCGGCCATCAACGCCACCGTCGTGTCCAACAGGACCACCCACATCGCCGCGCGGGCCAGGTTCTCCTTCTTCGACAGGTAACTGCCGTACGTGATCATCGCACCCATGCCCAGGCTCAGCGAGAAAAACGCCTGGCCGAGGGCGGCGTTGATGACCGGCATGTGGAAGACCTTGTCGAAGTCCGGCTTCAGGTAGTAGGCCAGACCGGCGTCGGCGCCGGGCAACGTCAGCGCGCGCACCATCAGCAGGATCAGCAGGCCGAACAACATCGGCATGAGCGCCTTGGTCATGCGCTCGATGCCCTGGCGCACGCCGCCCAGCAGCGTGGCGGCCGTAATCGCCAGGACGACAAACGTGAGGCCGATGCTCACGCCAGGCGTGCTGACGAACTGCCCGAAGAACTCGCCGGTGGCGGCGGAGTTGCCCGTGACCGCACCGGTGGCGGCGAAGTACACGTAGGCGATCGTCCACCCGGCGATGACCGAGTAGAAGGACAGGATGCCCACGCCGGCGAGCACCCCGAGCGCGCCGGTGAGCCACCAGGCGCTTCCGGGCTTGATCACGCGGAAGGCGCCGACCGGGTCCTTGCGGGAGCGACGCCCGACGGCGAACTCGGCAATCATGATGGGCGCGCAGATGAGCGCGACGCAGACCAGGTACACCAGCACAAACGCCGCGCCGCCGCCCTGGCCCACCTTCGTGGGAAAGCCCCAGATGTTGCCCAGGCCGATGGCCGATCCTGCCGCCGCCAGAATGAATCCGAACCGGGACCCGAAGGCTCCACGATCACTCACTGCCATTGCGTTGCTCCCTTGACTGACCGCCAGCCTGTCGAACGGTCTGAGGATGATACGGGGAGAGCGCCCAAGGCTCAAGGGTCAACTTTTTGGAGCACTTGTGCTCGGGTGCTCCGGTGCTCTGGTGCGCCCGTGCGCCAGAGCACCCGAGCACTGGAGCACGTGAGCACCCGAGCACCCGAGCACTGGAGCACTGGTGCACCTATAATTGCCCCGGCTGAACAAGGGGGCGACGACGTGGGCGAGGTAATGAACGGCGCGAGGGTGGCGAAGGCGATCCGCGCGGAGGTGGCCCCCCAGGTGGCGGCCTTCCGCGCCGCGCGCGGGCGGGCCCCGGCGCTGCACATCCTGCTGGTCGGCGAGGACCCCGCCTCACAGATTTATGTGCGGAACAAGGAACGGGCGGGCACCGAGGCCGGTCTGACCGTGCAGGTGCACCGGCTCCCCGCCGCTGCCGCGCTCGACCGGGTCCTGGACCAGGTGCGGGCGCTCAACGACGATTCCCTGTGTGACGGCATCCTGGTGCAGGCGCCGCTGCCCGCCGCGATTGGCAAACACGGCACCGAGCAGGTGTTTGACGCCATCGATCCGCGCAAGGACGTGGACGGGTTTCATCCCCACAACGTCGGGCTGCTCGTGCAGGGCCGCGCCGCGCTCAAGCCGTGTACGCCGTCCGGCGTGATCGAACTGCTGAATCGAACCGGGCACACCATCGCGGGGAAACATGCCGTGGTGATCGGGCGCAGCGAGATCGTCGGCAAGCCGATGGCCCTGCTGCTGTTGCAAGGCGATGCCACGGTCACCATCTGCCACTCGAAGACGCCGGATCTGGCGGCCACCTGCGCGCGGGCCGACATCCTGGTGGCGGCCATCGGCCGCGCGGGGTTTGTGACCCCCGACTTCGTCAAGCCCGGCGCGGTCGTGATTGACGTCGGCATCAACCGGGTGGACGTGCGCGATCGTATGGTGGATCTGTTCGGCGCGGCCCACCCGCGCGTGGCCGAGTTCGATAAAAAGGGCTCCGCGGTGGTCGGCGACGTGCACCCTGCAGTCGCGGCCGTCGCCGGAGCCATGACCCCCGTCCCCGGCGGCGTCGGCCCGCTCACGATCGCCATGCTGCTCAAAAATACGCTGGCCGCGGCGGAATCACGAGAGAGAAGATTGCAGCCTCTCCCAGATGTTCCTCGTCCGCTCCCCGGTCTGCTCCAGCGTCCCTGAGGTATCGATCACGTAGTCGGCCCGTGTGACCTTGTCGGCCAGCGGCCACTGGGCCGCGATGCGCGCGCGCGCGTCCGCCTCGCTGAGGCCGCTGCGCGTCATCAGCCGGGCCAATTGTTGCTCCGGGCGGCACGCGGCCACCACAACGACATCGAAGTCGCCGGCGCGGCCGGTTTCAAACAGCAGCGGAATGTCGGCGACGCCCGCCGGCGCGTCGAGTGTCGCGAACCAGTGCTCGACCGCGGCGTAGACCCGCGGATGAACGATCGCCTCAAGGTCGCGGCGCGCGGCTGGGTCCGCAAAGACCCGGGCCCCGAGCGCCGCGCGATTGAGATGGCCGGCAGGAAGCAGTACCGACGGGCCGAACCGCGCGATCACCGCGGCGAGCCCCGGGGTCCCCGGGGCCACGGCGTCGCGGGCCAGGTGATCGGCGTCAATCACCGGCGCGCCGACGCGCGCAAACGCCGCGAGGCACACCGACTTGCCCGTGGCAATCCCGCCGGTGAGCGCGATGCGACGCGGCCGGCTCGCCACGTCACCCCACCGGGCTGGAGGGCATGTCGGACTCGATGTCGCCGGCCGGCGTAATCCGCTCCTCGACGAACGAGTTCCACTCGTGACATTGCGGACATTGCCACAGCAGTTCGGAGGTCCGATACCGGCAGCCCGTGCAGACGTGCGGGTCGAGATAGAACACCGACTGCCGGGTGATCTCGATGTAACGGGCCACGAGCGGCTGCGGCAGGTCCAGCGTCGACAGCAGTGGCCAGATCGCCTGGTGAATCGCCAGCGCGTGCGGATTGTGCTCGAGCGCGCCAAACAACATTTCGAGCGCGCGCGCCGGCTGACCCTGCGCCACCAGATGGCGCGCGAGTGCCGCCCGGGCCCGCCACTCCCGCGGCGCGGCGGCCGTCAGGCGTTCGCAGAGCGCCGTGAAGCGGTCACCGCGGCCCTGGCTGACGTACAGCGCTTCGAGTCGTTCGAGTGGCAGATACGCGCGGTCGGGCAACACATCGACCGCGGCCTCCCAGATCGCGGCCGCACCGGCGGGATCCCCTTGCTGCCGTCGCACGTCCCCCAGGCTCAGGTACGCGGGAATGACGCCGCGATCGAGTTCGATCGCCGCCGTGAACCGCCTGGTGGCTTCGGCCAGGTCGCCCTGGCTCAGTGCCTGCGCGCCCAGTTCGTACTCGAGGAACGCGAGAATCGTCTGCGATCGCGCCTGGCCGGCCGCGCCGGTGAGCGCCGCCAGCCGCTGGCGCGTGGCATACGCCTCCTGCCATTGGTGTTGTTCTTCCTGGAGCTTCTCGAGATTGTTCAGCGCCGCCTCGTTCTCGGGATCGAGTTTCAACACCTCGGAGAACGCTTCAGTGGCCCGGTCGACAAACCCGCCGCTGCGGTAGTCGAGCCCGAGACACAACAACACGTTGGCGTGTTCCATCGGGTTCAGGCGCGGCCGTTGCAGCAGCGACTGATGTTCCTGAATCGCCCGGCCGACCTGTCCGCGTTCCCGATACAGATTCCCCAGCACCAGGCGCAGCTCAAGCGCGGCGGGATCGAGCGCCGATGCTTTCTCCAACTGCTCAATCGCCAGATCCACCCGGCCGGCGACCAGGTAGTTCAGCCCGACAATAAAATGTGGCGTCTGGCGGACGCGCCGCCGGTCCACCCACTGGCCCTGGATGAGTTTGTAGCGCTCCCAGGCCTTGCCCCCGGCGATGCCGAGGAGCAGGGCGACGATGATCGCGAGTAAGGCGAGGGTCGGGTCCATGGTCAACTGAGATGCGCCCGCACGAGCGTATCCCAGCAGCCGCGTCCGCGCAGAATCAGTTCGATGAACTCCCGGACCGCGCCACGGCCTCCGGGCGCCTGGGTCACGAAGTGCACGCGCTGCCGGACTTCTTCCGAGGCGTCCCCGGGCGCCGCCGACAGGCCCACCCGGCGCAGCACGGGCAGGTCCAGCAGGTCGTCGCCCATGTAGGCCATGTGATCGTCCTTGAGGCTCTGGCTGGTGGCCAGCCGGAGATAGGCCGCGCGTTTGTCCAGTTCTCCCTGGATGACCAGCGTGATCCCGAGTTCGGCCGCGCGGCGCGTGGTGGCCTCCGACGCCCGGCCGCTCAGCAGCCCGACCTCCAACCCCGCCCTCCGCGCCCAGACGATTGCCGCGCCATCGCGGATAAAAAACGACTTCTGTTCGTCGCCGGTGGCGGACACGCCGATCGTGCCGTCAGTCAGCACGCCGTCCACGTCAAAGAGGAGCAGACGCAGGTTGCGCGCGCGCGCTTCGAGGGCGTCTCTGGTGAGGGCCATCAGATCATCTGGGTGCGCCAGAGGTCGTGCAGGTGCACGACGCCTTCGACGCGACCGTGGTCATCCACGACGACAATCGACGTGATCTTCCGTTGTTCCATCAGGCGCAGGGCTTCGACCGCCAGCGCCGTTGGGGTGATCGTGACGGGCCTGGTGGTCATGATGTCGCCGGCCGACTGGTTCAGCAGGGCCGTGCCGTTGACCATGTGCCGGCGCAGGTCGCCGTCCGTGACAAGGCCGAGGAGTTGCCCGTCCGCGTCGACCACACACGTCATCCCGAGGCGTTTGCTCGAGATTTCGTGAATCACATCCGGCATGGCGGTCCCGGCCTGCACACGCGGCACCGCGTCGCCGGCGTGCATCAGCGACTCGACGCGCATCAGCTTCCTGCCGAGGCGTCCGCCGGGGTGCAGCGTGGCGAACTCCTCCGCGCGAAATCCCTTGCGGCGCGAGAGCGCCAGCGCCAGCGCATCGCCCAGGGCCAGCGCGGCCGTGGTGCTCGCGGTGGGCGCCAGGTTCAGCGGGCACGCTTCCTCGGCCACATGGCAACTGAGCGCGACGTCCGCCGCCTGGGCCAGGGTCGATCCCGGGTGGCCGGAGATGACGATCAACCGGGCGCCGATGCGCCGAATCGCCTCGACCAGGCGCACGATCTCTTCCGTCTCGCCGCTGTGCGACAGCGCCAGCACGACATCCTCGGCGCGGACGGCACCCAAGTCGCCGTGAATCGCCTCGGCTGGATGGAGGAAAAACGCCGAGGTGCCGGTGCTCGACAACGTTGCGGCGATCTTGTGCGAAATGATCCCCGACTTGCCCATGCCGGTGACAATCACGCGGCCGCGGCAGTCGTGCAGCAGCCCCACGGCGTGCGTGAACGTCTCGGAGAGCTGGGGGACGAGGCCAAGAATGGCCCGCGCCTCGGTCTCAAGCACCTGGCGCGCGATGTCGAGCGGGTCCTGTCCGTCGGCCGTCATAGCGTTGCCACTGCGTCTGACATCGTGACCAGATTATGGATCTGAACCAGTTGGAGAAGCAGAGGCTCCAGCAGGGTGAGGCGGAGGGCGTTCTGCCCGTCACTTTTCGCGCGCGCGGGATCTTCGTGCACTTCGAGGAACACTCCATCCACACCCGCCGCCACTCCCGCGCGAGCCAGCGGCGTGATGTACTCCGCGAGGCCCGCCGTGACGCCGTCGCCGCCGCCTGGCAACTGCAGGCTGTGGGTGACGTCGAAGATGACCGGGGCGCCGAGCGCGCGCATCATCGGAAACGCGCGCATGTCGACGACGAGGTTGTTGTAGCCGAAGCTGTACCCGCGCTCGGTGATCGAGACCTTCGTGTTGCCCGCCGCCAGCACCTTGTCGATGGCGTGGCGCATGTCGAGCGGCGCCAGGAACTGGCCCTTCTTGAGGTTGACGACCCGCCCGGTGCGAGCGGCGGCCGTGATGAGGTCGGTCTGGCGTGATAGAAACGCCGGAATCTGCAGCACGTCGGCGACTTCGGCCACCGGGGCCGCCTGCGACGCCTCGTGGATGTCGGTGAGAATCGGCACGCCGAGCGCGGCTTTGACACCCGCCAGCGCCTTGAGTCCCTCGTCGAGGCCGGGACCGCGAAACGAGGCGGCCGACGTCCGGTTGGCTTTGTCGAACGACGCCTTGAACACGTAGGGCATCCCCACGCGCCGGGCAATCTCGGCGATGGCGCCACCAAGGTCGATGAGGTGCGACGGACTTTCGATGACACACGGACCGGCGACGAGCACCAGGCGCGGGCCGCCGAGCACCACCTCGTCGGTAATGGGAACAAGCTGCACTATCGCCTCCGGTCGCCGATGGCGGTGACGTTGCCGGTCACGTCCTGCTGCGCGAGTTTGTGACGGTGCGCGGCCTGAACGAATCCGGCAAACAGGGGGTGCGGGCGCAACGGCTTGGACTTGAACTCGGGATGGAACTGCACGGCCACGTACCACGGGTGGGTGGGCAGTTCAACGATCTCCACGAACTTGCCGTCCAGCGAACGGCCCACGATGCGAAGGCCACGATCGGTGAGGGCCTTTTCGTAGAGACAGTTGAACTCGTAGCGGTGCCGATGCCGCTCGTGGATGATCTCCTCGCCGTAGAGCCTGAACGCGAGCGAGTCGGGGGCCAGCCGGCACGCGTAGCTGCCGAGCCGCATGGTGCCGCCCATGTCGTCGACGCCCAGCAGGTCGCGCAGTTTGTAGATGACCTTGTGCTCGGCGTCTTCCGTCACTTCGGTGGAGTCGGCCGTGTCCAGGCCGGCCACGTGGCGGGCGAACTCCACAACCGCCCACTGGAAGCCGTAGCAGATGCCGAAGTAGGGCACCTTGTGCGTGCGGGCGTACTGCGCGGCGGCCATCATGCCGCGGCTGCCGCGATCGCCGAAGCCCGGCGCCACCAGAATGCCCGTCGCGTCGTCGAGCAGGTGCGCGCCGTCGGGGCCCTCCAGGGCTTCGGCCTCCACGAACTTGAGGTTGACCTTGAGCCGATGGCGGAAGCCGCCGTGATACAGGGCTTCATTGATGCTCTTGTACGAGTCTTCGTACTCGACGTACTTGCCGACGAAGTGAATCGTGACCTCGTCCTCTGGCTGCTGAATCCGATCGACGAGATCCTTCCAGTCGCCCATGTTGGCTTCGGTCCGGGGCAGGTCCAACCGTTCCAGCAGGATGCGGTCGAGGCCCTCGCCGGCCAGGCTGAGCGGCACCTCGTAGATGCTTGAGACGTCGCGGGCCGTGATGACGGCGTGTTCATCCACATCGCAGAACAGCGCAATCTTGCCCTTCATGTCGGAATCGAGCGGGCGATCGGTGCGGCAGAGCAGCACGTCCGGCTGGATGCCGATCGAGCGCAGGTCGCGCACGCTGTGCTGGGTCGGCTTGGTCTTCAGCTCGTGGGCCGACGCGATGTAGGGCACCAGCGTCAGGTGAATGAACATCGCGTTGTGCCGCCCGACGTCCTGCCGGAACTGCCGGATGGCTTCCAGGAACGGCAGGCTTTCGATGTCGCCAACCGTGCCGCCGATCTCCACGAGCAGGACGTCGACGCCCTCGGCGGCCGAACGGATGCTGTCCTTGATCTCGTTGGTGATGTGCGGAATCACCTGCACGGTGCGGCCGAGGTAGTCGCCGCGTCGTTCCTTCTGGATGACGGACAGGTAAATCTTGCCGGTCGTCCAATTGTGGTTGCGGGAGGCCACCAGGTTGGTGAACCGCTCGTAGTGGCCCAAATCCAGGTCGGTCTCCGTGCCGTCGTCAGTGACGTAGACCTCGCCGTGCTGGAACGGGCTCATCGTGCCGGGGTCCACGTTGATGTAGGGGTCGAATTTCTGCAACGCCACCTTGTACCCGTGACGTTCGAGCAGACAGCCGATCGAGGCGGCGGCCAACCCTTTGCCCAGCGACGAGACGACACCGCCGGTGACGAAGATGTACTTGACGGGGCGGTCGGGTTGCGACGGAGACATCACGAGTTCAGGCATGGTCACTCACGCTGACGGGTGGCCGGGGCGCCGCCATCAGGCGGCGGACACGTTCAAGATCGTCCGGGGTATCGACCGCGATCGACGCGGCGCCGGTTTCGACGGTGCGAATGCGAATGCCGTGTTCGAGGGCTCGAAGTTGTTCAAGGCCTTCGGCCAGTTCGAGCGGCGTCGGCGCCAGGCTCGCGAGGCGCAGCAGGGTGTCGCGCCGGTACACGTAGAGGCCCAGGTGCCGCCAGATCGGCGGCGACAGGTGGCCGGGCCGCACGTACGGCACATGGGCGCGGGTGAAATACAACGCGTCGCCGCGCTGGTCGACGACGACCTTCACGACGTGGGGCGTGTCGGCGTCGGCCGGATCGAGCGCCGCGCGCAGCGTGCTCATGACGACGGCAGGGTCCGCAAGGCACGGGGCAATCGCGGCATCCACGCTGGCCGGGTCGAGCAGCGGTTCATCCCCCTGCACGTTGACGATGAGGTCGCAGGACAGATGGGCCGCGACTTCGGCCAGGCGGTCGGTGCCGGAGGCGTGATCGGCGCGGGTCATGACCGCCACGCCGCCGAACGCGTCCACAGCCTCGGCAATACGGACGTCGTCGGTGGCGACGACCACGTCGGACACGGCACGGACCTGCGCCGCGCGCCGATAAACGTGTTCAATCATCGGGCGGCCGTTGATCAGAGCGAGAGGTTTCCCTGGAAAGCGCGTGGCGCTGTATCGGGCGGGGATGACAACGACCACGGGGCCATGAACGACGAGCCCAGCGGGTACGACAACTGGCACGCGGAATCTTAGCACGTGTTGACAACGACCGAACGCTGGCCGAACGACTTGACGCCCCCTGGTCAATTTAATTGCTGTGCGCTCCGATCACGAGATCAGGAGGCGCCTGACCTCCCGCCCTGGGCGTGTGCGTGCTTCCGGCTGACGAACTTCACGTCCGCGTCGTCGTCGGCAATCCCTGACAACACGACCGGGCCACGGTCCGGAAATTCGGCCACAAGAGACAGATTGCCACCCATCGCCTCGACGGTCTTCCGAAGTGTCGACAACAAGAGGTCGCTGCGTTTCTCGAGGCGCGACACGCCGTCCTGGGTGATGCCAAGCGCCTTGGCCATGCGAACCTGCGTCAGTTTCCGAGCGTGCCGGAGTTCCTGCAAGGTCATTTCCTCCGCAGTGAGCTGCGCGGCGCGGGCAGCGATCTTCTTGCGGCGCGCGGGGCTCAGTCCCTTCCTGATTTGTTCGAGGTTCGTCATCGTTGCGACTTCCTTTCCTGTTCTTTCCGCTTCTTGATGCCGGCCAGATGAGCGTCAAGCCGCGCGTCAGCGCGCCCTATCAGTTGCACATAGAATCGCTTCTCGCTCCCGCCGGACTTGTCACCGCCGCACAGGATGATTGCCTGACGCTTCGGGTCAAAGGCAGACGCGAAACGCCACACGCCGTCCGCGGCATCGAACCGCAGTTCCTTCATGTTCGCGTGGCGAGAGCCATTGAGCGTGTCGACACGTGGCCGCCCAAGCAATGGCCCAACCTGTTCAAGCAACGTGACGCAGGCCAACAGCTCGTCTTGAACGTCCCTGGGGAACTCGTGGTACTCCACAACGAAGTCGTCATGGAGTTCAACGTTCCAGGCCACCTGCAAATGATGCGCTTTGAAGCATATGTTGTCAAATACATAAGGCAGCGAGCGCCATTGCGAAAGGGCGACAGGGCGAAAGCGGCCGAAATGTCGCGGGTTGGCGTCACAATGGCCAGACATGATCCCGGGAGGGAGGCCGCGATGATTCAACGACTGCTGACAGCCGTGGTGATTACAGCCGCCATACTGACCGCTGGAGCAGAACGGCCGGCGGCTTGCTCGTGCGTCGGGCCGCTCGTGGCGTGCGAGTCGGCTTGGACCACCGATTGAGCGTGATCGCCGGTCGTTCGCATCGTCTACTCGTGGAGTGGTGGCCGGTCGTTGAAGGGCGCCAGGTCTACCGCTCCGCCGAGTGAAGCCACAGCCGGCCTTCCCCCGCTCCGCCTGGTGGTGCAGGACCGCGCCCAGCGCTGAGCACCCGGCATTTGGCACGCGGCACGAGGCACTGGGAACTGGCCCAGGGTTGATCGAGTGATGGCAGGGGAATGTTGCCGGTGTGACATCGCAGTGGTACTATCCCTCCCAGGTGGCCTGATGCATCGATTCACCTCGGCCGTTCTGCTTGGTGCTGGCGTGTTGGTGACGACGTGGGTGGCCGCGCCCGCGGCGCCGTCGGCGCCACCCGCGCGCGTGTCGGAGGCCGACCTCGCGCGCATTGACGAGCTGGCGCCCCTCGTGACCGAGGTCGTCCAGGAAGCCGAGCGTCTGCGAGCCCGTCTGGCGGTGGTGCCGGATGTGCCGGCGCCTCGCCGCGATCCCTTCCGATTCGGCGGTCGTCGACCCGATCCCGCGCCCAACCCTGAACCGGTTCCAGAAGTGACGCGTCCAGTCGATGCGACGCCCACCATGTTGTGGCCGACACTTGCGGCCGTGATGGCCGCGGTGGGTGACGCGGGGGACGTGCCCACGCGAACGGCCGTCATGGCGTGGGGTGATGCGATCGAGTTCCTCAAGGCCGGCGAAGACCTGGGCGATTTCCGTGTCGTCACGGTGTCCGTTGACGCCGTCGAGCTTCTGCACGTGCCGACCGCGAGCACGCGGCGCGTCACGCTTCGGTAGGTCGCTCTCCACGACGCGACGCATCTCGCGCGTTTCAAAAATGGAGGCCGGGTCTTCGCGCGTTGCGCGTTGCACCAGTGTGGTGCAATGCGCTGATGCGGCAACAAGGACGGGAGAATTCGTCGCGCGGCGTCGACTTTTCCACACAGTTTTCAACAGATCCTGTGAAGATCCCGTGACGGACCGGCCCAGTCGGGAAGGGACGTGACCTAAAAGACGCCGCAGGAGAGCGCAAGGACGATGACGCACGGTAGCATTCTGGAGACGGTATGAATCGCAAAGTCACGGTCGTGGGCGGAGCAGGCAACGTGGGAGCGACGGTGGCGCGGGCCATCGCCGTCAAGGAATTGGCGGACGTCGTCATTGTCGACATCGCGGCGGAGAAGGCCGCGGGCATCGCGCTCGACATTTACGAGGCGTGCCCGATTGATGGATCGGACACCCGGCTCATCGGGACGTCCGACTATGCGGCCACGGCCGGCTCGGACGTCGTCGTGATCACGTCGGGCGTGCCGCGCAAGCCTGGCATGAGCCGCGACGACCTGTTGAACGTGAACTACAAGATCATGCAGGCGGTCGTGGCGCAGGTGGTCAAATATTCGCCCAACTGCATCATCGTCCCCGTCGCGAATCCGCTGGATGCGATGTGCCAGGCCGTGTATCGGCTGAGCGGATTCCCGCGCGAGCGCGTGGTCGGTATGGCCGGCGTGCTGGACTCGGCGCGCATGCGGACGTTCATCGCGATGGAGCTGAACGTATCGGTGGGGAACGTGCACGCGTTTGTGCTGGGGGGCCACGGCGACACGATGGTGCCGCTGCCGCGGTTCTCGACCGTGGCGGGCATCCCGCTGACCGAACTGGTGGCGATGGGCAAACTCTCGCAGGCGAAGCTCGACGAGATCTGCGCGCGCACGGCCAATGGTGGCGCAGAGATCACGAAGCTGGTCGGCACCAGCGCCTGGTATGCGCCCGGGGCCGCCGTGGTCGAGATGGTCGAGGCGATCCTCAAGGACAAGAAGTCCATCCTGCCGTGTTCGGTGTATCTGCAGGGCGAATACGGGGTGAAGGATCTGTTCGTCGGTGTGCCGGTCAAACTCGGCAAGGGCGGCGCGGAAGAGATCATCGAGATCCGCCTGACGGCCGACGAGCAAGCCGCGTTCAACAAGTCCGCCGCGGCGGTCAAGGAACTGACGACCGTCATCGGAGTTTAGAAGGTCCAAGGGTCCGTCAATCGCCGAACCGCGAGTTACCAAGTCTTCGATGGGCTGGTGACGGCCATACGCCGTGCTGACATTACCCTTTGTGCGGTTGAAGCCGTTTCTGCCGCGCCCGGTCGCAGCGGCGACGGGATGGCGCGCGGGGCGGGGCAGGATCAATCGCTGTGGCTGATTCACAACGCCGTTGGCGGACGATACGACCGGGTCACCGACGTGATGGCCCTGAGCGACGCCGGCACGCGTCTGGCCGCCGGCCTGATGTCTGCGTATCGCCTGACGTTTGAAGCGACGGCATCCGGGAACATTCCGCTTCAGATCGAGATCAGGGGACGTCAGCGCGTGATCGTGATTGCACCCGCCTGGGCGCCGCGCAAATGAGCTCGGAGGTAATTTCCCACTGCCTGTTTCCGGGAAATCACCTCCGAGCTCATTTCGCACACGGCTGCACCGGGTTGGTGCAAGGGCACCGCTACCACGTCGTTGTTGGTGTCAGGTGGTCACGAATCCACGCGGCGAGCTCGCTGCGGCCAATGATTCCTGATGCCAGGTCGAGCACCTCGCCGAGCGTGAGGTAGCGCATCAGGCGAGACGACGGTAAAGGTCGCGATTCTTCGTCAGGATGTGTCGGGCCGCGGCGCTGAAAGTCTCGTCGGACCCTGACAGCAGGTCCGCGACGGCAGCTTTCGCAAGGCCGGCGGGCGGCACACCAAGCTACGCCGCCTGTCTCTCCAACTGCTCCGACTGCGCCGGCGTGAGGTCGATGGCCACCTTCATGATGGTTTCCACTCTACCGTCGTCCGGACCGATATCACAAGAGGGCCCCTTGTAGAGGTCGACGTCCGACCGATCCCCGCGCCGTATCGTCTCAGCGGCAGTCGGAGGGCGCCTGCTTCTGCCGCGGTTTCCTGCTGATTGCCCGTTACCGGTTCGCCAGAATCGCCTTGACGTACTCGCGGTTCATCGTCGCGATGTGTTTCAGCGAGATGTCCTTGGGGCAGACGGCTTCGCATTCGCCTTCGTTGGAGCAGCCGCCGAAGCCGGCGGCGTCCATCGCGTCCACCATGGAGACAACGCGGGTGTGGGCTTCGACCTTGCCCTGGGGCAGAAGGGCGAGCTGGGTGATCTTGGCGGATGTGAATAGCGCGGCCGACGCGTTCTTGCAAGCGGCCACACACGCGCCGCATCCGATGCACTGCGCGGCGTCGAACGCCTCGTCGGCCACGGTCTTCGGAATCAGAATTGCGTTGGCATCAGGCGCGCCGCCGATGTTCACCGACGTGTACCCGCCCGCAGCGATGATCGTGTCAAACGCCGCGCGATCCACCACCAGGTCCTTGATGAGGGGAAACGCCCGGGCCTGCCAGGGCTCAATGACGATGGTGTCGCCGTCCTTGTAGCGACGCATGTAGAGTTGACAGACCGTGGTGCAGGGGTCGGGGCCGTGGGGGCGGCCGTCCACCATCACGCCGCAGGTGCCGCAGATGCCTTCGCGGCAGTCCGAGTCGAACGCGATCGGGTCTTCGCCCTTCTCGATGAGGGTCTCGTTGACCGCGTCGAGCATCTCCAGAAACGACATGTCCGGTGAAATCCGGTCGGCGGTGTAGTCCACGAGCCGGCCCGGCGCGTTCGGGCCCGCCTGGCGCCAGACCTTGAGGCGCACCTTCATTTGTAGCTCCGTTGGGTCGGCTTCACGTTCTCGAACACCAGGGGTTCCTTGTGCAGCGCAGGAGCTTTGCCTTCCCCCTGGAACTCCCAGCCGGCCGCATACGCAAACGCCTCATCGTCACGCATCGCTTCGCCGTCGGGCGTCTGGCTTTCTTCGCGGAAGTGGCCGCCGCACGACTCGGTGCGATGGAGGGCGTCGAGGGCGAGCAGCTCGCCAAACTCGAGGTAGTCGGCCACGCGGCCGGCGTATTCCAGGTTCTTGTTGAGGTTGTTGGCCTCGCCAGGCACGGCGACGTTCTGCCAGAACTCTTCGCGCAACTCGGGAATGCGCTTGAGCGCCCGCGTGAGCCCGGCGTCATTGCGCGACATGCCGACCTCGTCCCAGAGCAGCTTGCCCAGCTCACGGTGCAGCTCGCGCGGCGTTCTGGTTCCCTTGCCTGCGAGGAGCCGGTTGATGCGCTGTTGGACGGCGCTCTCGGCTTCCTTGAACGCGTCGTGATCGGTCGTCACCTTCGCGACCGGCGTCGAGGCGATGTAGTGGGCCAGGGTGCAGGGGATCACGAAGTAGCCGTCGGCCAGGCCCTGCATCAGGGCGCTGGCGCCGAGCCGGTTGGCGCCGTGGTCGGAGAAGTTCGCCTCACCCAGGACGTGCAGGCCGGGGATGGTGCTCATGAGGTTGTAGTCCACCCAGAGGCCGCCCATCGTGTAGTGGATGGCCGGGTACATCCGCATGGGCTCCTTGTACGGATCCTCGTCGGTGATCTTTCGATACATGTCGAAGAGGTTGCCGTAACGGCCCGCGACGGTGTCGTGGCCGAGGCGTCCGATCGCGTCCTTGAAGTCGAGGTAGACGGCCAGGCCGCTGTCCCCAACGCCCTTGCCGTCGTCGCACAGGGCCTTGGCATTGCGGGAGGCCACGTCGCGCGGCACCAGATTTCCGAAACTCGGGTACCGGCGCTCGAGGTAGTAGTCGCGCTCCGATTCGGGAATGTCGTTCGGGTGGCGCGTGTCCCCCGAATGCTTCGGCACCCACACGCGGCCGTCGTTGCGCAGCGACTCTGACATGAGCGTGAGTTTCGACTGGCCGCCGCCCGAGACCGGGATGCAGGTCGGGTGGATTTGCGTGAAGCAGGGATTGGCGAAAAAGGCGCCGCGCTTGTGCGCGCGCCAGGCGGCTGTGACGTTCGAATTCACGGCGTTGGTCGAGAGGTAATACGCCGTGCCGTACCCGCCGGTGGCGAGACAGACGGCGTCGGCCACGTACCGCTCGAGCTGGCCGGTGACGAGGTTTCGGCAGATGATGCCGCGCGCCTGGCCGTTGATGACGACCACGTCCAGCATCTCGCGCCGGGTGAACATCGTGACCGAGCCTTTGGCCACCTGGCGCATCATCGACTGGTAGGCGCCCAGCAGCAGTTGCTGGCCCGTCTGGCCGCGCGCGTAGAAGGTGCGCGACACCTGTGCGCCCCCAAACGACCGGTTGTCAAGCTGCCCGCCGTATTCGCGCGCGAACGGCACACCCTGGGCCACACACTGATCGATGATGTTCACGCTGACCTGCGCCAGCCGGTAGACGTTGGCTTCGCGCGCGCGATAGTCGCCGCCCTTGATCGTGTCGTAGAACAGCCGCCAGATGCTGTCGCCGTCGTTCTGGTAGTTCTTCGCGGCGTTGATGCCGCCCTGCGCCGCGATGCTGTGCGCGCGCCGCGGGCTGTCGTGGATGCAGAAGCTCAGCACGTTGTAGCCGAGTTCCCCCAGCGAGGCGGCCGCCGACGCGCCGGCCAGTCCCGTGCCCACGATGATGATCGTGTGTTTGCGACGGTTCGCCGGGTTCACCAGCTTGCTGTCGAAGCGATGCCGATCCCACTTGTCGGGGAGCGGCCCGGACGGAACCTTGGAATCCAAGGTCATAAAGAGCGCTCGTCGAGGGTCATAGGAAGAAATACACCCACACGGGGATGAGGGCGAAGCCGCCGGCCAGCACCACGGCGAGGCCGAGGCCCCCGGAAAGAATCGTGGGCGTCCAGCCTGGTGTCATCAGACCCAGCGACTGGAACGCACTTGAGATGCCGTGGCGCAGGTGCATCCCCACGGCGCCCATGGCCACCACATAAAACACGACGTAGACGGGAGACTGGAACACCTCCACCACCAGCGTGTAGAGATCACGCACACCCGCCTCGGCGGCGGGGTAGTAGGCGCCGAACTTGAACGTGATGATGTGCGTGACGAGGAAGATCGACAGAATGATGCCCGACACGGCCATCGTTGTCGACGCCCACGTCTTGCGGCTGGGACCGCCAGCCCAGACCTTCTTCACATTGGCGTGCGGCCGCGCCTCGCGCCCGCGCCAGACGTGGCGCAGGGCCATGAAGGTGTGGAGGAACAACAACCCGAGGAGACCGAATTCCGCTGGAATAATGAGGGGGTTGCTGATCAGTGCGTGGGAGTAACCGTTGAAGGCGTCGGGACCCAGCAACATCAACAAGTTGCCGGCGAGATGGATGATCAGGAATCCGACCAGCGACAGTCCCGTAAGCGCGACGAGGAGCTTCGACCCGACGGATGTGCTGAGGGCGTGCCACAGCTTCATTCACACTCTCCATCGCGCATTCTATCTGTCCGATCACGCGTGCGGCAAATCACGCGCGGCTTTGATAGACTTCCGTCCCGCATGAAGATTCACGAATACCAGGGCAAATCCATCCTCGCGCGTCACGGTGTCGCCGTGCCGCGGGGCCACGTGGCGTACACGCCGGACGAGGTGCGGGCGCACGCGCGGACGCTCGGCGGCGGCACCCTGGTCGTCAAGGCGCAGATTCACGCAGGCGGCCGCGGCAAAGGCGGCGGGGTGAAGGTCGTCAACGGACCCGATGCCGCGCACGACGCCGGCAAGGCCATGCTGGGCATGACACTCGTGACCCGCCAGACCGGACCGGCCGGGCAGGTGGTGTCGCGTGTGCTGGTCGAAGAAGGCCTCCAGATGACCCGCGAACTGTATCTGGGCATGGTCATCGATCGGTCAACGCGGAAGATCGTGCTGATGGCCAGCGGGGAGGGTGGTGTCGAAATCGAGAAGGTTGCTGAAGAGACACCGGAGAAGATTTTCAAGGCCTTTGTACATCCGGCGATCGGCCTGCAGCCGTTTCAGGCGCGTGAGCTCGCGTTTCAGTTGGGGCTGAAGGGCGACGAGGTGAAAAGGGCCGTCAGACTCATGCTGGCGGTCTACGACGCGTTTGTGGTGAACGACGCCGCGCTGCTGGAAATCAATCCGCTGGTGGTCACTGCGTCCGGCGACCTGATCGCGTTGGACGCCAAGATCAACTTCGACGACAACGCCCTCTACCGGCATCCCGACATCAAAGAATTCCGCGACATGGCGGAAGAGGATCCGCTGGAGATCGAAGCGTCGCAGTATTCCCTCAACTACATCAAGCTGGACGGCACCATCGGGTGCATGGTCAACGGCGCCGGCCTGGCGATGGCGACGATGGACATCATCAAGCTGGCGGGGGGTGAGCCGGCCAACTTTCTGGACGTGGGCGGTGGCGCCAACGCCGAACAGATCAAGAACGCCTTTCGCATCCTGATGTCGGACACGAGCGTGAAGGCCGTGCTCATCAACATCTTCGGCGGCATCCTCCGGTGTGACGTGCTGGCGCAGGGCGTCATCGCCGCGGTGAAAGACCTGGGCGTGCGGGTGCCGATTGTCATCCGCATGGAAGGCACCAACGTGGAGCTGGGCAAGCAGATGTTGAAGGACAGCGGACTGAACTTCACGACGGCCGACGCCATGGACGAGGCCGCCGAGCGCGTCGTCGCGCTGGCCCACTGATCGATGGAGGGCGGACCTTCAGGTCCGCCGTGGTCCGGCGGGGCTGAAGCCCCGCCCTACGGATGACAAGGAACCACGGACGACAAGGAACAAGAGGACGAATGGCCGTGCTGATTGACAAGTCAACCCGCCTCCTCGTGCAGGGCCTGACCGGCCGCGAGGGGACCTTCCACGCCAGGCAGGCCCAGGCCTACGGCACCACCGTGGTCGGCGGTGTCACCCCGGGCAAGGGCGGCACGACGCACGAGGGGTGGCCGGTGTTCAACACCGTGGCTGATGCCGTGGCGGCGACCGGCGCGAACGCCTCGGTCATTTTTGTGCCTCCTCCAGGCGGCGCCGATGCCGTGATGGAGGCGGCGGCCGCCGGGCTCGATCTGGCGGTGTGTATCACCGAGGGCATTCCCACGATCGACATGCTGCGGGCGCTGGAGTTCATGAAGGGCACAAGGATGCGCCTGATCGGGCCCAACTGTCCGGGGCTGATCTCGGCGGGTCGGGCCAAAGCGGGCATCATTCCAGGCCATATCTGCAAGGAAGGCCGGGTCGGCATCGTGTCCAGGAGCGGGACGTTGACCTACGAGGCCATCCACCAACTCACGCACCTGGGTCTGGGGCAGACCACCTGCATCGGGATCGGCGGCGACCCGCTGATCGGCACGTCGTTCATTGACGCGCTGAAGCTCTTTGCCCAGGACCCGGAGACCGAAGCCGTCGTCATGATCGGCGAAATCGGCGGCAGCGCCGAAGAAGAAGCCGCTGCCTACATCAAGGCATCGTTCAAGAAACCTGTGGTGGGCTTCATCGCGGGCCAGACGGCGCCCCCGGGACGCCGCATGGGCCACGCCGGGGCGATCATCGCGGGCGGCAAGGGCACGGCCGCGGAAAAGATGTCGGCGCTGACTGCCGCGGGTGTGCGGGTGGTCAACAGCCCGGCCGACATCGGCCGCGCGATGATGGAGGCCATATAATGGCTGCATGAGCCTTCCGCTTGCCACGGCCGAGCCCGCCGGCGCCCCACCTGATTCGCACGTCGTCAACGATTTCAGCATTTCGGTCGCCACCGTCAACGGATCGGGCAGTCAGACGGCCAACATGATCCTGCTGCGCGCCATGTTCCAGATGGGCGTGCCTGTGTCGGGCAAGAACATGTTCCCGTCAAACATCGCGGGATTGCCCACGTGGTACACCATCCGCGCCAATCACAAGGGCTACATGGCGCGAAAGAAACAAATCGATTTCCTGGTCGCGATGAACGCCGAGACGGCGCGCGAAGATGTGTTGGCGCTCGATCCCGGCCGCGCGGTGGTGTACGACGCGCCGCTCAAACTCAATGAACTGCGCGACGACCTGATCTTGTATCCCGTCCCGTTCGACAGGATCGTCGCCGAGGTCTGTCCGGACGCGAAGCTGCGACGCCTGGTCAGGAACATGATCTATGACGGCGTCCTCGCCCACCTGCTCTCCATCGACCTGGGTGAAATGGAGAAGGCGCTGTCGACGCAGATGGGCAGGAAGCCGAAAGCGATGACGCTCAACATGAGCGCGATTGAGGCCGGCGCGAAGTACGCCGCCGAACACTTCCCCGAGCTCCGCCATCCGTACCGTATTCAGCGGCTGAACAAGACCGATGGCCAGATCCTGGTCGACGGCAACGCCGCTGCCGCCATGGGGTGCCTGTTTGCCGGGTGCACGGTCGTGGCCTGGTATCCCATCACGCCGTCCTCGTCGCTCCCCGAGTCCCTGATCGGCTACATGCGCAAGTACCGCATGGACAAGGAGACGGGCCAGGCGACGTTTGCCGTCGTGCAGGCCGAAGACGAGATCGCGGCCCTGGGGATGGTGATCGGGGCCAGTTGGGCCGGCGCGCGGGCGATGACGTCCACCTCCGGGCCGGGGATCTCGCTCATGTCCGAATTCGCCGGCCTCGCGTACTACGCCGAGGTGCCCGCCGTGGTGTTCGACATCCAGCGGATCGGCCCGTCCACCGGATTGCCCACCCGCACCGCGCAGGGCGACATCCTGTCCACCGCCGTCAACTCCCACGGCGACACCAAACACGTGCTGCTGCTGCCGTCTTCGATGGCCGAGTGTTTCGACATGGCCGGTGACGCGTTCGACCTGGCCGAACGCCTCCAGACCATCGTCTACGTGATGAGCGACCTGGACCTGGGCATGAACACCTGGATGTCCGAGCCGTTCACCTACCCGGCCAAACCCTTCGATCGCGGCAAGGTGCTCGACGAGGCCAAGGTCCGTGAGCTGGGCGTGACCTGGGGCCGTTACAAGGACCTCGACGACGACGGCATTCCGTGGCGTTCGTTGCCCGACACCAACACCCCGCCGTTTTTCACGCGTGGATCGGGGCACAACTCGCAGGCGCAGTACAGCGAGCGCTCCGACGATTACGTCACGAACCTCGATCGTCTCGCGAAGAAGTTCGAGACCGCGAAAGGCCTGGTGCCGCAGCCCGTTGAGGACGCCGTGGCCGGGGCGACGGTGGGCATCATCGCCTACGGGTCGAGCCATTGGGCGGTGACCGAGTCGCGCGACCAACTTCGCGACGAGGCGTCCCTTGAGACGTCGTACCTGCGTCTGCGCGCGTACCCGGTCCCCAAGTCCGTCGAGGACTTCGTGCGCCGTCACGACCGGGTCTACGTCGTGGAGCAGAACCGCGACGCGCAGATGCTGAGTCTGTTCCGCATGGATCTCGATCCCGCCCTGCAGAGCCGCCTGCGGAGCGTGTTGCACTACAGCGGGTTGCCCCTTGACGCCCGCAGCGTCACCCAGTCCATCGTCGCGCAGGAGAACCAGTAGATGTCGACCGAAACGCCCGCCCCCGCCCCCGCCCCCGCCCCCGGCCCCGCGAAGAAGACCAACCGCCTCGGGCTCGAACTCTCGACCTATCGCGGCAGCAAGACCACGCTCTGCGCGGGATGCGGTCACAACGCGATCACCGAGCGCATCATCGACGCCTGCTACGAGATGGGCGTGGACGCGAAGAAGGTGTTCAAACTCTCGGGCATCGGCTGCTCGAGCAAGAGCCCGGCGTACTTCCTCAACGCGTCACACGGTTTTAACTCCGTGCACGGCCGCATGCCCTCGGTCGCCACCGGCGCCATGCTCGCGAACAAGACGATGATGGCGATTGGCGTGAGCGGGGATGGGGACACCGGCGCCATTGGCATCGGGCAGTTCGTGCACCTGATGCGCCGCAATCTGCCGATCATCTACATCATCGAGGACAACGGCTGCTACGGCCTGACCAAGGGCCAGTTCTCGCCGACGGCCGGCATGGGCACGAAGACCAAGAACGGCGTGGTCAACGACCTGCCGCCGATCGACACCTGCGCGCTGGCGATCGAACTCGGCGCGACGTTTGTCGCCCGGTCGTTCTCCGGTGACAAGAAGCAGTTGCTGAGCATCCTCAAAGCGGCCATCTCGCACCGCGGCACCTGCATGATCGATGTCATCTCCCCGTGTGTGACCTTCAACGACCACGAAGGGTCCACCAAGAGTTACGCCTACGTGAAAGAGCATGACGAAGCGCTGGGGGAAGTCACCTTTGTGCCGTTTTTCGAAGACATCACGGTGGAGTACGAGCCCGGCACCACGACCGAGGTCAAGATGCACGATGGTTCGCATCTGTATCTCAAGAAAATCGCCGAGGACTACGATCCGACCGACAAACTGGCGGCGGCGCGGCTGCTGCACGAAACATCCCGGCGCGGCGAGTTCGCCACCGGAGTCATCTACCTCGAACTTGACAAGGACGACTTCCTGACGACGCTGAACATGGTGGACCAGCCGCTGGCGTTCCTGCCATCCGAGAAGGTGCGTCCGCCGCGGGCGGTGCTCGAAGAGTTGATGGACGGGCTGCGATAAGTCGTGCGGGGTGCGGACCCTTGACCCCCTGGACGATAGAATTGCCCGGTTATGTCTACTGACCGAACGTTTGCCATCATCAAGCCGGACGCCGTGCGCGCCCGCGACACGGGCCGCATTCTGGCTCGCATCGAAGGACAGGGTTTCACGGTCCGCGCCATGCGGATGGTGCACCTCAGCAAGTCTGACGCCGAAGGGTTCTACGCGATCCATCGCGAGCGTCCGTTTTTTGGCAGCCTGACCGACTTCATGTCGTCGGGGCCGTGCGTGGTGTTGTGTCTGGAAGCGCCCGACGCGATCGAGAAGTGGCGCGCGGCCATGGGGGCGACCGATCCGGCCAAGGCCGAGGCCGGCACGCTGCGCAATGAGTTCGGCGCGTCGATCGAGAACAACGCGACGCACGGCTCAGACGCCCCGGACACCGCCGTCTTCGAACTGAGCTACTTCTTCCGCGGCCTTGATCTCAAATAACAAATCGTAATTTGTAAATTTGAAATTGTAACTTTCCCATGTCTATCAAGGCCGACCGCTGGATTCGTCAGATGGCTCGTGACCACGGCATGATCGAGCCGTTTGTCGACGGGCAGGTGCGTGAGGGCGTCGTGTCGTACGGCCTGTCGTCGTACGGCTACGACATCCGGGTGGCGGATGAGTTCAAGGTGTTCACGAATATCAACAACACCGTGATCGACCCCAAGCACTTCGATCCGCGGTCGTTCGTGGACATTCAGTCGGATGTCTGCATTGTGCCACCGAATTCGTTCGCGCTGGCCCGCACCATCGAGTACTTCCGCATCCCGCGCGACGTGCTCACGGTGTGCCTGGGGAAGTCCACCTACGCCCGGTGCGGCATCATCGTGAACGTCACGCCGTTCGAACCCGAGTGGGAAGGGTTTGTGACACTCGAGATTTCGAACACCACGCCGCTGCCGGCGAAGATCTACGCGAACGAAGGCATCGCCCAGGTCTTGTTTTTCCAGAGCGACGAGCCCTGCGAACGCTCCTACGCCGACAAAAAGGGCAAGTACTTGAAGCAGGTCGGCGTCACCCTGCCGAGAATCTAGAGTGCATTGCAGTAGAGGAGGCCGGGTCTTCAGACCCGGCGTGTGGCCGGCTCGCCGGGTCCCAGTTGCGTATTTGCCCTCGCCGGGATACCATGGGGCTTCCTTGACGCGGGGTGGAGCAGTCCGGTAGCTCGTTGGGCTCATAACCCAAAGGTCGCGGGTTCAAATCCCGCCCCCGCAACCAACTTCCAGAAACAAAGAGGCCGTCGGATTCCGACGGCCTCTTTGTCTTTCCCGTTCGCGGGTTCAGCGTTTGATGGCGTTGCCGGCCTTCTGCACGGCCTCGCCCACCTGGCGCGGGCCCTGCCGACCGTGGCCTGCGTCTTCCCGGCCACCTCCTGATGACGTCCTTCCAAAAGCCGGCGTCAGGCCGGTCTGCGCATCAGGCGCATCCACCGCCGGACGCACTCAGGCGCCCTGAGTCGCGCCCGGTCGGGCGTGGCGTAGCGCACCTGGGGTGTCTGCTCCTTGACGCCGTCCAGCTTGAACAGGCGCACGGAGCGAAGAAGCGACGGCAGACTGTTGCCATCGAAGTGATACTGCTCGCGGCCGTAGCCGCCATGGCCGTAGGGTGATCGCATGGGTGTCCTCCTGCTATCCCTTGCCGAGGGGCACACGGATGTCCACGGGCTGGTCGAGCGTCAGCGTGAGCAGTGTGCCTGCCGGCAACTTGACCTCACGACCCTCCGTCGTCAGGACGACCGCGGTGCCCGCACCGCCGCCGATGACGCCGCCAATCACGGCGCCCTTCTTCCCGCCAAGAATGCCGCCCAGGATGGCGCCGCCCACGGTGGGAATGCCGATCTTGGTGGCGTCTTCGCCCTTGGTGGCCGGAGCCACGCGACTCAGGCTGACCCTGATGTTGTAGGCGTCATCATGGCCCTGGACCCGGAGCGTGCGGAACCGCAGCGCCAGACTGGCGCGGCCCTTCACCTTGCCCGAGGACTCCACGGCCGTCACCTCGCCTTTGAGCGTGCTCCCCACGGGCAGCACGGTGACGCCGTCGGTCACCACGGCGTCCACCAACGTTCCCGTGATCGCGTCCTCGACCTTGCTGGAGTCGGAACTCACGGCGGTGTCGAGGCGGACGTGGAGCGTCGTATTCGCCGGCAGCGTGTACTCGCGGAACCTGGCGATTGCAGGCAGCACCACGGGCGTGCTCTCGTGCACGACCTGCACGTCGGCGATCTGGTCGCGGGGCACCGTCCGCACGGTGCGGCCTTCGTTCACCTTGACCGTCTGGGCGTCTTTTTCGACGAGCGTGCCCTGCACGACGCCGCCATCCTGCCGCGTGACCGCGACCTCGGCGCCGACGGGAACGGTCTCGATATCGGCGGCCTTATTGCAGGCTACTGTGAGAGACAACACGGCGAGTGCGCAGAGACGAAGAGCGAGTGTCATGGCGTAAGCTCCTGACAAAAATCGCCACCGTGTCATGGCCCGGTGGACAGTTCACCTGCGAAATATGCAGGCACCGTGCCATCCTGGAGGTTCCGCCTGGTTGTGGCTGTCCACTACAGGACAGGTCATTTCGACCAGCAGGGCGTGAAAAAAGGTGGAGGGGTGGCGGCCAGAAGCCGCGGTGACAGGGATCAGTCGCGCGTTTTGTCGCGCAACGTGATCAAGGTTTCGCCCGGGCGAATCAGGCCCAGGTCCTGTCGCGCCGCTTCCTCGAGCGCCTTCGGATCCTCGCGCAGGCGCCGAGCCGCTTCGCGCAGCCGCAGATTCTCCGCGCGCACCTCGCGCAGCGCATCGGCCACCTGCTGCTGTTCGCGCTGCGCCTGGATGGTGGCCAGGTATCCCTTCTCGCCAACCACCGCGTTCACCATCAACACGCCGGAGACGATCAGCAGGCCATACCACCAGATCCGGCGCCGGCGCTCCCGGGCCTCGGGCCCGGACCGCGGGCGCCGCCGCACACGGGGCCGCGACACCGGGGCCGGCGCGTCGGTGTCCGGGGTGTCCGGACTCACGGAAGAGGGCACATCGTCGTTGGTCATCGCGCAGTCAGGGTTGTACCAGGATTTCGACCGCAGTACAAGCGCAAAATAGGGGCATGGCCGACATCGTGCTTGTGCTGACCACCGTGCCGGAGGATTTTGATGCGGCGCAACTTGCCAGAACCCTCGTCGACGCGGGCCACGCCGCCTGCGTCAGCCTCCTGCCGCCGATGGAGTCGGTCTACCGCTGGCAGGGCGCGATCGAGTCCGCGCAGGAACGGCAGATCCTGATCAAGACCAGCACGGATCGCACCGGCGCGCTGCAGGCCGCGCTCAAGGCCCTGCACCCCTACGACGTCCCCGAATTCCTCGTCGTGCCCGTCATTGGGGGCAGCCCGGAGTATCTCGCCTGGGTGTTGGGGGCTACAGCAGTGTGATCGCCGCGAAGCCGGCCACCAGCAGCACGAGGAACGCCAGGGCGAACGCGTCGAAGTGTTTTTCGATCATCGCGCGCACGGGGACGCCGAAGATCCTGAGCAGGATGGCGACGAGAAAAAACCGCGCCGCCCGACCCACGAGGCTGACACCGACAAACGGCCAGAACGCCATGCCGGTGGCGCCCGCCGCAATCGTCGCCACCTTGAAGGGAATCGGCGTAAACGCCGCGCTCAGCAGGAACAGCAGGCCGACGTCGCTCGTGTAGTAGGCGACGACGGTGTCCCACGCGCCCTGTGCGTGGTAGAAGTCCACAATCGGCTGTCCGATGACCGGCATGAACGCCGCGCCGATGGCGTACCCGATCATGGCGCCAATCACCGACCCGACTGAACACAGGACCGCCGCGGCCAGCCACCGCTGCGTGTTGGCCGCCACGATCGCAATCAGCAGCACATCGGGCGGAATCGGAAAGACCGACGACTCGGCGATCGCAATCAGAAACAGCGCCGCCAGGCTGTAGGGCGTGTCCGCCCACGTCATCGTCCAGTCGTAGAGGCCGCGGATCCCGCGGCGGATCGCCGCGATCATGCCAGGGCCTGCCGCAGGTCGTTCTTGAGGTCCTCGATGTCCTCAATGCCGGCAGAGATGCGGATCAGGCTGTCGCTGAGGCCAATCGCTGCCCGGCGTTCGGGCGGCACCGACGCATGGGTCATCGACGCGGGGTGGCAGACAAGCGTCTCCACGCCGCCGAGGCTCTCGGCCAGCGCCATCAGACGAAACTTGTTCAGCACCGTGCGCGCGTCTTCCAGCGAGGCCATCTCGAACGACAACATGCCCCCGCAGCCGTTCGGCATCTGCCGCCGCGCCAACGCGTACTGCGGATGGCTGGGCAGCCCTGGGTAAATCACCTTGCGTACGCGCGGGTGCTCCGAGAGAAATTCGGCCAGCGCCACGCCGTTGGCCGTGTGCTGCACCATGCGCAGGGCCAGTGTCTTGGTGCCGCGCAGCACAAGTGACGAGTCCATTGGACTCAGAATGGCGCCGGCGGAATTCTGGATGAACCGCAGCCACTCGATGTCTTCGTCGCGTGTGGCGATGACCACGCCGCCAATCGAGTCGCTGTGGCCGTTCAGATATTTGGTGGTGCTGTGCACGACCAGATCCGCGCCAAGGGCGAGCGGCCGCTGCAGGCACGGACTCGCAAACGTGTTGTCCACGACCAGCACGGCGCCGTGCCCGTGCGCGATCTCCGCCGCCGCCGCGATATCACTCAGCCGCAGCACCGGGTTGGTCGGCGTCTCGATGAACACCATCGTCGTGCGAGGCGTCAGCGCCTGGCGAATGGCGTCCGGGTCTGACGTGTCCACATAGCTGAACTGCAGGCCGTACCGGGTCATCACCTTGTCGAAGAGGCGGAACGTGCCGCCGTAGGTGTTGTCGGTGACGATGGCGTGGTCGCCCGAGGCCATGCGCGACACGAGGGCGTGAATGGCCGACATGCCCGACGCGAAGGCAAAAGCCGCCCGGCCGCCCTCAATGGCCGCCAGGTTGGCTTCCAGGGCCGCGCGCGTCGGGTTCTGGGTGCGCGCGTACTCGTACCCCTTGTGCTGGCCGAGGGCGTCCTGCACATAGGTGGAGGTCTGATAGATGGGGGTGATGATCGCGCCGGTGGAAGGGTCAGGCTGCTGACCCGCATGCAGGCAGATCGTCGCGAAGCGTGCGTCGGGCGGAAGCGTCATTGCCAGTCACGATAGTCTGTTATCATCCACTTTTCAATTTCCGGATGGCCTCAGACGCAGTTCCGCAAAGCACGACGGCCGCCGCGCCGGCGCACCCCAAAATCTTTCGCACGCTCCCCGGACGGCTGTTCCTGCTTTCGGTCGCGTCCCTGGTGGTGGTGTGGGTCGTGCAGCAGGCCATGCCGCTGCCCGCGCCAGTGGAGGCCTTTCGCAAGGTCGTTTCGTTCTTCTCACGGGTCGCGGCGTTGTGGCTCCTCGTCCTCGTCGT
>JBCKZS010000012.1:0-58325 GCA_038918905.1 Vicinamibacterales bacterium
ACGTGCACCCTCCCCGGCCCGGCCGGAGGCGTCCGCCGCATGGCAGGCCGCGACAGGAACGTAAGTCATTGAACAGTCTTGACTTGACTTCCCCCTCTCGGCCCCGTAGTTTGTGCGATACGGCTGGAACCAAATCATCGGGGCAACCGGGCAGATCTGCCTTCCGCCGCGTGTTTGCGGCCAGCCGTCGAGGGGACGAGACGATATGAAACGCGGATTATTGATGGTGGTCCTTGGGGTGTCTTTGCTGGTCAACAGTGGCGGTGTGCCACTGCAGGCCGAAGCCCCCGATGCCCTGACGTTCTTCAAGAACTACTTCATCACCGGCGACTACGTCGTTGGTGGAACGGGACTGAGAAACACAGGCGTCAACGGCATCGCCACCGGCGCCATCGGCATCAGCGGCGTCCCGCCGGGCGCGGATGTCCAGGCCGCGTACCTGTATTGGCAGGTGGTCTCGACGGACACGCTGGGCCCCGATTCCGGCAGCATGGGCGCGAAGTTCCGTGGCAGTCCGCTGGCCACGCCTGCAGGACCGGTCGGGAAAGTGCTCGGCACTTTTGGTTCCGCGGCCTGCTGGAGTTCAGGCGGCGGCACCGGATCATCCGGCGGCTCGAAGCGCACCTACACCTACCGGGCTGACGTGCTCCGGTTCTTCGATGTCGAGACGGACGGGAAGATCTCGGTGAATGGGACCCACGCGGTCCAGGTGCCTGACACCGGGGGATCCGGCAACGCCACGCCCATCGCACTCGGTGCGAGTCTGGTGGTGGTCTACCGGGCTCCCGACTCCGCCGCGCCCCTGAGCGCGATTGTGATCTACGACGGCAGCTACACAATCGACAACAGCAACCGGGCGATGTCGCAGACGATCAAGGGCTTCTACCAGCCGGCCCTCAGCAACCCGAACGCCAGGATCACGTACATCGTCGGCAGCGGTCAGTCCAACAAGAACGAGATGGTCTTCCTTGACGAAGGCCTGCTGGCGGTGAGCCCGTTCGGTGGGACGTCAGGTAACTCCTGGGACAACCGGACGTTTACCATTATTGACCCCGACGCAGACGCAGACGGCTCTCTGACGACCGTGGTCGACACCAATGGGATAAGCGCCTCCGATTGTCTGACCTTTGGAGCCATCGTTTTCAAGACAGCCGTGCAGGATACCGACGGCGACGGCTTGCTCGACGTGTGGGAGAACGCCACTGCGGGATCCGTCGTCGATCCGAACGGCCAGGCGTTGCCGCCGCTAAAAGACATGGGCGCCGACAAGGACGTCAAGGACGTGTTCGTCGAGATCGGCTACATGAAGACGAAGATCGACGCCGTCCCTTCGTACGGCGGCGTGAACAAGCCCGCGCACTCACACCTGCCCAGCCACGAAGCCTTGAAGCTGGTGGGAGATTCCTTCAAGAAGAAAGACATCAACGTGCACTTCGACGTGGGTGCCTCCTATCCCTTGGGCGACCGGGATGACCCCTCGAAGAATGCCGAGGACTACATCGTCGATCGCTGGCTTGCGCGTGGCGGCGAAGCGATCGATGAAATGACGTCGACGCTGTGCGAGAGCAAAGGTGCGCCGTGGGACTGTCAGTTCAACGCGTATCCGGGCACGGTCGGTTGGAAGACAGGCTTCCGCTATCTCAGGGACGAAGTGCTCAGCGTAGAGCCGGCGCCGCTGCCGGGCGAGGACGATCCGTGTGATGCCCCGGGCAGCAGCTGCACGCGGCGATTTGATCGCAACCGCAAAGACATCTTCCATTACGCGCTGTTCGCGCACGCCCTCGGCCTGCCGAAGTCTGAGTCGCCGTGTCTGCTTGGTGACCCTGGTCAACTGACCGGCGCGAACAACAGCGACCGGTGCGATGATAGGGTGAACCCGGACTTCCGCACGCCTGGCACCTCGACGGGAGTGGGCGACTTCCCCGGCGGCGATGTACTGGTGACGCTCGGCGCGTTCTCGGACACGGCCGGACTGCCGATTGGCACGCCGTTCATGCAGGCGTCCACGCTCATGCACGAACTCGGTCACAACTTCGAGCGGCGGCACAGCGGCGAAGCCTCGACGCTGGCGGTGCCCAACACCAACTGCAAGCCCACCTATCTGAGCGTGATGAACTACCTGTACCAGTTGCGCGGGCTGCTGGATGACGCAGGCAGACCACACCTGGACTTCTCCGGCGCTGTGGGCCCCACGCTGGATGAGGGCGCGCTGTCGGACGGCGCATTATTGCCCTGGTGGCAGGTGGCGGGACCGCCGGGACCGTATCGCATTGGCTGGTACGCGCCGCTGGCCGGCAGCTATCTTGAAGGCAAAGGCACGGCGGCCAGGAGCCACTGCGACGGGTCGGCGCTGCTGCGCGATGGGAAGCTCAACCTCACCGAAGTGCCGATGGTGCGCATCGACGCGCGAAAAGCAGACAGCCTCACCGACTGGAACGCCAATGGAAATCTGTCGGACGTTGGAGCGCTCGACATCAACTTCAATGGCCGAACCACGTCCACGCCGGAAGGCGGCGTACCGGAGCTGCTGAGGGGCTCCAACGACTGGGCCAACCTCCACCTTAATCAGGTTGGCAGCCGGCGCAGTGTTGGCGGACTCTACATCATTAAGGTGGACTCGCTTGAGCGCCTGCGGCTCGGCCCCATGTCACTTGACTCCGGGCGTGGTGATTATGGACGCGGCGACTATGGACGCGGCGACTATGGGCGCGGTGACTACGGGCGCGGCGACTACGGCCGCGGCGACCTGGGGCGTGGCGACTATGGGCGTGGCGACTACGGGCGCGGCGACTACGGGCGTGGCGATTACGGACGCGGCGATTACGGGCGCGGCGACTACGGCGGCGGAGACCTGTTCGTGGGCGACCCGGCCAACAGCGGCGGCGAACTCGACTTCGAGCTGGCCTCCGACCTCGCGAGGACGCCGCCAAACGAGTTCAGGGCGTGCGTGCTTGGCGTGGACTGCCCGTCGCAGAACCTGCCGCTGCACGACGTGCGGTTCGACTTCAAAGCCTCAAACCTCGGCGGCGTGGCTCGCTACCTCGTCTACCGGGTTGCCGGCGCTGACCTCCTGCCCGCGCAGGCATGGACCCTGGTCGGGCAGCAGGACGCTGGCGCGGAGACCGACTACGTGGCCTTCGACGATGACGAGCTGGTGCACAACGCGCAGTACACCTACTTCGCGGTGGCGGAATATCTCGATGGCGTACAGCGCGTACAGAGCGACGCGTCCAACCTCGTGACCATCACGGCCGTGAACGACCCGCTGGTGGCGGGCGATGACACCTACGACGCCACCGAAGACACGCCTCTGAGGATCATCGCTGCCGAAGGCGTACTGGCCAATGACGTCGACGCCGATAGCCCGCGGGGCACGCTCACAGCCGCGCGCGTCTCCGGTCCCTCGCGTGGCACGTTGACACTCAACACCGACGGTTCCTTCACCTACACGCCTGCGCTGAACTTCAATGGCGTGGATACGTTCACGTACACCGCCAGCGATGGCGCGGTCACGACGAGTGCGACGACGGTGACGATCACGGTGGCATCGGTCAACGACTTGCCGGTTGCCGGCAACGATGCCTACACGACGGTCCGGGGGAGTGCACTGACCATCGCGGCGCCGGGTGTGCTCGCCAACGACAGCGACGTTGACGGCACATTGACGGCCGTCCTCGTCAGCGGCCCGGCGAACGGGACGCTGACGCTCGGCTCGAACGGGTCGTTCACCTACACGCCCGGCGTGGGGTTCTCCGGTACGGATTCCTTCTCGTACCAAGCGTGGGACGGCACGGGCGGAAGCACTGCGACGGTCACGCTGAGTGTGCTCACGTATGTCTTCACCGGCTTCCTGTCGCCGATGGTGACAGCGGGAACGGAGAGTGCTCCATCAAACGCCGGAGTCTTTTCCTACGGCAAGGCCATTCCGCTCAAGTGGTCGCTGACGCTGGGAGGAGTCGTGGTGAGTGACCTGGCTTCGCTCAAGACCCTGGTGGCAGTGCCCGGCACGTACTCGTCGGCCGGCACCGGAAGCTGTGCCGCGAATGTCGGCACGACGCTCCAGTTAATGGACTCGACGGGCCGCCCGACGGGCAACAGCACCTACCGGTTCAGCAACGGGCAGTTCATCTTCAACTGGGACACATCGGCGGCGGTCAAGACCAGCTGCTACGTCATCAAGTTGACGCTGAACGACGGGAGTGCGACGAAGGCGACCATCGTCCGCTTCCGCTGAGCCAACCGGCCGCGGCACCCACGTCCATGGAGGGCACGGGCTTTCAGCCCGTGCCAACGCCCCGGGCTGAGGCCCGGGGCCTTCCTCACCCCCCCGCGCGCTTGCGAACTTCCGGCACGAGTGGGTCTTCCTTCGAATTGCCTCTGATCTCGAGGTAGGCGCGGTACGAATCAGCGAAGTTGGTGCTGCGCAGCGCTTCACGCACCAGGCCCTGGTAGTAATAGGCTGCGGGAAAAAAGGCGAATGTTGGCTCTTCATCCAGGAACAGCGAGAGCGACTCACCGCGGCGCGTGAGGCAGCGATCGAATTCGGAATCCGCCTGCGGATACGCCTTCTCGGCGAGGTAGGCGCGACCCAGATCGAAGTGCCCAATCCAGGTATCGAACAGCGTGTTGGCCTCGGTCAGGCTCTTGATAGCGAGACGGTTGTTGCCGGCGATCATCGCCCGCAGTCCATCCAGGATCGCGGCGTATGCCTGCGGCTCGGCCTGCAGCTCACCGCCAAGTTCACTGGAAATCTTCTCGGCCTTCGCCGGGACGCCCGCCTCGATGTACACCCGCGCGGCCAGGAATCGGATCTTCACGGCCTGGCTGTTCGCCAGGGCCTTGTCGGCGGCCGCAATGGCCTCGCCGTTTCGCTGCCGAAGCACTTGGACGTAGGCGAGCGCGGCGAACTTCGCCGCGGCCTTGTCCGGACTCTTGGCGGCCAGGTCGGTCGCCGCACCCTGCGACAGGATGCGCGCGGCCTCGGAGAACCGGCCTTCATGAGTCGCGAGGTCGCCCAGACCCGACGCCATGTATGACGCGCCTTCCTCATCGATCTTTCCGATCGCCTGGTACGTCTGGCTGGCCTTTGACCGCTGGCCTTGCCCAAGCTCGGCAAAGGCGCGCGCGAGGAAGGCAAAGAGACCGGGCCCGGGCATCTCCTGCACCACCCGCTCAACCGACAGGAAATCGCCCTTGTACGCGGTATAGAGCGCCAGATTCTCGCGATACAACGCGCGATTCGGCAGCAGCTTCACCACGGCGCGCATTTCCTCCACGGCCGTCGAGAGATCGCGCAGATAGCTCAGGCACAACGCGCGGTTATTGCGGGCCGCCGGGTCCGCTGAGTACTTCGCAATCAGGTCGCCGTACTCCTTGACACACGCCGGATAGTCGAGGGTCAGGTAGTAGTAGAGGCCTCGCGCGCGGTACCGCTCGCGCTCCGTCATGCCGTCGAGGTGCCGCATCGCTTCGTTGGCGTACTTGAGCGCGTCCTGCGGCCGGTCCAGGTTGCGCGACGAGATGGCCATCCCGCCGTACGCCGTTCCAAAGTTGGGATCGAGTGTCACAGCTCTCGTGAATGCCTGCAGCGCATCTTCAAACTTGCTCTGCGACAGGGCCTCCATGCCCTTTGCGTATTCGCGAACCGCGTCGAGTGATGTCGCCGACAGCTTCTCCATCGCGAACCGCAGCGCGGAGTCAGACGTGGTTTCGCCAAGGGCCCGGCGCACCGAGGCCGCAAGGCCCGTCACAACGCCCAGGACGTGTTCCTTCCGGGACGCCCTGTCGGACTCCGTCGCAATGACGTTGCCCGTCACCGCATGAATAGCCTTGACCGATACGTCGTATCGGCTTCCCGACTGCGCGACGGTGCCGGCCAGCACGACGTTGACGCCCTGCTTGACCGCAAGCTCAAGGGCGGTCTGCTCATCGAGCTTCTCGGGCGGGCGCACACCCAGCACGCGTCTGATGCCTTCGCGATCGTAGGCGCTGATGAACCCGGCGCCTTCAAGCGCAAGCTGCATGACCGGCTCAAGCGTGCGATCGAACGCCGGATCACCGGTCCCGTTCTGGAAATCCGCAATCAAGACAGAGACGGGGTCGTGCTCAACGGGCAAGGCCGGCCCGCGCGCCGCCCACCACGTCAAGCCAATCAACGAGGCGAGCACCAGGATCGCGGCGGCCGCCATCTTCCGCGTGAGGCGCCGTACGATGGGAATCAGGGCGCCGCGATCATCAAGTCGATCGATCGCAGCCACGAGATCTTCGGTGGTCTGGAACCGCGCGGCGGCATCGGGCTGGATGCAGCGCGTGATGATCGCATCGAGCGCCGGAGGAATTGACGGGTCTTTTGTCTTCGGCGACGCCGGAGCCTGAAGCATCCGCTGCTGCAATTCACCAAACACACCCTCGGCGCCGCTCCCGCGCGATCGGCCCAGCAGCAGGTCATACAGGATCAGGCCGAACGCGTAGATGTCTGACCGCTGGTCCACAGGCTGCGCCTTCGCCTGCTCCGGCGCCATGTACTCCAGCGTGCCCACAACGGATCCAACGACGGTGTGACCGTGGGCCGCCGAACTCAGTGCGCCCGCCGGCGCGTCGGCTCCAGAGCTGCTTTGACCGGCCGTCGACCGCGCGACGCCGAAGTCCATGATGAGTGCCTCGCCATCGGCCTGCATCATGATGTTGGCGGGCTTCAGATCCCGGTGCACCACGCCGGCGGCGTGGGCCGCGGCCAGCCCTGACGCCACCTGCCTGGCAATCGGCATCACCCGCTCGACGGGCAGCTTGCCTTCCCGCTTGAGAATCGTCGAGAGGTCGTCGCCCTCGAGGTAAGGCATCGTGATGTACTTGATGCCGTCGACATCGCCCATATCGTGGACGCGGACGATGTTCTTGTGGGTGACCTTGCGGGCGAGCAGCAGTTCCTGTTTGAACCGCCGCTCAAGCATGCGTGCCGCTTCAGGATCCGCGGCGACTTCAGGCCGAACGGTCTTGAGCGCGACGACAACGCTGAGATCCTGGTCCCAGGCCTGATACACCGCGCCCATGCCTCCGGTGCCCAGGAGACGGATGATCTTATAGCGATTCCCCAGTGGCTGACCGACCAGATCGCCGGCCGCGTCGCCGTAAGACTTCGGCACGCGAGTCCCGCCGGTCGAACCCGTGCCCGAGGTGCGACCACGAAGGATCGGGCCCGTCGCGCTCCTCGTGCCGCCCGTGCCAAGGACCGTGGTGTCGGGGTCGTGCGCCGCGGGAGGAGGGCCCGACTGGGTCGCGTCCGGGTCGATGTGGACACCAGGACGCGTCACGTCGGCACACGATTCGCCGGGCTGAGTCGAGTCCGGGTCAACCGTGTGGCCCATCGCAGTCGGGGCGTTACTCACGTCCAGCCGCGCGCCGCAGGACGCGCATCGGTCGGAGTTGACTGGGGTATCCCTACCGCACTCTTGGCAAATCATCATGAGGTGTAGCGGAATTCTAGCCCAACTTCCAATGTCCGTCACTGTGTCTCCTGTGTTTTCGCGGGGTTCGCGTCGGCTTCAGTGACTATCGCTCGCACCCAGCGCTGCAGCGGCTTCATGACCTCTGAGGGAATGCGCAGGGCCTGCCTGCGGTAGGCAGGTCTCGTAGATGGCCTTGTGCGGCGGCTCCGGCGTCGATCCCTTGCGGATCCGCAACACGGTCGCCGTTGCTGGCGGGCAGCACCACCGTCACCACCTGGTGCGTGCTGAGCGCCTCGCGCAGCGTCGCCCGGAAGGTATGGAGGCCCGCGTCGAGGCACATCTTGTCGAAGGCCATGCCGCGACCTGCCTGCCGGCAGGCACGGTCCACGACTACCGTCGCGCCGCCGGTGCGTCCCGTGCGCGCTTCCAGGATTTCAAGCATGTCCGCGAGCGTGGTGCGATCGGTGCGATGGCCGTCGAAGACCTCGTGGGCCTTCGGGAACCCTTCTCGATCCAGGACCAACCCCACCACGACCTGCGTGCAGTCCGGTCGGCTGTCCCGCGAGTCGCCGCGCTGGGCCTGCGGGTTGTGCGGGCATGGCCCCTCGAAGTACGTGGAGGTCAGGTCGTAGAGGTACACGCTCTCGTCCAGATTGAACAGCGTTCGCTCCCGCTCGGCGAGGCCGTGCTCGATGAGGGCGCGCCGCGGGTGCAGTCGGTCGAGGTTCTGGTAGAACGACTCGTCGACCAGTGTGTTGAAGTCGGCGCCAAGAATGTCGGCGAGGGCCGTCCGTCGGATCCAGTCGGGCATGGCGTGCTCCGACTACGGGCACACCAGCCGATTGAGCGTCATGATTTCCGTCAGCACGCGCGCGCGCGCCGACACACCTGCGCGGGCGAGCACGTCATCCACGCCGAGCGTCTTCCACATCTGGTGGCCGACGTGAACCGGTCCCGCCTCCCGCGGCTCCTCAACGGCCACTTGGTCGGTATGGATCGCGACCAGATCGGATGTCCCGTTGGCCGGGCGCGCCGCCTGCCGCGGCGTCTTGACCCGCGCCACGATGCGTTCGAGCCGTGCATCGCGTTCCAACTCCGCTTGACCACTGAGCGCCGCGTCGATCCTGTGCGCGAGCGTGCGCCACTCTTCGGCGGGCGCGGGCGCCAGGCGGCCCAGCGAGCAGACGACGCGGTGGCGCGGTCCCCTGGGCGTCGCCACCGACTCGACGAGGACGTGATTAAGATAGGTCCTGCTGTGGACGCGCTTACGGGTGCGCTTGATGAACATCGTGCCTCTTCAGACACACACCTCTCACCATGTCAACCGACACGCGCAAAATTACCAGCATAGTATTCGTGACTCTTTTGAACTTCTTGACCTCGATGGCCTGAAATCATTACGGATGTCAGACGCAGACGCTCAAAAAGGGCAGATCGACATTGGAAGTTGGGTTAAGACAACGGACCACACTGGCGCGCCCGTGGACAGCGAGACAATCGGGGCCGTCGTTTCGGCAATAGCAGACGCCGTGAGTTCACTCACTCCGTTCGCCCCAGGGGCCATCGAGACCGGTGCCGAGGCTCGAAATCCGGCGGCAGGTTGGATCGATGTCGTTTTCGAGGAACTCCCGGGAAACATTTGCGGGCAAGCGTACGTCGGTGTAGACCCTGGACGCATATGGTTTGATCTCAACAAGAATTGCCGGCGCTCCGGCGACCCTGGTCGCTTGGGCACCTGGATCGTGCTGCACGAAGTCGGGCACGCTCTTGGATTCTGGCATGTGCCGCCGGGACACGTAAGGCACGGCTTTCTATCAGGCGGCAGGGAGGCGGTGACCGCCACCGAGCGGTTCCACGCGGCGATCGCTTATCGCCGCCCGCGCTACAACCTGGACCCAGACGACGACGTACCGAGTACCTCGACAGCCTTTTCGGCGCGGCCCGTGCTGGTGAAATGCGGAGGGTAGTCGACACGCGGCGACGACAGCGGCTGTGGGGTGCGGTTGATGCGCTGTGTCTGAGAAGGGAGGTTATGTCGACTCGGGAGGCCCCTCATACGGCTTATCGTCGCACGAGCGTGACCGCGTTCAGGTTGTCGAGGGCCATGCCGAATCGCGGCATCAGCCAGCCGAATCCTCCGCCAAGGGTCAGGCCGGCGACTCCGGTGCTCGAGATCACCCCACCGGTGGTCGCCAGGCCGAACTGCTGCGTTTCGCGGTTGAAATCGCGCCACCGGGATCCGCCGCCGGCCCAGGCGATCTTCTTCCGTGGATTGACGTTGACCGTGCGCATCAGCGAGAGGTCGATCATCACGCCGTCGTTGACGGATGCGCGTCCTGCGACGTTGTGGCCGCCGCCCCGCACGGCGATCTCGAGATTATGCGCCCGCGCGAGCTTGACGGCATCCGAGATGTCCGCGGTGCCCAGGCACTGGGCAATGAGGGCTGGGCGCTTGTCGATCGCGCCGTTATGCAACTGACGGGCGTCGTCGTACGACGCCGCGCCGGGTTCGATGAGGTTACCGGCGAAGACGGTCCTGAGGTCGGCGACCGCGGCGTTTAATGGTGACATTGCCTCACTATACCGTTCAGCGTATCCGTCGCACCCGGAGACCGTGCGGGTCGGCGCGTTCGACGCCGTCGGCGCCGATGTTGGTAAAGGGCACGATGGCCGTCAAACGGCCGTTGCGCCCGCCGTCCTGAACCTCGATCACGCCAAGCCCGGGTGTGGCGCCGGTGGCGTTGTGTGGATCGCCGCTGAGCGGTGTCGGACCCCGCAATGCCACGAATACCCGATCGCCCGCGGGTGAAATGTCCGTCAGATCGGGTGCGGCGTTGCTCGTCAGCGCACCGTTCAGCGCGATGGTACCGATCCGGCTGTCGTTCGAGGTGGCGAGCACCTCAATGACGTCGGCGTGACGGTCCATTACCCAGAGGAACGCGCCGTTGCCGGTCGCGACCATGCCGTGCGAGTCGCGTTGGCCATCGGCGTCGAACGTCACGACCGGCGCCGGAGCGTTCGGCGCGAACGTGCTGCCCGTGCCACGGAACGCCCCGAGTCCGAAGCGGTAGACGGCAAAGCCGTACACGTGCAGGTGTTCCATGGGCCCGGGCCGGCCGCCCGAGTTGACGTACATCGCGCCGCCGACCTCCGCGCCGCCACAGCCGTTCCCCTTGACCGTGGCCATGTCGTACTCGGCGACGATGCGCATGGGGGTGGCCCGCGGATCGACGACGAGCATGCCGCCGCCGCGAAGGGTGACGAACGCCAGATCGCTCGCGGCGCTGATCATCGGGCAGATGGGCGCGTTGTCCGGCCGGAGGGCCTTGTCCTGACAGGCCGCGCCGCTCGGCGTCGTGCAGGTCGCCAGATCCAGCGTGGCCGCCTCGTTCGAAGCAAATGTGTTGGTCGTGAAGTTCGCGTCGATGCGCTCGAGCCGCTTGCCGTTCTGGTTGGCCACGAGCACGTACGATCCATCGGGCGATGGGAAGGCCGCGTGCGCCTGGCGGCCGGTAGGCGACTGCGACATGCGGAGGCAGTCGAGCGGCTCGCGTGTGGCGGCATTGAAGATCACGACATGCCCGCTCGCGACAAACGCCAGCGTTGCGTGCGTGTCCGCGGTGTTGAACAGCACCATGTGCGGCCGGACGGGATTGGCGCCGGTCTTCTCCCGGCAGAGAGCCGCCGTGGCCCCGGAGAGATCGACCACCGCGGCCGGCGAGGCCGACGCGGCCGCGGGCCCGTCGAGGTCGCGGCCCGCGTAGACATAGAGCGTGCCGCCGTGATCGACGCCTTTCGAGTCGGACTGATCGACAACCCAGACTTCGTAGGCGGCTGATGCCGGGCCGCTGTCCTGTGGCGTTCCGCCGCAGGCCGCGCCCGCAAATACCGCGACCGTCCACCCGAGCGCACGCAACCGGCCCATCGTCTTCCGTGTGTCCATGGTTCTCCCTCCGGAGAAGGGTTTCATCCTACACGCGATCTCGGTCTTCGACGATAAGGAGTCTAGCAATAATAACTTGAACACTCAAGCGTGTGCTGCTATCGTGAGGGTGGCTGTCGCCGACGAGATCGAGGTCAAATACAGAGCGCTGGCGGATCGGCTGGATGAGGCCACGCTGCGGCGGTGGGCGGCCGTCGAGGCGCGTAGCCTCGGGCGTGGCGGCGTCAGTGCCGTGGCTCGCGCGGTGGGCTTGTCGCGCACCACGATTCATGCGGGCCTTGCAGCACTCGGCGAGGCGGCGCCGCCCGCCCGAAGGGGCCAGGCGGCGGCGCCCCAACCGGGTCGAGTTCGTGTCGCCGGTGGCGGGCGCAAGACGCTGGTGGTCAAGGATGCGACGCTGCTGAGCGACCTTGATGCGCTGGTCGAACCGACGACGCGAGGGGATCCGCAGTCTGCGCTGCGCTGGACCTGCAAGAGCACCACCCGATTGGCCCAGGAGCTCAACCGGCAGGGTCATCAAGTGAGCCAGCGCACCGTGTGCGATCTGCTGGCGCACCTTCATTACAGCCTGCAGTCCACGCGCAAGACCCGCGAAGGCTCGCAGCACCCCGACCGTGACGCGCAGTTCAGGCACATCGCGGCGATGGTGGCGCAGTATCAGAGCGCTGGGCAGCCGGTGATCTCGGTGGACACCAAGAAAAAGGAGCAGATCGGTGACTTCAAGAACGGCGGGCGCGAGTACCAGCCTCGGGGGAAGCCCGAAGAAGTGCGCACGCATGACTTCATTGATCCCGAGCTGGGCAAGGTGGCTCCCTATGGGGTGTACGACCTGACGGCCCACGTGGGCTGGGTCACCGTGGGCATCGACCACGACACGGCCGAGTTCGCGGTGCACAGTATTCGGCGCTGGTGGCTGGAGATGGGCCAGCCGCAGTACCGCCGAGCGCCGCGCTTGCTGATCACGGCAGACTGCGGCGGCAGCCACGGCTATCGGGTGCGCCTGTGGCGGCGGGAGCTACAAACGCTGGCCGACGAGCTGCAGCTGGCCATCCAGGTCTGCCACTTCCCGCCCGGTACGAGCAAGTGGAACAAGATCGAGCACCGCATGTTCTGTCACATCACCAACCACTGGCGAGGCCGCCCGCTGCTGAGCCGCCAGGTGGTGGTCCATCTCATCGGCAGCACCACGAGCCAGACGGGCGTGCGCATTCGGGCGGCGCTCGATGAGCGCGCGTACGAAGCCGGGATCAAGGTGTCAGATGAAGCACTCGCCGGCCTGGCCATCGAGCGCGATGAATTCCACGGCGAGTGGAACTACCGACTCCAGCCCAGGGCCCCGCATCTCATCGGCTAAAGTGTTCAACTTATTATTGCTAGGCACCTTAGACCTTCGCGGCGATGAGCCGCGCCCGTGGTCGGAAAACTGGCGAACGTTGGACCAACTGGCGAAAGTTTGGATCGTAATTCTGGACACTCGGATGTATACTGGACGGCAACTGGAAGGCTAAAACGGTAAACCTGATCAAAGACTGTGCCGCTACGCTAGCGCGAAAGGAATGACGCTGATGGCCCGTAAGAAAATGTCCCGGTCCGGTCCTAAGCTGAGCAAGCAGGGCTTCACAATTGAACACTTCGAAACCCCGGGTATCCCGGATTATGTGGTGGCGGAGCTTCGCTACGAGAGTCCCGTTGCATACACCACTTCGCGATTCGTCGCGCCATCGGCGGGCGCAAGTCAAGCCGGCCGCCTCAATGACGTGCTGGCGAAGTTCGATGTCGCGTCCATGCGCTCGCAGTACGGATTCAAAGGCGCCGCGGTCCGCAGTCGCCTGAGCCTGGCCGCGGCCCTGCCCGCTCAACCATCCGCGAAGATCCTGGACGCTAAGGGAGCAGGTGCCGAGTTCCGCCAGAGCGGTTTCGTGCAAATTGTTCCCAAGCGCGCCGAGGACTGCAGGAAACTCGTAGCCGCGCTGAGCAAAGAGAAGTCGGTATGGAAGGCCTACGTAGCGCCGCGCCCCGTGCCGGCGGGCCTTTCCGGCAATGCCGCGGGCACGCGCCTGTTTGAGCCGGCGCAGGGATACCTCTACTCGCCGCCGGTTGGCATCGGCGCCGCCGACGTGTGGAGTCTGGCCGGGGCGAAGGGAAAGGGAGTGACCATCTGCGACATCGAAGGCGCCTGGAACACAAAGCACGAAGACCTCCCCGCAGGAATTTCGCTCATCGGCGGAACGATGATCCCCGATATAGGGTGGCGTAACCATGGCACCGCCGTGCTGGGCGAGATGGTGTCTGTTCCCAACAGCAAGGGCTGCGTGGGGATCAGTCACGCAGCGAAGGCGGTGGTGCACTCGGCCGTCATCAACGGTGTCTTCAACCTGGCCCAAGCCTTGACGAATGCCGCCGCCCAGCTCAACGCTGGCGACGTGATTCTCATCGAGTTGCAAGCCACCGGACCTAACAACAAGTATGTAGCGATGCAGTTTTGGCCGGACATCTTCTCAGCCATTGTCGCCGCCACCGCCAAAGGCATCACGGTCGTCCAGGCGGCCGGGAACGGAGACGAAAACTTCGATCTGCCGATCTTCAACAACACGGGCCTGCAAAAAGACAGCGGCGCGATCGTCGTCGGCGCCGGGATTCCGCCTTCGAACTTTTTCGATTTCGACGGCGGCGGTGGTTTCGGCGCGGCTTACCAGAACATCGGCGTGCCGCGTTCGCGAATCTGGTTCTCCAATTACGGCAAGATTGTGAACGTGCAGGGCTGGGGCTTCCACGTCACCACGCTCGCCTACGGCGATTTGCAGGGCGATCCGTCCGAGAACAAGTGGTACACGGCCCGCTTCTCGGGTACGTCGAGCGCGTCACCGATCGTTACCGGCGCGGCGGCCTGCATTCAGGGCCGCTCCAAGGCGAAAAACGGAGCGCCGCTCTCGCCGGCCAAGGTGCGCAAGATCCTGATGGACACCGGCACTCCGCAAGTGCCGGGCCCCGGTGTTCCGCTGACACAGCGCATCGGACCCCTGCCGAACCTGGCCAAGGCGATGACGCTCGTCTGAGCCGGGATTGCAACCGGTCTCCAGGCGGAGCACACTAGGGTTAGGGTTAGCCATGTATCCGGCTGTTCCGCCGCCCAAAGGCCTGCTCGCCCGGCCGGTGGATTTCAAGCTCAAGCCAGGCTGGCGCTACGACGAAGCGAAGGGAATCTTCCTCAGCGGCAAAGGCGCCGAGTTCGCGCCACCGCCGTTGCCGAAAAAGACGCGCATCGTCTACAAAGTGCCCAGCCTGGCCCGATCGTCCCGGGATCGCCTCTCCAGGGCCGAACAAGACCTCCAGCGATACATGCAGGTGATTCTTCCCCCGTCTCACCAGCCCGAGGACTATTTGACGACGGTCCAATCCTGGCCCTGTGTCGAGGAAGCTCATCCGGCGCCCGAAGTGAGTCTTCCCGCGGGATGCGTGCCTCGCAAACAAAGCAACCAGCGGTAGAAGCGATAGGAGATTCAATCACGCTGTTCAATTATTATTTTAGGGGACAGACCACGGTTTCCGACGATAAGCCGTATTAGGCGCCTCCCGAGTCAACATAATCCCCCCTTCCAGACACCGGGAGCACATCAACCGCGCCCCACGCCATGTCTTCTCCGCTCAAGGACGTTCACGGCGTCGGCCGCAAGAAACCACATCGATGGCCCCTCCGACGCCGAACGCGGCGCGGCCTGCTCCGCGTGAGGAAGTATAGCGTGTCGGAGGACCCGCCGCGATGATTGGCTGCGTCACGGGCGATCAAGCCAGATCGAGGCGCCGTAAGAGCGCCGTGAACCTGGGATGTGACCGGAGCGGATCGAGCATCGGCTCCACTTTCAGAAACACAAGCACGCCGACGCGCGTTGCTGCGCCGCGCTCGAGGAGGTCGAGCGCCTGATCGATTTCACCGAGACCGGCGAGCACATACGCGGCGTCGACCGGCGACGCGCTGCCGCGCGCCACCCGCTCGGTGAGCTCCGCGACAATGGTCCGCGCGCGCTCCACGTCGCCCGCCCGCGCGCAGGTGTTGCCGAGCACCGCCAGCATGACGCTGCGGCGTCCGCTGCGCTCCAGATGCGGCTCGATCTCTCTGATGGCGTCGCCGTACCGGCCGACCTCGGTGTACGCCATCGCGAGATCGAAGTGCGCCTGCGTGAAGTCCGGATCCATCTCCAGGGTGAGGCGGAACTGTGTAATCGCCTCGTCGTACCGGCGGCCGAAATGCAACATGCGCCCGTACGCCGTGCCGATAATCAGCGAGAGGGGATCGAGCTCAGAGGCGCGTCGAATCGCGGCCAGCGCGTCGTCGTGCCGCGCGAGTGCGCCGAAGAGCAACGCCGCGCGATGATGAGCCGGCGCGTGACCCGGGTTGAGCGCGCAGGCGCGCGTGAGCGACGCTTCGGCGGCCGCCCACGCCCAGTCGACGCGGAACCGCACGAAACCGAGCGCCGAATGTCCTTCGGCCAGTCCGTCATCAAGCTGAATCGCCCGTTCGGCGGCGGCGCGGGCGCGGGCGGCGCTTTCGACCGGCGACGCGACATAGCCTGCCGCGCTGATGAGCGTGTAGCAATCGGCCAGACCTGCATACGCCAGCGCATAGGTCGCGTCCTCCGCGATCGCCTGTTCGAAGCACGCGATCGCCTTCGTGAATCCGTCGGCGGTGCGCTTCGCGAGCTGGTAGCGCCCGCGCAGGTACGCTTCGTACGCGCGCGCGTTGTCGGTGTGCCGCTTCTGCAGGCGCTTCCGCTCGTCCCGCGTCAGCCGCAGCCGGAGCTGGCCGACGATCTCCTGCGCCAGCTCTTCCTGCAGCACCAGCATGTCCGCCGACGCGCGCTGAAATTGACCGCCCCAGATATGTGTGCCGTCGGTGGCGTCGACCAACTCCGCCCGCACGACGATGCGCTCGCCAAGCACGTGGAGGCGGCCGAGCAGCACGGCCTGGACGTTGAGCGCCCGGCCTACCGCCTGGGGATCCGGCGTCAGCGCTTTGTAGCGAAACACCGTGCTGCGCGCCATCACTTTGAGTTTCGGCAGCTGCGACAGCGCGTTGATCAGGCTCTCGGTGATGCCGTCCGCCATGTAGTCCAGCTCATCGGTCGGCGAGGCCGCCGAGAGCGGCAACACCGCGAGCGACTGGAGCGTCTTGCCGGCGCGCTTCGTCTGTGCCGGCGCGCGTGGCTGCGCGACCGCGTCGCTGTCGCGCTTCAGGTTCGTCAGATCGATGAGCACGTCGCGCGCGCTCTGATACCGGCGGTCCGGATCCTTCTCGAGCGCTTTTTTGATGATGCGCTCGAGCTCGGCGGGCGCCGCATAGTTGAGCCTGGAGATCGAGTCAGGTTGGGCGTGGATGATGCGGTCCAGGGTTTCGGTCACCGTCGCGGCGGCAAACGGCAGCCGCCCTGTGAGCAACTCATACATGACGACGCCGGCAGAGAAAATGTCGGACCGATGATCGACGTCGCGGCCCAGCGCCTGCTCGGGACTCATGTAATGAATGGTCCCGAGAATGAGGCCCGGATCGGTATCGAGGCGCGTCTCGGCGGCGTTCGCTGTGGGGATGCTCCTGGTCAGTTTGGCCAGACCGAAGTCGAGAATCTTCACGCGCCCGCGATCGGTGATCAGCACGTTCGCAGGCTTGAGATCGCGATGCACGATGCCGCGGGCGTGCGCCTCATCGAGCGCATCAAATGTCTGGATGGCGATCTCGACCACCGCGTTGGGCGTGCTCGCTCCCGGCTCGGCGCGCGTGCCAAGCGGCTGACCCTCGACGTATTCCATCGCGATGAACGGCACGCCATCGGCCTCGCCGATCTCGTAGATCTGCGCGATGTTCGGATGATTGACGGCCGACGCGAGCCGCGCTTCCTGCGCAAACCGGCGCGCGCGATCCGGGTCTGCCGCCATCTCGCGTGGCAGCATCTTGAGCGCGACGCGTCGGCCGAGGCTCGTGTCCTCGGCGAGGAAGACTTCGCCCATCCCGCCGGCCCCGAGCCGCGACAGCACGCGATAACGACCGATGAGCGCCGGGACCATGGGCGGCCTGACTTACCCGGGCCGGATCACGACTCGGCCGCCACGCCGCGCATGGCCGCGATCTGCAGCTCGCGATTTACTTGCACGAGGTGTCTGGCGGTGTGGCCGCTGGCCCACTCGGACATCTGATAGAGCGACACAACGGCCCACGGCAGGCGCACGCACAGCGTCGCCGTGCCCGAATCGAGTGCGTCGATCGCCGGACGAAGCTTCGCCGCCGATTCCGCCAAATGCGCGGCCGCGCTCTCACGGCTGATCAGCAATGGCGGGATCAGGATCGGGGGCGCGGTCGCACTCGGTGGGGCGTCCATGTGCCAGGCGACCTCGCTGAAATCCGACGTCCCTTCAAACGCCGCGATCGGGCCGGTGCACCCGGCGCCGCCCTGAATCACTCCGAGGAAAACATCGTTGGTCAGTGCGAGATGCGAGGCATGGCCCGCAGGTGTCCATCCACCGGGCAACGGCTCGCACACCGTGGCGTCGGGGAGGCGATCGAGGAACGCCAGAAACGCGGCGGTGGCCGCCTCCAGGGATGACGCCGCCGATCGAAGCCGCCGTTGATGTGCCGACGCCATGGCGCTCTCCTTACTTCTTTGGTGCCGCCGGCGGAGGCGGTGCCGGCGTGTCCGAGTTGAACATGTCGACGATCACCTTCCAGTTGCCGTCCGCCTGCTTCCGCCAGACCGTCGCATACTTTCCGTGATCCGCCGCCGGCTTGCCGTCAGGCCCCGTCATGGCCATGGTGAACGTGCCGAGCGAGAACCCCACGTCGCCGCTCTTCGCCACTTCCACTTTCGTCGCTTGCCACGTGAGCAGGAAGCCGGGCATTGCCAGCATGTCGCCAAACATTTTCCGGATCGCATCGTGGCTGCTCAGCATCGGCGAATTCGGCGGCAGCAGCGTCGCATCGTCCGCGAAATACGCGGCGATCCGATCGAGGCTCCTCGATTCCGACGCTTTCGAGAACGCCGCGTCGGCGGCCCGAAGGGCGGCTTCATCCGCGACGCGCGTGTCAGGCGCGGGCGCCGGCGCGCATCCGGCAGACACCGCGAGCCAGCTGATGGCGAACGACGAACACACAATGTGGTGGATGACGGAACGATTCGAATAGGCCATGGCCGCAACTCCTTGGAGCAGGAAGGGTGCAGTATAGCAGGCGTATTAGTACACGACGACGATCGCGGCCCGGATCTCCGTCAGGTGCACGGCCTTGACGACGCTCGACGATAAGCCGTATTACGTGGCTGTTGCCCTGACGTAACGACCCCTATCAGACGCTGACCAGAATGTCGCCGGCGTCTCCAGGGACGGCAACTCGTTCGTTCTGGAGGACACCGACAAGGACGGCACGATTCGAGTGACGTACGGGCGATTTGATCAGCCGAAGACCCGCACGACCTTCGAGGGCCAGATGCCGCCCGAGCGAATCCAGTTCTCACCGGACGACAAATGGATCGCCGCGGACACAAACATCGGAGGACGCCGGCAGGTCACGGTGCGTCCGTTCGCGGCGAGGGGACCTGTGGTGAATATCACGCCTCGCGGCGGTAGCCTGCCGTCCTGGGCGCCCCGGGGATCGACGATCTTCTACCAGCGTGACCAGGAAATCGTGGCGGTGCGGTACTCGGTGTCCGGCGGCCGCTTCATCGTCGATGGCGAAGACGTCGTCGTCCAATTGCCACAGCCGTTCAGTCTCATCGGCCTCGCGCTCGAGGGTCGGTTTCTGGTCGGTCTGATCTCGCCCGGCCAACAGCTCGACGTGCGCGTTGTGGTGAACTGGTTCAGGGAGCTGCCGCGATAGGGGGATTTCAGACTGCGATAGTCGACGCCTCAGCTTCCAGCGACGGCTTTCCGCGCCTCGGCCAGTTCCGGCCGGCCCGGCGTGTCAGCCTTCGCGCAGATCGTCAGGAGCAGGCCGTAATACGTTCGGGCAGCCGCCCGATCACCAGCCAACGCCGCCGCCTTTGCCGCGCCGTAGACCGCGCGGAACCTGTTCGGCAGGTCATGCTATTCTCGCGACGTGGCGCAGTCCCATCGAACGCGGCAGCCGGCGACTTATGAGGATCTCTTGAAGGTGCCGGACCATCTGGTGGCCGAGATTCTCGATGGTGAACTCTATGCCACGCCTCGTCCTGCACCCCGGCATGCGGATGCGAGCTCCGGGTTGGGCGGAGCGCTGCGTGGACCGTTCGACCGGGGTCGTGGAGGTCCCGGCGGCTGGCGCATTCTGGACGAGCCGGAACTGCACCTGGGATCCGATGTGCTCGTGCCGGATTTGGCGGGCTGGCGGCGGGGACGGCTGCCTGTGCTGCCCGAACAGGCGTATTTCTCCCTTGCGCCCGACTGGATCTGTGAAGTGGTGTCGCCTTCGACCGCGGCCATGGACCGCGTCAAGAAGCTCTCGATTTACGCGCGTGAGGGCGTGTCGCACGCGTGGCTGGTCGACCCAATCGCCCGCACGCTCGAGGTCTTGCATCTGGAAGGCGGCCGCTGGACCATCCTCTCCACGTGGTCGGGTCTCGTAACCGTCCTGGCGCAACCCTTCGACGCGATTGATTTGGACCTATCGCTGCTGTGGGAGGATGTACCTGGGTAACTCACGGTTCTTCGGGCCCACCTGACCATCTCGGTTACAATCAGCGCGCTCGACTACCAGGACAAGCCATGGCGCGTTCCGCGGGAAGTACCGTCGGCGCGTACCAGATCCTGGCGCCGCTTGGCCGCGGCGGGATGGGCGAGGTGTATCGCGCCCGCGATACGCGCCTTCAGCGCGACGTCGCCCTGAAGGTCCTGCCGGATCTCTTCTCCGACGATCCTGAACGGCTTGCGCGGTTCCAGCACGAGGCGAGAAGTACGACCTGATGTGGTTCGAAGACTCATCAGAACCGTTCAGGTTCCCGTGAGAACCCTCACTCGCCAGGAACGACGATGGCCACGCCGTCCGGCGCCGGATCGAAGTGCCTTCGATTGAACGTCAGCAGCACGGCCGCTTCACCCAGTCGCGCACACTCGCCAATCACCGCATCGTACGTGCGTCCGCCAGCGATGCCGGTTCGGGCCAGGTCCGCGAGCACCGTGCGGTAGCTGTCGGCGGGAAGCGTCGCCGCGATCGCTTCGATCACGAAGTTGGCTTCGATGAGCGCCCACGCGTCAGAGGGGCTGAGCTTGTGCGGCGCCGGCAGACGTGTCAACACCGCGTACGCATCGGCCAGCGCGGGACCCGGCGCGACGATCTGTTCCCCCCGCTCGAGTCGCCCCTCAATCTCGGCCACGGCAGCCGCGTGATGCTCGTGCCACGAACACACCGCCGCCACCATGCAACCGGTGTCCAGCGCGAAGCGGCCCACCTCAGCGCCCGCCACGGCGCGCCGAAAGTTGACCCCGCGTGCGTTCCACCACCGCCGTCGTCAACGCCGGCGTCCCGGCAGGCCCCTCCTCCGGTTCCGCCACAAGCAGACGCCCCCGCCGGACCAACGTGACCGCCTCCGCGCGAGGTTCAAGCTCGATGACGCCATCCCGACACCGAATCTCGATGGGCACTCCAGGCTCCAACGCCGCCTCGCGACGAATCTCGCTCGGGATCACCAGTCGTCCGGCACGATCCATGGTCGTAATCATGGGGCAAAGTCTACCATGCTAATATCCATAATATTGGACATGAGGACTTCTTGTTTTCCCCCTGTTAAAACGGCCCTTGGGCCCAAGAGGAGACTGAACTGCCTGCACGATTGTTATAGAATGCATGCATGCCTACACAACTCACAATCAGGGGGGTCTCCGAAGAGCTGAACAGCCGCCTGACCAGATTGGGCAAGAGCAAGGGACAAAGCGTCAACGCCGTCGCGTTGCGCATCCTTGAAGACGCGGTCGGAGTCGACGCGCGCCGGCAGCATCTCGACAGGTACATGACGTGGTCGGCAGCCGACCTCGCGGAGTTCGAGAACAATCTCAAGGGTCAGCGGGTGGTTGACGATGACCTCTGGAACTAGGAGGACGGAGCGAATCGGCAGGTTGGTGATGGACACGTCCGCGTACTCCAGATTCCGAGCGGGCGATACGCGCGTGCGGGATCTGATTGCCGACGCCGAATCCGTGCTCGTGCCCACGCCGGTTCTTGGGGAATTACACGGCGCGTTCGAGATGGGTTCCCGGACCCGCGAGAATCGGATGGCCTTGAGCGATTTTCTGGCCGAACCGTTCGTGGCAGTGATCGCGGTGTCGGACACCGTCGCCCGCCTCTACGGCCGTGTCTATGCCGGACTGCGTCGCGCAGGAACACCAATCCCGGCTAACGACATGTGGATCGCCGCGTGTACCATCGACCACGGCGGCTGTCTCCTCACGTTTGATCACGACTTCGATCACGTGGACGGTCTCGATCGACTTGTGCTCGACGGCATTGAGCTGGGCACGGACGAGTAGCCACTTGCGGTAATCTGCCTCAGTGTTCCTGACCTCTCGTCCCGACGCTGCCGCCTGGGCAGCACGTGCCCGCGCGGCGGGTCGCCGCGTGGTGTTCACCAACGGCGTCTTCGACCTGCTCCACCCCGGCCACGTCCGCTACCTTCAGGCCGCCCGTGCCGAAGGCGACGCCCTCATCGTCGCCATCAACTCCGACCGGTGGGTGCGCGCGAACAAGGGACCGGCTCGGCCGATCACGCCAGAGTCGGAGCGGGCCGAGATCCTCGGTGCGCTGGCGTGTGTCGATGCGGTCGTCGTGTTCGACGAGGAGACGCCCGCCGAGATCATCGTGGCTGTCCAGCCCGATGTGCTCGTGAAAGGTGCTGATTGGGCGGCGGACGCCATCGTCGGGCGAGACACGGTCGAAGCGCGAGGCGGGACAGTCGTTCGCATGCCTGTTGAACAAGGATGGTCGACGACGTCGATTGTTGAGAAGATCCGCAGTCTGCGCTGATAACCCACGTTCGCGCTACGATGGGAGTCGTTCGTCGTGCTCCACCCGTCTGCGTCACTCGCCTTTCGCGCCCTCCTCAAGTCAGCCGCCACACGCGCGGGCCTGACGCGTGCCGTGCCTCGGCTCGCGGGGCCAGGGCCGGGTGCCACCGCGTTCCACGCCGCCGCGCTCGCGCAGGATCGCCCGGTCGTGCTGGTCGTGCCGACCGACGCGGACGTCGAGCAGATGACGCTGGACGCCCGGTTCTTCCTGAGCGCGATGAAAGGCCTGTCCGACCGGCAGGTGGAATACGCGGTGCTGCCCTTTCCTTCCCAGGAAGTGGACCCGTACCGCGGCCTGGCGCCGCACCTCGAAGTGGCGTCCGCCAGAGCCCGCGCGCTGACCGCCCTGGCCACCGGCACCGCCCAGCTCGTGATCGCTTCCGCGCGTGCCCTGCCCCCCAGGCTCAGTGAGCCAGGCCGCATGGCCGCGGCCAGCCTGCTGTTGAAGCCCGGTGTCGAAATCGCTCCGCACGACCTGCGTGAACGCCTGGTGGACGCCGGCTTCACGGCCGAGGACCCGGTCGATCAACACGGCGAGTTCTTCGTCCGCGGCGGCATCGTCGACCTGTACCCGACATCGGAAGCCCAACCGATCCGCCTTGAATTCATCGGCGACATCATCGAATCCGTGCGCCGCTACGACGCAGCCACTCAGCGGTCGCTGACGGCTCTCGATGCGATCACGCTGAGTCCGCAACGCGAACTCCTGCCCCTCGACCCGTCCTCCAGACACGACAAGGATGCGCGAGCGTCCGATGGAAACGATGCGCGAGCGTCCGATGGAAACGACGGTTTGGACCGGGCGGCCACCTTCCTCGACTACACGCGCCGCGCCGGTGCCTCCCTCCTGGTCTTCGAACTTGACGACGTGACGAGCCAGGGGCGGGGATTGGAAGAACAGTGGCGCGCGAGCGCCGAGGCCGCACAGATCGGTAACCCCGCGGCGCCTCCCTACGAACACGTCGCCCTTTCGTGGGATGAGACCGCCGCCTGGCTCGAACGCGGGAACAGAATCAGCCAGCTCGCGCTCGACGACACGGCAAGCGAAGTCCACGTGCCCTGCCAGCCCGTGGTGGAGTTCCGCGGGCGAATTGGCGACTGGGTCGAGGAGATCCGCCGCGCGACCGAACGTGGCGAGACGACGGTGTTTGTCGCCGAGACGCAGGGTCGCGCCGAGCGCACGATTGAACTGCTGGCCGACTACGACGTGCGGGCCCGCGCCATCGGCGACAGCGACGACCTGGCCCGCGCGGCCGTGCTCGTGACGACCGGAAATCTGTCACGCGGCTTCCACCTGCCGTCAGGCGGTCTGCTGCTGTTTGCCGAAACCGACCTCTTCGAAGAAGAACGCCGTGGCGCCGAACGGCGCAAGTCGGCCGTGCGTTCCTTCGTCTCCGACTTCCGCGACCTCAAGGTCGGCGACCTCGTCGTCCATGTCGATAACGGCATCGGCCGGTTCGTCGGCCTGAAGAAGATGGCGGTTGGGACCGGCGAGCCGCAGGAGTTCATGGAGCTTCGCTACGCCGCTGACGACAAGCTGTTCGTCCCGCTCGACCGGCTCGACCTGGTGCAGAAATACACAGGCGGCGCCGCGCCGGCACTCGACCGGCTCGGTGGCGTCACCTGGGAGAGAGCCAAGACGCGCGTCAAGAAGGCGATGCGCGACATGGCCGGGGAGCTGCTCAAGCTCTACGCCGCACGAAAGGCCGTGGTGGGCCACGCCTTCACCGCCGACACCCACTGGCAACAGGAGTTTGACGACGCGTTTCCATACGAGCTGACGCCCGACCAGCAGTCGGCCATCGCCGACATCGCGAAAGACATGGAGTCGACGACGCCGATGGATCGTCTGTTGTGCGGCGACGTGGGGTACGGCAAGACCGAAGTTGCGATGCGCGCGGCATTCAAGGCGGTGATGGACGGCAAACAGGTTGCGTTTCTCGCGCCGACGACCGTTCTGGCCTTCCAGCACGAACGCACATTAAAAGAACGGTTTGCCGGCTTCCCCGTTCGCATCGACATGGTCAGCCGCTTCCGCACCAGAACCGAACAGCAGGAATCACTGGAGCAACTTGCCGCCGGCCAGGTCGACATCATCGTCGGCACCCATCGCCTGCTGTCGAAGGACGTGCAGTTCAAGGATCTGGGATTGCTGGTTGTTGATGAAGAGCAGCGCTTCGGCGTCGTGCACAAGGAACGTCTGAAACACATGCGGAAGAAGGTGGAGGTGTTGGCGATGACCGCCACGCCGATTCCGCGAACGCTGAACATGTCGCTGGTGGGGATTCGTGACATGTCGGTGATCGAGACGCCGCCGCGCGACCGGTTGTCGATCCAGACACACGTGGTGAAGTTCGATCGGGACGTGATCTCGAGGGCGATCAAGACGGAGACCGATCGTGGCGGGCAGGTGTACTTCGTGCACAACCGCGTCGAGTCGATCTGTTCGATCGCCAGCCTGATCCGGCGGCTGGTGCCCGATGTCCGGCTGGGTATTGGCCACGGTCAGATGGGTGAAGGCGCGCTCGAAAAAGTGATGGTGGACTTCGTCGCGCACACGTTCGACGTGCTGGTGGCGACGACGATTGTGGAGAACGGACTTGATATCTCGAACGCGAACACGATCATCATCAACCGGGCCGATCAGTACGGCTTGGCGCAGCTCTACCAGTTGCGCGGCCGCGTGGGGCGGTCCGACCGCCGCGCATACGCCTACCTCCTGATTCCGCCCGAGCAGTCGCTCTCCCCCGTCGCCCGCAAACGGCTGGCCGCCATCCGCGAGTTCAGCGACCTGGGATCGGGATTCCGGATTGCCGCGATGGACCTCGAAATCCGCGGCGCCGGCAATCTGCTCGGAGGCCAGCAAAGCGGCCATATCGAGGCAGTGGGCTTCGACATGTACACCAGGCTGCTGGAAGAAACGATCCGGGAGCTGAAGGGCGAAGAACTCGAGGACGACAGGCGTGCCGGGGTGAACCTGAAGCTCAACCTGCGGATCGACGAGACCTACATCACCGACATGAATCAGCGCCTCGCAGCGTACCGGCGGATGGCCAGTGCCAGAACGGTGTCAGAGGTTGACGGCCTTGTTTCAGAGTTTTCGGACCGTTATGGTCAACCAACCGAGTCCGTGCTCAACCTGGCGGAATACGCCAGAATCAGGGTCTCCGCCGACCGTCTTGGCCTTGAGAGCCTCGACCGTGAGGCGACGACCGTCGTTTTCAAGTTCAGGCAGGATGCGAAGCTCGACCCGGTCTGGCTGCTCAGAATGGTGCAGAACCGGGGTGATTTGACGCTTCTTCCTCCGGCCGTGCTCCGTCTGGACCTGACCAGGCCGATGGCTTCCCCGCCCGGAACGCTTCGGCCTGCGAAAGCACCTGACGGCCCGCCGACCCGCGAGTCGTGGTGGACCACACGGGCCACGACTGGCGACGTGTCCGGCGGCTTCAGCCGGGAACAGATTCTGGCGGACGTGCCGCCGGATCCACGCGCGGCAGGTGGGTTATTCGAGTGTGTGCGTCAGGTGCTCGACGAGCTGAGCCGCGGATTGTCGACTGGATAGACGGTAGTAAGATATTGATTCTGTGACATTTGCGGCCGTTCAGCCGCGGAGCAGGTTCCTGATCATGAAGCGCATACAGCAAAATTTCGTCAGTGCGGCGGTCGTTATTGCCTCGGCTTTTTCGGCTGCCGGTGTCGTGGACGCGCAGAATCAGGCTGCTGATCCCGCGGCGGCGCAGCCGGTGGTGCTCCAGCGAGTTCTCGTGAAGGTCAATGGCGCCATCTTCACCAAGACCGATCTTGAAGAGCGTCAGATCGATGTGCTGCGCGATCGGAACCAGCAGACGTTGTCGCAGCTCGACCTGCAGACGGACGCCAAACTGCGGGCCATGCTGATCGAGATCACTCCGCAGATTCTGTCTGCGGCCATTGACGAACTGATTCTGGTCCAACGCGGCCGCGAACTGGGGGCGCGGTTGAGCGAGGAGCAGTACAAGTCGTTCATCGAGCGGATCATGAAGGAGAACGGCATCCGCGACCAGGACACGTTGATTATTGAGCTGGCGAAGCAGGGCATGACGCTGGCGCAGTTCCGCGGGAATATCGAGCGGAGTTACCTCAAGGATGCGGCGCTCCAGAAGGAGATCGGCAGGCGCCTGACCCTCACCGAGGAAGAAGCGCGTCAGTACTATCGCGCGAACCCCGACGAGTTCATGAAGCCCTCGCTTGTCACCCTGCGCGAGATCTTCGTCGCTGTGCCGACCGAGGTGCGTGGTGGTGAAGAGGTGTTTAATCAGGCGGTCGACGAGGCCGCGTTGGCCAGGGTGCAGGCGGCTCACGATCGCGCGGTCAAGGGCGAAGACTTCGCCACGCTGGTGGCCGAAATCTCCGAGTCGGGCTCCAGGGCGAATGGTGGACTGGTCGGGCCCATCAACCTCAACGAGCTGGCCGAGGTGCTCCGCGCGTATCTGGATCCACTGAAGCAGGGCGAGATGGCCAGGCCGATCCGCACCGCGAAGGGATATCAACTCTTCAAGATCGAAACCCGCACTCCGGCCGAGGTCGAGGCGTACGAGCTGGTGCGTAATCAGATTGCCGAAAAGGTCTACAGCGCGCGCCACGACGCCGAAACGCGCAAGCACCTTGACAGCTTGCGCACCCAGGCGATCATCGAGTGGAAAGACGACGAGCTGAAGAAGATGTACGAGCAGTACATCGCGCAGCAGAAAAAGACCTTCTGAGGTCCATGGTGCACGGTCCTGACCCTGCGGCGTGGTACGCGATCTGGACGCGATCGCGCCACGAACAGGTCCTGCGCCAGCAGCTTGAGCAGAAGAGCATCGACGCGTTTCTGCCGACGGTCCTGCGCTGGAGCCGCTGGAAGGACCGCAAGAAGCAGGTCGAATGGCCGCTGTTTCCCGGCTACTGCTTCGCCAGATTCGCCGCCGAGCAACGGGTGGCGGTGCTCAAGTGCGTGGGCGCCGTCAACATCGTCTCATTCAACGGCGTGCCGGCGCCGATCCCCGACCGCGAGATCGAGGGGGTTCGCCAGCTCGTGGAATCAGACCTGCAGTACGATCCCTGCCCGCTGATTCACGAAGGCGATAAGGTCGAGGTCACCCATGGTCCGTTGAAGGGCGTCGTGGGAAAACTGGTGCGCAAGGGATCACACGCGCGCCTGATTCTGGCCGTGGACCTGATCGGCCAGGGCGTGTCGGTGGTAGTGGACGCCGCCGACGTCCGGCTGTATTGACCGGTGGTCGCGAATGTCCCTGAAGATCGGCTCCCTCACGCTCGAGCACCCCGTCGCCATGGCCCCCATGGCCGGCATGACCGACACCGCGTTCCGCCGGCTGGTGAAACGTCAGGGCGGCTGCGGGCTGGTGGTCACCGAAATGGTGAGCTCGGAGGGACTCGTGCGTGGCATCGATCGCACGCTTGAGTACGCCGAGTACACAGAAGAAGAACGCCCGGTCTCGATTCAGATCTTCGGCGGCGATCCGATGAAGATGGCGGACGCGGCGCAGATTGTTGAAAGCATGGGCGCCGATATCGTCGATATCAACATGGGCTGTCCGGTGCCGAAGATCGCGAAGCACCATGCCGGGTGCAGTCTGATGCGCGAACCGTCGCACGCGGCCGCGATCATCACGGCGATGGCCAAAGCCGTGAAGATTCCCGTCACCGTGAAGATGCGCGCGGGATGGAACGAACACGACATCAATGCGCCGACGCTGGCGCGCATGGCGCAGGAGGCCGGTGCCGCCGCGGTCGCGGTGCACGGCCGCACCGCCGCGCAGTCGTATTCCGGCGAATCGGATTGGAACCTCATCGCACGGGTCGCCGAAGGCGTGTCGATTCCCGTGTTCGGGTCGGGCGACTGCGTCGAGCCCGAGCAGGTCGTCGCTCGCCTGCGCGGCTCTCACGTGAGCGGGGTGTTGGTCGGCCGTGGCGCGCTGCGGAATCCCTGGATATTCAAACAGGCCGCCGAAGCGGCTGAGGGCAAGGCGCCGGCCGAGGTGCCCCTTGAGGCGCGCGGCCAGTTTCTGTTCGACTATCTGACCCTGTTGCTTGACGAGCGTGTTGACGAAGCCGCCGGGTTCCGGCATACCGCGCCGGGCCAGGTCGACGGCCCGCCGCAGGAAGCGCGGGGGCGCGAGCGGTGGGTGATCAACAAGCTGCGGGCGCTCGGGACCTGGTACACCAAAGGCCTCGAAGGTGGCGCACACCTGCGCGTGGCGATCAATTCGGCGAAGTCGATCCCTGAGCTGCGCGAGATCCTGACCGTGTTCTTCCTGCCGATGGAGTCAGGTACACGTTCTGACGTGCCTGACTTCAGGCACTGCCCTTGAGACCTGCTCAAGGGATTTGCCAGACTCAGCAGTTCTTCTGAGGAAATACCAACTTTTAGCTGGTACAACACAACGTGCGGATCACGGGCGCCTCTTGAGTGGCCTTCTCGACCCTGTCGGTCCAGGCCGTCTTACGCCATAGTGTGATTTATCTCTATTACCTGCTTTATCAGCGACATAACCAGTTTTATGTCTTTCGACCTTATACGGCTTGGGTCTATCTGTCGGCCCGCTTCGTGGTCGCCCTTCGGCAGGTGCGCGAAACGGGTCGTCAATGGGGCGCCCGCGTACTCGGGTGCTCGGGTGCTCGGGTGCGCTCGTGCGGGTCTGATTTCCCTTGAAGCGCGCGCGCTTCTGGTCGCGGGTCAGTTCGAACCGGGCTTTCGGGTCTTTGTGATCGCCGCCGGGGCGCCATTCCTTGCCGCGTTTCTCCCGGGTGACGGTGGCCTCCAGTTTCGCGGCGCCCAGGGCTGCCGCGGGCGACTCCCAGACTTTGCCCCGCTCGACCCAGCGCAAGGCGACCGTGGGCTGGGTCCGCTGCAACTGACGGAATGTCGGCAACAGATCCTCGCGCTCGTTCGCGCGGAAGGACGTGGGCACGTCGCCGATAAGGATGACCCAGAAGGCACGGGGTGCGGGCATGGTTCAGGCGCGCTCCAGACGCTTCAGTTTCTCTATCAAGGTGGTCCGCTTGATTTTGAGCAGGTCGGCGGCCAGGCGTTTGTTGCCGTGGCTGTGCTCGAGCGCGCGCCGCATCAATCCGCGCTCGAACTCCGCCACCAGCCGGTCGAACTCCACGCCATTGTCGTCGAAGATCACCGTGTCGGCCGTCACCGTGGCGGGCGCGTGCCGCAGTTCTTCCGGCAGGTCACTGACCTCAATCTGCGCGCGGCCGGGCGAGAGCGCAAACGCGCGTTCCATCGCATTCTCAAGCTGCCGTACGTTCCCCGGCCACGAGAACTGCATCAGGGCCTGCTGCGCGTCCTGGGCAATGGTCACGCGTCCTCGCGCGGGCATGTCCCGACTGAGTCGATCGAGGAAGTGCTGCGCCAGGAGCGGCACGTCGGCCCGGCGCTCGCGCAGGGGCGGCACGTGCACCGGGATCACATTGAGGCGATAGTACAAATCTTCGCGGAACGTGCCGTCGGCCACCATCTGCTTGAGGTCGGAGTTGGTCGCCGCGATCACGCGCACGTCGACCTTCACGGTGTGCGAATCGCCGACCCGTTCGAACTCGCGCGACTGCAACACGCGCAGCAGCTTCACCTGCAGCGCCTGACTCATCGTGCCGACCTCGTCGAGAAACAGCGTCCCGCGGTGCGCCTGCTCGATGCGTCCCTGACGATTCGCGACCGCGCCCGTGAACGCGCCGCGCACGTGGCCGAAGAGTTCGGCTTCAAGCAACGTCTCGGGAATCGCGCTGCAGTTGATCGCCATAAACCGCTGTTGGTGTCGGGGGCTGGCGTCATGGATCGCCCGCGCCGCCAGCTCCTTGCCGGTGCCGGTCTCTCCGGTGACCAGCACCGTGCTGGCCGTGGCCGCCACCGTCTCAAGCAGCTCGAGCAGCCGCATGATCACCGGCGTCTGTCCGATGATCCCGCCGAGGTGATACCGCCCTCGCAACTGTTCCCGCAAATAGGCGTTCTCCGCGCGCAGCCGCCGCTTCTCCACCGCGGTCTGAAGCGCGTGGAGCAGCTCTTCAAACTGAAACGGTTTGGTGATGAAACCTTCCGCCCCGAGTTGCGTGACCTCCACCGCCTCCCGCACGGTGCCGAAACCGGTCACGACCACCGCGATGATGTCGGGGTAACGCGCGAACGCCTCATCGAGCACCTGCCGGCCATCCAGGCCAGGCAGCCGCAGGTCGGTCAACAGGATGTCGAACGCAAACCTGTTCAGATGCGCCAGCGCATCCTCACCATTGCCGGCCTGCTCCACCCGATACCCGTGCTCCGTCAGACGCTCCGCAATCACCTCGCGAAACGCCGCCTCGTCGTCAACGAGCAGCAAATGGAGTGGCGCGTGGTCGTCGGATGTCATCAGCCTGGAGCGTGGCAGTATCTTGACACCGGTCTACAGTTCCACTCAAGGCCCGCCGATAGTTCCGGGCGTATGATTGAACGGAAAACCGTTTCGATTCCCCGGGCGTGTGATGTGGTGGGCGTGAGCCGCCGCACCATCTACAACTGGATGGCCAGCGGCAAGGTGCAGTACATCCGCACCGCCGGCGGGTCGGTCCGCATCTTCGTCGACACCCTCTGGCGCGACGCGCACAGCCCCGTGGCCGAGCCCTTCTTCGCTCTGCACAGGAGCGCGTAGGTCCGCCGCATGCCCGCTCCACACCTGTCGCCAGTCCCGGAGAGCGACCTGACCCAGCTCTTCCACCTGCTGAACAACCAACTGGGCATCATCCTCGCGAATGCCGAACTGCTTGAACACCGCCTGACCGAAGAAGCCCACCGCGCCCGCGCCGGACAGGTCGTGACCAGCGCCCTGGACGCCATCAGAACCACCCACAAGATTCGTCAGGTCGCCCACTCAGGCCAAACTCCAAGCGAGTCAACATTTTGACGTTCAGCCATGTCAGTCCGTCACACAATTGACCGCTTTGTCACGGTTCGACCCGGCACTGCGCACTATTGCACAAGGCACTATTGACACTAAACCACTGTGCAATAAGCACTTAAATAACAAGTAAAAACCTGTAAATTTTCGTTCTTTGTTCGTAACTTCCGTTGGCATCCATGTTGCCCTTCAGAAGCCCGCTGGCCGTTGCGGTCGGCGGTTACCTGGAGGGTTCATGCAGCGCGTACCACTCGCCCATCATCAACACAACCGCGTCGTCGCCACCCTGCCGTTTGTCGAGTCGCTGGCCCGACGGATGGCTTCGACACTGCCGAATTCGATTGATGTGTCGGACCTCGTGCAGGACGGCGTGATCGGATTGATGGATGCGGCGCATCGGTTTGATGAGAGCCGCGGCATCAAGTTCGAGACGTTTGCCGAGCGCCGGGTGCGCGGCGCGATGATCGACGCGCTGCGCCGGGACGCGTGGCCGCGTGGCGTGCGGCGTGTCCGGCGCGAACTCGAGGCGGCGCGGGAGTCATTGCGTCGTGAGAACGGCCGTGAACCGACGCTGGCCGATCTGGCCAAACGTGTGGGGACCGACCAGTCGCGCCTGGAACGGACCATCCTGCGCATCAGCACGATCGAGTCGACCTCTCCGCTGGCGAACGCGGTTGACAGCGCGTCGTTGCCCGCCGTGATGGTGCCGAGCGAGCCCCCGCCACCCGATCGGGAATACGAACAGCAGGAGCTGCGGCTGCGCATTCGCGCGGCGATGGCCACGCTGCCCGCCCGCGAGCGCCAGCTCATCAGCCTGTATTATTTCCGCGGCGCGACGATGAAGCAGATTGGCAAGACGATTGGCGTGAACGAATCGCGTGTGTCGCAGTTGCACGCGCGCGCGATGGTCCGGCTGCGCAAGACCATGGCGTCGCCGCCGCCGGCCGTGGCGCCCATCGAGCGGCGCGCGGTGGCGTAGGCGAAGCCCCGCCGGTCAGCGCACCACTTCGCGCGCCGTCCTGACGAGATCGCGCAGCCGGAACGGCTTCGCGAGCCAGCGGCAGCCACTCTGTTCAAGAAACTGTTCGGCCTCGGTGCCAGCCACATCGCCGGTCACAAACACGAGCCGGCGGGTGAGCGCGGGTGCCGTGGACGCCAGATGTTTGAAGAAGGCCATGCCGTCGACGCGCGGCATCTTCAGGTCGCAGATGATCAGGTCGTAGGCACGCGACTGTGTCCGGACGATGGCTTCTTCCCCGTCGGCCGCCCGATCCACCTCGAACCCGGCATCCCGCAGCGCATCGGCCACGGCCTCGCCCAGCGCCAGTTCGTCCTCCACCACGAGCGCGCGGGTGCCCACCGGCACTTCTGACACGGCGGCGACGGGGGAGGGCTCAGGCGCGCGCACGTGCATCCCGCCAGAGGGCAGTTCAAGCACAAACGCCGCGCCTCCTCCCGGCGGCGAGGACACGGAAATGCGTCCGCCATGTTCCTGCGCGATGGCGTAAGCCACGGTCAGGCCCAGGCCCGTGCCTTTGCCGACGGCTTTGGTGGTGAAGAACGGGTCGAAGATCTTCTGCTGCACGTCCTCTGGCACGCCAGGCCCGTCGTCGCTCACTTCGAGGAGCACGGCGTCGCGGTCGGGGGCGTGCCAGGAGCGCAGCACCATCAGGCCGCGGCCGTGGGCGCCGATCATCGCGTGTTCGGCGTTGATGACCAGGTTCAGCAGGACCTGCTGGATTTGATGCGGGTCGGCAAAGACGGGCGGCAGTCCCGCGGCCAGGGCCTCGACGATGACGACGTTGGAGACGCGTTGTTCGTAGGCGCGCAGGGCGAGCGTGTCGCGGACGACCTGGTTGAGATCGACCATTGTCCGGGTGGTGTGGCGTTTACGCGCGAAGGTCTGCAGGTTGCGCACGATGCGTGCGGCGCGTTCCGCGGCGTTGTGGATGGCGTCCAGATCGCGGCGGGTCTGGTCGTCGAGCCTGCGCCCGGCGAGGCGCTCCGCGCAGGCGAGGATCGTCGCGAGCGGGTTGTTCAGCTCGTGGGCCACGCCCGACATGGTCTGGCCGAGGGCCGCGAGTTTTTCGGCTTGTGACAACTGGTGGAAGACGTCGCGCGCCTGGTCTTCGAGTTTCTTCCGCTCGGTGACGTCGCGCATGACCGCTTCGATGCGGAGGGTGCGGCGGTCGCGGCCGGGCAGGGCCTCGGCCCGTGCGGTGACCTCGATCCAGCATGCGGTGCCGTCCACGCGGCGCAGGCGGAGCAACTGGTCGTGGGCGGCGCCGTCACGCAGGAGGCGTTCGAGAAAGCCGTCGCGGGCCTGGAAATCGACGAACCGGTCGCGGTCGAAAGGCCGGACGTCGGCGTCGGCCACCTCATCGGCCCAGCCAAACATCAGTCGGAGATGCGGATTGGCCGCGAGTGTGGCCGAGCTGTCGGGTCCGATCAGGCCGATGTAGACACCTTCGCGCAGGCCTCGAAACAGGCTGAGAAAGGCGTCATTTCCGAGGCCGCCAGGCACAAGTGTCAGCGTGGAGGGGTTGAACCCCTTCCACCGGCGGGCGGTGGTGGAGTTGGCGTGCGGGTCATGGCGTCGGCATATTTCTTATCGATGGTCGAGCGGATGTCGCGTACCGAGGTTCCCGAGTTGTGCATCTGCATCGCGTCACGCGCGACGTCAATACAAATGGCTCACGTGAGGCCATGGTAGTCCCACTGTGTGACCTGGCCCCGGGCGTTGCGCGCGCCGACAAAGCAGTGTTCGTTGTGTTTGTGGCCGGCCGTCTCGCAGCCGCAGTAACACGGCACGTAGCTGAGGACCTCGGGATGATTGGCCGCGAATTCGTACACGGCGCGCACGGTTTCCACCGAGCGCGGCGCCGCGGCCAGGCCGGCGGTTGGCAACATCGGCAACCCGGGGGCAACCTCGAAGCCTGACGAGGGTGGTGAAGACCTCGTGGATGCAGGCGCCGGCGACGGGGCGGGATCCGCCGCCGGTCCGCAACCGGCGAACGCGAAGGCCGCCAGGCTGACAGCAACCCGCGTGGACAGGAACGCGCGCGCAAACATGACGGAATCTTACCATCACGAAGTACACTCGGCTTCTGATCTCATGCTGCGACTGCCGAATATCTCCGAACTGTCACCCTCATCAAATGGCTGGGGCTTTTTCCTCTGCGCGCGCAAGGAATTGCGCTCGGGCAAGGGCGGAAATTACCTCGCGCTCGTCCTGCAGGACATCTCCGGCGAAATCAAGGCCAAGGTGTTTCAGGACGTGGACGTGATGAAAGACGAGTTCGACGCGGGCGAATTCGTCAAGGTTCAGGCGCGCGGCAACTTGTTCAACCAGCGGCTCGAGCTGGTGCTCGACAAGATCCGCCGGGTGCACGCGGAACGTGACGCGCTCGACGGGTTCCGCGAGGAAGACTACATTCCGTGCGCGCCCCGGCCGATCGACGTGATGTGGCAGGAACTGCAGGACCACATCGCCCGCGTGGAGTCACCCGCCGTGCGCGAGTTGCTCACCCGTGCCACGACGAAGTACGGGGAGCAGCTCAGGATCTGGCCGGCCGCGCAGTCGGTGCACCACGCCTATCGCGGCGGCCTGCTTGAGCACATCCTGAAGATCATCGACATCGTGCGGTTTCTCGCCGACGCCTACGGCGTGAATCGCGACGTGCTCATCGCCGGCGCGATCCTGCACGACATCGGCAAGCTCGAAGAGCTGTCCTACGGCGTCACCACCGAGTACTCCGTCGAAGGCAACCTGCTCGGCCACATCACGCTGGGGGCGGGCATGGTGCGCGAGATCGCCAGAGAGATTCCAGGCTTTCCGCACGACCTGCAGGTGCGGATCGAACACCTGGTGCTCTCACACCATGGCGCGAGAGCCCTGGGGTCGCCTGTGGAGCCCATGACGATGGAGGCGTTCATTCTGGCCGCCACCGACGACCTCGACGCCAAGATTCACCAAATCAGGAAACACATCGAGACCGACGATTCTGACGGGCCGTTTACGTCGTTCCACCGTCGCCTCGACCGCGTGTTCTACAAGGGATGACGCCCGCGGTCCGCAGGAACGCCTGGCTGGCGTTTATTGCGGTGTGCGTCATCTGGGGCACCACGTACCTCGCCATCAAGGTGGCCCTTGAGACGATTCCGCCGTTTCTTCTGGGCGGCATCCGGTATGTGATTGCCGGCGCGCTGCTCGCGGGCCTCCTCGCCGCCCGACGCCAACCGCTGCCGCCACCTGCCGAGTGGGGCCGCCTCGCGTGGCTCGGATTCCTCATGATTACGCTCGGCAACGGCGGCGTGAACTGGGGCGAGCAGTACCTGGCCAGCGGCCTGACGGCCGTTGTGATCGCCACCTCGCCGTTCTGGATGGTGGCGATTGACGCGATGTTCCCCGGCGCCACGCGGCTGGGCGCCCGTCAGTGGCTGGGCCTCTGCATCGGCTTCTGCGGCATCGTCCTGCTTGTCTGGCCCGACCTGACGCTGGGAGGCGCGAAGGGCCACCTGGTGGTGCTGGGCGTGCTCGCGCTGCAGGTGGCGTGCATCGGCTGGGCGATTGCGTCGGCGTATACGCGACGCCACGCGGTCTCGCGCAGCGTGTTGAGCGTGGCCGCGGTGCAGATGTTCTTTGGCGGGGCCTTCATGCTGGTGATCGGAACAGTGACAGGGGAGTGGACACACCTGTCGTGGTCGCCCCGCACCGTCAGCGCCCTGGTGTATTTGACGGTCGCGGGCTCGCTCATCGCGTTCGCCGCCTACTCGTACGCGCTGCGCCATCTGCCGATTGCCACCGTTTCGCTCTACACCTACGTGAATCCCGTGATCGCCGTCGTGCTGGGCACCCTGCTGCTGGGCGAACCATTCCGGGTGTCGATGGTCGTCGCCGCGGCGGTGATTGCCGTCGGTATGGGCGTAGTCCGGGCAACGCCAGGGCGGTAGTCGTCCAAGAGTCCAGGGGCCCAGGAGTCCAAAGGTCCAGGGGTCCAGAGGTCCTGGTAACCGGTTGTCCGATATCCTGTAGGGCAACATGACGGTTGCTCGACGCTTCCAGGTCCTCACAATCAACAACATCTCGCAGGTGGGCCTTGCGCGCCTCGACGGGGCTCGCTTCGAGGTCGGGCCCGCCGTGTCCAATCCTGACGCGATCCTGGTGCGTTCGGCGGATCTGCACTCTCTGGCGATGCCCGGGAGCCTGAAGGCCGTTGGCCGCGCGGGCAGCGGCACCAGCAACATTCCGGTCCCCGCGCTCACCGCGCGTGGCATCCCGGTCTTCAACGCGCCGGGCGCCAACGCCAACGCCGTTAAAGAGCTGGTCATCGCCAGCCTGATCATCGCGAGCCGGTCCCTGGGACCGGCGTGGCAGTTCGCGCGCGGGTTGGAGGGCGACAACGCCGCGTTGCACAAGGCGGTGGAAGCCGGCAAGAAGGCGTTTGCCGGGTTCGAGCTGACCGGGCGCACGTTGGCCGTGATTGGCCTGGGCGCCATCGGGGGCCGTGTGGCCAACGCGGGCGTGGCCCTGGGCATGCGGGTGATCGGTTTTGATCCCGTGTTGTCGATCGAAGCGGCGTGGCAACTGTCGCCGCAGGTGCAACAGGCCGCGTCACTGGACGCGGCGTTCCGCCTCGCAGACTTCGTCTCGCTGCACGTGCCGCTGGGCAACGCCACCCGCGGACTCATCAACGCCGAGCGGTTGAAGACGATGAAGGATCGCGTCTCGGTCGTGAACTTCGCGCGCGAGGGCGTCGTGGACGCGCCGGCGCTCGTCGCGGGGCTGGACGGGGGAAAGGTGCACTTCTACGTCAGCGACTTCCCGACGGCGGTCACCAGAAACCATCCGCGGTGTGTGACGTTCCCGCATCTGGGCGCGTCCACCGTGGAAGCCGAGGACAACTGTGCCGTGATGGTGGCCGATCAGGTGCGTGATTTCCTCGACCACGGGGCCGTGCGGAATGCGGTGAACTTTCCGCAGGTGACGGCGCCGCGTCAAACCGCTCATCGGCTGGTGTGCGCCGGACGCGCTTCCGCCAACATTCCCGCGTCGGTCGCGGCGCTGTTCGACACGGTGATGAACACGGTCAGCGCGACGCGAGGTGACCTGACGTACCTGGTCATCGACACCGACACCCCGATCTCCGAGGATCTCCGCCGGCAGGCGGCGGCGGTCACGGGTGTCACGATGGCGCGGGTGATTCAGGGGTAGAGGCACCGCCGCGCGGCCCGAGCGCAAACGTCATCGTGCCGTCGAGCACGACCGTGCCGTTGACCCGCGCCCATCCGCTCAGGACCCCCATCCGGCTGCGCAGACGTTTGACCACCGCCTCGATCTCGACCACGTCGCCGGGGTGCACCTGGCGGCGGAATCGCACGCGTTCGATGCCCATGAAAAAGATCAGCTTCTCGCGATTTTCGGGCTTCGACAGGATGAGGATGGCGCCCACCTGCGCCACGGCTTCGATCAGCAGGGTGGGCGGAAACGCCGGCGTGCAGCCGGGCGATCGCGACAGGGACCGCTCATTGTGCGAGATGTTCTTCACTCCCACGATGCGCCGATCGGGCTCGAATTCCGTAATCCGATCCACGAGCAGGAACGGGTAGCGGTGGGGAAGGATGCGCTCGATGGCCGTGTAGTCGAGGGGAAGGTGCAGATCGGTCATGGGTGCGGTCTGATCGCGAGAACCAAGTATAATTGCACGCGTTCCGTCCGCGTGTTTTCTGTTTCATGAGCCCCCACCCGACCGTACGCTCGTCCACCCATCTGTCGGTCGGTTCCCACGAGCGCGACATCCTGCTGACGCTGTTCGACCTGGGCCGCCAGGTGGCCTCCGTGATCGAGCTCGACGAGCTGCTGCAGAAAATTCCCGAACTGATCGGCCGGTTGATCCCCTTCGACGCGTTCGCGGTGTATCTGCTCGACGAAAAACGCGGGGAACTCAGCATTGCCTACGCGGTGGGGTACCCCGACACCAAACACTACCGACCCAGAACCACGGACGGCATCGTGGGTCGCGTGGTCACGACGCAGGAGACGGTGGTGCTCGGGGATGTCTCGACCGAACCGAACTACGTCGAGGTCGTGCCGGGCATGGCGTCGACGCTGGCGGTGCCGCTGGTGCACAAGAACAAGCCGGTGGGGGCGCTCAATGTGTTGAGCCGATCGCGCGACATGTACTCCGAGCAGGACGCGGCGATCCTGCGCCAGTTTGCCGCGCACGTCGCCATGGCGCTGGTGAACGCGCGGTTGTTCGAACAGCAGCGGCTCGACGCGGAAGCGTTCGAGACGCTGGCGGAAATCGGTCGAGACGTCGCCGCGCTCATGGACATCGACGAACTGCTGGCGCGAATCGCGCAACTGGCCCGCCGGGTGGTCGACTACCGCACGTTCGGCATCCTGTTGCTGAACGACGAGACCCAGGAGCTCGAGATCAAAGTGGCCGTGCAGTTTGGCGACCGTGTCGAACTGCCCAGGGTGCCGATGGGGCAGGGCCTCGTCGGGTATGCGGCGCTGCACCGCGAGCCGGTGCTCGTGCCCGACGTCTCCAAGGACCCCCGCTATATCAAGGTGGTCGACGATGTACGGGCGGAGCTGGCGGTGCCGATGCTCCTGAAGGACCGCTGCATCGGCGTGTTCGATCTGGAAAGTCCCGAGCTTGACGCGTTCTCAAAGCGCGACGTGGAGATCCTCACGCTGCTGGCGAGCCAGGCGGCGGTGGCCATCGAGAACGCTCGTCTCTATGAGAAAGTGTCGGCCACCGAGGCCCGACTCGACAAGGAACTGAAGTTTGCCCGGCGGGTGCAGGCGGCGCTGTTGCCCACCCAACTGCCGAAGCGGCTCAAGGGTGTGGACGTCCACGCGTCGTTTTCCGCGGCGCGCGAGCTGGGCGGCGATTTCTACGACTACCTCGTCCCCGAATCCAGCACGCTCATCGTCGCGCTCGGCGACGTGTCTGGCAAGGGTGTGCCCGCAGCGTTGTACAGCGTGTTTGCCGGAGAGTTGGTCCGCGGCCGCACGTTCCGCCGCCGCTACGTGCCCGAGCGGTCGTCGCCCGCGGCGGTGTTGATGTCGATCAACACGATCCTCCACGAGCGCCAGCTTGAGGAGTATTACTGCACGCTGTGTTACGCGATTTTTGATCTCAAACGGCGGTCGGTCACCCTGGCCAACTCGGGCCTGCCCTATCCGGTTCGTGCGTCCGGCGAGACGTGTGGCCTCATCGAGGCGCCCGGCGTGCCGCTGGGGTCGTTTCACGGCATGACCTACGACGAGGTCACGTTGCCCCTGGCGTCAGGTGATGTGTTTGTGTTCTGTTCGGACGGCGTGACCGAGGCCATGAACCGGCGCGGCGACGAGTTTGGCAGCGATCGGCTCATCAACATCGTGTCGCGCACGAAACACCTTTCAGCCAAAGAGATCATCCACTCGATCGTCGAAGCCGTGGAAACGCACCGGGCCGGGTTCGCGCCCAACGATGACACGACGGTGGTGGCACTTAAAATTACACTCTAGAAGGTGGTGAGATGGCAGAGATGGCTGAGCTGGCTGAGATGGCTGAGCTGGCTGAGATGGCTGAGCTGGCTGAGGTGAACACCTCTGCCAGCTCACCACCTGATGGAGGCCGTTCGAGCATCAACCCAGAGAACCACAGAGTGTTTGCGATGCCAGCGCCTGCCTGTCGTTAGATAGACACACCCCGTGTGATGTCGAACGGCCTCCGACTTCTGCTAATCAAGATGCGTGCCGTACGAGGGGATGCGATATTTATGGGATTCTTCTCTCAGAGGCCAGAGGGTGGCCCATTCAGGGGGCAGCGGTCACGAGGGGCCGCGACCTCGCCGGATGTCGGCGCCCCTTCGGACCTCTGGACCCCTGGACCCCTTACTGGGCCTTTGCTGACGACGGGGCTGTAGTTGCGGCCGCGACAGGCGTGATGACCGCGGCGAGTTGTGCAGCGATGATACGGGCCACCGCGACGTGGCGTCCGCTGGCCGAGGCGCCGGGAACCTCCGCTGCGAGCACCCCCACACACCCGGAGGTGCCGATGAGCGGCACCGCGATCGCGCCGGACCCGTCGAATGTCTGCGCGGGGACGACCTGTGGTTGGAGCGTGCGGCACGCCATCGACGTGACGTTGTCGGCGCCCACCGGCAGCGTGCCCAGGCGCTTCAGCATCCGCTCGGGGTACCCGTGCGCGAGTGAGGGGCGCAGCGTCTCTCTGGTGTCATCAATGATCCACAAGACGAGGCCTTTGGCTCCGATGGCGCTCGCCGCCCGCCCCAACAGCGCCGGCAAATCGCGGCCGTCGAGCAATCGGGCCAGGTCCACGCAGATATCCGCCGCGTCGTCCAACCCACCAACCGGATCAAGATCAAGCGCAGACAGCGGCGCGGGGGCACGGTCGGGCGCGGGCGCGATCGGGGTCACTGTCTCGGGTTGCGTGACGGGCTCTGGCCCGGCCGCGGGCGCCCGTCGCCTGGCCGCCACGACTGCGAGGATCAGCAGGACGCCGAGCGCGCCGCCAGTGAGCCCCATCCGGTATTGCGTCAGCGTCGTGGCCTGCTGGCGGGCCGTGAAGACCTCGGTGTCTTTCGCCGACGTCATTTCGGTGGACAGCCGGCCGAGCAGTTCAAGGCTTTCGACGAAGATGACGTCAGAGGCCAGGATGCGCTGGCCGTTTTCCACATAGTGGCGCGCGCGCTGATCGGACGTGCGGAGGGCGTCCAGGTGCTTCAGTGCGGCGGCGATGTGCGGCGCGGCGGCTGCACTGCCCGTCAGGTCGCGGTCACGCAGCATGCCTTCGATCTGGAGCGTCAGTTCCTCGAACCGAGCCAGCCAGAAGTCAGAGCCCTGCCCGACGGCGACGTACCCCGCCTGCGCGGCGCGGGCGTCCGCGATCGTCAGCTCGAGGGTGGTGAACTGGCGCACGAGGCGGTCTTCATCCGCTCGCAGGGTCGCAAGAGACTGATCGAACCGATAGGTCTGGAAGAGCGTGCCACCGACGGCCAGACATCCAAGGACAAGCACCACGAGGACGCCACGCGTGTTGAGCATGGAACGCTACTATAGCACCGCCATCAGGTGGAGGAACCATGAAGGTGGGTGTCATCATCAATCCGATCGCTGGGCGAGGCGGCAGCCGGCCCGGCGAAGGGGAACGCCGGCGCGCGTTTGTGGAGGCGCAGACGGCCGCTGCGGGTGTGTGGGCCGACGTGCGGATGACCGAGCGTCAGGGCCACGCGCGCGAGCTGGCGCAGGCCTGCCTCGACCTCGGGTGCGGGGTGGTTATTGCCATGGGTGGCGATGGGACGGTGAACGAGGTTGCGCAGGCGCTTATTGGCGGACCGGTGCCGCTGGGCATCGTGCCGTGTGGATCGGGCAATGGCCTGGCGCGTGGCCTGGGTCTGCCCACGAACCTGAGGGCCGCCATGCGGGTCGCGCTGACCGGCACGGCCACCAGCATCGATGCCGGATACGCCAACGACCGGCTCTTCCTCAACATCGCCGGTATCGGGTTTGACGCGGCTGTCGTGCAGTTGTGTGCCACACGCGGGAAGCGGGGCGCCCTTGGCTACGTGACAAAGAGTCTCCAGCTCGTGTGGACGTACCGTGCCCCGTCCTACGACGTCGTTTGTGGCACCCAGCGACGTGACACCCGCAGGTGGACCGGCCCAAAGTTCCTGATCGGGTTCGCGAACGCGCCGGAGTACGGCAACGGCGCCGTGCTGTCGCCGGACGCCGACGTGCGCGACGGTCTGCTGGACATGGTCCTGGTGGAGGCGGGCGGTCCGCTGCAGCAGTGCTGGCGCGCGCGGCGCCTGTTCTGGAACCGACGGGCGCCCGCGCGCGGGCTGGAACGGGTGCGGGTGGACCACGCCCGCATCACAGGGGACCGGATCGTCTGTCACCTCGACGGTGAGGTCTTCGAGATGTCGGGCACGCTGGTGATCAGCGTGCGGCCCCTGGCGATTCGCGTGGTTAGGGCCTGGAAATGAATGAAGGTGCCAATTCTGGGTGTCGAGGCGCCCAGCCGGCCAGGCGCGAGGAGCGCGCATACCCAGTGTATGCAAGCGATGAGCAACGCCGCCGGCCGGGATGCATCGGCAGCCAGAATGGCACCTTCATTCATTTCCAGGTCCTTACTCGACCTGTCGCAGGGGGATGACGTCGGCGCGCGGGAGCGGACCGAAGTCTTCGCCGAATTTCACGGGCGGCAGGTCCTGGAACATCGTGTCCCACTTGTCGCGTTCGGACGGGTTTGACGACTGCAGGTACTGGCGCGCCGCGACCGGCCGTGCGAACGCCAGGTCGGCCAGCGCCGCGTAGCCTGGGACGCCGGCCAACTCGGTGGCCAGGGTCTGGCGAATCGCGCCCGCCGAAGTGTGCGCCACGGTGACACCGAAGGCCGCGGCCACCTTCAGAAGGATCTGCCAATCTTCGGCGGCGTCTCCCGGCGGCGGAATGACACGCGAGCCCGGCTGCACGTGACCGGTCATGTTGGTGAACGTCGCGTCCTTCTCGACGAACGCCGAGCCCGGCAGCACGATGTCGGCCGCGTCAGTCAGCGCGGTTCTGAGCACACCCTGCACGATGAGCGTGGCGATTTTGCCCGCCTGGCGCGCGGCGATGACCCACTCCGTGTCGCCGATCGAGCCGTCCGGCCCGGAGTCGAAGACGTAGAGTACCTTGACGGCGCCGGTGTCGACGGCCGCGCGCAGACCAGAGACGTCGGCCGGTGCGCCGGCCGCGCCGATCGTGAACCCGAGGTCGCGCGCGCCGCGCAGGTTCGGCGCGTCGACCGCGGCAATCCGGAACTGGGTGTTGGCGGGCTGCGGCTTCTCGCGATACCGCCAACTGAACGTGACGCCACCGGTGAGCGGCGCCACCTGCTTCAGCACCCACAGCTCTTCGAGCGACGCGTGACCCGACACCAGCACGCGGACCTGTGAGGTTCCGCCGGCCGCGTCCACCGCCTCCTTGACCGCCACGAGCGCGTCAGCCCAGGGCGCGGCGTCGAACCCGCGGCTTGTGCGCACATGGGGCTGCAGCAGCCGCCGGTCGCCCTCGATCCAGTGATAGTCGAAGCGGCCGATGTCACACATCCAGTATTTGTTGATCTCCTCGTGATAGCGCGGGGTGATGCGCACCAGGCTCGCGCCCTTCGCCCACTCGGGTTTCGCCTTGATCCAGGCCGTCGTGTTGCAGCCCTTTTCGCAACCCGTGCACAGGGTGTCCACCGCCAGCGGGTTGTCCCACGGCCGCGACTTGAACCGATAGTCGCGTGTTGTGATCGCGCCCACCGGGCAGACGTCCATCAGGTTGCCGGACAGCAGCGACACGACACCCTGCTCCTCGAACGTTGCAATCTCGCTGTGGACGCCGCGCTGGAACACGCCGATCTGCGCGTCGCCGTCGATCTCTTTCATGAACCGCACGCACCGGCTGCACATGATGCAGCGGTTGCGGTTGAGCATCAGCGTCGGGCCGAAATCGACGTCCGCTTTCACGCCCTCGCCGTCAAAGACCCGGCGCGGGAACTCCATGCGGCTGCGCTCGGGGCCGTAGGCATACGCGTAATCCTGCAGCGGGCACTCGCCACCCTTGTCACAGACCGGGCAATCGAGCGGGTGATTCACCAGCAGGAACTCAAGCACACTCGCGCGCGCGGCTTCGACATCCGGCGTGTTCGTGATCACCGCCATGCCTTCGGTGCAGACGGTCGAACACGACGTCTGCAATTTGGGCATTTTTTCTATTTTGACGATGCAGACGCGGCAGGAACCGTCGACGCTCAACCCGGGGTGGTAACAGTAGTACGGGACGTGCCCACCGCTCCGCATCACCGCCTCAAGGACTGTCTTCCCTTTGGGGACCGTAACCGACTTGCCGTCTATCGTCAGCGTGACCGTTTCCATACCCTCTGAATTCTATCCCGATCTTACCGCTTCACGGCCACCAGACCCAGGTCGTCACGGGTATCAATCTGGCGGACGCGGCCCGGCACCGGAATCCGGGTCTCGTGGACGGCCGAGATCACGGCGAGCGTGACCTGTTCAGACTGGCCGCCGTCGTAGTGCACGGTCAGCGTCAGCGGGAAATCGAACGTGTCGCCCGATTGTTCAACGCGCACCCGCACGTGGGTGCCATCCGGCTCCATCCTCCAGTGCAGCCGCACTTCGGGCAAGGCGAACCCCAGGATCCAGCGGTCAAAGAACCGTTCCAGCGACATCGTGGTTTCGGCCTCGAAGGCCACCCGCAGATCGTCCGTGCCGGCCTTCTGGAACCGGTGCGTGCGGTAGAAACGCTGGAGGCCCCGGTCGAAGGCCTCGGCGCCGATGAGCCGGCGCAGCATGTGCAGCACCACCGCCGACTTGTTGTAGACGAGGCCCCGGAACAGGCGCCCGTCGTTTTGAATGTGACCCAGGCGATACCCCATGTGGATGGGCCCGTGGCGCGACAGATCCATGGCCGACTGGCGCATCTGCGCAAACAGTTGCCGCTCGACGTCACCGCCGCGGTCGTGCGCGGCATACATCGCCGCGAAGTACTGCGCCAGCCCTTCACTCAGCCACTGCTCGTGATAGTTCTTCCAGCCGATCGCCTGGCCCCACCACTGATGGGCGACCTCGTGCGCGAGGAAGAAAAGCGGGTAGCCGCTGAGTGCCAGCGGATCGCCGCGCCACGACAGGGTGGTGGGCAGCGTCGGCTGATTCCAGATCGCGAAGTACGCCGGGCTGTGGCCGCTCGGCAACTCGGCGTCGAGAGTGGCGAGGGTAAAGTTGGGATACGGCGCCTCGCCGATCAGGCCTGCGAAAAACTCGATGATGGCCTTCGCACGCTCGGGCAGCGCCCGGTTGCCGCGGAGCAGCCGCGGCGTGGACACGACATCCAGGCTCACGGCCGACGCCGGTTCCGGGACGATCCGCCCGCCCGCGCGGTTAATCGACGAGGGCGCGACCGCGGGCACGCTCGCCTGCACGCTGTCGACCGACACGAAGCGGCTGACGATGCACGCGAGGTAACGGAGGGGGCGATCGGCCAGAAACTGGACGGTGCGCTCGGCGCGCGCATCGCCGCCACGCCTCGCGCCTTCCAGCACCGGCGTCACCACCGAGTTCACCAGGCTGCCGCTGGCCACCACCTGAAACTGCGCCGGCACGGTCACCTGCAGCGCGGCCGTCGCAAAGTCGGTCACAGGACTCTGGGGATACCAGTAGGTGCGGTTGCTGTACAGGAAGCGCGGCTCTGGCGGGATGGGCTGGTCCTGCCGGGCCCGCGGATCGGGGCGGTCCTGTGGCGCGATCCGGTCAGCGGAGACCACGAGGGCCTCACGGTCGATGGTCTGCGCGGGCAGACGACCGCTGTAGAAGACGTCGAGCACCAGTTCGGTGCCGGCCGGCACCGCGCGCGGCAGGCTGACCAGCACGCTGCTCTGGCCGGCGACGCGCAACGCGAGCACGCGGCCAAACTCCGGCGACGTGATCGACGAGATCGACAGCGACTCCGCGAGCTTGAGCGACAAGGTGGCGAGGCCGCGGGCCTTCGTGCGAAGGCGGAGCGATCCGCGTCCGCTGATCCATTCACGTTCAGGGTCGAGGCGCACGTCGACGGCGTAGTGCTCCACGTCGTACGCCATCCAGTCGTCTTCGGAGTAGAAGCGGCCGCGGGTGGCGAGGCGTTCGGCCGACGCGTAGACCGAGATGTTGCGGCCGCGCTGCCGGTCAAACAACGACACGTCCTCGGCGTCGTCGCTCGACCGCACGTAGGTGAGGGTGCCGTGGCGCCGGGTGCGGAATTCGGCGAGCACGTCGCCCGCGGGGGGCAGCAGCGACCAGCGGTCGGTGGTGAGGTCGCCGAGATCCAGTGTGTAGCTGCGCCGGCCGAATTCCTCGAAGGTCTGGAGGGCGCGCGCGACGTCGCCGGGATTGGGCGTTGCGACCGGGACCAGTTGGGCCGAGGCCAGGCGTGTTTCGAACTCAGCGGGGCTCAGCCGGAAGAACGCCAGGTCGAGCGGGGACTCGAGCGCCGGCCGGCCGGAGAACGCCCGAATCTGGATTTGTTCGGCCGGGTCCTCGGGCGCGAATCGCATCTCGCCCTTGCCGCGGAACACCAGCGCCGTCGGGCCGTCGGCCACACGCGCCAGAAACACCGCCCCCGACGCAAGGCGGACCGAGAGCCCGGGCGCGGTGAACGTGAGATCGCGCACCTCAAATTGCCGCGACGTGTCGAGGTCCAACCGCACGAGGCCATCGACCGAGGCCACGGCGGCGGCCCCGGCGATTTCGTAGCGGTTGGTCGTGGTGCCGTCCGGTTGGACGAGCAACTGCCAGGTGGCAATGCGGCCGGTGCGGCCACGGCCCAGCAGGATCTCTGCCAGAACCATGAAGCCGGGTCCGGTGGGCCGGCGGTCGCGCTCGCGTACGGCCGCGAACGACTGTCCCTCGCCAAACGAGGCCGCGACAAACGCCGCCGCATCGGCAGGCGTCAGTGTCGCGGCGGTCAGGCGCCGGTAGTCGTCGATGCTGTTGCCGGCCAGGGCCGACTCCAGGTCGGCCAGCAGCCGCACCACGCCGTCCGCCTGCATCGGCCGCACCTGCGGCGCCTGCGCCGCCGGCGCGGCGACTATGAGGAGGAAGAGAAGGGGACGGGTGTGTTTTCCGCAGAAACGGCGAAAATGGGGACAGGTGTCGGCAAGCATCTATGCGACACCTATCCCCATTTTCGCCGTTTCTGCGGAAAACACACCCGTCCCCCTTCAGCCCACTTTCCTGAACGCATCAAGGGCGAACTGCAGTTCGTCTTTCGTATGCGTCGCCGTCACGATGGTGCGCACACGCGCTCTGTCCTTCGCCACGGTCGGATACGCGATGCCCTGCGCGAAGACGCCCTCTTCAAACAGCCGGTCCGACAACTTCATCGCCCGGCTGCCTTCGCCCATCATCACCGGCGTAATCGGGCTTTCGCTGAGACCCGTGTCGAACCCCATCGACGCCAGACCCGCCTTGAAGAAGCGCGTGTTGTCCCACAACCGGTCGATGATTTCGGGTTCATTCTCAAGCACATCCAGCGCCGCCAGACAGGTGGCGGCCACCGACGGGGGATGCGAGGTCGAGAACAGGAACGGGCGCGCGCGGTGGTAGAGGAACTCGATGAAGTCGCGCGATCCGGCGACGTAGCCGCCCAGCGCGCCGATCGCCTTCGACAGCGTGCCCACCTGGATGTCGACGCGCCCGTGCACGTTGAAGTGGTCCACCGTGCCGCGGCCGTTGCGCCCAAACACCCCGCTCGCATGCGCATCGTCGACCATCATGATGCAGCCGAACTGCTCGGCGAGGTCGCAGAGCGCCGGCAGCGGACCGAGGTCGCCGTCCATGCTGAAGACGCCGTCGGTGATGAGCAGCTTGCGCTGCGTGGACGGCAGGTCGCGGAGGATGGCGCGCGCGGCGTCGATGTCCTTGTGCGGAAACACCTTGATGGCCGCGCGGCTCAGGCGGCAGCCGTCGATGATGCTGGCGTGATTGAGCGCGTCGGAAATGACCACGTCTTCCCTGGTCAGGATCGAGGACACGGTGCCGGCGTTGGCCGTGAAGCCGCTCTGGAACACGACGACGGCTTCAGTCTTCTTGAACTCCGCCAGGCGGCGTTCCAGTTCCATGTGGATGGCCATCGTGCCGGCGATGGTTCGCACCGAGCCTGACCCGACGCCGAAGTCGCGGATCGCTTGTATGGCGCGTTCGACGAGCACGGGATGGGTCGTGAGGCCGAGATAATTGTTCGAGGAGAGGTTCACGACCGAGCGGTGGTCGACCTGCGACGTGGCCTGCTGGCGGCTTTCGAGGATCCGCAGTTTGCGGTAGAGCCCCTGTTCGCGCAGGGTGTTGAGTTCGGTGGTCAGGAAGGCGAGCGGGTCGTGGCGCATGCCGCCAGTGTAGTGCAGCCGGCACGTTCAGGAATGGCGTCCGCTCTCGGCCATTACCCTGTGAACGTCAGCGCACGGCGAACCTCGTCCGCGTCGAACGCGCCCCAGAGAATGTAAGCGGCGGCAAAGGCCCAGAGCAGAAGCGTCAGCACGCGCGACACCCCTCCGCGACCCGATGTGCCCTCGGCGGTGATCAGTGCGGCCATCAGGAACAGCTCGTAGGTGACGCGCTGTGCGTTGCCGACGTGGATCCAGACCTTGTCGAAACTCAGGCAGAGGGCCAGCACGGCATAGGCGCACCCGGCAAAGGCCGGCACCGCCCGTGTCCGGACGGCACTCGAGACCCCTAAGAGGGTTGCCGCCAACAACAGCGGCGGAAAGACCAGGGCGGCCCGAGCCACTTCAGCCGCCTCAGGCACGTAGGTGCCCATCTGGACCTCGTTCCACAAGCGGGTGATGCCCACCAGCGGCCACGAGAACTCACCGGACCGGCGCAGCCACGCGTCGAGTCCCCAGACGGGCGCCAGGACTGCGCCGACGTACACCCTCCAGGCGACCACAGGAAACAAGGAGATCGTCACAATCCCAACGGCCTCGCGCCGCCGGCCCTGTGCAAACGACCAGGCTCCAAGACACAGCACCAGGATCGCTCCTGTCTCGCGAACCAGAAGCGACGATGCGAACGCGACGGCCGCAGTGAGTGGCCACTGCGCGCGCCACGCGAGGTACCCTGCGGCCAGCAGGGCCGCGGCCAGTGGTTCCGGCAATCCAAGGTGCGTGGATTGCCAGAATCCGGGGATCAGCAGCACGAGGCCGCCGTACAGTGGCGAGCGTCCGGCGCGCCACGCGACGAGGGCCACGACAAGCGCGCAGAGCCCCGTGCTCCACAGCGACGCGCGAACGAGACCGCGCGCGTAGTGGCGCCAATGGTCGCCCTCAAAGAGCCGGACCAGCCACACCACCCCGATTCTCCCGTAGCGGTAAGGCGCGTGGTCCACCACGGCTCGGTATTGTTCGGGGTCGTCCCGAAATGTGAGCAGGAGCGGGTCGAATGCGGCGAACAGATAGAACTGCCCGTCGTAGCCGTCGTTCCGATCCGCGGCGAGAGCCACCTGCACGTCCGGTCGCCCGTCAAACAGCGGATTCACTGCGACACGTTCCCGGGAGACATGGAGCAGCGCTTCGTAGTGTCCGATGGCCAGGAACAGGTGGCGGCTGACATAGAGTCCGAAAATCCGGCTGGTCGACCACGCGACGAGGAGACAAAGCAGGAGCGACGCCACCGTGCGCCACCCAAAGCGACCGGCGAAGGACCTGGCCCAGGCCCTTCGAAAGAATGAGATTCCGGCGAGCATTCGGCATGAGTATGCCAGACCCGTTCTCCTCGGAACGCATGGTCCTTCCGCTGAGACGGTCGCCCGGTGCATGATGTTCCTTGCACGATGAAGACCTCCAGGAGCCGTCGTGACTTTTTGAAGGCGTGCCTGAGCGCGGCGCCCGCGCTTGCGCTGCCTGGTTGGGCGCGCTTCCAGGGTCCAGGCAGCCTGGTGTCTGGCCGCAGGGCACTCGGGTTTCCCGTGCCCTCAGTCCACTGGCACGGCGATTCCTCGGTGGCGGCGGCCCTGCGGTCTTCGCTCGGTCCCGCAGCGGCCGGCGGGGGCGTCAGCCTTGAAACCGTCGTTGGACTCATGCAGCCGGAGGGCTTCCGCGACATACGGCGGCCCCTGCCCAAACTCAACAAGGACTCGTATGAAGGCCAACTGCGGGAGAGACTCCTGAGCCAAGTCTTGAAGGCCAGACATCGGGACCTGCGCCGGCACTTTGTCTTCGAGTACTACCCTTGGTACCGCAGCAGTCCCTGGGAGCACTGGGACCAGTTTGACCGCGTCCCGCCCGTCGATATCGGGTCAACGATGATGCCATTGCTCGGGCCGTACGATTCACTTGACTCGGCGGTGGTTGAGCAGCACGCCCGGTGGATGGCTGATGCCGGCGTGGGCGCCATCAACGTGAGCTGGTGGGGACCTGGCAGCAGTGCGGATCGGGCGGTGCACCTGGTGATGGATGTCATGCGCGCGCACGACATCCACGTCACGTTTCACATCGAACCCTATCGGAATGACCGATCATGGCGGTTTGCCGAGGATATTCGGTACATCCTGCGCGAGTACGGCGAGAAACGTCGCTGGGATGCCTTCCTGCTGCTCGAGAACGCCGATGGCGCGGCAGGCCCAGTGTTCAAGGTGTTCCGCAGCATTCTTCCCGATCGGGTCACGGACTGCCTTGGTCAGGTGCATGTCGTGCCCGACTACACACCCGATGCCGTGTGGCGTCAGCAGATCAGTTCGCTGCGCGCCGACTTCACACCTGATTACAAGCTGACGCTGCTGGCTGACTCTCTCAACCTGCGCCGCACGATCGCGTCCGAGTTCGACGGCATCGCGATCTACGACAACTTCGTCGCACCCGACACCTGGCCTGGGATTGCGGACACCTTCGGGTCGGCCGATCTGCTCTTTTCGCCCAATGTGCACGCCGGCTTTGATGCGATTGAGCCCCGCGATCCGCAAGGCCCCTGTTATGTGCCGCTGCCGTTTGCCCCGCCGGTGGGGCCCATCAACTGGCAGGACGAGGCCGCGCGCGAGGTTGTGGCCGTGGCGAACGACGACCGGATTCGACGTTCGTTCGAGACCACCACGACACTCCAGGTCTCTCAGAATCTGGCGAACTGGAAACAGGGCTTTTTTCTCGTCTACATCAACTCCTTCAACGAGTGGCACGAAGGCACATCCTTCGAACCGGCGAAGCGATGGGCCGATCTCACACCCGCCGAGCGCGCCGTGGGGTATCACAACCCGAACAACGGCGTCCGTCGCCTTCAGACGCTCCAGACGTTCGTGCGCGACCTCGTCGACTAGAGCCGGACCTTCAGGTCCGGCGATGTCGGCCGCGTCAGCGCAGCCGGAACAACCGGTCGGCGCCGTCAACGAGGATCTCGGTGGCGCCGCGCGACCGCAGCCAGTCGGAGACTTCCCGCTGGCGCCCTTCCAGAAACGCCGCCTCGTGAACCAGCGCGTGCGTGGCTTCCGTATCCACGAGGGCCTGCCAGGCCGCGTCCGGATCACCGGAAGGCAGTGAGAACATCTGCGTCAGGACGCCGTGGCTGTGCGGAAAGAACCCCGAGTACCCATTCACCAGCGGCCGTCGATGGTAGCCGGCGTAAAACAGGGAGTGGAGATCCCAGGCGGACGATCCGAAGGGGAACTCGATCAACACCACCGGTTCGCGCAGATCCCGGATGACCTTGTAGAGGGGCGGCAGCGCCGGGCCGAAGCGGAGATCTGACGGCGTGGCGCTGAGCCCCTCGGCGGCCACCCGCACATTCGTGGGGAACGGACCGGGCCAGGCTTCCAGAAGCATGCCCGCGCTGAGCACGGTCATAACGCCAATGGCTGCGCGGGGCCACCGGCGGAGCAGCGCCGCCGCGCCGTATCCGGCCAGCACGGCCAGAAACAGCGCGACCAGCATCAGGTACCGCGCGGGCACGCGCAGACTGTCAAACCCGGGCACATAAGCCACGAGCCACGCATACGGTCCGGTGCCGATTGCGTGGCCGCCCGCGTAAATGCCGGGCCCCATCGCCAGCAACGCCGCCAGCGCGGCCCCACCGACGCAGTACCCCAGCGCCGATCCAGGCACACCGCGAAGCACCCGGCGAACACCCGGTGACAAGACGATGAGCACAACTGTGAGCAGCAGCATCCTCACCATCACGGGGTTGGCCTGACGATGGATGGCCCAGACACCGTCGTGGGGAATCGCCAGGCCGCCGGTGATCAGGAAACTGACGAGTCCGTACAGATGAGCCAGCCACACCACGGCGACCGCCCCAATTGCGATCTGTCGCCACGCCGGAACCGCTGTCGTTGGTGTGGCACGCGCATGGATCAGCGCGCGCGCGAAGCCCCACCCCAGGCCCACGAGCGCGAGCGTGAGAATCGCCACGCCGGGAAATCCTTCTCCCTCCAGACGGAGCAGGCCGGTGAGCCGCTCGCCCCAGAGCCAGGACGATCCGGGGGCGGTCACGAACGCATGGGTATCGGCAGAGTACAGCGCGATCTCGCCGGCATCACGCACGCCGAGGCCGCCCTCGCCACGCACGTTGAGATACGGCACCAGAAACGGGAGCGTGACCGCGGCGACCACCGCCGCGGTGATCACCCACGTCCGCCAGAGCCGCCAGTCGCCAAGACGGCCTCGCGATGCCATTTCGTACAGCACGTACAAACCCGCGAATGGCCCGAAGAACAGCAGGTAGTACCCGCACGAGAGACCTTGTGCGACAAGGGCGGCCGCGCCGCCCACGAGCGCGCGCAGGCGTCCGGTCTCGAAGTACCGGAGGAAGCCGTACAACACAAACGGCATCCACTGTGCCGACAGCACCTGCAGGTGGGAGAACTGCGCCAGACGATAGGGCGCGAACGCAAACGCCAGCCCCGCGACAAACGCGGCGACCGGATGTCCCGTGAGCTCGCGTACCAGCAGGAACACACCCAGGCCCGACAGGACACAGGTCGACAGGAACAGCAGGTTGTAGGCCAGCACGACGTTGTCAGTCGCCGCCAGCACCGGCAGCGCCTGCAGCATCTGTGGCGCCAGGTGTTCGGAGTAGGCGATCGTCAGCGGTTCGGGATGAAAAATATTGCCGTGCCAGTACCGGTTCAGGGCGTCGAAGTCACCCGAGAGAAACGCGAGCACCTGGCCGCCCGTCCACAGCAGCACCCACGCGTTGAAGAGCGGGTCGCCCATGTCCCACGCGATCTCGCGATCGATGACACGCGCGAGCGGCCACGTCATGCCGACCGCCGCCACCGTGTAGAGCAACGCGGCGATGACACTGGCCCGGCGAGTCATGGGAGAAGTTCAGCGGGGGGACCAGCGGGCGTAGCGGAGGATCGTCCACGCCGCCTGAAAGGCGTCCTTGAGGCCGATCTTCTTGCCCTCGGCATACGTGCGCCCGTGGTACGAGATGGGCACTTCGTACACCCGCGCCTTCAGCCGGGCCACCTTGCACGTGATCTCCGGCTCCATGCCGAACCGCTTCGATTGCAGATCCAGCCGGTCCGCGACGTCCTTCGTGAAGAGCTTGTAGCAGGTCTCCATGTCGGTGAGGTTGAGGCCGGTCACCGCATTCGACAGCAAGGTCAGCAGCTTGTTGCCGACCGAGTGCCAGAAGTACAACACCCGGTGGCCTTGCGGCGATCCGAGAAAACGCGATCCGTACACCACGTCGGCATCGCCGCGCAGGATCGGGCGCAACAGGTTCGGATACTCTTCCGGGTTGTACTCAAGGTCGGCATCCTGCACGACCAGGATGTCGCCGCCCGCCTCGCGCATGCCCCGCGCGACCGCGGCGCCCTTGCCCTGATTCACCGGCTGGTAGAACACCCGCACGTGGTCCCGGCCATCAATTTCCGCCAGAAGGTCCCGCGTCCCATCCGTCGATCCGTCGTCGACAATCACGAGTTCCCTCTCGAGGCCCGGAAGATCGACCGCCAGCACCCGTTTGACAATCTCGTTGATGGTCCGCCGTTCGTTGTAGGCGGGCATGATGATCGACAGGGTCATGAACGTCAGGCTCGAGAGGCGGCAGGGCGTGCCGACGCCAGGAACGTGGCTGTGAACGACGCGATGTCGTCGTAGATCGTGTTCAACGTTTCTGGCTCGGCAAGAAAGACGACGCGGAAGAAGCCCTGGCCGGCGGGCAGCCCGAAGCCGGAGCCGTAGACGCAGAGGATGCCCGTCTGCCGGAGCAACCCGAGCACGAAGTCTTCGTCGGTGACCCCGGGCGGCAGGTCAACCCTGGGCATCGCGTAAAAGGCGGCGCGCGGCGCCACGCAAGTGATGCCGGGCACCTGATTGAGGCGCGAGACGGTGAGGTCGGCGCGTAATGCCAGGTCGCGCACGAACGCGCGCTGATGGGAGCGGTCGCCGGTGAGCGCCGCGTGAATCGCATACTGCATCGGTCCCGTGCTGCAGAGCCGGCCGTCGGCGAGTTTCTTGATCGCGGCCAGCACATCGTCGAGCCGCCGGGACCGGCCAACCGCCAGCCAGCCCGCGCGCCAGCCAGGCGCCACGTAGGCCTTCGAGAGTGACGAGAAGGACAGAATCGGCGCGTCGGGCGCGAGACTGCCCAGCAGAGGCGACGGGCCATCAAACCCAAGATCCCCATAGACCTCGTCGGCCAGGATCGGCACACCCCGGTGTGCCGCGAGATCGATCAACGCCCGGCGCGTCGCCTCCGGGTAGACGGCGCCCGTCGGATTATTGGGATCGATCACGACGAGGGCGCGTGTGGCTGGGGAGAGGAGTCTCCTGACGTCATCCAGATCAGGCAGCCAGCCGTTGGCAGGATCGGTGCGGTAGAACACCGCGCGCGCGCCGAGTTTCGCGAGCACCGCGGTGTAGAGGGGATAGGTGGGCGTGGGGACCAGCACTTCATCGCCAGCGTCGGCCAGCGCCCCCAGCGCGAGTTCGATGCCCTCCGAGGTGCCCGCGGTGAGGATCACGCGGTCGGGTCCCACCGGCATGCCGCGCTGATCGTATTCGGCGGCCACCGCCTCGCGCGCCGGCGTGATGCCGACCGACGCGGTGTAGCCGTTGTGGCCGTCGCGCATGGCACGCTCGACGGCCTCGATCAAGTGGGGGGGGGGTCCGGAATCCGAACGGAATCGGGTCGCCGATGTTGAGGTACCGCACGGTGCGGCCCGTGGCTTCGACCTTGCGGGCCTCCGCCACCACGTTGCGGATGGCATAAGTGAAGCCGTGAATACGTGCGGCCACGCGCACCGGCGCCTGCGTCGGCATGACGTGATCCTACCCGACCCTGACGCGCGCCGGTCTATAGTTCTCACGCCGTTGGGCCGACAAGACCGGTTATGAGCCGTTTCACATCTGCCGTGGCCCCCGTGGTACTTGTCGTGCTGGCCGGGCTGTGGTGGCCGACCGTCGCCCAGGCGCAGGCGGTGGCCCTCGGGCCGCGTTTCAGTTTTGTGCGTGGCGACCTCGCCACCGATACTCCCTCGTCCCGCCTGTTTGGCGGGTCGATCCGCATGAAGTCGTCGGCATTCACGACCCTGGAACTGTCGATGGACTACCGCGTGACCCACAGCGATGACCGCACGCTGCGCACGCGGGAAACCCCGGTGCAGGCGTCGCTGCTCGTCATGCCGATCCGGTCGGTTTTCGCGCCCTACGTGCTCGGGGGCATCGGCCTCTACACGCAGAAGACCGACTTGCTTGGCGTGGCTGACGAGGTGACCGACAGCAGCCTGACACGCCGCGTGGGCTGGCACGCCGGGTTCGGGGGCGAACTGCGCCTCGGCCGGCACGCCGCCGTGTTCGCCGACTATCGCTATCAGTTCGTTAAGTTCCGCCGCAACGAAGCCCCCGCGGGCGGCTCACTGATCCCGGGCCTGGACCGCGTGTCGTTCTCGCACCAGGGCTCGATGTGGACCAGCGGCCTGGCGTTCTACTTCTAGCTCCTGGCAAGTTTCTCCATGGCGTCCACAAACACGTCCACCTCATTCAGCGTCGTGTAGACGTTCGGCGTGACCCGCACGCCGGCGTATTCGGGCTTGTCTGCCGGGCCGACGGTGATGGGCGTGACGATGATCCGGTGATCGGCCCAGAGTTTCGCGGCGATGTCGCCGGGTTTGATGCCGGCGATGCCGGCCGTGCCGATCGCGCAGGAGTGCGCGGGGTCGAGGCTGGTGTGGAGCTGGATGCGCGGATCGGTCGTGAGGCGCTCCGCCCAGCGGGCTTTGAGATAACGCAGGCGCGCAGCCTTGCGTTCGATGCCGATACCGCGGTGGAACACGAGCGCCTCGGCGATCGCGTTGTGATTGGCCGCCGGGTGCGTGCCGATCTCCTCAAACTTCCTGATGCTCTTGTTCAGTGACACCGGCGGCGGCTGCAGCGCCCACGTCTGCTCGATGCGATCGGGCCGCACGTAGAGCAGGCCCGTGCCGATCGGCGCGAGCAGCCATTTGTGCAGGCTCGACCCGTAATAGTCGCAATCAAAGTCGGTGATCTGAAACGGGAAGTGCGCGTACGCGTGCGCGCCGTCGACGATGGTGAGGATGCCGCGCTGGCGGGCCAGCGCGCAGATCTCCCTGGCCGGGAAAATGTGCCCGGTCAGGTTCGTGATGTGGCAGAAGTGGATGACCTTCGTGGCCGGCGTGATCGCGCGTTCGAAGCGCTGGATCAGGTCGGACTGCGACGGTGGCACCGGGAACGTGATCTTGGTGAGTGTGATCCCGTCTCGCGTGACCCGCTGCTCCCACGTCTGCAGCATCCGGCCGTAGTCCTGGTTCGTGGTGAGCACTTCGTCGCCGGGCTTGAGATCGATGCCAAGTTGCGCTGTCTGCAGGGATTCACTGGCGTTGCGTGTGATCGCGATCGTTGCCGGGTCGGCGCCGATGTCACGCGCGAGCTCGCGGCGGACGCCTTCGATGTTCGGCTCGAGCACCTGCCACATGTGGTACACGGGCGACTGGTTCGAGATGTCGAGATACCGCTTCAGGGCCTCGTGAACGACGCGGGGGCTGGGGCAGACGCCGCCGTTGTTCAGGTTGATGATGGTGCGGTCGAGCGTGAAGCCCTGCTGCACTTCGCGCCAGAAGTCTTCGTCGCGCGCCACATCGAGCGGCGACCGGCCGGCTTGTGAGGCGCTGGCCTCCAGGAGGCGGGGGAGTCCGGCCAGGTTGTAGGTGGCCATGGTGGCCAGTCCGGCCGCGTGGCTGGTTCGGTGCAGGAATTCCCGTCGGCTCCACATCGCGGCTCTCCTTGAGTTCCGGGTGACTTTTTCCAGGAAATCCCGCGAATCATACCTCGGAAAGGACCAGGAAAGTGGCACAATGGGGCCGCAAAAGGGGGGCAGCGTGAACGGACTTGGCCTGATGGCGCTTCGGCTGGTTCTTGCCGTCGTGTTCATCGCCCACGGCGCACACAAACTGTTCGGCCTCTGGGCCGGCCCGGGGATCGGTGGCGGCGGGCTTGACATGACCGCGCAATTCTTCGCGGGCGTTGGCCTTGAGCCGGGCTTCCCATTGGCCGTGCTGGTCGGCGTGACCGAGCTGGCCGGCGGGCTGCTGCTGGTCGTCGGCTGGTTGACCCGCTTCGTCGCCCCCCTCCTCACCATCGTCATGGCCGTGGCGATCTGGAAGGTGGCCCTGCCGTGGGGGTTCTTCCTCAATTGGATGGGCGCCGCCGACCGCGGGCAGGGCATGGAGCTGAACGTGGTGCTCATCGGCGCGCTGGTGTGTCTCGTGTTGACCGGCGCGGGTGAGTGGTCGATCGACGGCCACCGCAAGGCCACACGCGCGTCCCGCGAAGCCGGCCGCGCGCGGCTCCGGGGAAAACTCTGAGCTCATCACAAAGAACTGAGGGATGCAATGCGCTTCACCAAAGCCCGGACCAAGCGCGAGGCGGTCGTGCGGATCCTGACGGAATTTAATCGCCGGCAGCGAATGTCTGAACTTGTGAAGTACTCGGGAACGTTCACCGACGCTTTTCCGGCCAACGCCGAGATCGAGGCGGTGGACGCCGCACGCGAGGGCGGCGCGTATGGCCGTTCTCGTTGATGGTTCGCTGTGGGTTCATCAGCTCCGAAAGAGCGGAGACCCTGAGCACCGGCGGCGCGTGCACGATTTGCTGGAGAGTGGCCAGGCGGCCTGGTGCCCGCCGGTGCGTCTTGAACTCTGGCGTGGGGTGACGAACGATGCCGAGCGCAAGGCACTCCGTCACTACGAGTCCCTGCTTCCGGACTACGGCATCTCAGAACCCGTCTGGGAGCGGGCCATCCGGCTCGCCGATCGGGGCCGGGCGGCGGGTATCACCGCTCCGTTAGCGGACCTGCTGATCTTCGCGTGTGCCAGGGAGCACCGGCTTGAACTCGCCCACGACGACAGTCACTTCGTGGTGCGCCGGGTCCCACGTCGGCGCGCACGGGTGCCACGCGGTCCGCGCCGTCGCCATGTCAGGCCGGGTGTGCTCGCTGGGGCGTATCGTTTCTAAAAAC
>JBCKZS010000013.1:0-55962 GCA_038918905.1 Vicinamibacterales bacterium
GTCAGAACACCAGCCCGCCGGCGATCCCGAGGCGCCGGTGGGGGTAGGCGGTCACCCCGAGGCTTGCCTCGGGTGCAACGAACCAGCGGCCCCCGACGCGCAGGCGCACGCCGGCGGTCAGCTCGGCGATGAACGACGCGTTCGTATATTTGGTGAGGCCCGATTGCAGCGCTTGGTGCATCACCCCGACTGACAGGGCGATGTAAGGCACCGCAGCTCGATCCGCCGGCGACGACCGAAGGTCGGCCGACAGTTGCCCCTCGACGACCAGCAGTCGATCGCGGGCCGAACGGCCCAGACGCAACACACCGACGCCAAGGCCGACCCGTGGCCCGATATGCCCCCGCGCCGCCACACCGACGCCGTTGTACGGCACCCGGCCGGTATCGTCGAGAATCGTCATCCGCTCTACGCTCGCCTCAATCGTGAACGCCTGGGCGGAGGCAGGGGGCGGCATCAGGACGACCATCGCGAGGATCAGAGCCGGGAAACACGATCGGCAAGGTCTCAGCATGCGTGGTCCCCTAGTTGTACTGTGTTAGAGATAATGGCATAATCGCGAGGTTTTCATCGTAACCAGGGGGTGTGCCATGGGGAGCGGTGTGGAATCGCGGTTTGAACGTTATACCGATGTGATGGTGAAGGCGCTGGGGCATGCCAGTCGGGCCAAGCCTGCGCGCTGGTATCTGAAGGGACTGATGCTGCCGGGAAGCCGCAAGAGCGTGGAGCCGATGGCGGCACGGATTCACCCGGAGGATGTGCCCTCGGCGCATCAATCGATGCATCATCTGGTGGCCGACTCCGAGTGGAGCGACGCGAGCGTGCTCGGAGCGGTGGCGCGCAAAGTGGTGCCGGTGCTGAGCGAAGAGGGACAGGCGCCGTGTTTCTGGATGATCGATGACACGGGTTTTCGCAAGTATGGCGAGCATTCGGTGGGCGTGGCGCGACAATACTGCGGGCAATTGGGCAAGACCGAGAACTGCCAGGTGGCGGTGAGCCTGTCGCTCGCCACGCGCGAAGGGAGTCTGCCGCTGAGCTATCGGCTGTATCTGCCGCGCGAGTGGACCGACGATCAACCGCGATGCACGCTGGCAGGCGTGCCGCCGGAGATTCGTTTTGCGACTAAGGGCGAGATCGCCTGGGCACAGATCGAGGCGGCGCTCGCCGCCGGAATCCCGCGTGGCACGCTGCTCATGGATGCCGGCTATGGCGATGAAGCGGGGCTGCGCGATCGGGTGACTGCACGCGGCCTGACCTACGCGGTGGGCATCACACCGCTGACGGCGGTGTGGTGGGATCAGCATCAACCGGCGAGCGCAGCGGTGACACCGGGCCGGGGTCGAACGCGCACGCGCCTGGCGCGTGATGAGACACACCGCCCGATCGGCGTGCGCGAGCTCGCGCACGCGCTGCCGGCTGGGCGCTTCCGCACGATCACCTGGCGCGAGGGCACCAACGCGGCCTTGCGTTCGCGCTTTGCACGGGTACGGGTACGCGCCGCGCACGCCGATCGAGCTCGCGCCGAAGAATGGCTGCTCATTGAATGGCCCAAAGCTGAAGCCGAGCCGGTCCACTATGATCTGTCTACCCTGCCGGCAGACATCTCCTTCAAGGCGCTGGTGGCAAGCGTGAAGATGCGCTGGCGCATCGAGCGCGACTACCGTGAGCTTAAGCAGGAGCTCGGTCTGGGTCATTACGAAGGGCGCAATTGGCGCGGCTTTCATCATCATGCGAGCCTGTGCATCGCGGCCTATGGTTTTCTCATGCTCGAGCGGCTGTCCGGCGTAAAAAAAAACGCCGCTCGATTTAAAGCGCCTGCCCTACCCAAAGGCTTCCGCCCGCGCGGGACTCGGCCCCATGCAGCGGCACGTGCCGTGGTCGATCGCCACCGTGCGCTTTCGCCTGGCTCGGGCCATCGCACGCCATCTGTCACAGTGCCCGTGGTGCGGAAAACCATACGTGCGGCCATCGAAAAAATCGTGACACAGTACAGTTAATGAACCCTCCGCTTTACTTTCTACATAAATGTAAAGTAGAAATCAAGGTGTGTAAAGACGAAAAACGAGCGAAAGGTAAAGGCGGTTGCTACCAGTCCTCCTTCTCAAAGCGCATGTGGTTGGATTCGGCGACGTACTTGATGTCCTCCGTCGACCATGGGTTGCCGCAGGTGATAATCACGGTCTTGGGTGGGTCCATTCGCCGGAGCAGCTCTTGGCGGGAGATATGCTGCGGCATCACCGGCCGCACCGTCTTATCCAAAGCCGCTTTGAGCCGGGAAACATCTTTCCCCGCGGCGCCGGCCTCCTGCAAATCCTGTTCTTCCTTTAGCAGCATCTCGAAAAGATGGCGCAGCAAGTTATTCGCCCTTCCCTTGCCTAATGTGGCGTCGCTCAAATCGCGCGGCGCCGGGCGGCTCACGGAAGGAACATAGACGAAATCAAATTTCTTCGCGGCCTCAATGCCCAAAAGCTCTTCGCGGTAATCCAATTCCTCGTAGGTCCGGTTAGTGTGGAGTAGGGTGTATTTCACTCCGTCGTTCTTTCCCAGGCATGCTTGGAAATGGAGCTGTTTGATCATGGAAACGAATGGCGCGAGTCCCGTGCCGGTACCCACCAGCACCACATTGTGAAATCCTGCCGCCCTTTTTTCGAGGGTGAACTCGCCTGCTATCTTGTCGAAGTAAATAAGTGTGTTATCCCCATCAGGACTCATTCGGAACATCGACTCCGTAAGCCTGCCGGGGACTCCCTTCTCGTCCGTTTCGAGAATCACATAAAATTCCAGATATCCATTTTCAATGGTTTCGAAGGGGCCGGAAGCGATCGAATAAGAATGGGTAACCACTCCTCTCTTTGGTTTCCCCTTATCATCGGGGATGGTGACATACTCCACTTTCCCATCGCCGCCAAGCAGCTTTTTCGTCAGCCGGCAATCGTCGCGACGCAAAGCGATGTACTGGCCCGCCCGATAGCTGGGAAACTTGGAACCTTCTCCCGGCATAAGACGAAAGACTGCCAGAACCGAAGAGGAATAGCGCCAATATGTGAGCGTTCCCTCTTTTGTGTTCGCCATAAGATCCCGTTTCTCGATTGTTTAACTTGCTGTCTGTCTGAGAACGTGGATTATGTCGTCTCGGGAGGCGCTTAATACGGCTTATCGTCACAGGCGAAGGCGGCCGGACTGATTCTGGCCGAGTGTCGAATGCCGACACCGTTGATTATAGAATACTTCGATGTAATCGAACAAGTCCATCTTGGCGTCCGCGTGGCTCGCGAAGTGATCGCCCAGTTCGCTCTTGACCGTCGAGAAGAAGCTTTCCATCACGGCGTTGTCGTGGCAATGGCCCCGGCGGCTCATACTGCAGATGATGCCGCGTGCGGCGAGGAGGCCTTGGTAGTCCTCGCTGGCGTAGGTGCAGCCCTGGTCGGAGTGGTGCAGCAATCCGATCTCTGGGCACCGGCGCTTGAGCGCCATCTCGAGCGCTTTGAGGGTGAGGTGTCGATCGTTCACGGCGCTGACCGCCCAGCCGTGGCGACTGCCTGTGCGACCGCCTGCACTGCTGCGTCGTAATTGCCCAGTCGGACGTGGCAGATAGCGATGTTGTAGAGTGAGTCCGCCTTCTGAGCATCGGTGGCCGGTGCAAGGGACTCCTCGAATTCGCGGAGGGCGCCTCGCGGATCGCCGTCCTTCAGAAGCTTGACGCCGTGGCTGAACATCTCCTCTCCTCTCTTCGCTCCGGCACACACTGCCTACGCTACGAGCGCCAACTTGTTGGGTGTCCTCGGTCCTTCTGAACGATCAGTCGGTCTAACGATCACGAATGAGCCGCGCGCCGTCGCAATCAGCGGCGCGTCGGCTCCATTCGGTCAGCCCGCTGTTGGTCCGAGGCCGAGACCGCAGTCCACGCATGGGCCCGCGCCGCGAGTTCGTTGCTGACCTCCGGCCAGTCGTGCAACGTGGCCGGATCGAAGTCGGCACCGTTCGGCCACGTCAGCGTTCCAACCTCGGCGTCGAGAACGACGGCATTGAACGTGGCGAGGTTCTGAAGTGGCCCGAACATCGCGCCTTCCAGCACTGGCCGGAAATCAATACGCTGCTCGGTACCGTCCGTGAACGCCACCGTGAGCGTGTAGGGGCCAACGATGTCGAAACGCGCGACCCGATGAATGGGATGGGTCGTGGCTCACCTAAGGGGTTCAATCTTGACTGGCGGCTGACCGGATTGCAAGAGGTCCCAATCGCGCTGCAATTCGTCGCGGTGAATCTCTGCCCATGCTTCGACGAGCCGTTGCTGCGCCTTTGGCAGGCTGCCGCCCAGGCACTCGACCGTATCGACGGCGTAGACGACGGCGTGATCCTGGTAGTACGCGTGGAAATGCGCGCGATGGTGTGGGCCACCCGATAATACGCGGTTTCTCGTGAGCGCGAACACTCCATGTGGCCCGCCAGCCAATGACAGCCGCCCCGGCGTCAGGCTGTGAAGCACGACGACAGGGAGTGCTGGAGGGATGGAGTTCGGCCATGTGAACCCGCGTCAGCGAATGATGACGTTGACCTCAAACTTCCGGTAGTTCGTGTACGTCGATTCGGCGACGACCTGTTCGCGCAGGTCGGAGGTGGCGTGTTCGTACCGTTCCGTCAGCGTCGCTGGAAGCCAGAGGCCGAACTTCTCATTCGCCTCAAAGGTGGCCGTCAACGTCGCGGTCGTTGACCTGTCCTTGAGGGCAATCACGGAACGGTGCAGGCGACCGGTGGCGGCATCGAGCGTCAGCTCGCCGCGCGCAACAATTGGCCGGCCATCGGCGCCGCGCACCAGTGTCGGGCGATCGCGTTCGGTGAACGCCAGCGTGACCCGCGTGCCGGTGTCGGTGGGCTCGACCAGACGGCGCTCGAACCGGAACCGGCCCTGATGTTTAGGGTCGAGGATCACCATCGCCAGCATCGGGTCGTTGAAGTTCCTGGCAATGGATCCGATGTTGTAGCGCGCGTTGCGGTCAGCCACCGCGCGGCCGATGCGCGCGATCGACCCGCGGTTGAGCAGCGCGCGCAGGTTCTCGCGATCTTCGACCGGCGCGCCATCAACCACCGTGATCTCGCGAACCGACAACCAGCCGCCGTCCGCTTCAACGTAGGTCAGGAAGAACTCGCTGGACGTCTCGCGCCGCGCCACGCGACGGCCGTGCGTGTTGAAGACCTCCTGCACCGTGGCTTCGTCGGCCAGCACGAACCGCAGCGCCGCCTGGTACTCGCGCAGGTGTGACGTGGCCTTCGCCAGCACCGCCCTCATCGACGTGTTGACCGGCTGCGGACGCGCCGTGCCCTGCGTCGTGACAAGCACGACCCCGGCACATGCCACCAAGAACCAGTGCAACCCCATGACCCCGATCCTACCTTGTGGACCCGTTGGCCCGTTGAACCCGGCACCAGAGCACCCGAGCACCCGAGCACTGAAGTTCACGCTCTCCCGAACATCACTTTCGGCGCAAGGATCCACTCGGGATCGAGCGCCGCTTTGACGGCCCGCATGTCGTCGAGGCCGGCGTCGCCGTAGAGCTGGCGCAGGAGGGCCTGTTTAACGGCGCTGCGGCCCACACCGTGTTCGGCCAGCGGGCACCCGCCGAGGCGCGCGACCTCGCGCCCGAATTCGAGAATGGCCTCGCGTCCCGACACGACGTCGGCGTACGACGACGGGATGACGTTGGGATGGACGTTGCCATCCGAGATGTGGCCCCAGATGGCGACGTCGAGACCACGCGCGCGATACCCTTCGCGATAGATTGCCAACATCGCGCCGAAGTGTTCGAACGGCACGATCATGTCGGCCGCGGTCTTTTCGATCCGATCGTCCACCTCACGTTTGGCATCGCCGACGCGCCGGTTCACGCCGGCCGGCACCGACTCTCGAAACGCGAGGAACTGTTCCACCCGGCGACGCTCGCCCGGCCACGCCATTTCCGTGTCCTCAAGCGCGCCGTGTGTGTGGAGCAACCGGCACCAGCGCACCAGCGGTGTGTCCGGCGCGTCTCGAGACAGCGCGACGCTGACCTGCGCAAATGCGTCGGCCGCCGTCGTATCAGGCGGCAGTTCGATCTGGACCAGCAACATCAGATCCGCGTCGGCCGGCATCGTGATGTCGTTCCTGCGGTCGATGCCGTCCTCGCGGAGGATGTCGAGGCAGCGGCGGTCGACGTGTTCAATCGCGGCGATATCAAGTCCGCGCGGATCGCGCGTCTTCCACGTCTGGTGTGACGCGTCACGCAGGGCGCCAACCAGCGCGACCGCGGCCGCCTCGGATCGGACCGGCACCAACGCCCAGGCGACAGCCGGCGGTTCAGGCAGCACCCGAAAGGTGACGTCGGTCACCACACCGAGCGTGCCTTCAGCCCCGATGAACAGGTCCATCAGATCCATCCCAGGGGCGGCGAAGTATCCAGCCGAGCACTTCGGCACCCGCGGCATCTGATACCGGCCGTGGCGCACCGTGCGACGTCCGCATCCGCACTCGATGGTGACGCCCCGGCCGGCGTCGGCGGTGACGTCGCCGCGGGTGAGGTCCAGCACGTGACCGCAGGCGAGCACCACCGTCAGACCGTCCGTCCACGCGCGCGTGGTGCCGTACTTGAACGTCGCGGCGCCCGCCGCGTTTGTCGCGACGACGCCTCCGGCGAATGCCCCGGTGTACGTTGGAGAAGGTGCGTACCAGCGCCCCCCCCGATGTAGCAATTCCTGCAACGTCTCCAGCGGAACTCCAGCGCCCACGCGGAAATGGCGCTGGCCCGATTCCTGAATGGAAGTCAGACGCGCGGTGGACAGCACCAGCCCGCCATCCGGCGTCGCACCTCCGGTCAGTGACGATTGCGCGCCGATGGGCAACACGGCGCGCGAGGTCGTCAGCAGGTGCGCGATGTCGCGTTCCGAGCGCGGGCGAGCCACGCCGCCGGCATGGCCGCCGGTAAAGTGCGCCGCATCCTCGCGGTGGGCGTCCAGCACCCCGGGCGACGCGTCGATCATCGTTCCGTCGGCGGCGTGGGGCTCACCGTGGGGTTCACGCGCGCGAATGAAGTGGGTAGGCACGGAACGGTTCCAGAGTCATCATATGGGGGGAGACAACATGCGGAAAGACAGACACGGGTGGGCCACGACCCTGAGCGTGGCAGCGGCACTGGCCCTCGGCAGTTGGAGCATCACCAGCGGCACCGGGGCGTTTACGCCGCAAGAGCGCGCGGACGTCCTGATGCCGTTCGCCGAGTTCCAGCCGCTGTACGACAAAGGCGGGGTGCTGGTGATGGATGTGCGGGATCGCGAGAGCTTCGCGTTCGGCCGCATTCCAGGCGCGATCAACATCCCGCTGGGCGAAGCCAAGGCGCGCGAGGCGGAAATCCGCAAAGCCGCCGCCGGCCGGCCCATCGTCACCTACTGCTCGTGCCCGAGCGAGGCCACCAGCGCGCGCGCGGCCCGCAGCCTCGAGGAGATGGGGTTCAAGGCGAAAGCGCTCGTCGGCGGCTACGTGAAATGGGTGGAATCGGGAGGACGGGTCGAGAAAGGGCGGCCGTAACAGCGTGCTTCAAGAATGGAGGCCGGGTCTTCCTCAGGAGGCCGGGTCTTTAGACCCTTATGCACGATCCGCTTCCGCGGATCGCGCCGTGATTCTATACTGCTCGGCATGAGTCAGAGTCCCCCGGAGCCCGCGGGATCCCATCCCGAAGAATCGAACCTCAGTACCACCTACATCCTGGTCCTCGCGATCGAGGTCGTCGTCATCGCGGGCCTTTACTGGCTCGGCCGGCACTTCGGGTAGGCCGTGCACTGGATCGACTGGACCATCGTTGTCGGCTACCTCGTGTGGATCGTCTCGACCGGCATGCGCCTGAGCCGGCAGACGGAAAAACTCGAGGGCTACTTTCTCGCGAACCGTTCGTTGCCGTGGTGGGCCGTGGGCCTTTCGGTGATGGCGACGCAGTTGTCGGCAATCACCCTGGTGGGCACGACGGGCCAGGGCTACGCGGCCGGACTGGGGTTCGTGCAGTTTTACTTCGGTCTACCGCTGGCGATGATCATCCTGTCGGTCACGCTGGTGCCGTTTTATCACCGCGCGAAGGTGTACACGGCGTACGAGTATCTTGAGCGGCGTTTTGACGTGAAGACCCGCCTGGTCACCGCCCTGCTGTTTCTGCTTTCGCGCGGCATGGCCTGTGGCGTCGTGATCGCCGCGCCCTCCGTCATCCTGTCGGTCATCTTCGGGTGGAACCTGACGCTGACGATTCTGGCGTTCGGCGTGCCGACGATCTTCTACACGATGAAGGGCGGCGTGCAGGCGGTCACCTGGGCCGACGTCAAGCAGATGGTCGTCATCGTCGGTGGTCTCTTCGCCGCCGCGATTGCCTTGATTCTCGGCTTGCCCGAGGACGTCAGCGTGGGCGCGGCGCTGCACACGGCCGGCGCTGTCGGCAAGATGCAGGCGCTCGACTTCAGCTTTGACACGTCCAATCCCTACACCTTCTGGTCGGGCCTGATTGGCGGCCTGTTCCTTTCGCTGTCGTACTTCGGGTGCGACCAGAGCCAGGTGCAGCGGTATCTGGCGGCGAAGTCGGTGGACCACGCGCGCCACTCGCTGCTGATGAGCGCGTACTGGAAGATTCCGCTGCAGGTGCTCGTGCTGATGGTGGGCGTGCTGATGTTCACCTACTTCCTGTTCAACCAGGGTCCGATGCTCTTCAAGAACACCCACGTCGCGGCCGTGCAGGCCAGTGACAGAGCAGGGGAATACAACGCACTTGAGCAGGAATACAACCAGGCATTTGTCGATCGCCGGGTGGCCGCGCGGGCGCTGGTGGCGTCGCAGGCAGACGGCATGCCCGCGGCTGCTGGTGCCTTCGCCCGCAGCGAGTTCGTGCGGACCGACGAGGCCGTGCGCGACGTACGCGCCCGCGCGAAGGCGCTGGTCATCGAGACGACGCCGGACAAGAGCTACAACGACACCAACTACGTGTTTCCGACATTCGTGACGCAGCACCTGCCGGTGGGACTCGTCGGGCTGATCGTCGCGGCAATTTTTGCGGCCGCGATGTCGAGCGTGGCGGCGGAGCTGAACTCGCTGGCGACGGCCTCGGTGATCGACATCTACCGGCGGCACTTGAAAAAGACGGCCGATGACGCCCACTACGTGGTCGTCTCACGTTGGGCCACGTTGTTCTGGGGCCTGTTCGCGTGTTTTGTCGCGACGTTTGCGGCCAACATGGGCTCGCTGATCGAAGTCGTCAACAAGTACGGGTCGTTCTTCTACGGGTCGATCCTGGGCGTCTTCATCCTGGCGCTGGGCGTCAAGCGCGCGAACGGCCATGGCGCGTTCATCGGGCTGATCAGCGGCATGCTGGCGGTGGGCTATGTGGCCACGAACACAAACACCGCGTACCTCTGGCAGAACGTCGTCGGCGCCGTGGTGGTGACCGTCGTCGGGACGCTGGTGTCGATCGCGACCGGCGGCCCGGCAAAGACGACGCGCGCGGAAGGGTAGGGCATGATGCGTCTGCTGCTCGTCGCTCTGGCGGCCACCCTCGCGCCAGTGGCGCAGGTGGCGCCGGCACCGGTGGACCTGCTGATTATCAACGCCCGTATCGTTGACGGCACGGGCGCGCCTCCCGGAAACGGCACGATCGCGATTCGGCAGGGCCGGATCAGCCGCATCGGCGTGCCCGCGAACACACCCGCGCGCGAGACACTGGACGCGCGCGGACTGGTCGTGGCGCCGGGGTTCATCGACGTCCACACACACGCGGACGATCTGGCCGAACGTCCGCGGGCGACGAACTTCGTGCGCATGGGTGTGACGACGATCGTGGCGGGTAATTGCGGGTCGTCGGCCCTCGATGTCGGCGCGGTGTTTGCAGCGGTCGAGCAGTCCGGCCCGGCCGTCAACTTTGCGACCCTCGCGGGTCACAACACGATTCGCGCGGCTGTGATGGGCCGGGCGCAACGCGCGCCGACGGGGGATGAACTCCAGAAGATGAAGGCCCTGGTCTTCCGGGCGATGGCGGACGGCGCGGTCGGCTTCTCGACGGGACTGCAGTACATCCCGGGAACGTATGCCGGCGAGTCGGAGATCGTCGAGCTCGCGCGCGTCGCGGCGAATGACGGCGGCGTCTACGCGACACACATGCGCAACGAGGGCACGGCGCTGCTTGAGGCTGTGGCTGAGTCGATCAACGTCGGCAGGCTTCTTGGGATGCGCGTGCAGATCTCGCATCTCAAGGTGGACAGTCCGAAACAGTGGGGCGCCAGCGCTCAGGCGCTCCAGTTGATTGACAAGGCCCGCCGGCGCGGGATTGATGTGGAGGCCGATCAGTACGCCTACACCGCCGGGTCATCGTCGCTCTCGATTCGGTTTCCCTCGTGGGCGCTTGAGGGCACGAACGCCGAGGTGCAGGCCCGGCTGCAGGATCCCGCGACCTGGGCGCGCATCAAAACCGAAATCGCGCAACTGCTCGCCGAGCGGGGATTCAGTGACTTGTCCTGGGCCACCGTCGCCACCTATCGCGCACAGCCTGAGTTCAATGGTCAGTCGATGCAGGCTGTGGCGCAGGCGTTGTTTTCGTCTGAGAGCGCCGGCGCGCAGCTCGAAGCGGCCAGGACGATGATGATGAACGGCGGCGCGTCGATGGTCTACCGCTTCATGAGTGAAGACGATGTGGAGACGATCATGAGACATCCCATGGTCGGGATTGCGTCCGACGCGGGTGTGAATGTGTTCGGGTCGGGCGTGCCGCATCCGCGAGGGTATGGGAACACGGTGCGTGTGCTCGGCCGGTACGTGCGCGAGCGCAAGGTGATCTCGCTGGAGGAAGCCGTGCGCAAGATGACGTCGTTGCCCGCGCGTCAATTTGGCTTTGCCGGGCGCGGCGAGATCCGCGAAGGATGGGCGGCGGATCTGGTCATCTTCGATCCCGCGCGTGTGGGTGATACCGCGACGTTTGCGCAGCCGCACGCGTATCCCGAGGGCATGATTCACGTGATCGTGAACGGCGTGGTCACCGTGCGCGAGGGTGAGCCGACCGAGGGGCGGGGCGGTCAGGTGCTGCGCCGACGGCAATAGACGCCAGAGGGGCCGGGTGCTGACTATCGTTGGAACAAGTAATATTCAACCAGCATGGCGAATCGCTCACGGCTGCCGGTGCATTCCGTCCGGGCGTCAATCGACGGAGCCAATCACGCCCAATTCGGCTACGACGGCTCACAGTTGGGGGACTGCGGGGCCACCATCAGCCGCCAGGACCAGCAGGAACCACTCCAACGCGCGCTTCTCGGCTGGCTCGAAGGGCTCCAGTAGTCCGTCACCGGCCAATGGGCCGCTTCCCGCGCCAATTCCGAGATCCGTGCCACACTGTCCCCCCCCGAGCCGCCCAATGACCGATGGCCAGATCCCGTCGTCGCGTCCCTTGCCCGATGTGATTGGGGGGCGCTACCGTGTCGTGTCCCGCCTGGGCGTCGGCGGCATGGGGATCGTCTACAAGGCCATTGATGAGCAGCTCAACCGCCCGGTGGCGGTGAAGGCCCTCGGGGATCGCCGGCTGCTGATGCCGGGTGCGGCCGGCCGGTTGCGCGGCGAGGCGCTGGCCGCCGCATCGCTGGATCACCCGTATATCTGCCAGGTCTATGAACTCGTCGAGGCCGCCGGCGAAACGTTCATCGTCATGGAGTACGTCGAGGGCGAGACGCTCGCGTCCCTGCTCAAGCGCGACCCGTTGTCGCTCGCACAGATCCTTCAGCTCGGCCGCGAGATTGCCGAAGGCCTGGCGAACGCGCACGCGCGCGGACTGGTGCACCGCGACGTCAAGCCGTCGAACGTCATGATGACGCCGCACGGACACGTGAAGCTCCTCGACTTCGGCGTGTCCGGCGCGGACGTCGCCAGCACGCCTGGCGACCACACGCACACGGTGGCGCCACAGATCACCGTGCAGGCCGGCACGCCGCAGTACATGGCGCCGGAACAGGCGGCGGGCCAACCCGTGACCGCGCGCGCCGATCTCTTTTCGCTGGGTGTCCTGCTCTACGAATGTCTTACGGGCCAACTGCCCTTCTCCGGTTCAACGACGTTCGACTACGTGCGGAACGTGATGCAGTCGCCGCCCCGGCGGCTGCATCGCGTGGCGCCGGACACGCCTGCGGATCTGGTCGATCTCGTCGAATGCTGTCTTGAGAAGACGCCGGCGGCTCGTCCCGAGTCGGCCGACGTCGTTGTCGAGGCGCTGCGGCGCCTGGCCGATGCGCTGAGCTCGCCCGGGGCGACGGTCCGCACGGCGAAACAGGCGAGATCCGGGCGCCGCTGGAAGATCGTGGCCGCGCTGGCGCTGGCCTTCGCGGTGGCGGCTGTCGGCTGGCGCGCCTTCTGGCCGGATGCCTCGACCGATGCGCCGTTGCTCCGCCTCCGCCCGTTTGTCACGACGTCGGCGCAGGAGTTCGGCAGCCGTCTCTCGCCGGACGGGCAATGGGTCTCGTTTCTGTCGTCGATAGGAGGAGTCACGGACGTCCTGGTGCAGCAGGTCGACGGCGGCGACGCGCGGACGCTGACGATCGGCCGCGGCACGCCCGTCAGCCTCACCTGGTCGCCGGATGGCAGGCAGCTCGCGTGCATCCTGGCGGTGGACGACGACGCCCTCGTGCTGCATATCTATCCGGCGTTTTTCGGCGGCGCGCTGCAGCAGTCGATTGCGCTGACCCCGACGCTGACCCCGACGCCCACCCGAGTGAGACTCCTGCGCTGGATCGATCGCACGATCTTTCTCGAGGTGCAGGCGAATGACGTGTCGCTGCAGCGCGTTGATCTCGACACGCCCACGCCCAGCATCACGAACATCAGCATGGGCTGGCCGCTCGACGGCGGCACCCTCAGGAACGTGGACGTGCACCCCGACAGCCACGCGGTGGCGTTGATTATTTGGCGCGCCGGTCAAGACGACCTGTGGATCGCCGACCTGGACGGCTCGAGGCTGCGGGCGCTCACCAACGACGCGTTCTTCGATCGCTGGCCCCTGTGGAGCGGGCGCGGCGACCGCATCATCTTCCAGTCGAACCGGGGCGGACAGATCGACTTGTGGGAGCTGGATCCCGCGACCGGTGCGATGACGCCGTTGACGTCAGGAGACATGGAGAAGATCGCGGAGAGCACGTCCGCCGACGGATCCGTCATCAGCGTCCAGCGCCTGTCGCAGGACGCGAAGCTGTGGTCGTGGCAGGTCGGCGACACCGCCGGCACGCAGCTCACGCAGGACGCGCTCAGCGACTACTCGCCGATCGTCGGCGGCCGGATGTTGACGTTCCAGCGCAGCCAGCCCGTGCCCTCGCAGGGATACGCCCTGGTCGACACCAAGCTGTTCATCGGCCCGCTGGATCGGGGAGCGCTCGCGGATCAGGTGCGACCCGTGGCCGACGGGTATGCCGCCAGCCTGTCGCACGACGGCGAGTGGCTCGCCTACCTGCAGACCAGCGACCGGCCGGCACGAACCACCCTGCACGTTCGCCAGCTCGGCAGCGGTGCGACCACGGTGCTGACGAACACGGCGGCCCTGCCGCGGCTGTCGCTGCTGCCGGTCGATTGGGCCAGCCGCATCATGACGTGGAGCCCGACGGTCGCGGACTTGTTCTTCGTCGACCAGCCAGGCGTGACGGCGATTCGCCGCTACCGCGCGGGAGCGGCCTCGGCCGACCCGCCGCTCGCGAAGGCGTCCGATCCGTTGTTCTACATCCGCGACCCGCACGTCTCGCCCGATGGGCGGTTCCTTGGGTATCTCCTGAATGACTCCCGCGACACCACGGTCGTCCACGCCATCACACTTGAGACGGGTGACGACCGCGAGTGGGCGGAGATCAAGGGACCGCAGTCCGGCGTATTCGCACGCGGCTGGCTGCTGGACGGCACGATGGTGCTGGTACACAGGGTGGCGTTGCACGAGGATCGCAGCGGCAGCGGCGATCTCGACGTCATCGTGGTTGGGCCGGCCGGCGCCGTCCGCCCTCCTGCCGTCCGCATTAACAACGCCTTCATCGCCACGACGCGGCTGCACCCCGACGCGCGCGCCCTGTACGTCACGCGTACGGAGAACGGCGTGCACAACCTTTATGCGTTCTCGTTCACCACTCTCCGGCTGGCGGCCCTGACCCGGAACACGTTGCCGGGTGTAACATACTCGGGTATTGAGCCCCTCGACGCCGACACGCTGATCGGCGTGCGCGAGGAGCGGCGGCAGGACATCTGGCTGCTTCAGGAATCCACGGCTTCGTCCGGCACGTCAGCCGGGCGTTGAACACTCACAGACAAAGGAGTCGTCACATGGCAACGAAGAAGAAGTCGAAAAAGGTCCCGGTGGTCTGGCAGGCACATCCCAATGACGCCATCCGCCTGGCGGCACTACGGTGGTTCGCGTTGGAAATCGAGCGGCTCTCCATCGAAATCTACGCCACCGACAAGACAAAGTACCCCGCCGTGGAGAGCTTGCTCCGAAAGACAGTGAAGAGCATGGGGGCGGCGATCACGACAGTGAAGAGCATGGGGGCGGCGATCACGACAGTGAAGAGCATGGGGGAGGCGATCACGGACGAAAGCGTCTGCCCGCCCGGCTGGGTCCTCTGCCCGGACCGCCTGTGCGCCCCGATGTGCGACTGGGAGGCGTAAGACATGTAAGTAGTGCGAGGTGCTTCGTGCGGCGTGCGAGGTGCGACGTGCGGCGTGCGGCGGTCCCGCACGGCGCACGAAGCACGCCGCGACATCCTCACCGGCGGCCGGGCTATACTACGCGCGTCTGGAGGGACTATGACCCGTCGCGGTAAGCCCATCCTCCTCATCCTCCTCCTCCTCCTCGCGCTGGTGCTCGCTGCGCCGACCGCGCTCAACAGCACGCCCGCCGCCACAGGTCGCGCGATGGCCGGGGCGGCGAACGCGTTCCTGAAAGATCTGAACGCCGGGCAGCGGTCGAAGGCCGGGTTCGAGTTCGAGGACGACACGCGCTTCGAGTTCCGCTTTACGCCGCGTGCCCGGACCGGGCTGCCGCTGAAGGAGATGACTGAGCCGCAGCGCGTCAACGCTCATGCGCTCCTCAGGACGGGGCTCAGCATGCGCGGCTATGCGAATGCGACCGCGATCATCGATCTCGAGAACGTACTGAAGGCGATCGAGCCGCTGCGCACGGGCCCCAACGCGATCGTCCGCGATCCGGAAATGTATTTTGTCTCCATCTACGGCGACCCGAACGGCAAGGCGCCGTGGGCCTGGAAGTTCGAAGGCCATCACCTTTCGGTGAACTTCACGCTCGTCGACGGCAGGCCGATCGTGTTTGCGCCGTCGTTCTTCGGCTCGAATCCCGCAGTCGTCAGGGACGGCCCCCATGCGGGCAAACGCGCGTTGCGCGAAGAAGAGGAAAGCGGCCGCGCGTTGATGGCGGCGTTCGACGAGGCACAGCGCGCCAGGGTGATCTTCAACGTCAGCGCGCCGCGCGAGATGCTGACGGGCGAAAGCCGGGAGGTCAGGACACTCGATCCCGCCGGCATCACCTACGCCGAGATGACGCCCGCGCAAAAGCGCCTGTTCGAGAAAGTGCTCGACGCGTACCTGGGTCGTGTCGGACCGGAACTTGCAAAGGCGCGGCTCGACGCGCTGCAAAAGGCCGGCATGGACGCGATCACGTTTGGCTGGGCCGGCACACTCGACGTTGGCGGGCCGCACTACTACCGCGTGCAGGGGCCGACGTTCCTTATCGAGTACGACAACGTGCAGCACAACGCCAATCACATCCACTCGGTGTGGCGTGACTTCAACGGAGACTTCGGGCGCGACCTGCTGCGCGAACATTACAAGACAGTCCCGCATTCTCAGTAGTCCGTAGACGACCGACACCCCTCTCCGACCTCCCAAGGTCAAAGGCACACCGGAGGTGCCATGTGCCGGAGTCGCGCCTCCAGCAACTCGTGTCGCTCGTGGAGGACATGCGGGCGAAGTTGCAGGGCGCAGGAGGTGTGCAGTGCTGAATGTGCTCGTTATTCTCGGAAGCGTGCGCCGCGGGCGCATGAGTGAACGTGTCGCGACCTTTGTCATGGCACGTCTCGCCGCGGCCGGGGGCATCAACGCCGAGCTGGTGGATCTGGCCGAGCTCGACCTGCCGATCATCGAGGAACGGTTGGGGAAGATCGAACCGACGCCACCCGGCGTGGCAGAGATGGGCGCGAAGATCCAGGCCGCTGACGCGCTTGTGATCGTGTCGCCGGAGTACAACCACGGGTACCCGGGCGTGCTGAAGAACGCGCTCGACTACTTCTACGCGCAGTACAAACGGACGCCGGTCGCCATCGTGACGGTGTCCGACGGCGGCCATGGCGGTGTGAATGCCTGGGCGCAACTCGTGACCGTGCTCACCCACATGGGCGCCATCGTGCTGCCCGTGACCGTGGCCGTGTCCAATGTCGACAAGACGTTCAGCCCCGAGGGCGAGGCCCTCGACCCTGCCTACATCAAACGCACCGACGGACTGATCGCTGAGCTCGTCTGGCTCGCGTCACGACTCAAGACGTAAATCGAACAGGCGGTACATAGGGCGTGGCTTCAGCCGCGCCGTGCTGGTCGTGACGTCATTTTGCCACTACACTGGGCCACACACGATGCCCACGCCCTACGCCGAATATGTCGACGGCCGTGACCCCCTGGACGTGTTGCGCGAAACCCTCGACGGATACCGCGCCGTGTTCGCCAGAAACCGCGACGCGGACTGGGCCCGTCCGTGGGTGCCCGGCAAGTGGACGGCGCACCAGGTGCTGGTGCACGTGACGCAGTGGGAATTGATCCTGAGCACGCGCGTCCGAATGGCGCTGGCCCTGCCCGGGTATGTCGTGCAGCCCATGGACCAGGATCCGCTTCTCGATATCGAAGCGCCAGTCGTGGATCCGGCCACGGCCGCCGCGGCGTTCGACGCCGTGCGCCGCATGAACATCGCCCTGGTGGCGGGCCTGTCACCCGGCCAGCGCGCCCTCGCCCTCACGCATCCCGAGCGCGGAGCGATCGACGTCGAGGACCTCCTCATCACACTCGCGGGCCACGCCGCACACCACCTGGCGCAGCTCCGACAAGGCTAGGCGCCGATCCCTCAATCCTTCAATTGGGGAGCTTCTTCACGTACTTGTCCAGCCAATGGAGCGTTTCGGCGACGACGTGCATGTTGGATTCGCGCGCAGCGTAGCCGTGTGATTCGTACGGCAGCGTCACGTAGCGGGCGGTGCCGCCGTGCCCTTTGACGGCCATGTACATCCGCTCGGACTGAATCGGGAACGTGCCCGAGTTGTTGTCGAGCTCACCGTGGATCAGCAGTAGCGGCTCCTTGATCTTGTGCGCGTGCCAGAAGGGCGACATCCTGGCGTAGACGTCCGGGGCCTCCCAGAACGTGCGCGTTTCGTTCTGGAATCCAAACGGGGTCAGCGTCCGGTTGTAGGCTCCGCTGCGCGCGACGCCCGCGGCGAAGATGTCGGAGTGCGCCAGCAGGTTGGCCGTCATGAACGCGCCGTAGCTGTGTCCGCCCGCGGCGATGCGGCTGCGGTCGGCGATGCCCGCGTCCACCGCGAAATCGACCGCGGCCTGCGCGCTGGCCACCAGTTGCTCCACATACGTATTGTTGGCCGTCTCCCCGGGGCCGATAATCGGCATCGTCGCACCGTCAAACACGGCGTAACCCTGCGTGAGCAGCAGCAGATGGGACGAACCTCCGACGGTGGTGAAGCGATTGGGCGAGCCGACGACCTGGCTGGCGGCGTCGGCGTCGGTGAACTCCTGCGGATACGCCCACACGAACAGGGGAAGGCGGACGCCTGGTTTGTAGCTCGGCGGCAGGTAGATCGTGCCTGACAGCGTCACGCCATCGGCGCGTTTGTAGGTCACGAACCGCTTCTGCACGTCGGACAACTGGGGATGCGGATCCTTGAACGCCGTAATCGGCGTCATGGTCTTTGCCACCGTGTCGCGCATCACGTAGTTGCCGGGGATCTGCGATGTTTCGCGGCGCGTGATGAGGCGGGCCCCGTTGTCGTCCACGAGACCAATGACGGACTCGAAGCTCTGATCGTCGCTTTGCCAGAGACGTTCCGTCTTCAGGGTCGTGAGGGTGAGCCGGTCGAGGAAAGGCATATCGCCCCTGGGCGACGCGCCCTGGCCAGAAAGGTAGATCGCATCGCCCACCTGAATGACGAGCGTCGAGGCCGGTCGCCGCAGTGGCGTGCCGGGATCGCCGTACCGATCCTGCTGGCCGCGCTCCCAGAGTTTGCGCGGCGTTGACGCGAAGCCCTTGTCGTAAAGCCAGGTACGACTGACGCGCGTCGCGCGATCCGACTCGCTGACCAGGACGACACCCTGTTCGGTGAAGGTCAGGCCCGAGAAACGCCAGGCCGTCTTGAGGGCCTCGGACGGCGTGCCCGTGAATGGCGCCGCCAGCGTCATGAGGCGATCGCGGTGGGGCACGGTGTTGCGGATGTCGCCCTTGTCGAGCGCTTCAGTCCAGATGAGCGTGGCAGGATCCAGCGGATGCCACTGAGCACCGCGGGCACCCTGGTGGACGCCGTTGACCGGGACGACGTCACCCATCGGCACGTCGGCAACGGTGCGCACCCTCCTGCCCGTGCGATCCCAGACTTCCACGTCACGCGGGAAGTTGCCGGCCGGCAGCAGGTAGGAATACGGCCGCTTGATGCGGGTGACGAGCACGTACTGGCGGTCGGTGGACACCTGGAGTCCCGCGTAAATCGCCGGCGCGCCAAACGGCGTTTTCGTTCCGGCGAGATCGACCCAGGCGGGCTGGCTGGTGAAGTAGTAGTCGTAGAGCTGTTCGTCGTACGCGCCGGTCAGCAGGTCCTGATACGTGCGGCCCGCGGCCACGGTGCCCAGGTTTTCCTGAACGTTGGGCGACGTGGGCACGACGGGCGGTGCTGGCGCGGGGCCGCGGCCGGCCGGAATCAGGCCGCACAGAAATCCGTTGGAGTCGTCGAGCCACGAACAGCCGCCGCCCAGTCCGTTGATGCCGCCATCGAGCACCGTCTGGATGCGTCCAGAGGCCACGTCGGCCACCAGCAGACGAATGGTGTTCGCGGCCGCGTGGGTGATCGCCACTTTGCGGCCGTCTGGTGAGAAACTGGCGCCGAAGGTGCCCGAGCCTGGCAGCGCCAACCGCCGCTCGGTGCCTGTGGAGATGTCCTTCAGCGTGATTCCGATCGGGCCGTTCAAGACGTGTGGCCCATTGGTGACCGGGCTGATGCGGGACCCGGCCAGTCGCAGCATCGGCGACGCCACTTCCGCCAGGGTCGGCATGCTTCGCCGATGCGTGAGCAGCAGCGTCTGGCGATCCGGCGAGAGCAGCACACCGGGCAGGGGCTCGGCGTCCATGATGTCGGCGATGACTTTGGGCGGCGTCAGGTATCCTGAGGGCGCTTGTGAGTGCGCGGCCGGCGTGACCATCACCAGCCCGGTGAGCGCCCCGGTGAACGTGATGACGAGTCCGAAACGCGTGAATCGACTGAATCGACTGAATCGACTGATGAGCGTGCGCATGACGTGGCCCTCCCTGGGTCCCTGCATTCTAGCGCGGTCTGTAGCCGCGGTTCTGGCCGCGACGATGGGTCTCCTTCCCGCCGTGGCGCAGGTGCGGCCCCGGCCGCTGGTGAGCGTCTGGTATCGAGGCATGCCCGCCGGCGTGCCGCGCCAGGTGGATCTGGAGGCCATTCGCGATGCCGGGTTTACCGCGGTCACCTGGCCGGTGCATCATGTGGCCGGCGCGCTCGATCTGCGGCGCATGGCCGATCGAGCCGGACTGCGGGTGGTGATTCGTGTCGAGTCCGTGCCGCTCACGCCGGAGTCGGCACTGCGTGGGGACACGCACGTGGACATTCTGGTGCCGCGCACGCCGGTGCCGCGGTATTCCTCACTCATGTGGCGCGCAGTGGCGCACGGCGCGCGTGTCGTGTCGTTTGATGCGGGGCTGGCCGAGGGCACGGGGCTCAGCGACGGGTCGGGCCAGACGCCGCCGTGGGTGCAAGCGGCCTCCGCGGTGGGGCGACAGTTGGTCCGGAACGCGAACCTGGTCGACATACTGACGGCCGGTCCGCCCGTGAGGATTGACCCCCCGGTGAACGACCTCGATGTGCAACTGCTTGACGCGGGCCGCGCGTGGGTCCTTGTGGCGACCAACGTCGCCCCGCCCGGTACCGCGCCGGCCGACACCTACGCGTTTCTTCCGAGCGGCGTGCCGCCGGCCGAGTGGCTGAACCTCTTCGACGGATCAACAATTGGCATGCTGCGCCAGCCCACGGGCGTCCGCTGGCACGTGGTGTTCGGCCCGGGCGACGCCAGGGTGTATGTGATCGACAAAAAACAACAGTAGGTGCTCGGGTGCTCGGGTGCTCTCGTGCTCGGGTGCTCGGGTGCTCCAGTGCTCGACCCGGCATCACGCCTGAGCCTTTTTCATGACGGTGTAGCGCCAGAGTATCCAGAATTCCGGAGGTGGCCAAGCACTCGGTCGGGGCGAAGAGCGCGAGGGCGGCGGCGAGGAGGTGGCAGACGGCGTCAACCGCGCGTGGCCGTGCCGTGCGCATGAGCGCCGTGAGCTTCGCCAACACCTGTTCGATCGGATTGAAGTCCGGACGATACGGCGGCAGCAAGTGTAGGGGGGCGCCCGCGTGCTCGATGGCGGTCCGGACGGCGGGCTGTTTGTGGACGGCGAGGTGGTCGCTGATCACCCAGTCGCCCGGCCGGAGCGTCGGGACGAGGACTTGTTCCACAGAGGCGAGAAAGCTGGGGTGGTCGATCGGGCCCTCGAACACGGCGGGGGCGGTGAGTCCGGACCGCCGTAGCGCGGCCACGACGGTGCAGGTCTGCCAGTGGCTGCCGGGGGCGCGATCGATCATCGAACGCGGTGGCCCAGCCTTGGCGAAGGTCATCCGCGATCAGGCTGGTGCGTTCAGGCGGGCACTTGAGGGCGGACACGAGTACCGCGCGAGGACTCTGGCGTGGTGACGCCGTTGAACCGTGCGTTGTTTGTGGCGCTCGACCTCGGCGCGGGTGACACGCGCCGCCGTGCCGAGCGGGCACTGCGAACCCTGGGATTCGTGTCCCTGACGCCCACGGTGTTTTGGACCCGGCGCCCGCATTCCGGGGAGACCGTTCTCCGGCGCGCCCTCGCCAGCACTCTGCGCCGGGCGCTACAGGGGCAGCCATTGGTGGCCGCGATATTTCTCGGGCAGATGCCGCTGGGCACGCAGGTCGCCTTGGTACTGAGTCGTGGCGCAGCGCCACGGAACAGGAGAGCCGCACATGAAACTCGTTCCCGTCGCCCTGTTTGTCGGCGAGGTGTCCGGTGCCCCGCCAGAGGCGCGCGTGCGCCGAAGATATCGAAAAAAGAGTCTGTCCTCCCAGGTCTCCTGTTCGGTGCGCCCCAAGGACGATGACTTCGTCGCCGAGAGGGCGGAAGTGGTCTGGTGCGCACGAGGCGGTGCCACCGGCGTCCGTCTCGCGGTCATCAATCCCGTCACGGGACAACTCGGCACCAGAGACCGCCCGGCATCGTCGCCGCGGTACTTGGTGCTCGGGTGCTCTGGTGCACCGGAGCACCCGAGCACCGGAGCATCGGAGCACCCGAGCACTGGAGCACCCGAGCACCATGGCAGGATGTGCGCGGGCCGGCCCTGCTCGCGGACGGCGACGCGGATCCGGCGGCTCCCCTCGGGCCGCCGTGTGATCCCTGGGGCGGTCAGATGGCGCGGGATCCGACACAGGCCAATGACGGCCGACCCGCTGACACGCGGCCGAGGCGTGGACGAGGAACGCCGGCACGCCAGAGAGGCGATCGCCCAGCAACAAGACGCCCTGGGACAGGTGCGCCAGCCGGCGTCGGGCCCGTGCCCACGCCGATCCACCGTGGCGTCCGATGCCGGCGGCCCGCGGAGGGTGCCGCCCGAGTGCGAGCAGCACCCTGACGGGGATCGTGGCGCACGCGGCGCGGCCACGGCGCGACCGCGCGTTCGTGGGGGTCGCGGTGATCGGCGGCGTGTGGGGCAGGCGGTCTGGCGTGCCGTCGAGCGCGGGGAGGCGCCCGCCGCGCCAGCACGCCTCGCGAGGCCGGCGGGCGCGTCGCCACCGGGCGCCGCGCCCGCCGCAGCAGATCGGCCAAGACCTCCCACGGCCATCGGATCCGCCGGTCGGACCAGGCCCTGTCGGCCCAGGGCTCCTCGAACCACGCGTCACAGGGCTCGGCCCACGTGCCGGCGCCCTGCAGCACCTGGACCGTCACGCCTTGCAGCCGCGGCGTGATCGGGACGCGCGCGGTTGGCGTCCACGGCGCTGAAGGGCCGGTGGCCCCCAGCGCGGCCCCCCAAGTGCCCCCACGCCCCGAGGACGCCCGCGGGAGCCTCGGGCGTCGGGACGTTGGGCCGGCGGCGGCGACGTAATGGTGGGATCCGGGGCGAGGAAGGGGTACGCATCCCCACGGTCAGTACCGATTTCGCGGGAGCGGTACCAGAGGAATCTCACAGCTGCGACTTTCCGAAAGGCATTGGGGTTAGGACTACCATGCGGCCCTACTACGTACAAGTGGAAAACGCTCTAGGACGCCGGGTCTTCAGACCCGGCGTCGCGCCGGACCTGGAGGTCCGGCCTCCTACGGCTTTCTTTCAGTGCTCCGGCGCTCCGGTGCACGGGAGCACCCGAGCACAAGAGCACCCGATCACCTTACGCCGTGACTTCGTCGTACACGATCCCCAACGTGCGGGCATTGTGCGCGCCGAACACCTCGAACCCGTTCAACGTGGGTGACGAAGCCGAGAACTGGTCTTTGGTCTGGCCGGCCTTGACGGCGGCGCGCGCGTGTTCCAGGAGCGCCGTCAGGTAGTCGCGGAAGAACAGCAGGTCGGCGCGCCCACCGGTGACCGGCAGGTCCGCACCGGCGTGACCGAAGATGTAGATCGTGTCAGCCGTGTGGTCGGCCGTCGTCTTCTCAAGCACCGTGACCCAGTTGGCCACCAGCGCGCCGTTGACCCGATCGATGACCGGCACGCGGCGGTTGAACATGAGGTCGCCCATGTGCGCGACGTTCGCCTGTTCGAACGTGATCACCGCATCGCCGCCCGTGTGCGCCCGGCCGTAGTATTTCGCCCGCACCCACTCGTTGCCGATCTCTTCGCGCCACACGTCTGCGAACGTCGTGTCTGGTGAGAGCTGCTCGGCGGCGTTTGGCGCGGCCGCCGCCTGCCTAATCAGCTCCGCCGCGCGTTCGTGGGCGACCACCTTTTTCGCGAGGCCCTTGAAGGCGATATTGCCGCCGGTGTGATCGCCGTGATGATGCGTGTTGATCAGCCGGTCCACCGGCCGGCTGCCCGAGCGGCCACCCAGGCCCTCGACAAACACCTTGGCCGAGTCAGGAAACTGGCTGTCGACCACCACCACGCCCCCGGTGTTGATCAGGTAGCCGATCGTGCCGCCACGGCCGGTGAAAAAGCCGACGCCGCGCCGAATCTCGGTGAAGACCGGCGTCCAGGCCGGTGCCTGCTGCTGCCAGGCCCGGGCCAACGCGGGCCGGCCCAGCACCCCCGCGCCAAGGGCGACGGCGGACGACGCTAGAAAATCTCGACGGGAAAGCGACATAGTGGAATCCTCCGCCGACGATTGTATCTCCCCGCCGCGATTGCGCTACAGTCCGCTTCATCATGACCCTTCGCCGATTGCTGTGTGTCTTGACCTGCACTGCTCTGGCGCTCACCAGTGGCGCCTCCATCTCCGGCCAGGTCCGCCCTGACCGCGCCGCGAGGCTGCGCGCGGCATTGCCCGAAATCGACAGGATGTTCGCCGCGTTTGCGGAAACGTCGCGTGTCCCGGGCATGGCCTACGGCCTACTGATCGATGGACAACTCGTCCACACGGGCGGCGTCGGCGTGCGCGAACTGGCTGGCCGCACCGCGGTGACCAGCGACACGGTGTTCCGCATCGCCTCGATGACCAAGAGCTTCACGGCCCTGTCCATCCTGAAGCTGCGCGACGAAGGCAAGCTCTCGCTCGACGATCCGGCCGAGCGCCATGTGCCGGAGCTGGCTGGCCTCAAGTACCCGACCGCCGACGCGCCGAAGATCACGATTCGCCATCTGCTGTCGCACGCCGAAGGATTTCCCGAGGACAATCCCTGGGGCGATCGGCAACTGGCCGTCTCCGAGGCGCAGTTCACCGAGATGCTGAGAGGAGGCATTCCGTTTTCCACCGCGCCAGGCACCGCCTACGAGTACTCCAACTATGGCTTCGCCATCCTCGGGCGCGTCGTCTCTCGTGTGTCCGGCATGCCGTACGCCGACTACGTGAAGACCAACATCCTGCAGCCTCTGGGCATGACGTCGACGACGCTGGAGCCGGCGTCGGTGGCGAAAGACCGGCTGGCGCTCGGATACCGATGGGAAGACAGCCAGTGGAAGGAAGAGCCGCAACTGCCAGACGGCGCATTCGGCTCGATGGGCGGCCTGCTGACGTCGACGCGCGACCTCGGTCGCTACGTCAGCTTTCTCATGGGCGCCTGGCCGCCTCGCGATGATCCGGATCCCGGGCCCGTGAAGCGGTCATCCCTTCGCGAGATGCAACAGACCGCGCGCCCTCGCCCCGCCACGGTGACGGGCGGCACCGGATCGACGCCCGTCCAACTCAATGCGTTGTCGTACGGATACGGCCTGCGGATTCGCCAGTCCTGCCAGTACCGCCACATCGTCGCGCACAGCGGCGGCTTGCCGGGGTTCGGTTCGCAGATGCGCTGGTTGACCGACGAGGGCGTGGGGTTCATCGCGATGGGGAACCTCACGTACACCAGTTGGGACGCGGTGTTCGACGCGGCCACCGACGTGCTGGCGCGCACGGGCGCGCTGACGCGCCGGCAGGCTGAACCCAGCGCGGCGCTCCTGGCGGCGAAAGACGACGTGACGCGCCTGGTCAATCAGTGGGACGACGGCCTGGCCGATCGGATCGCGGCGGTGAATCTGTTCCTGGATGAGTCGAAGGACCGGCGGCGGCGCCAGATCACGGCGCTGCGCGAACAGGTGGGCGTGTGTCGCACCGATGCCGCGTTCGATGTGGAGAATGCGTTGCGCGGCCAGTGGAACCTGACCTGCGAACGAGGCACGCTCCGTGTGGTGATCACGCTGGCGCCGACGATGCCGCCGAAGGTGCAGTACGTGTCGGTGCGCCCCGCGCCGGCGTCGCCACCCGCGCGGGTGTGTGGATCATAGATCGCACACGAGGCATGAAGAACGTGAAGTGATTGTCGGACTTCACCGCGAACACGACCCAGGGCCCGATTCGGACACCTCGGAAGGTCGTACGGCCATGTACAACGCCACTCGCCTATCCGATGACCACCGGCCGCAACTTCGCCGAAGTGCTCCGCGTCCTCGACTCGATGCAGTTGACCGCCCAGCACAAGGTCGCCACGCCCGCCAACTGGCAGCCCGGCGACGATGTGATCATCGTGCCGGCCGTGTCGAAGGGTTCTCTGAAGTCCTTCTTCACGTTCTTCACGTCTCGCGTGAACGGTGGCTGGCACCCAGGCCGGCCGCGCGGCCGGTCGCCCACGCCCAGGCGAAATTGTACCCGCCGATGGGCCCGAACGCGTCGAGCATCTCACCGCAGAGAAAGAGCCCTGGGTGCCGCGCGCTTTCGAGGGTGCGCGGGTGGATCTCCGTCAGCGCCACGCCGCCGCCGGTCACTTCGGCCTTCTTGTAGCCTTCGTCGCCTGACCACGGCAGTTCGTACGACGTCAGCGCGTCCACCAGTGCCGTGCGTTCATGGCGCCGCAGTTCCGGCCCCCGCCGGTCGGGTGGCAGTCCGGCTTCGAGGCACAAGACCTCCGCCAGCCGTTCGGGCAGATGCTTCGCCACCGCGTTCACGATAAGTCCTTGCGTTGCCGTCAATTCCCGCGTCCACGTGTCCGCGTCACAGTCGGTCCACTGGACGCGCAGGGTCGCAAATGAGCTCGGAGGTGATTTCCGGGACACCCCAGCGGCAATCGCCTCCGAGCTCATTTTGCTGCGAACGACGACATGGGACACGTCGAGGACAGCCGGCCCGCTGTACCCACGGTGCGTAAACAGGAAGCCGCCGCGGGATTCGGTCGTGTGGCCCTGCCACCTGGCCCGGATGCGTACATCCAGCGAGATCCCGGAGAGTGACGCCAACAGGGGCGTGCTGCCCGTGACCGGCGTAAGCGCCGGGTACGTGGGATGAATTTCGTGCCCCAGGCGGCGGGCGATCGTCAGACCCGTGCCGTCGCTGCCGGTCAGCGGCACCGAGAGTCCGCCGGTCGCGAGGATGACTGTTGACGCGTCGATCTCGCCGCGCGACGTGGCCAGCCGCCAGCGTGCGTCCGCGGGGGCTTCGGTCGGTTCCACCGCACTGACGTCAGTCACTGTCGTCTGTGTCTGTACTTCAACGCCGCGCTTGAGCGCCAGCGCCATCAGGCCGTCGCGCACGTCGCGCGCGCGGTTGGACGCGGGGAACAGCTTACCTGTCCCGGTTTCCAGCGCAAGAGGGATCCCCACCTCTTCTTCGAAGAAGGCGCGCTGCGCGGCCAGCGGCCAGGACCGCAACAACCCGCGCATCAGATGGGAAGGAGAGTCGGTGACGAAGCGTTCGGGCTGCAGCGAGGACGGCAGGATGTTGCACCGGCCGCCCCCGCTGATCAGAATCTTGCGCCCGCCGTCGGACGTGCATTCCAGCAGCAGAACCTTGAGGCTTGACGTTCGCGCGAAGATCGCGGCGACGAGTCCCGCCGCGCCCGCCCCGACGACGACAATCACTTAGGGCCCGCGGGACAATGACGTGGCCATTCTGGCTGCCGATCCATCCCGGCCGCCTGCGTTGCTCGTCGCTTACATACGCCAGGTATGCGCGCTCCTCGCGCCTTGGCGGCCGGGCGCCTCGCCAGCCGGAATGGCCAAGTCATTGTCCCGCGGGCCCTTACTTCAGCACATCGTCCACCGGCACCACTCGAACGGGACCGAGGTTGGCGGCGCGAATGGGCTGCTCGATCTTCGACAGGTCGCCGACCACGATGACGGCGAACCTGTCGGGCTGAATGTACTGGTTCGCGGCGCGTTGCACATCGGCGGCCGTGACCGCCTGGATCTTGCCGGCGTACTCGTTGAACAGCGACTCGCTCAGGCCGTGGATGACGAGCTCCCCGAGTTGCGAGGCCACCGACCCGGTGGTCTCGAAGCCGGCAGGAAAACCCAATGCCAGGTAGTTCTTCGCGCGTTGCAGTTCATCGGCGGGAATCGGCTGGCGGATGGCGTTGAGTTCGATGAAGAACTCGCGCAGCGACTCCACGGTCTTGTCCGTCTGCACGCCAGACGAAGCGAAGAACGGGCCGGGCGTGGAGCGCATGTCGAACGTGGAACCGGCGCCGTAGGAATACCCGTTGCGTTCGCGCAGGTTCTGGTTCAGGCGTGAGGTAAACGAGCCGCCGAGCACCGTGTTCAGCACTTCAAGCACGTGGTAGTCCGGCGTGTGTCGCGCGACGCCGATCCAGCCGATGCGGATCTGTGACTGCGCGGCGCCCGGGCGATCGATCAGGTAGATCTGCTTCGCCGCGTGCTGCGTAGTGTCGCCCAGTGCCGGCGCGGCAGGTGCGGCGCCGTTTGTCCAGCCGCCGAACGTCTTCTCCAGCTTCGGCAGGATCGTCGCCGGCGTCACGTCGCCGGCCACGAGCAGGTGTGCCGTCCGCGGCTGGTAGTACTGCGCATGAAATGCGCGAATCTCCTTTGTCGTCATCTCGCCGTTGGACGCGCTGTTGCCCATCGCGAGGGCGCCGTACCGATGGCGAGGACCGAACACGAGACGGGAAAATCCGGCGCTGGCCAGCGTGGACGCGTTGTCGCGCTGCTGGAGCAGGGAGGTCAGGCGTTCCTGCCGGAGCCGTTCGACTTCCGCGTCGGAAAACGACGGACGGAGCGCCACGTCGCCCATCACCGGCAGCGCCTCGTCGAGTTTCGAGACTGGGGTGAAGAGGCCGACGGTGGAGGCGTCCCAGGAACTGCCGGTCGAGATGGTGATGCCGAGATACTCGATGGCGTCGGCCAACTCGAGCGCGTTGCGACTGCCCGCGCCCTCGTCGAGCATGGCCGCCGTGAAGCTGGCGAGGCCGTACGTGCCGGCCGGGTCGGCGGCGGCGCCCGCGCGGACGATCAGATTGATCTGTACGACCGGCACCTTGGGCATCTCGACGATCCACACGGGCAGACCGTTCGAGAGCGTGTGTTTCTGCACCGGCGGCAGCGTGAGGACGGGCACCGGACCTGGTGCGGGCGGCCTGGATCGATCAGGCGCCTGCCGCGCGATCAGCCCGGCGGTCAGCACCGCTGCCGCAACAGTCACCACGACGAGTGTTCTCATTGAAGTCTTCATCTCACGGTCTCTCCATACGCCGCACGTTCGCACGTTCGCACGTCGCACCATTTTTGCCACCTCAGTCACCTCTTAAGCGGATGAACCGACAGTTCCAGCCGGCGGTCGGTGGGCAGCCACGTGCGGGCGGCGGCCTGAATGTCGTTGGGCTGCAGTGCCATGTACCGCGCCAGGTCTTCCGCGAAATAGTCGGGGTTGCCGGTGGCGAAGTAGTAGGCGTTCATCTGGTCGGCCTTGGTGCCGCTGGGCTGCATCGCGTTCAGGAAGCTCGACTCGATGCCGTTCAACGCGCGTTGCACTTCGCGGATGTCCGGCGGCGTCTGTTTCAACTTTTCTATTTCCTCGTCGATGAGGCTCTTGATTTTCGCCAGCACCTGTTCCGGCGGGTCGTTGGACGGCCGCGCGGTGGCGACGATCTGGAAGCGCGATCCCAGGGCCGCGCTGGCCTGAAACGCCGAGATGTTCTGGACCAACTGCAGGTCGTAGACCAGCCGTTTGTAGAGGCGCGAGTTCTTGCCGCCCGTGAGCACACTGGCGAGGACGTCCAGTTCGGCGTCACCGGGCCTGAACTGCGCGGGCGAGTGCCACGACAGGTAGAGCCGTGGCAGTTGCACGTTGTCGGTGAGTGTTTCGGTGACGACTGACGTCAGTTCCACCGGTGCGGCCCAGGCCGGTTCCGGTCTGGGACCGTGCGCCACGTCGGAGAACCAGTGTTCAACCTTCTTCCGCGTTTCGGCCGGGTTGATGTTGCCCGCGATGACCAGGCTCGCATTGGCCGGCGCGTAGTACTTCGTGAAGAACTCCTTCACGTCTTCCTGGGTCGCGGCAGAGAGATCTTCCATGTAGCCGATGACCGGCCAGTGGTACGGATGGTCCTTCGGGTACATCAGCTCGGTCAGGCGGACGTCGGCCATGCCGTAGGGCGCGTTTTCGTGGCTCTGCCGCCGTTCGTTCTTGACGACATCGCGCTGGCCGTCGACCAGCTGTGGCGTGACCACGTCGAGCAGGAAGCCCATGCGATCGGATTCAAGGAACAGCGCGAGGTCCAGCGCGTTGGAGGGCAGTGACTCGTAATAGTTCGTCCGGTCGGTCGTCGTCGACCCGTTGTTGTTGCCGCCGGCGGCTTCGAGCAGGTTGTCGAAGTCCCCTTCGGCGACGTGTTTGGACCCTTCGAACAGGATGTGTTCGAACAGGTGTGCGAACCCCGTGCGTCCGACCTTCTCGCGGGCCGATCCGACGTGATACCAGACGTTGACCGACACCATCGGGACGCTGTGATCCTCGTGAAGGATCACCGTCAGCCCGTTGGGCAGTGTGAACATCTCGTACGGCGCGGAAACCTTCGGCGCCTGCTGGGCGGCCAGCGGCGCCAGCGCCAGCAGCGCGGCCAGGGTCAGGGCGGAACCAAAGCGAAATCGTGGCCTCGTCATGGGCTCCAGTTTATCGCCATCCGCGGCCTCGGGCGTGAATCCGGTCAACGCGGTGATGTCTTGACACCGCCACGGGAAACGTCGATGGCTGTCAGCCACGTCCTGAGCCGCCAGCCGTGTACCAGAGCGTGCCGAGGAGACCGATGCTGCCGCCAATCAGGAACGTGGCGTCGGGGCCGATCCTGGACCAGAGCAGCGCCGCGACGATCGGGGCCGGGCAGAACGCGAACGACCGCAGACCCCAGTAGAGCCCGACCGCCCGGGCGCGGACCTCGGGTGGGAACCCGGTCGAAATCAGCGCCTTGCGCGCCGGCTCTCCGATCTCGCGCAGGCCGTTGAGCATGTACGTCACGACCAGGCCGAACATCACCGGCAGGCCCAGGGCGGCGCACGCCTTCGGCAGCAGCACGAGACAGATGGGAAACAGCGAGAACAGCAGAAAGGTCGTGCCGATGAACGGGCGCGGCGACGCCGACCGGTCCACCCACTTGGCGACCGGCACATAGGTCGCCAGCGCCGTCGCCCCCATGATCGCGAGCAGCCAGCCGGCGCTCGCGGTGGCGGCCTGGTCGGTCCAGCCCCAGTCTCTCGTGAGCAGCGACACGACGTAGAGCACACTGAAATCGCGCGCGAACCAGTCGCCCCAGCGGATGAAGATCTCCGCGGTCAGCAACTGCTTCAGCTCCCGCGGCATCGTGTCGAGAATCGTCCGGAACGGGACGTGCACCGGCGCCGGCCTCGCGCGCAGCCGTCGCGTGAGCAGGAGTTGCAGGACGACGGCCAGGCCCACGAGCGCGAAGGCCAGCGTCAGGTTGAGCCAGTAGCCGACCATCCCGAACACCAGTCCGCCGACCGCGGGCCCCACGACCTTCGGCAGCCGCTTCTGGATGCTCTGCATCGCGAACGCGATCGTCCGGCGTTCCTTCCGGACCTCGCTGCCGATCACCTCGAAGGTCGCGGGCACCGAGAGCGGCTCCCAGTTGGTCATGAGCAGCGCCCCGATCACGATCGGCCACGGCCCGGAGCCCGCCAGCATGATCGTGAAGCCGGCGGCCATCGGCACCGCCGATACCGCCAGCGCCACACGCGGCCCGAGTCGATGCGCGATGCTGCCGCCGGCGATGTAGCCGAATCCTTCGAGCAGGTTCTTCCCGAAGCTGATGAACCCGACGTACATTGCCGCCTCGACCACAGCCGCGGCGGCGTCGGCGGCGGTCGCCTGGTCCCGAAGATGGAGCGCAAGGAAATGACTCCAGATCTCCTCGCTGAGACCCAGGCAGCCGATAACCGCGAGCACGGCCAGCGACGCGCGATTCAGGCCGAGCCAGTCGGCCGCACGTTCGGCGAACGGCGCGGGCGATCCCGAATTGCGCGTCATGCCCTGGAAGCTTATGCCGAAATCAAACGTGCCCCGGCGACGCCGGTCGCCCTCAAGTTGACGCAGCGTTGACGCGCGCGGCGGCAGCCTCCGGGTCCAGCGAGGCCGCGTTCATCCGCGACGCGATCGAACGCGCGACGGACGCGGGGCCGCCCCGCCCCGGCCCCGGCTGCCGCTCTTCCGCAGCCAGGAGGCCGGCCTGGCCGAGCGTGTGGACGACGCCCTGGCCGGGGCTGGCGCGGACGGGTTCGGAGATCGCTGACGTGCTCCTTGTGGACACCAGCGGGCTGCTGGCCGCGATCGATGCCGCCCAGCGCCGCCATGCCGCCCAGAGCCGCCATGCCGACTGCGCCGCCATCATCGCCGGGCGGCTTGGGCCCTTCCTCCTGTCACCGTTCGTCCTGGCGGAACTCGATTACCTGCTGGCGTCCCGGGCCGGTCGAGACGCGCAGCATGCGTTCCTCGATGAAGTCGCGCGCGGCGCCTACCGCCTCGAGGCGTTCGACGCGGCCGATATCGAGACCGCGAAGCGCGTCATGGACAAGTACCCGGACCTTGAACCGGGACTCGCCGACCCGTCACTGGTCGTCCTGGCCGCGAAGCATCGCGTCCGCGACGTCCTCACGCTTGATCTGCGTCACTTCAACGCGATGCGACAACTGAACGGCCGCCCGTTCCGCGTGTGGCCGTAGTCTTCATCGGATCGTCCTGCTACTTCACGTCCTGCCCCGGCAACTTCATCCCGAGCTGCCACATCAGGAACAGGCGCGAATCGACGACGTCGCGCAGACGCAGGTTGAGGGGCTTGCCCTGTCCGTGGCCGGCCTCGCGATCGACCCACAGCAGCACGGGCTGTTCACCAGGGTCGGACGCCGTGGCCGCCTGCAGGCGCGCCGCCATCTTGCGCGCGTGCAGCGCGTGCACCCGCGTGTCGTGTTCGCCCGCCGTGAGCAGCACCGCCGGATACGGCGTGCCCGGCTTCACCTGCTGATAGGGCGAGTACGCGTTGAGGAACTCGAACTGCGCGGCGTCTTCAGCCGACCCGTACTCCGGCACCCAGTACCGCGCCATGAGGAACTGTTCGTAGCGCAGCATGTCGAGCAGCGGCACGGCGACGATGGCCGCGCGGAAGAGGCTGGGACGCTGCACGATCGCCGCGCCGGTGAGCAGGCCGCCGTTCGACCCGCCGCTGATGGCCAGGTGTTCGGGCTTCGTGTAGCCCTGGCCGATCAGCCACTCGGCCGCCGCGAGGAAGTCGTCGAAGACGTTCTGCTTGCGGTCGAGCATGCCGGCCGTGTGCCACGCGTCGCCGTACTCGCCGCCGCCGCGCAGGTTCGGCACCGCGTAGAGCCCGCCCGCCTCAATCCACTGGAAGAGCGTCGCCGAAAACGACGGCGTCATGCTGATGTTGAACCCGCCGTAACCCGACAGCAGCGCCGGCGTTCGTCCGCTCTTCGTCAGGCCCTTCCGGTACACCAGGAACATCGTCACCGGCGTCCCATCCTTCGACGTGTAGGTCACCTGTTCCACTTCAGCGATGGACGGATCGACCGGCACGTCGGGTCGCTCCCAGACTTCAGGGTCGGCGTCAGGCTTCGCCAGGTCGACGCGGAAGATCGTCGGCGGATAGTTGAAGCTCGTGAAGGTGAGAAACGCCTCGGTGCGATCGGGCTCGGCGGCCACGCCGGCCGAACCGAGGCCCGGCTGCCTGAGGACACCGAGCGGTCGTCCTGTAAGGTCGAAGACCCGGACGACGCTGGAGGCGCGCTCGAGGTAGGTGACAGCGATAAGGCCCTTCGCCATCGCGACGCTCTCGATGACCGCGTCCGGATGTTCGGGCACCAGGTCGCGCCACCGCGCGGGGGAAGGGTCGGCAGCGGACACGGTCACGACGCGTCCTTTCGGCGCGCCCTTGGTCGTCTGCATGTACAGGACGTCGTCAATCACCGTGCCGAACGCCTGGCCCGTCTCGCCGGTGGTGACGGTCTTGCGCACGAGTGTGCCGGTGCGACGATAGGCGTCGAAGTCGGCGAGCCACAGGTCGTTGGACTGCGTGTCGATCCAGTAGCCGAGCGCGAGCCATCGACCGTCACGCGAGAGCGAGCCGAACGGTCCCCAGGTGGTGGCCAGCGCCGCGTTCTCCTGCGTCGTGAACTGGCGGGAGAGCACCGGGTCTTTCGCGGGGTCCGTGTCGAGCCGGTGGAACATCACCTGGCCGCTGTAGGGATTCTTCTCGTCCTTGAGATTGCGGTAGATGAACCCCGAGTCGTCGGGCAGCCAGTCGGGCGCGCCGGTCTTGCTCGGAATCTCCAGCGGACGGACCACGCCGGTGTCGACCTCCAGCAGGTGCAGCGTCGTGTTTTCGTCGCCGGCGCGGTAGGTGCCGTAGGCGAGGAGCCGGCCGTCGTGGGAGGGCGATGTCCACTCGACGGTCGTCAGGCCGGACGGGTCGAGCACGGCCGGGTCGATCAGCACGCGGTCTTCGCCGCGGTGGCCGTCGCGCCAGTAGATGACGGGCTGATTCTGCGTGCCTTCGCGTTTCGAGAAAAAGTGACGCGTACCCCGGACAGACGGCGCGGTGACGGCGCCGATCTCCATGAGTGGCCGCAGGCGGTCTTCGAGCGCCTTGCGTCCTGGCAGATTATCGAGGACCTCGCGCGTGTAGGCGTTCTGCGTATCGGTCCACGCGGCGACGTCGGGCGTGACCTGACCCATCCGAGTCGGGTCGCCGTTGTCGCCTTCCAGCCAGCGGTAGGGATCGACGATGTCCACGCCGTGCAGCCGGTCGGTGACCGGTTCGACGCGCGTGGCCGGCGGCCGCGCGGCCGTGCGCGTGGGCCCGCTCGAGCAGGCGGTGCCAAGGACGGTGACGAGCAGCAGGCACGCGAGAAGTTTCATGGTCGGCTCAGAGTATCGTAACGGCATGACGCACGAACAGACCGTGATCGTGACGCTCGTCGTGTACATGCTGGTGCTGGTCGCCATCGGTCTGGCGACCCGGCGGCGCACACACGACGGCCTGGACTTCTTCCTTGGCGGCCGTCAGCTCGGCCCGACGGTGGCGGCCGTGAGTTCGGCGGCCAGCTCGTCTTCGGCATGGACGCTGCTTGGCGTGAGCGGCGCCGCGTATTCCTGGGGGCTCGGCGCGTTATGGCTGTTTCCCGCCTGCGTGGGCGGTTTCGTCATCAACTGGTTCCTGATTGCGCCCGGCCTGCGTCGCCTGAGCCACGACACGGGCGCCGTCACCGTCACCGAACTCCTCGCCGGTCCGGTCGGCCGCGCCGGACGACAGGCCATCATCGTGCTTGCCTCGATCATCATCCTGTTCTCGCTGGGCGCCTACGTAGCCTCGCAGTTTCAGGGCGCGGGCAAGGCGTTCAGCGAGACGTTCGGCCTTTCGCTGACGGGCAGCATCCTGCTCGGTGCGGGCGTCGTGATGCTCTACACGATGCTCGGCGGCTTCTGGGCCGTGAGTGTGACGGACACGCTTCAGGGCCTGCTGATGGCCGTCGCGTCAATCCTTGTTCCGATCGCCGCGCTCGTTGCCGTTGGCGGTCCCGCTGGCCTCGTCGACGGCCTTCGCGCGGTGCCGGTGGAGGGCTACCTCAGTTTCACGCGCGGCTGGCCGTGGATTGTCGGCCTCGGCTTCATCATGGGCCTGCTCGGCATCGGGCTCGGGTACCCCGGCCAACCCCATGTGGTGAACCGGTTCATGGCGCTCAAGCTCGGCGACCAGACACTTCGGCGCGCGCGGAGGATTGGCATCGCCTGGGCGGTCATTGTGTACGCGGGCATGTTGCTGCTCGGCCTCGCGGGCCGCGTCCTCTTTCCGGACCTGGCCGATCCCGAAGTCGTCCTCATCACGGCCGCCACCAGCCTGCTCCCCGCCGTCGCGGCGGGCATCGTCATCGCCGCCGTGCTCTCGGCCATAATGTCCACCGTCGACAGCCAGTTGCTGGTCGCGGCGTCGTCGCTCACGCACGACCTGCGGATCGGCCAGGCAGGGCACTGGAGCCTGCTGGCGCGATCGCGGATCGTGGTGCTCGGATTAGGCAGCGTCGCGGTCGTGGCTGCGCTGTACGGCAGCCAGGAGATCTTCTCGCGCGTGTTATTCGCGTGGGCCGCGATGGGCGCGGCGTTTGGTCCACTCATTCTTGTCACGATCTGGCGCGGTCCCGTCGGCGTCCGCCCGACGCTCATCGCCATGACGCTCGGGTTCACGCTGAGCATCGGCGCCTACTATCTGCCGCCGCACGCCTGGAAGGGGACACTCGAACGAGTGGTGCCCATCGTGGTCGCGCTTTTCGTCGCGCTGGCGCTGACGCGAAGGCCCCAGGCCTGAGCTGAACCCTGTGTTCTCGTCCCGCCTTCCGTCCCGGCTCACCGCGAACGCGTTCACCGCGGCCGTCGCCGATCTCCGCCGGCAGGGCGTGCCGCTGACCGATCTCACGGTGACGAATCCCACACGCGTCGGCCTGTCGTATCCGGCCGATCTGCTGGCGCCGCTCGCCGATCCGCGCGCGCTGTCCTACGACCCGGCGCCGTTCGGTCTGGCGTCCGCGCGCGAGGCCGTCGCCGCGGCGATGTCGCCGGGCGACGTCACGGTGGATGCCAATCGTGTGGTGCTGACCGCCAGCACCAGCGAGGCGTACGGGCTGCTGTTCAAACTGTTGTGCGACCCCGGTGACCGCGTGCTGATTCCGCAGCCAGGTTATCCGCTCTTCGAACTGCTCACCCAGCTCGATGCGGTGGAGGCCGCGCCGTATCACCTTGAGGACCACGGCGCGTGGTCCATCGATCGCGAGAGTGTCATCGCGGCGGGTGGCCCACGCACCCGCGCCATCCTCGTCGTCTCGCCGAACAACCCGACCGGGTCGATGTTGCGTCGTGATGATCGCGAGTGGCTGGTGGCGTTCGCCCTGGCACGCGGCCTGGCGCTCATCAGCGACGAAGTGTTCGCGGACTTTCTCATCGTGCCGCGCCCGGATGCCGTGTCGCTGCTCGGCGACTCCCGCGTGTTGACGTTCACGCTTGGTGGCCTGTCGAAGTCGGCCGGATTGCCGCAGGTCAAACTCGGCTGGATGGTGGTGAGTGGCCCGGACGACGCCGTGCGCGACGCGTTGGCGCGGCTGGAGATTATCTGCGACACGTATTTGTCGGTGTCGACGCCCGTGCAGGTGGCGGCCCCTCGTGTGATTGCCGACAGCGCGCCCGTGCGCGACGCCATCAGGCACCGCGTGCTGCAGAACCATCACGCGCTCGTGGAAGCCACCGCCGCGCATCCCGCGGTGAGGGTGATTCCGCCCGAGGGCGGCTGGTCCGCCGTGATCCGCGTGCCAGAGACCATTGGAGAAGAGGCGCTGGTCATGCGCCTGCTGACCGACGCCCACGTGGTCGTGCACCCCGGGTACTTCTTCGACGTCCCGCGCGGGGCGCATCTGGTGGTGAGTCTGCTGCCGGAACCCCGCGTATTTGTCGATGGTGTGCGCAGAATGATGGGAGTCATAGATCCTTGAAAATTCGGAGTCACGGTCCGGGATTTCCAGCGAGAAGGCAGCGCTGATGCGGAAGCATCTGGGCATCAGTCTGCCCCTTTCTGCCATGCCCTCCTCCTCGTCGTGGGGCATCGGCGAGATCGGCGACCTCGTGCCGATGGCGCAGTGGTTGCACGCCGCCGGCTGCGATCAATTGATGGTGCTGCCGGTGGCGACGATGGCGGCGGGGCAGCCGTCGCCGTATTCGGCGTGTTCGGCGATGGCGATCGATCCGATCTACCTGGCGCTGCCGGCGATGGAAGACTTTCAGCGCGCGGGAGGTGTGGGGGAGTTGGCCCACGCGCTGCGGCAGCGTCTTGACCAGGCGCGCGCGAGTCGCAGCGTGCAATTCAACGACGTGCGCCGCGTGAAAGAGGCCGCGCTGGCCGTGGCCTTCGAGTGCTTTGTTCGTGATGAGTGGAACGATCGGACGATCCGCGCGGCCGACTGTGCGGGGTTCATGGCGCGTGAACGGTGGTGGCTCGACGACTATGCCTTGTTCCAGGCGTGCGTGGCGGAGTGGCCCGGTGGATCGTGGCGTGACTGGCCGGCGGAAGTGGCGCGGCGTGAGCCGGGGGCGCTCGGAGACGGGCGGCGCCGCTTCGGCTCTCGCATCCTGTTCGAGCAGTACGTCCAGTGGGTGGCCGACAAGCAGTGGCGCGCGGCACGGGAGGCGCTGAAGGCCCACGGCGTCGCGCTCTTCGGCGATCTCCCCTTCGTGGTCGACACCCACAGCGCGGATGTGTGGGCCCGGCAGGACGAGTTCCTGACGGACGTCTCGGTGGGCGTGCCGCCAGACGCGTTCAGCGACACCGGTCAGGATTGGGGCCTGCCGATGTACCGGTGGGACGTGATTTATCAGTCGGACTTCGCCTGGCTGCGCCAGCGCGCGCGACGGATGGCGGCGCTGTACGACGGCTTCCGCGCGGATCATCTGGTCGGCTTCTACCGGACGTACGGCAAAACGCCGAACGGCGATCATTTCTTCCTGCCGGCCGACGAGCCCACACAACTCTGGCAGGGCGAGCAGGTCATGCGTGTCTTCCTCGAGACCGGCGTCGTCGTCGTGGCCGAAGACCTCGGAAGCGTGCCCGAGTTCGTACGCGCGTCGATCGCGCGTCTGGGTGTCGGTGGGTACAAGGTGCTGCGCTGGGAGCGCGCGTGGGAGCTGCCGGGCCAGCCGTTTATCGCACCGGCGGAGTACCCGGAGCGTTCAGTGGCCACGACCGGCACGCACGACACGGCGCCGATGGCCGCGTGGTGGGACGCGGCGGCAGCCGAGGATCGTGTGGCACTGGTGGACGTCCTGCGCCGATCGGGTCTTTGCGAGTGGGATCCTGCCGCACCCTGGGGCGACGCCCTTCGCGACGGGCTGCTGCGCCTCATGTGCACCACCGCGTCGGATCATCTCTTTCTGCCCATCCAGGATGTCTTCGGCTGGCGCGATCGCATCAACACACCCGCCACGGTCGGCGAGCACAACTGGACCTGGCGGCTGCCATGGGCGGTGGATGAGTGGGAACAGTTGCCCGCGGCACGGGAGAGGGCGACGTTTCTGATGCGTTCTTTTTCGCCGGGCCCTTCTTCGCCCGCGGCAGGTCCTTTCCAGCTCGCGCGATCAGATCCTGCGCATCGGCCTGGCGCAGGGTGACCAGGAGATCGGGCCCGATAGACCTGACACCGCAGGCGGGCGGATACCCAGCCGCCGCAGGTGGGGCACCTCATCGCAGCGCCACAGATCGTATCGCCTATCCGTTTCTACGTGGCGAGGAGTCCCGAGCCTCTACGATTCTACCGGCGAGTGCGCGACAGCATCCATCCTTGCGCCGAGGCTCGCGCGCATGACCGCCTCGCCTGGGCGGGTCCAGCAGGGAGCACACAGCGGTCACGCAGCGAGTAGCGGGCGGCGAACTCGCGCCAGTAGCCAAACAGCGGGGGCAGCGCCGAGCCCACCTCTCCGGCGCCCAGTTGCAGCAGGCCATGGCCCGCTTCGCGCGCAAACGCCAACCGCAGTCTCTCTGCTGTCTCAGACGCCAGCATCGGCGCATCGTCAGTTGACGTCAACAGCAAGCGGTCGTGAGGTGTGAGGACCGGACCGAGTTGGGTTGAATGAGTGTCTCGAGTTGCGGATCAAGGATGTGGACGCCGGGAGGAATCAGGTGACGGTTCGGCGCGGCAAGGGTGAAGCGGCTCCACGACGCCGATCGGAAGAACGGCTTCGGTCGTGTGGCGCTGCCAGACGCTTTGGATCGAAAGTTTCCCAATGCCGCGATCGAGTGGGGCTGGCAGTTCCTGTTCCCGGCGGCCCGCATCTGTCGCGACCCACGGTGGGGCGGGCCGACACGGTTTCATCTCCACGAGACCGCCGTGCAGCGCGAGGTCAAGCGTGCGGTGCGCGAGGCCTCGCCAAGCGCGTCAGTTGCCACATAAGATGGTGTACACGCATGTGGTCAATCGGGGCGGATTGGGCGTGCGGAGCCCGGCCGACCGGCTGTGAGTCAGGCGGTCTTATGCAGCGAAGGCGACGACCACAAAGGCAGCGAGCGTCGCAGTGATTGTCCGGACCCGTCCCTTGTCGACTTCCGTGCTAAGATGCCGCCGTTCAACGAGTTCTGGCTGCCCGGGCCCCGTGGTGGTCGCGTCTTACGCAGCGAGTTTTCGCAGGAATATGGCCGGGCTTTGCAGGTGAATACCTGTTGAACTAAACCGCTGCGCGGTAGTGAAGATCGGCCATCCGCGCAGCGTGTCCTCTTCCTCCCACACAATCTGGTCGCGGCCGTCGCATCCGGAGTCGCACGGCCTCATCCAGGAGGTGTGTGATGACCGAGTTACGGCGACGGATGGACGAGGACATGATCGTGCGGGGGCTGGCGGACCGCACGCGCGAGACGTACTTGTGGGCGGTCACGGGGCTGGCGACGTTCTACCGGCGGTCGCCGGATCAGATGACGGATGCGGAGGTGCAAGCGTACCTGCTGCACTTGATTCGGGAGCGCCACCGATCGTGGAGTACCTGCAACATCGTTGTGCATGCGCTGCGGTTCTTCTATCACACGACGTTGAAGCGCGCCCCGACGTCGTTCTCGATTCCCTCCATGCGGCAGCCGGGCACGCTGCCGTCGCTGTTGAGCCGAGACGAAGTGCAGCGCCTGATCGCCCACGCGGCGAATCTCAAGCACCGGACGATGCTCATGACGGCCTACGCGGCCGGCCTGCGGCTTAACGAAGTCATCCATCTGCGCGTGCGTGATGTTGATTCGGCGCGGATGGCGATCCGTGTCGAGCAGGGCAAAGGCGGGAAGGACCGGTACACCGTGCTCTCCGCGCCCTTGCTGGACGCCCTGCGGGCCTATTGGAAGATCCATCGGCCGGTCGAGTGGCTCTTTCCCGCGCGCGGCGGCGATCGTCCGATGGATCCGACCAGTCTCCAACGGGCGTATCAGACGGCGAAAGGGCGCGCGGGCCTCGTGAAGCCCGGCGGGATTCACGCGCTGCGCCATGCGTTTGCCACGCCTCTGCTCGAAGCCGGCGTCGACCTGCACACCATCCAACGGCTGCTCGGGCACAAGTCGATCGCCACGACGGCACGGTACTGGCATCTGACGCACGCGTCGCTGACGACCCAGGCCGCGCGCCTCGATTTGCTGGGCGCCGTCGCGCCCAGCCCACCACAGGCCTGACGCGTGTGTACCGTGGCCCCTCCGGCCACGGCGGTCTCGGCGGCCCCGTCGATCGAGCTGGCCGACATCGTCCGTGCGCACGGAGAGAGGTATCGTCAGACGCACCGCCTCGCGGCGGTCCAACAGCGGGCGCTCCGCGCGATCGCCACCTGCCGCACGGCGGCGCTGGGCGGGCACACGCAGACGTGTGATCAGTGCGGCGCCACGCGGAGCGCGTACAACTCGTGCCGGAATCGCCACTGTCCGAAGTGTCAGGGCGCCGCCCAAGCGGCGTGGCTCGCCGCGCGCCAAGCGGAGTTACTGCCGATCCCGTATTTCCATGTGGTCTTCACGCTGCCGCACGCGCTCAACGCGCTGGCGCAAGGGAATCCGCGCGTGCTCTATGCGGCACTGTTCCGCGCCGCCGCGGACACGCTCTTGACCTTCGGTCGCGATCCGCGCCATCTGGGGGGCACGATCGGTGTCACGGCGATCCTCCACACCTGGGGCCAGACTCTGTCGTAGCACCTCCACCTGCACTGCGTGGTCACGGGGGGCGCGCTCACGCCCGATGGCGCGCAGTGGGTCGCCGCCAGACCGGGCTTCCTGTTTCCGGTGCGTGCGGTGTCGCAGGTCTTTCGCGCGAAGTACCTGGACGCGCTTCGGCGCGCCTTCGAGACACGCACCCTGACCTTTGCCGGGGGCACGTCCGATCTCGCGGCCCCGGCGGCGTTCGCGCGCTTCGTGGCCGACCTGCGTCGCGCGCCGTGGGTCGTCTACGCGAAGCCGCCGTTTGGAGGACCGGCGCAGGTGCTCGCGTATCTGGGCCGCTACACGCACCGCGTCGCGCTCTCGAACGCGCGGCTTGTCGATCTGCGCGACGGCGTCGTGCGCTTCCGGTGGAAAGATTACGCAGACCGCGACCGCGTGAAGGTGATGGCGTTTTCGGTGGACGAGTGTCTGCGGCGGTTTCTGTTGCACGTGGTGCCGCGCGGCTTCATGCGCATTCGGCACTTCGGCCTGCTCGCCAACCGGCAGCGGCGGGGGTTGCTGCACCGCTGCCGGACGGTGCTCGCCGCCCCGGTCCCTGACGCGCCGGTGGCGACCGCGCGCGAGTCGGGCGTCCCCTGCCCGGTCTGCCGACGCGGCGTGATGCACCGGACCGCGCTGGTCGCGCCCGTCCCGCTGGCCGCGCCCACGGGTGCCGACACGTCATGACGATCGTCATCACGCCGTGCCCGTGGATCGCCCTCGCGGTGTCTGGCGCCGCGGTCGGCGTGGTGTGCCTGTGCACGCCCGACGCGGCCGATCGGCGCGTGACGGCGTCTCGCCACACCTGCGGAACTCGGCGGCTCGTGCCGCCAGGCCCCTCCGCAGACCGCGTCCGCGCGACCAAGCGCCCCAGAAATCGCTTGCTTCTCCCGCCCGACCGCTTACACTCCCCATAAGGGCCGCAGGGCAGCCACGCGGTGCAGTCCAACCGGGTGTATCCGCACGGGTCTGCACCGGGTGCTGAGTGATCACGGTCGGCCGTGCGGATGAAACCCTGTTTGTTAGGCGCACATGAAAGATGGCAAGACTTAGACTCGCGTTAATCGCGTTGGCCATGGGTCTCATGGCGTCCGGACTGGGAGCTCGGCAAACCGCACAGCCCGAGCCGAATCTCCTGCCCGAACTTCTACGCCACGCCAGTCCTGCTGCGCCGCCAGGGCGAGGTCCGTTTCCCGTCGTGGTGCTTGTTCCTGGCTGCAGTGGCTTCGACGATACACGTTTCGCCGAGCGTTACCGCTCGCATTCGGACCGACTCCTCGCGGCGGGTTTCGCGGTGGTCAGGGTGGAATTCTGCCCGTCGGCCTTCCCAAGGAGGGAAAAATGAAACGACCCATGTTTGTAATAATCTGGGAACCTACGTTAGCGACGAGGTCGAAACCGTTTACCGAGTTGCCTTGCAGGACGACAAACTTGTGCTGAACCGGCCAAGGCGCAAGACCGCCATGCTAGAACCGGCTGCCCGCGACCTATTCAGTATGCCTGGCTGGACGATCCGTTTTGCGCGGGATTCGAACAATCGGATATCCGGGATGCTCTTCAACAGGTACGCCATAAGGAATTTTCGCTTCACAAAGCAGACGCCGTGACCAAAAGTAAAGGGAGTGAGGGAAATAGGTATGTTTAGGCCAAACGGGATACGGGTTATTTTTCTAGTTTAACCGCCGCGCCGTTAGGCGCGCACGCACTGACCGATGAATTAAGGAGGCGCAAAATGAACCGAATCGTATTTGTGACAACTCTGTCGTGTGTATTCCTCAGCACGGCTCTTCTTGCTCACAATTTCCCGCCCTTACAACAGAAAAGCGTCGTAGCGCATCGCGTCGGTACATGGCCGCGCGTCGATCTAAGAATGGGCACACTGTCCCTGGACGGACACTACTTCTCATCGGTCGACTGGTGGAGTGGCAATCTCATAGTGCACGATCTCGTGACCGGAGAAGACCGGCGCCTGACGAACGAGGGCTCTTTTTCTGGCACCGTGTCGGGGTCCTTTCAGTTCGCCTATTTCTCCACCATATCCCAGGACGGCACCCGAGTCGCCTATCAATGGCTGTACGCGGGACGAGATTCCTCATCGGTTGACCTGCGCATTGTTGGCGTCGATGGCTCCGCCCCGCGCGTCCTCTATCACGACGACCAGGTCGGAGATATTAGTCCGAAAGCGTGGTCCCCAGATGGCAAACATATCCTGGCGACTTTCTCTCCGAAGCGTGGACAACCCAATCAGATCGTGTTGGTCTCCGTTGCGGATGGCTCGGTCCGAGTTCTGAAAGCGCCATTCCTCCCACCACACATTCACGGCTTCAAGATGAGCTTTTCTCCTGACGGACGTTTCATCGTGTATAACGTCCCGCAGAAAGACTCTCACGTGCATGACATAGCGCTGCTCAGGGCCGACGACGGCCGTGAAGTCCCTCTCGTTCAGCATCCCGCCAATGACATCCTGCTCGGCTGGGAGCCGGATGGAGATCGGGTGCTGTTCGCCAGCGACCGAGGTGGCAGCTTCGGTCTCTGGGTCATTCGGGTCATCGAGGGGAAGCCTCACGGATCACCTGAGCTCGTTATGCCCGACATCGGACCCAACTTCCTGCCCATGGGATTCACCCAGACAGGCTCCTACTACTACGGCGCAATGTCGGCGACGACTGATCTCTACGTCGCCACGTTTGATACGCCGACGGGCACATTCCGGAGTCCGCCCAAGCTCGTGAAGCAATTCGCGGGATATAACACTGCAGCCGATTGGTCGCGTGATGGCCTGAAGTTGGCCTATGTGAAGCAGCGGAGCGTCATGCCCGGAGACCAATATCGGCTGGCGCTTACGATTCGATCGTTCGCAACCGGCGAGGAACGCGAACTCCTACTGAAGATCTATGAGCACCAGGGACCGCGTCAGCAGCGACCCAGGTGGTCTCCCGACGGCAGTTCCTTTCTTCTAGAAGGTATCTCCTACGAGGGGTATGGCGGATACCGAGTGGACGCCAAGACGGGAGCAGATACGATCGTATGGAAGGCCCCAGATGGCGATGACCGTGGCTACTCGGCGTGGTCACCGGATGGAAAATCCATTTTCCACCGACGAGGTGGAAGGCCAAACACAATCGTCGTGCAAGAGCTTCAAAGCGGCCGTGAGATCGAGCTGTATAGAGACGCGCAAGCTTTCTCTGTCAGTGCGCTGGCACTTTCGTCTGACGGCCAGCAGTTGGCCTTTGTGAGAGGGGACAAGGACGCAACGACAATCACCATATTGCGCACTTCAGGCGGCGAACCGCGTGAGCTCCTGCGAGCGCACAGTCCCAAGATGATCTCATATCTTGACTGGACACCTGATGGGCGGCACTTGATCTTCGGCAAGCAACAAGGAACTGGTGAGAAGCAACGGTTCGGATTCTTCCGAATTGCCGCGCAAGGTGGGGAGCCGGAAGAACTGGGGCTGGAAATGGATGGAGTCACGCTGTTTGGCCTGAGCGTTCATCCTGACGGGCAGCGCATTGCTTTTACCACGGGGAGAAAGACTGCCGAAAACGCGTTCGAAGTCTGGAAGCTCGATAATTTCTTGCCCGCGCTCAAGAGGGCGAAGTAAGAAGAGTAAAAGTGAAAGGTCACAGCGAAGATGAAGGGAGATAAAAATGTTTAGATCAAAAGGAACAATGTTTGTCAATCTGGTTGTCGCGTTGACGATCATCGCTTCCCCGGTTCGTGCTCAAGAGGCACGGCTACGGCCAACGGCCAGCGCAGCTGCGCGCACGATTGAATTCACCACGACGCAGGTCACCGAAGCCGACGTGGCCATCTCGCCCGACGGCCAATGGCTGGTCTTCACCATGCTCGGCCACCTGTTCCGCCTGCCAGTGACGGGCGGCAGCGCCGAGCAGTTGACCTTCGGGCCTTACTATGATGCTAACCCCGCGTTCTCTCCAGATGGCAATCGAGTGGCGTTCGACTCCGACCGGGACGGCAGCGAGGGCAACGTCTTTGTGCTGGACTTCGCCACAGGACAAATCACCCAGGTCACGCACGAACCTTGGGCCCTGCGGCCCATTTGGTCTCCCGATGGGCAGGCGATTGTCTATCTGCGCTTCATCCGCCAAGCAATTGTGCACTGGGGGGATCCAATACCGGCATTGGTTCGCCGAGTCACTCTGGACGGGGGAGAGCCAAAAACCCTCAGTGGTGCCCAGCGCCTGGTGCGGTCAGCTTTCTATTTGCCGGACGGTCGCTTGGCGTGGACCGTGCTCGAGCAAGAGCTCGGCTCGCCTCGGCGCTACACTCGAATTGAGGTAGTAGACCCGCTGGGTACGGTATCTACCGTGCGCACGCTGGAGGGAGATGGGGATTGCGTCGTCTCAACTTCGGATGCCAACGGGCTTTACTGTCGTCGTCTGTCAAGGCCTCAAAGCGGTAGGGCGCCCTCTGAACAGGAGTTGCTCTTCCTTCCGCTGCCCCAAGGCGCCGAGAGGCTAATCGCTGTGCTGTCACTTCGCCCTTCTTGGTCTGATGTGCTGCATAAGCACGTGCAGTTTGCGATCGCCCCTGATAATGAGAACCTATACGTGGGCAATGCGGGGCGGCTGTGGAAGATTGCGCTGCCGAGCGGTGGTGGCTCCCAACCCATTGCCTTCAGCGCACGAATCAAGCTGGAAATCCAAGACCCCACCCCGCCACCCAAGGTGACTCTGGGCGTCGTTGGAAGCTCAGCGCCACCGCGCAGCGTGCTGAATCCAGTGCTGTCACCGGATGGCCGGAAGCTGGTGTTTGTGGCGGCTGGCTGGCTGTGGGAACAACCGGTCGATGGCGGAAGCGCCCAACGTCTATTTAATGGAGGGGCATTGGAACATTGGCCAGCTTTTTCACCAGATGGGAGGAAGCTGGCGTTTGTGCGAAGCGAATATGGCCGCGAAGAAGTCAGGGTCTTCGACTTTGAAAGCAGGCAGACACACACCCTGGCTTCCGGGTTGAGTTATCAACGACCGCGCTGGAGTTACGACGGGCAACGCTTAGTCTTTGCCGAATATTCCCCCCAGCGGTTGGTGGCAGTGAACCTCAGCGACGGCAAAAGGGAAAGTTTGACTGATTTCGGGTGGTGGTTGCCCCGCCCACACTTCTCAGCTGACGGCCAGTGGCTCTACTTCACAGCCAATACCAGCGGCATTGGGACGCTCTACCGGTTGGCGCTGAAAGAAAAGGCAACCCCCGAAGCAATGACTCGTTTGGCTCACCACCTGAGTGACGGCGTTCTCTCGCGTGACGGGAAGTGGCTCGCTTTCCGGCGTAAGCTGGACATTTGGTTAGCGCCACTGGGGCATCTGCCGGTGCGAGAAGAGGACGTTCGGTTGCTCAGCGCCGAGGGAGGCGACACCTTCTCGTTTACTGCGGACTCCAAGGCCGTGGTCTATTCCGTTGGGAATCGCATCTGGCGCCAGCAACTGCAGAGTAGAGAACGACAGGAAATACCAGTTCGCCTACAACTTCCGCGTCCGACGCCTGCACCTCTGCTGCTGCGGCGTGTGCGCGTGCTTGATTTCTCCTCAGGCACGTTTACACCGGAGACCTCTTTGTTCGTCACTCAAGGTCGCATCCGCTGGATTGGTTCTGAAGATGGGCACAAGCTTCCCCAGGAGGCTGCTATCGTGGATGGCGGAGGTCGGTTTCTTATTCCCGGCTTGTTCGATCTGCATGCGCATGCAGTGGGTTCCCGGGGACATTCCAATGCCAGTCAGGAGGATTTCGTGGCGTATGGAGTCACCTCGGTACGCGATCCGGGCGGCCAGTGGCTCGCCTGGCAAAACGCCCTGGTGGATCGCGGCGACGCCAGCAGTGACCCCGTGCCCCGCTACTACTTCGCGGGTGACACTTTCGAAGGCGAGCAACCACTCCATGGAGATGTTTTTCTGCAGATTTTCGACGAGGATGATGCCCGCGATTATGTACGCCGGTACAAGCAGTGGGGAGCGCAGTTCATCAAAGTCATGCCCTCCGTCACGTGGCCATTGCAGCGCGCTGTAGCCGAGGAAGCTCGTCGGCAAGGTTTGCCTGTGATGGGACACGGCACAAGTGCGCGGGAGGTTACCAAGAGTGTCATTCTAGGCTATGCGGTCATCGCACATGACAATTGGCCGGATCGTTACTATGCCGACGTGCTGCGGATGTTGGCCGAGGCCGGTACAAGTTGGAACCCCACGCTGGTAGCTGCGGGGGGCGATGCCTTGTTTCTGCGCGACGAACCCGAACGAGTGACTGACCCGAAGTTCCGGGCTTTTCGTTATGCCTCCACTGGCAGCTATTGGAGCGCTATACTTGAACCTTTGCTTAACGGTTGGGCTGAAACGCTTGCCGGCATTCGCGTTGCGCATCAGCTCGGCGTAAAACTCCAGCCTGGGACAGACACGCGCCCTCGATGGTTCTTCGGGGCGTCGCTTCACTGGCAACTGGAGTACTTTGTGGAAGCAGGACTGACACCGCTTGAGGTCCTGCGCTTGGCAACTCAACAGGCGGCCGAAGCCGTGGGCGCGCAGAATGACCTCGGCACGCTTGAACCGGGCAAGCTCGCCGATATCGTCCTACTCGATAAGAATCCTCTCGAAGACATCCGGAACACACAAAGCATCTGGCGCGTGATCAAAGGCGGGTGGCTCTTCGATCCTGAAGAACTCCGCCCGCTCGAATCTCGTGGAGCAACGAAATGATAGAGAGTACAAGGAGGTGCAAAATGAACCGAATCATATTTGTGACAATCTTGTCGTGTGTATTCCTCAGCACGGCTCTTTCTTGCTCACAATTCCCCGCAGTGGCGCATCGTGTCGGTACATGGCCCCGGGTAGACCTGTACGTGGGCACACTGTCGCTGGATGGGCGCTACCTTTCCTCGGTCGATTGGTGGAGTGGTGGCAATCTGATAGTGCACGATCTCGTGACCGGAGAAAACCGGCAGCTCACCAATGACGCTTCCTGGGATCCGCCACATTTTGCCTATCTCTCGGCTATGTCGCAGGACGGCATCCGAGTCGCTTATGCATGGCTGCACCCGTACAGAGGACGAGATTCCTCATCGGTTGACCTGCGCATTGTTGGCGTCGATGGCGCCGCCCCGCGCGTTCTCTATCACGACGACAAGGTCGGAGAGATTGGTCCGAAAGCGTGGTCGCCAGATGGCAAACATATCCTGGCGACCTTCTCTCTGAAGCATGGACCCGATCAGATCGTGTTGGTCTCCGTTGCGGATGGCTCGGTCCGAGTTCTGAAATCGCCATTCCTCACACCACACATTTACAGCTTCAAGATGAGCTTTTCTCCAGATGGACGTTTCATCGTGTATAGCGTGCCGCAGAAAGACTCTGACGCGCAGGACATCGCGCTGCTCCGGGCCGACGACGGCCGTGAAATCCCTCTCGTTCCCCTTCCTGCCAATATCCGTGAGACACCGAGTTTTCCAATAATTAGAGTGTAGGGCGAGGACGTGACAGGACGCCGATGGAAGTGATCCGCAATCTGCAGTCAGGACAGACGATCGTGGGAGAGCCGGAACGGAGGGGCGACGAGCGAAGCGAGGCGCCCCGCAGTGGAGGGTCTCCCACGATCGTGCGCGACGTCGCGCCCGCCCCGTCGCTGGCCCCGGACCCCGAGGTCCCGGCCCGCCGCGCCAGACGGCGATTCACGACGCCGTACAAGCTCGAGGTGCTGCGGAAGGCCGACGCGTGCACCCGACCGGGCCAGCTGGGCGCGCTGCTGCGACAGGAAGGGCTCTATTCCTCGCATCTGGTGACCTGGCGGACGCAACGCGCGGCGGGGCTCACACCCAAGAAGCGGGGGCGGCAGGTCACGGCGGATCCGCGCGTCAAGCAACTCGAGCGGGAGAAGGCTGGCCTCGAAACGGACACGCGTCGGCTGGAGCGCCGTCTGCAGCGGGCCGAGCCCATCATCGCCTTCCAAAAAAAATTGCCGAGCGGCTGGGGATCCCGCTGACACCGTTCGAGGCCGACGAGATCGACTGATGCAGGCCATCGAGGCGGCGAGCGTGACGATGGGGACGGCACCGGCGTGCGACGCGTTGGGCGTTTCGCGCGCGTCGGTGTATCGGCAGCGGCAACCCGCTGCACCGGTGGCCGCGCGGCCCGCGCCGCCGCGCGCGCTCGCGCCGCGCGAGCGCCAAGTCGTCCTCGACACGCTCCACGCCGATCGTTTCATCGATCAACCGCCGGCGCAGGTCCACGCCACGCGGCTCGATGAGGGTGTCTCGCTCTGTTCGCCCCGGACGATGTACCGCATTCTGGACGCGGCCCAGGAAGTGAAGGCGCGGCGAAACCAGGTCTGTCGGCCGCCCTACGCGAAGCCTGAGCTTTTGGCGACGCAGCCCAACCAGCTCTGGAGCTGGGACATCACCAAACTCCTCGGGCCCGCGAAGTGGACGTACTGCTCTCTCTACGTGATCCTCGATGTCTTCAGCCGCTACGTCGTCGGCTGGATGGTCGCCCCGCACGAAAGTGCGGCCTTGGCCGAGCGGCTGATCGCAGACACGTGCGCGAAGCAGGGGATCGCGCCCGGGCAGCTGACGCTCCATGCGGACCGCGGCTCCTCGATGCGGAGCAAGCCCGTGGCCTTGCTCCTGGCGGATCTGGGCGTGGTCAACACCCACAGCCGGCCCCACGTGTCGAACGACAACCCGTACTCCGAGGCGCAGTGCAAGACGCTGAAGTACTGTCCGGCGTTTCCCGAGCGCTTCGGCGCGCTTGAGGACGCCCGCGCGTTCGGACACGTGTTCTTCCCGTGGTACAACAATGCGCACCATCACAGCGGTCTGGGCTTCTTGACGCCCGCCGTGGTCCACGACGGCGTGGCCGAAGGCGTGCGGACGTACCGGACGCGCGTACTGACGGCGGCGTACGCGGCGCATCCCGAGCGGTTCGTGAACGGGATGCCCCAACCCGCCGCCTTGCCTCAGGCCGTGTGGATCAACCCGCCCGCGAAGACACCACCCGTTCAGGATGTCGCAGGAACGACGATCGTGACCACAGCCGACCTTCTGGGGGACCCCTCCATTCCGCGCGCGCTCATGATCAAGGAGGCCGTGCTGTGACGTGACCGCTACTCTAAAAGATTCACCTTCAGTGTCTCAAAGTCATTGACAGCTTCCGCTGATAGGGGAGGTTATGTCAGGGGAACAGCCCCTTAATACGGCTTATCGTTAATGGAGGTTGGCATGGGATTCATTGGGAGTCGGGGACTGATGGCGATGCTCATTCTTGGCCTGCTGCCGACGCCGGCAGTTCGGTCGGCGGCCGCGCAAGACAGACCCGCTGCGCCGAGTGTGCCGCTAGCGAGCGTTGGGGAGCTGCGCGGCCAACTCGGCGCTTCAATCAACAATGCGGGTGTGCAACTGTCGTTCGAGGCGTCCCGACGGCGGCCCCTATTTGCGTCGCGCCATCCGCTCTTGTCCGAGGCCCACATCGGCGTTGGTGGATCGGCCGCCTTTACCCCCGCGCATGCGCGGGGCGGGGTGTGGCTCGAGGCGGCGCCGGTGTCGGTCTTTGTTCTGCGAGTTGGTGCCGAACCGGCGTACTACTTCGGCAGTTTCGACTCCATTACGAGCTTCGGGAGCCGGACTGATGCATTCGATACCGACAGTCGCCGCGAACGGCAGAGCGCTCAGTCCGGCACCGCCACTCGCTTCTATGTCACGCCGAGGCTACAGGCGCGTGCCGGCCGGTTGATCGGCGTCGCCAGTGCGGATTTCGAGTGGTGGTCGTCGAATGCCGTGGGGCCCTTCTTCTATGAGCCGACCCGCGACACGTTGCTCGACGCGAGCGGCGACCGGTTGACCACGCTGACCAGCGCGGTGCTCTACGAGCATCCCCTGCGGACGGGGCGCTTCACCACCGGCATCACGCACTCGCGAATGCGGGTAGATGGCGAATCGCTCAACCAAGTTCAGCGTCTCGGTGTCGTGGCCGTCAGACAGTTCAACGGCCGTCTCTTCACGGTTCACGAGCCTAGCGTGACCGTCAGTGTGTCCCGCTATCTCGACCATCCGAATAAACAGAACGAGTGGACCGCCGCGATGGCGATCGGCTTCTCACTGCATCGATAGGGGGACGTATGATCAAAGCAATGAATCTGATAGGGGAGGTTATGTCAGGGGAACAGCCCCTTAATACGGCTTATCGTCGAGAAGGCGCAAAGCCTTCGAGGAGGAGAAACGTTATGAGAATGCCTGCCCTAATCTTCGCTGTCGTCCTGGCGATCTCAGCTGTGCCAGTTGCGGCTCAGGCGCAAGACGCCCCTTCCGGCAGCGCCGTGGTCGTCACCGGCAGCCGCGTCCGCGTGATGTCCACCGTGGCGACGTCGCGTCTCGAGGGACTGGTCGTGGCACTCGACTACCGCGTCGTGACGCTGGCCACGAACAGTGGCATCGTGACGATCCCGCTGACGTCCATCACCGCCACAGAGCGTAGCCTTGGGCGGAAGAGGAACGGGCTCAAAGGTACCGCCATTGGCGCGGTCATTGGCTTGGTCCTCGGGTTGACGCTCTCGCCCGAGGAGTCGGGCGGCCTGTGCGGCTTCAACTACGGCACCGGCTCGCCAGTGAAGTGCTCCCGCGGCCAGGCGGCAGGCATGATGCTCGCGGGCGGCGCCGCATGGGGAGCACTATTCGGAGCCCTGATCCAGACCGAGCGCTGGAGTCCGGTCACGCTCAGCGCCGCCAATGCGCCAACTCCGAGCGGCCGACCCGCGTTCCGGATCGGTGTCGCGGTGCGGTTCTGAGGAGCACGAACGCCATGGCCCGTGTGCGCATGTTCTTCGGCTTGACTCTCGGCATCGTGACCGGCGTCTTCCTGTTCACGTTGTGGTCGCGCGCGGCGACGCCGGCGATCGCGCGCGAGATGCTCGTCGCCAGCTTCGCGTCCGACATGCGGCGCGTCGTCTACGAGTGGAACCCGAGCGACCCGAGACCAGAAGCCGATCGAGAGAGGGCGCTCTTCGACTTTCTGGCCAACATGGAACTCGGTTTTCTCGCTCCGCCGGTCGGTTTGAATCTTTTGCTCGCCTCTTCCCGGCTCAAGCGGCCCGTCGCCGAGGTCGCCCGGGCCACGTTGCCGCTGCTCGGCGTGATGTTCCTCGGCGTCCTGCTCATCACCTACTATCCACCGCTCACCACCTGGCTGCCAGGCCTGTTCCCCACTTCCGCTCGATGGACTCCACCTTGATGCCCAAACGGGTCCGGACCGATTCGTATGTCTCCGCCCGGAATCGCACTGTGTTCACCCTCGCCGTTGCGACTCCACGCGACCGCGAGGCGATTGCCCGCCTGCGTCACGACGTATACGCGGACGAACTTGGCCAGCATCCCACCAACGACGCGCAGCGCCTCCGCGACGCACTCGACGACTGGAATATCGTCCTGGCCGCCAGTTGCGACGGCGAAATCGCGGGATTCATCAGCGTCACGCCACCGGGGCGCCCGTCCTACTCGATCGACAAGTACTTCGAGCGGTCCTCACTGCCCTTTGTCGTCGACGATCGACTGTACGAAGTCCGTCTGCTGACCGTGCTGAAGCCTCACCGGGGACGCGAACTGGCGCTGCTGCTGATGTACGCCGCCCTGCGGTGGGTCGAATCGCACGGTGGCACCCGCGTGGTCGCCATCGGACGCCGGGAAATCGTCGACCTTTACACTCGGATCGGACTTCGCGGCACGGGGCAGATTGCGCTGTCCGGGGCCGTCACGTATGAGCTCCTGCATGCCACCGTTTCGGAGCTGCGGGCGAAGGCCGCGGAAATGACGGGGATTTTCGACCGGGTGGCGGAGCGCACAGACTGGCAGCTCAATTTTCCCTTCCATCGACCCGCGCCCTGCTTCCACGGTGGAGCTTTCTTCGGGGCCATCGGCGCGGATTTTTCCCATCTCGAGCGCAGTCGCGGCATCATCAACGCCGACGTGCTCGACGCCTGGTTTCCGCCGGCCCCCGGGGTGCTGTCCACCCTCGCCGACCATCTGCCGTGGCTCCTGCGCACCTCCCCGCCCACCGGGTGTGAGGGCCTGAACGAAACCATCGCGGGCTCACGCGGCGTCGGAACGGAGAACATTTTGCCGGGCGCAGGATCCTCGGACCTCATTTTTCGCGCGCTCCGACACTGGCTCACTCCGAGCTCCCATGTGCTGATTCTGGACCCCACCTATGGTGAGTACGCGCATGTCCTGGAACGGGTGATCGGCTGCAAGGTCGATCGTCTGATGCTGCGCCGCGCCGATGATTACACGGTCGACCTCGCGCGCCTCGAGGAGGCCATGGCCGACGGTTACGACCTAATTGTGATTGTAAACCCCAACAGTCCCACGGGCCGGCACATTCCCCGGCGGGACCTCGAGCCGCTCCTGGGTCGGACGCCGCTCCGCACCCGCATCTGGCTGGATGAAACCTATGTCGAGTACGCCGGACCGGACGAATCGCTCGAACGGTTTGCCGCCCGGTCCGAGAATGCGATCGTCTGCAAATCCATGTCGAAGGTCTATGCCTTGAGCGGAGCCCGCGTGGCCTATCTTTGTGCAGGGCCCCATCAGCTGGAGGCGTTGCGGGCGATCACCCCGCCCTGGGTCGTCAGTCTGCCGGCCCAGGTGGCCGCGGTGCGGGCGTTGCAAGCACCGGACTACTACGCGCCACTGTATCGGGAGACCGCTGCGATGCGGGACACGCTCGCGGCCGCCCTGCGATTGCTGGGTTGGAACGTTTTGCCCGGTATCGCCAATTTTCTCCTTTGTCATCTGCCGGGCGACGGACCCGATGCCGACAGCATCGTGCAACGCTGCCGCGCGCACGGTCTGTATTTGCGCAACGCCGCCGCCATGAGCCGGCACCTGGGCGACCGCTGTATCCGCATCGCGGTGAAGGACGCCGTGACGAATGCCCGCATGATAGCCATCCTGCGCGAAGTCGTCGGTCGAAGTTGACGCGCACAGCGCAGCTGTCGCCCGGAAGTTGATTTCCTTCAGAATAGATACCTCGAGGTGAACAGCCACGTACGACCCGGCGGACCGTAGGTCCCGATGTCCGCCTTGGTCCCTGTTCCAGGAGACAGTCGCGCAGGATTGCTCCTCCGGAGCGTCGCGGCTAGTGGTGGGGCCGTTTAATTCCGTCGATTCCATGAAAACTGCGTCACTGACATTTTGTTTTCTACTCCTCATTGGACGTCTCCTCGCCGTACCTACGGCGGTTCCCACGTTCGAATGCATCGGCCTCTATTATCCGACGGCGGATGCAAGCGTGTGTCGGGTCAGCTATCGGGTCGTGGCAGCGTCTGATAGGGGACGATGTGGCAATTTCACTATGAGAGCCGACCAAAGAAGTACCTGCAGGTCCCCTTCACCGAGCCGGCGCGTTGGTGCCTGAGCAAGTACGGTCTGCTGCCGACGTCCCTCGGGACCACTCCAACTGTCTCCAGCGTCAGCCCGCTGCTCAGCAAATGGGGCAAGGTCCTTCCCGTTGCTGCGGTATCGGAGCCTCTCGCCACAGAGTTGTCTCTTGCGAGCGAATTGGCCCAGTTGAGCCCTGACCAGTGGACCGCGGCCCTGTCATTGGCTGCCGACGTCACCGTGCTGGACGACCTCGAGGGCACTTGGGAATTCTATTCTGAGGCGTGCGAGCACATCCAGGAGCCGCGCGAAATCGTTGCGTACGCGAGTGGCGCCGCTATGCTCACACCCCCAGGAAGCGTCTACGCAACCGACGATCGCGAGCGATTTGCAGTACTCAGCGAAGCCGGCCTCGCGACGATTCTGGTCGAAGGCCCCCTTCCTCCAGTAGAATTCGGCCTATGCCGTTTAGAGACATTCACCGTGCCGCATTGCTGTCCATCGTCGCCGCGGCGATCACCCTGGCGGCCTGTGTGCTCGATGCGGGCCAGACCGGCGTGCAACCGGTGCAATACCGGTCACCCGAGGGCGTGGAGTATCGCTCGCTTCCCGATACGGACACCGTCAAGAGCGCGCGAGCCGCTCTCGAGGCCAACCCGAGGAACATTGCTCGCATCATCGACCTCGGCGTTGCCCAGTCCGGTGCGCGGCAGTTTCGCGAAGCGATCGCGACGTTCACGCGGGGGCTGGAGATCGAGCCGAACAACGCGCTGCTCCTGCGATGGCGCGGGCATCGATATCTTTCCGTGCGTGAATTCGATCGCGCGTTCGCCGACCTCACACGCGGCGGCGCCATCGATAGCGGGATCTACGGAATCTGGTACCACCTCGGTGTCATCCAGTACCTCCGCGGAGACTTTGCCGGCGCGGCCTCATCGTTTGCCAGGGGTCAGCCGATCGCACCGGACGCCGGCGAACTGGCGGGTTCCACGGACTGGTTGTGGATGTCGCTCAGCCGGGCCGGGCGCGGCGCGGAAGCGCAGGCGATGCTCGATCGGCGGCCGGACTCGAAGCCTGTGACCAACCAGTACACGCGGCGCCTGCAGCTCTATCGTGGCGAGATCAGTCCGGACGCCGTGCTCACGCCGGCCGATACGGACGAAGTGCAGGTCGCCACGCTCGCCTACGGCCTTGGCAACTGGCACCTCGTGCGGGGCGACAAGGCGCAGGCGCGCAGGTGGTTCGAGCGATCGATCCAGTCGGGCGGTTGGCCCGGTTTCGGATTCATCGTGTCGGAGGTGGAACTCGGACGGCTTCGTTGAGGTCGTCCGCCCCGCAGCTTCAGCACGTGAGCGCCTGCGACACCTCCATCCCCGGTTCAAATCCGCTCTTCACTATGCTCAGGGGACCGGCTTTTTCGGACCACTACGTGGGTGAATTTGCGGCAACCGTCGCTCACGTCGGCCTACGCTGAGCGTTGGAGGTAGGCGGCCGGCGTCAGGATTGCGATTCCGCGGAATGGATCGAGAGCAAGCAGATCCCCGTCACCACGACATCCGCGCGTCCGTTCACGGCACTTCGAGAAATTTGTCATCAGCGTCTGATAGGGGAGGTTATGTCAGG
>JBCKZS010000014.1:0-54705 GCA_038918905.1 Vicinamibacterales bacterium
CTCGCCCGCCCAGGCCCTGGCGTACCGGATGGGCCGGCAGACGTTCGTCCGGCTGCGCGAGAAGGCGACGACGGCGCTGGGCGCGCGGTTCGACATCCGCCGCTTTCACGACGCCGTGCTCTCGGTCGGATCGCTGCCGCTCACCACGTTCGAGCGCCACATCGATGCGTGGATCAAGGAAGAACGCGCGAGACAGCCTTAACAGCGCGTTTCAAAAAAAATGGAGGCCGGGTCTTCAGACCCGGCGACTCGGCGGGACTATCGAGCCCCGCCCTTCCTGGCGGACCTGAAGGTCCGCCCTCCATTTTGAAGCTGCGCCCTGCGTGTGGGATCACATCAGCGCCGAGACGAACACGGCCGCGATCGCGAGCGGGCAGGCGTAACACAGCAACCAGACGCACAATCGCCGCGCGAAGGGCGTCGTCTCGCTCAACTCGTCGTCCACAATTGAACGGCTGATCCGCCAGCCCACGAGCACGCTGGTCGCCAGCGCGCCGATCGGCAGCAGCACGTTCGACGACACGAAATCCATGACATCAAAGAACGTCTTCCCGGCCAGCGCCGGCAGGACACCGAGCGGATGCCAGCCGGACCAGACATTGAACGACAGTACCGATCCGAGGCCCAGCACCCAGGCCGCGCCCGCCGCGATCGCGACCGCCCGCGCGCGCGAGAGGCCCCGGTGCTGCTGCAGCCACGCGACCAGCGGCTCGAGCGCCGCAATCGACGGGGTGAGCGCGGCGAACACGAGCAGCAGGAAGAACAGGGTTCCGACGAGGCGTCCCCCCGGCATCTCGGCAAAGACGGTCGCCAGGACATCGAAGACGAGCTCGGACCCTCCCGCGGGATCCATCCCGTAGCGGAATACCAACGGGAAGATCGTCAGCGTCGCGAGCAGTGAAACGAGCAGGATGGAGCCACTGATGATCAGCGCCGAGCGCACGAGCGACGTGCCTCGCGCGACGTACGCGCCGTATGCCAGCATCATCGCCATGCCCACGCCTGTCGCATAGAACGCCCGACCGCCGCCAGCACGACTGGCGGCGTGATGGCGGAGAAGTTGGGCGCGAACGCAAAGCTGAGACCCTGCCGCGCGTCGCCGGTGACGAGCGCATACGTCGCCAGGATCACCAACAGGATCAGGAGGGCGGGCGCACGAACGCGGGTCGCCACCTCGATGCCGCGGCTCACGCCGCGCGCCGAGATCACCGCAACGAGGGACAGGAACGCGAGGTGCCACGCCCCGACCTCGATCGGGCTGGACAGAAACCTACGCCAGAGGCCAGCGACTTCGGGCCGGTCCAAACCGACCAACGCGCCGGTCGCACATTTCCAGGTGTAAGCCAGCACCCAGCCGGCGATCACGGTGTAGTAGGAGACGATGGCGAAGGCGGCGACCGTGCCGAGCACGCCGATCGCGTTCCACCGCGTCGAACGTCCTGACTCCCGGGCCACGGCCCCCGCGGCGTCCGGAGGGCTGAGGCGCGATCGCCGCCCAAGCATGAACTCGGCCGCCAGTAGCGGCGTCGCGATGAGCAGCAGGGCGATCACGAACACGAAGATGAACGCGCTGCCGCCGCTCGATCCGACGAGATACGGCAGACGCCAGATGCTGCCAAGGCCGACAGCCGCGCCCACTGTCGCGAGGTAGAACGCAAGTCGCGACGACCAGACGGGCGTCGAACTGTTCTTGACTGGCACTCATCCCTCCACGCGGACGTCCCGGCGTCCAGACGACGGGAAGAATACAATGCGGCGCGCGATGCGTGGCGATTCAATCCTCGTGGCGAGCCTGCGCGCCGGCGAACCGCTGCCCGGCGGATGCCTCTGCCTCGCCGGTGACTGTCGGACGATCAGCCGTATCAGCGGCCTCCAGGGTCGACAGAATCCCCCTGCTCAGACGCAGGCACCTTCTACCAGCACCACGCCGCCCTACGGCTGGGGACTGTCGCTCGTGGCTCTCGACGAACGCGTGCCGCGCGTGGGCCATCACGGCGCGATGACCGGGTTCACCGGCATGCTGACGCGGTATGCCGACGGCATCGTGATCGGCGTCCTGACCAACCGTGGTGGCATCTGGGCGGACGGACTCGAGGCAGGGATCGCGCGCGTCGTGCTGGGCCACACCGCGCCGCTCGATGTGGAGGGCGTCGAGCAGGATCTGGCCGCCGACCTGATGCGGGCCTACGCCGGCACCTACGACGCCGGGTCGTTCCGCATCGAGATTGTCGGGCGCGACCGCCACCTCTGGCTGCAGGTCCCGTCGCCCGGGCCCGCCACGGTGCTGCGTCTTGTTGGCGACGGCCGGTTTGTGGGCGAGGGGCCGCATGCGCCGATTCGTGTCGAGTTCGACTGCGCCGCACGCGGGTGCGCACGCCTCCGCCTGCGCATGGCCGGCATGTGGTGGTTCGGTGAACGGTAAGACACGTGCGGGGTGCGATGTGCGGCGTGCGGGGCGCCGCACCGCGCACGCCGCACGCCGCACGAACGTGCCGCAGGGGAGTCTGGTTATGGTGGTCATCATTCACGGGGGGAGTGACACCCACGCCTCGTTCACCCGTCCAGGTCGCACGCTCGCCGATGAGGGCGTCGCGCCCGACGTGGCCCACGTGCGGCTGGGCGACTACGTGTCGCTGGATGACGATGTGACGTTTGACGATCTGACGGAGGCCCTGCAGGCGGCCTGGAAGAAGGAAGGGCGGCTGGCCGGTGCCCGCTCGGTGGACGTCGTCGTCCACAGCACGGGGGCGCTGGTCGTGCGGTACTGGATGACGACCTTCTTCACGCCGGCCACCAATCCCATCCGGCGTCTGCTGATGCGGGCGCCGGCCAACTTCGGGTCGCCGCTGGCTCACAAAGGCCGCTCCTTCATCGGGCGCATCGTCAAGGGCTTCAAGAGCGAGCGCCGGTTCAACATGGGCACGCACATCCTCAAGGGGCTGGAGATGGCGAGCCCGTTTTCGTGGGACCTCGCCGGGCGCGATCGGTTCGACACGGAGACGTGGTACGGCCCGGGCCGCGTGTTGTGCACGGTGCTCGTCGGCACGGCCGGGTCTTCGGGCATTTCATCGGCGGCCAACCAGAACGGCGGCGACGGCACGGTGCTGGTGTCGACGGCAAGTCTCAACCCGGCGAAGATCGTGCTCAACTTCGCGACGGATCCGCGGAAGCCGACGATGGGGTTCGCCGACGCGAACGGCGCGACGGCGTTCGCGCGCGTGCCGTCGGACAATCACCGCACCCTCGCGAAGACACAGACCGTGGGGTACTCCACTGTGGGGTATGACGACATCGGCAGCATCAAACTGACGGCCGCGAAACAGCGGCAGTTCTTCCAGCCCGATCGCACGGTGCTGGTGAACCTGCGCATCAGACGCGAGCAGACCAGGAAAGTGTTCCGGCTGCTGCCGCTGGGGCAGTAGAGGCGGTGTCACGCTTCGACCGGAGGAACCACAGGATCCCCAGGCTGAGCAGGGACACGACGCTCATCACAAAAAACGCGGCAGGGTAGCCGGATGACGAGGCGAGGCGGCCGCCGGCCCAGGCAGACCACGACTCGCAGCCGTTGGTGGCGGCCATGAACGTGGTGAACTGCGTCGCGCCCAGGCGCGGGTGCGTCAGGTCCATGAACAGGGCGTACGACGAGACCGTGAACAAGCCGACGAAGAAATACATCCAGCGGCGCCCACAAAAACTTGAACACCCACGGCAGCACCAGCACGGCGGTGAGCGACGTGATCTGCGCCAGGGGCACGTCGGCCCCGCGCAGCAGCGTCGGCAGCGCCCACCAGATGAAGCCGATCGGCGCCCCTTCGCTGGCATACAGCACCATGAACAGGACGGTGCGTCCGCGCGGCCCATCGAGCAGGCTGACCGTGCGTGGAGGCGTGCGTGCAGACATCGGGAATCCCGGCATCATATACTGCGCCCATGCGCATGCTTCGCACGGTGTGTTTCACCGTCGTGCTTCTTGCGATCGCGGCGCCCGCGTTCGCCACATGGTCGGTGATCGCCCTCGATCGCAGGACCGGCACCCTGGTCATTGCGTCGGCCACCTGCGTGACCGCGCAGGGCCTGGCCGGTCGCGGCGGCCTCAAGGGCATTCAGGCCATCGTCGTCCCCGGCAAGGGGGTGGCGGCGGCGCAGGCGGGTGTCGACGCGACGCGTGCGAATCAGATGCTCGTCTTCCGCGAGTTGCAGCAGGGCACTCCGCCCTCTGACATCATCGCGCTGTTGAAGGCGGACCCGAGGATCGAGTCGCGACAGTTCGGCATCCTCGATCTGCAGGGAAGGTCCGCCGGCTTTTCAGGCGCCACCAACGGTGCGACGTCGCTCGACGTCCAGGGCCAGGTCGCCGGCACCGAGATCCTTTATTCCATTCAGGGCAACATCCTCACGAACGCCGACGTGGTGCACGACGCCGTCAAGGCCTTCGTGGCGAACACGGGAGCGCTCACCGATCGGGTGATGGCGGCGATGGAAGCCGCCGACGGGAAGGGCGGTGACAGCCGCTGCTCCTGCGAACGGGGCCCGCGGCTTGAGGCGCCGTGTGAGACGCGCACCGCCCACGTCGCGTACATCCTGCGGTCCGAGCCGGGCGACAAGGCCGGCGAGTCGCACAGCGATGGCCAGTACGCGATGTACCTGAGCGTGACCAACGAGGACATCCTGCCGGCCGAAAACGCCAACCCCGTGAAGACGCTGCGGATGCGGTACGACGCGCTCATGAAGGGGCGGAGCGAGACGCCGGGAGGGATCGGGAGGGACGATCGATGACTGACGACGCAACGGTGATTCGGACGTTCCTCAACCACATCGACGCCGACCTGGCCAGCAGCGCGCTGGAGGCGGCGGGCATCGAGTCCACCATCCGCGCTGACGACTGCGGCGGCGTCCGTCCGCACCTCTGGATGGGCGGCGTCAAGTTGCTGGTCGCGACCGACGATGTGCCGCTTGCGGAAGAAATCCTGAGCGCCTTCGCCATCGACGCCGAACCCGGTGACGGCACGTAACGTTTCGAATGAGCCGCGCGCGACTGGATCCAATCGCGCGTCGGCTCCATTCGAATGTTCGCGGGCTTCGTTTCCTCAGGCTTCTATCGGCGTGAGGCGGTAAACACGATTGGCGAGTCGAGAGGCCCCCTTGATGTCGCCCGCCCGGAGCGCGTCACGCACGTCGTCGAGCTTGTATGCGTCCTCCAAGGACAGATATGGTGTCCAGCCGCCCTCAGCCTCGACAAGGGTAACATCCACTTCGGCGACAAATTCTCCCTCGCGCACGAGTCTCTTGGTCGACTTGTCGTTCATTTCCGCCTCCTTCGCCACGTCTCGTCCCATTTCGTGGGGTCGGGCCGGTACGCGGTAACCACGACCGCGGGTGAGTCCTGACCCCTCGGGATACCCCACACTACATGAATCGGCTGACCGGCTTCATCTTGCTCCAGAACCAGGACGCAGGGCCCCTTCGGGTACGTGGGGTAGTCCTCGACCACCACCGCGGTCTCCAAGCCCTCGACGATGTCGTGAACGTGTACACCGTCCGCCGCGAGCTCCTCGTAGCCGTGGAGTGATACACGCACCTCGCCGCGCGCCGCGAGCTCCCGGACTTGTTCCAGCGTTTTGCTCAATTTCGTGATCCATCGTTGTCGAAGTTCGTCCTGTCCAGCTAACACCACTACTTTGTCATGTTGATCTGAGAATTTCCGCCTGAAAGAGCGGATTTCGCTTGTACGGCCCGAGAGGATTCCGTACCGTCGCGCGCATGACGACGGATTCTGCGCGTGCGCTGCTTCGCCGATTGGGCGTGTTCCTGGACGGATTCAGCGCGTGTTTCAGCCGCCAACCGCAACGCGAGGCGGCGAGTCGCTATCTCGACGGACTGTTCAATGACAGCGAGCGCAAGTCGATGCAGGCGATGCATGGGCGCCTGAGTGATCCCGGTCAGGATCAAGCCCTGCAGCACTTCATCACGCAGTCGCCGTGGGACGCCGCGCGCGTGTGGGCCCAGCTGCGTGCCCGCGTGCCGGTGCGCGCCGGCATCGTCGCGATCGATGACACGGGATTTCCGAAGCAGGGCACGCACTCGGTCGGCGTGCAACGGCAGTACTGCGGCACGTGGGGCAAGATCGGCAATGGTCAGGTCGCCGTGTCGAGTGCGTTGATCGCGGACGGGCGCACGTGGCCGCTGGTGTGGGACCTGTATCTGCCCGCCTCGTGGATGGACGATGCGCCCCGTCGGGCGGCGGCGGGGATTCCGGCGACGGAGGTCTTTCGTGAGAAGTGGCGGATCGCGTTGGCGCAGGTGCGCACCATCCTCGACGCCGGCTTCACGATCACCGCGGTGGTGGTCGATGCCGACGATGGCTCGAATGCGGCCTTTCGCGCCGGCCTCGAGCGTCTGGGTCTGGCCTACGGCGTGGCCATTCGGGGCGAGGCCACCTTCGCGATCGCGAACGTGCCCAGCACCCAGGCCGCAACGGCCATCGCCGACTCGGCACCCGACGACGCGTGGGAGACCGTGACCTGGGGCGCCGGCACGCAGGGCCCCTTGACCGCGCGCTTCTGCGCCGTGCGCGCCCGGCCCACGAAGAGCCGCGAGGACCGCTGGCTGCTGTGTGAGCGGTCCGCCACCGACGAGCGCAAGTTCTATCTACTCGACCTGCCAGCGACCACGCCCCTCCGCGATCTGGTCCCGCTCGCCCGCAGTCGCTGGCCGATTGAGCAACAGTATCGGGAACTCAAAGACGACTTGGGGCTCGATCATTTTGAAGGACGCAGTGATCGCGGCTGGCAGCACCATGTGGTGTTGACCGCCGTCGCCTTCACGTTCCTACAGCTCGAGCGCGGGCGGGCCCCCACGGTCGCCCTCCGCCCCTCCCTACCCACCGTGCGCGGCTGGGTCCGTGAGATCTTCGGCCTGCTCCTCGTCCTTCACAACCGCCGCTTGCTGCGCATGCTCGACAGCTTCCGTCGTAACCCGCCGCTACGAAGGTGACAAAGGAGTGCTAACGGCCAGCGTTCACCAGCGGCCGCTCATGATTGCACCAGCGGCCGTCTGGTGCAACGCGTGTTAGGCAGCGCACAGTACCCCTATTGGATTGCCACGAGCAAGTTGCACCGCGAAATCGATCGCCCAGGCCACGATAATGCCCGTGTTATCTGGAACTACCAGCGGCTGGCCCACGCTAGCGTACACCTGCTGTCCGCCGGCAAGCACGCCCTGTTCGACTGACTTATACGCGGAGACCACTCCGAATACCTTGTACTCATTTGTTCCGGGCGTTGTGAAGACGACGGGGCCGCCGCTAAACCCTGGGTTGTTGTGTCCGTCAAGGAGGAATACTTCATCACTCTGAAAGAGCGACACCGTTGCCCTCTTTACGAGCGGAAGTGGATGGCCATGCTCCGCCAACAGAAATTTGCCGAGCAGACCGTATGGAAAGCCAAGGAAGAAGACGTCTTGGCCATAGATGACGCCCTTGCTGGTTGGTTCCAGCGTGAGTTGGGTGGGTGTGATCTGCCGCTCGATGGCCAGGACCGAAATGTCACGCTCTCCTGGAGCGTGTCCAACAAGGCGAACGGCATTCGATTGCCAATTGCCGTTTGCGAAAATGTCGATAGCGCCAGAATCCGTGAGCGTTTCAACGACATGCCTCGCGGTGACGATGTACTGTCGACCGTCAATATCGAGAGTGAACGCGGTCGCAGTGCCTCCGTCGTGTCGGATGTAGAGGACGCGGTGAATGACGTTTGAGGTGATCATCTTGTCTGCGTAACTTTATATAGGTGGATGGCGCCAATTGCTGGTCAGTCGCCCAGTTCGCCACCGCTCGCGTTTGGGAACCACCCACGACTCGCGGGCATTATAGCCGCCTGTCGATCCGGGGGCAAGTCGTTCTGCCCGTGCGAGTCACCTGAATTCGACGGCACCCGGATCCGGGAATTGGTGCCGGTGCCAATTGCCGGGAAATCCGAGGATAGGCGGAAGGGGCCATTCCCGGATTTTCGTCAGGTGAGTTGCACACAGGCAACCTGGGTTGACACCGAACTGGGGGGCTCCGTGTCGGGGCATTGCGTCACGTGTTGCTGGAGCTGAGGAACTGCGCGAGAGTCGTTATGGCATGCACCTTGCCTCTCAGGGGTCGAGGTGAAACATGCGTGAGCTCGAGTCTTCATTGCAGGAGTTTGGTGAGTTCTTGCTCAAGGCCCAGTTGGCACGACCGGCGGCGGCTCCCTACTTCGTGCGCTGGGTGCGACGGTTCCTGTCGCGCCCGGCCTCGGACGAGCCTCTGACGGATCAGGTGCGAGGGTGTTGCGAGGACCTGGAGCGGAACGGCGGGTCCGAGGACTGGCAGGTGCGTCAGGCAGACCAGGCGCTCCGCTGGTACTGAGCATGCCGGAGACGGTGGCGTTACTGGGCTCGATGTCGGGGACGCCGCGCCTGATGGCGGCGCTCATCTATGGCGGCGGCCTGCGGGTGTCGGAGTGCTGCGAGCTTCGGGTCAAGGATCTCGACTTCGACCAGGGGTTGGTCTTTGTCCGCCGCGGCAAGGGAGACAACGACCGGTCGACGCTGCTCGCGGAGGGTGGAAGAGAGGAACTGCGCGCTCCGCACGCCCGCACGCCGCATGTCGCACGTCGCAGTGCGCGAAGCGCCGGATACAATGCGGGTCATGGCTCTCAGGGCTCTCGTGACTCTCGACGCGATCCGAACCGCCGCGGATCGCATCACGCGCGATGTGCGGCGCACACCGGTGCTCGACTGTTCCGACCTCGCGGAGCGTTCGCTCCTCCTCAAGTGTGAACATCACCAGCCCGGTGGCGCGTTCAAGATTCGCGGCGCCTCGAACATGCTGGCCAGCCTGGCGCCCGAGGCGCTGGCGCGTGGCGTCGTCACCTACTCGTCCGGTAATCACGGGCAGGCGGTCGCGCTGGCCGCGCACCGGCGCGGCGTGCCCGCCGTCATCGTGATGCCGACGACCGCGCCCGCGATCAAGATCCGCGGCGTCAAACGCTGGGGCGGCGAGGTCATTCTTGAAGGGACGACCTCCGCCGACCGCCGGACACGCGCCGAGCACGAGGTCGCCACGCGTGGACTCACGATGGTGCCGCCGTTCGACCACGAGGCGATCATCGCCGGCCAGGGCACGTGCGCGCTGGAGATCCTCGAACAGGTCCCCACCGTCGGCACGGTTGTGGTGCCCGTCGGTGGCGGCGGCCTCGTCTCAGGTGTGGCGGCGGCGCTGAAGCAGATGAAGCCCGACGTCACGGTGATCGGCGTCGAACCGGCTGGCGCGCCAAAGATGACCAGGTCCCTGGCGGCCGGCCACCCGGTCACACTCGAGTCCGCCTCAAGCATTGCCGACGGCCTGATGCCTGTGCGTCCCGGCGACCTCACGTTCGAGCACGTCCGCGCGTATGTGGATCACATCGTGACCGTCGGCGACGAACGCATCGTGCGCGCGACGTTGTGGTTGTTCTACGAAGCGAAACAGGTCGTGGAACCCAGCGGCGCCGCCACGACGGCCGCCGTCCTGTGGCCGTCTGACGACGGCCCACTCACGTCACCCACAGGCCCGGTCGTCGCGATCGTCAGCGGCGGAAATGTCGCGATCGAGACGCTGTTGGCCCTCACTTCTTCCCCGTAGGGCGGACCTTCAGGTCCGCCGTGAACGGCGCGGCTGAAGCCACGCCCGTATTTCCTCCTGTGATTGTCCGGCGCAGTTCCGCCAACGCGTCGTCGAGTGTCGTGATCTCGCCGTCGAGTTGTTTTTCGTAGACCGCCTTCAGCAAGACGCCCACCCGCGGGCCGGGCGGGACGCCGAGTGCCAGGACGTGTCGGCCCAGCAGGAGCGGCGGTGGCGGCTGATGTTCGACGCCCAGCGCGCGCGCCCGCTCGAGGAACCAGTCCATCGCCGCGCAGTCAAACGTCCCGAGCCGTCCGTGGCAATCGGCCTTCGCAAACCGCGCGAGCAACTCGAGGTCCACCTTCTGCGCCAGCCGCCGGAACGCGCCGTCGCCCACCGGCGTCGGCGTCTTGTGGAACATCGTCGGCTTCAGGTGATGGGCGACGATGCCCAGGACCGCGCGACGGACGTCGACGCCATCGAGCGTGTGGATGTTGAGGCGATCGAGAAAAGCGGTCGCCGGCGCCACGCCTGCTTCCTCATGTCCCTTCGAGCGGATCCGGCCGTCCTCGAAACGGGTCGTTGAGGGTTTGCCCATGTCGTGGCACAACGCGCTCAGCATCATGACCACGGCGCGCGGATGGTCGAGGTCGTCAATGCGGGCGCGAGCCTGGTCCGTCACCATCAACGTGTGCACCCAGACGTCGCCCTCCGGATGCCACGCGTGTTCCTGATCGCAGCCAATGAGCGCCTTGAGTTCCGGCCAGAGGCGATCGACGGCACCAAGCTCGAGCGCGAGGGCCAGCCCGAGCGACGGCTGGCGCGCGCGCAGCAGCAGCTTCTCGACTTCACCCCAGATGCGTTCGGCCGGCAGATCGTCGAGCGGGAGCGCACGGCACAGCGCTTTCGTGCGGTCGTCGACCGTGAGCTCGAAGCGGGCCGCAAACTGCAGCGCGCGCAGCACCCGCAGACTGTCGTCGGCGAAGGTCCGGGGATCGACGGCCTTCAGGACGCGCGCGGCGAGGTCAGCCGCGCCGTTGAACGGGTCGATCGCCTCGTCGGTCAGCGGGTCCCACGACATCGCGTTGATCGTGAAGTCGCGGCGTTGTGCCGCGTCGTGACACGAGAGCGACGGGTCGCCTTCGACGAGGAACCCCTTGTGGCCGCGGCCGAATTTCGACTCGCGACGGGGCAGTGAGACGTCGAGACCGCCGATCTTGTAGACCGTGAAACTCTCGCCGACCGCGTCCACGCGTCCGAGCGTCTCGAGCACGACGCGCAGGTCGGCGGCCGGGACGCCGAAGACTTCGATGTCGAGATCCTTCGGGTCGAGCCCCAGCGCCCGGTCCCGGACCCAGCCGCCGACGACCAGCGCGCGCCCGCCGCGGTCGCGCACGGCGCGGGCGATGTCGAGCGCGAGTGCGGGTGGAAGTGTCATCTCTGCTTGACAAGCGTAAATGAGCTACGAGCTGATTTCCGCCGAAATCAGCTCGTAGCTCATTTATGCTGGCGGCGATGATCGTTTCGCTGCTGTCCGATCTGGTGGCTGCCAACTCCGTGAATCCCTCGCTGGTGCCTGGGGCGCCAGGGGAGGCCGGCGCGGCAGACGTCGCGGCACAGGCCTTGCGCGCCGCGGGCCTCGACGTCGTCGTCGAGCCGGTCGTGGACGGGCGCCCGAACGTCGTCGGCGTGCTTGAGGGGCGCGAACTCGGACCGGCTGTGATGTTCTGCGGCCACCTCGACACCGTGGGTGTGCAGGGGATGGCGGATCCGTTCGTGCCGTTCGTGAAGGATGGCCGGCTCTACGGACGCGGCTCGCAGGACATGAAAGGCGGTGTGGCCGCGATGATCGCCGCGGCCGCCGCCCTCGCGCCCCAGTGGTCGCGCGGGCGCCTGATCGTGGCGTGCGTGATCGACGAAGAGTACGCGAGTGTGGGCGCCGAGGCGCTGGTCAAGACCTGGACGGCTGACGCGGCGATCGTCACCGAACCCACGGACCTGCGGCTGGCCGTCGGACACAAGGGGTTCGCGTGGCTCGAGGTGGTCACCCATGGCCGGGCCGCGCACGGCAGTCGTCCCGCCGACGGCCGCGACGCCATCGCCCACATGGGCCGTGTGCTCGGCGCCCTTGAGGCGCTCGATCGCGCGCTGCAGGCGCGCCCGCCGGTGGCGATGCAGGGCACGGCGTCGCTGCACGCGTCGCGCATCAGCGGCGGACGCGAACTGAGTTGTTACCCCGACCGCTGCGATCTGCAGATGGAACGCCGCACCGTGTCGGGCGAAGACGACGGGGTGGTGCTGGGGGAAGTCGAGGCGATCCTTGAACGCCTCCGTGCGGAAGACCGGGCGTTCCAGGCCGACGCGCGGCTGCTCACCTCGCGGTCCCCGTATCTGATTTCGCCGGACGCGCCGCTGCCGCGCGCGCTGGCGGCCGCGTTGGCGTCGCGCGGGTTGCCGGCCGAACCCACGGGCATGTCGTTCTGGACGGACGCGGCGATTCTGGGCGGCGCCGGCATTCCGTCGGTCCTCTTTGGCCCCGGGGGCGCGGGCCTGCACAGCATTGAGGAGTACGTGACCCTCGCCCAGGTCGAGACCTGCCGTGATGTGCTGGTGTCGGTCGCGCGCGCGTTTACCGCTCGCGCGTAAGGCTGCGGAACACGAACCCCACGTTGGAGGGCCGTTCCCCGAGCCGCCGCATGAAGTACGGAAACCACTCGGTGCCAAACGGCACGTAGACGCGGAACGGGTGCCCCTCGCTGGAGAGTGAAGCCTGCAGGTCGCGCCGGATGCCATAGAGCATCTGGAACTCGTAGCGATCTTTGGCGATCTGCTGTTTCGTGGCGAAGGCCTGCGTGGCCTCGATCATCGCGGGGTCGTGTGTGGCGATGGCCGGATACGTGCCCTCAGCCAGCAGCACCTGCACCTGCTCGACAAACGCGGTGTCCACGTCGATGCGTTTCTGATGCGCCAGCGCCGCGGGTTCACGATAGGCGCCCTTGACCAGCCGGATGCGCGCGCCGAGCGCGTTGACGCGCCTGATGTCGTCCAGCGATCGCTTCAGGCACGACTGGATGACGACGCCCGCGCTGCGGTACCCGATGTTCCACAACGTCTCGAACGTGTCGAGCGTCCGGTCGGTGTACGCCGATCCCTCCATGTCGATGCGCACGAAAAAGCCGGAATGGCCCGCCACGTCCAGAATCCGGCGCAGGTTGTCGGTGCAGGTGGCGCGATCGACATCGAGGCCGAGCTGCGTCAGCTTCAGCGAGATGTTGCGGCCCACGCCGGCCTGCTCAACGGCCGCCATCACCGCCAGGTAGGCCTTCGTGGCGTCCAGAGCCTCTTCCGACGACGAGACGCGTTCGCCGAGCAGGTCGAGGGTCACGAGCAGGCCCCGCTGTTCGACCTCGCGCGCGGCCACGATCGCCTCGTCGACGCGTTCCCCCGCAATGAACCGGCGCGCAAAACTCTCCCGGTGCCGCATGCCGTAGCGGGACGCCAGGGACTTCAGCGTGGTGCTGCCTGCAAGTACGTGAAAGGTCGCTTTCGAAAGTGCGGCCAACATCAGTGAGTGGATCTCCGCTGGGGCACCAGGTGCTGCAAGGTGCGGGCATAGTATCGCAGCACCATGCGATCGCGCACGCGGACGCGCTGGCGTTCGGTGACCAGGACGCCGCGGCCGACAAGCGGATCCAGGCCTTCGTCCACGGCCTGCCGCCCGCTGCTGACGGCGAGGTTGGCGTCCTGCGCGGCGAACAGCGCCAGCAGGTCGTCGATGCGGGCGGCGAGTTCGCTGCGCGTCATCGACGCGCGCAGCGCGGCCGCGATGAGCGCGGTCGGCAATACCTTGTACAGCAGGCCGACCGCGTGCTGAATGCGATGGGCCAGCGCGACCAGGTCCCGGCGCGCGTCCGGGTTGTAGTCCGACAGCGCGATCGGATGGCCGAACGTCACAAACGCGCGGCTGTTGTAGCCCACCGCGTGCCGGATCATCTCGGTCACTTCCTGCGCGAACGGCCGCTGGCGCTTTCGCGCGGCCTCGCGGGCGAGGATCTTCTCTTCGAGCACCAGGTCGTACGCGATGGCCATCGGCAGGACGAAGAGCGACGATCGATCCGCCTGCAGCGCCGCCTGCAGCAGTCCCGTTTTGGGCGACTTCAATTCGCCTGAGTAACTCCGGCCACCCTCGGCGTAATAGAGCACGTCGTGGCGCTTGAGCACTTCCGCGACGTAGGCCTTCAACGTGGCGAGGTACACCGGGTCCTTGCTGCTGCGCCGGATCGGAATCGCGCCGGTCACGTGCCGGTGCAGGAAGCCGAGGGCGCCTCCGAACAGGTTGATGCCGGCCGCAATCAACGGCGGCCGGATGCCGTGGTCGTCGAGCACCAGCGGCTCGATCAGATAGTCGAGGTGACTCTTGTGGTTCGAGACATACACCACGTGCCCGCGTGTCGTGGCGTCGCGCGCGCGGTCGATGTGTTCGGTGACGCGCTTCACTTTGCGCAGGATGGGATACAGCGGGTGCCGTAGCGCCCGGTAAAACCGATACCGCTGCGTCGTCCGCAACTCGTCGAGGTACTCGTCGAGGCGGGTGCGCGCCTTGGCGTCGTGCACGTAGCGCGCGACGTCGTCGTGGGCGAGAACCGCCTGCGTGATGTCGTCGAGCGGGGTGGGCACAGGAATCAGGCCAGGGCGCGGCACAGCGCGCAGGCAAATTCAGTCGTGGAGGCCGTGCCGCCCAGGTCGCGGGTGCGCACCTCGCCGGCCGAGAACACGGCATCGACCGCCGCCTTCACACGCGCCGCCGCCTCGTGTTCGCCGAGGTGGCGCAGCATCAGGATGGCCGAGAGCAGCAGCGCCGTGGGATTCGCCACGTTCTGATCCGCGATGTCGGGCGCGCTGCCGTGGACGGCTTCGAACACCGCCACATCGGTGCCGTGATTGGCGCCGGGCACCACGCCAAGGCCGCCGACCAGGCCCGCGCACAGGTCCGAGACGATGTCGCCGTACAGGTTCGGCAGTACGAGCACGTCGAACTGCTCCGGGCGCATCACCAGGTGCATGCAGGCGGCGTCGACAATCTTCTCGTCGTACGGCATCTCCGGAAACCGCCGCGAGACGGCGCGCACCGAATCGAGAAACAGGCCGTCGCTCAACTTCATGATGTTGGCCTTGTGGATGGCCGTCACCTTCGACCGCCCCTCGCGCGCGGCGTGCGCGAAGGCAAACTCCGCGATGCGGGTCGAGGCCTTCTCGGTGATGATTTTCAGGCTCTCGACGACACCCGGCACGATGACGTGTTCGAGACCCGCGTACAGGTCTTCGGTGTTCTCCCGCACGATCACGAGGTCCACATGGGCGAACCGGCTGGGGACCCCGGGCAGGTTGCTGACCGGACGCAGGTTCGCAAAGAGGTCGAGCGCCTTGCGCAGGCCGACATTGACGCTGGTGAACCCCTCGCCGATCGGCGTCGCGCACGGACCCTTGAGCGCCACCCGGTTGCGCGTCACCGAGTCGAGCAGTTCGGCGGGCAACGTCTGTCCGCTCTTCTTGAACGCGATGACGCCGGCGTCGTGACGATCCCAGTCGATCGCCACGCCCGCCGCGTCGAGCACCTTGACCACGGCGGCGGTGACTTCGGGGCCGATGCCATCACCGGGGATCAGCGTGAGCGTATGAGCCATAGGGCCTCGTTAGTGTATAACCATGACCATGGCCATCGTACCGCTGCAAGTGAAGTTCCTTCATGTCCGCCGGATGGCGTCACTGGAACGCGACATCAGTGAACGCCTGCGGGACCTGCGAAACCTGCACGGCCGCATCATCGGATGCCATGTGTCGGTCGAGGTCCCGCACAAGCATCACCTGAACGGCAACGCCATTGAAGTGCGGATTTCCCTGGCGCTGCCCGGGGAACTCGTCGTCACGCGCAAGTCCTCGCCGGCCGCCCAGCCGTCGATCGCCGTTCATCAGGCGTTCGACGCCCTGAAGCGGCAGGTGCGCAAGCTGAAGACGAAGCGCATCGCCGCCCGCAAGCCGCGCGCGGCGGCGCCGCGCAGATAAGCTCCACCACGCCAATGCTCCATGTGAATGGCGTTATTTGAGGCGCGACGCCAGCAGCCCGGCCACCGCTTCGAGCAGCTCCCGGTCGCTCTGCCCGAATACGGCGGGTTGATCCGAGTCGACGTCGAGTTCGCCGATCACGCGATCGCCGTCCATGATCGGCACCACGATCTCCGACCGCGTTTCGATGGAGCAGGCCAGATACCGGGGATCCGCATGCACGTCGTCCACGATGATCGTCGCCTTCTCGGTGGCGGCGGCGCCGCAGATGCCGCGTCCCGGCGGGATGCGTGTGTGGGGGGACGGCTTGCCGAGGTACGGTCCCAGCACGAGTTCTTCCCCGTCGAGCACGTAGATGCCGGCCCAGGTGTAGTGCGGCAGACGCGCCTTGAGCAGGGCCACGGCGCCGGTCATGGCGGCGGTGCCGTCGGGGGCGTTGGTGATGGCGGTGCGGATGTCGTCAAGCAGCGTCGCCGGGGTCATCGTCAGTCTCGGGGTCAGTCGCGGGCTTCAATCCAGAAGAGGCTCAGGCCGGCGAGCAGCGTGAGCGCCATCAGGCTGTTGGACAGGCCATGGAGGCGGCCGAACTCAATCTTGCGAGGGTCGGACTCGGGCAGCGCCGCCATGGTCGCGGCAGTCTCGCGGCGAAGGGTTTCGATGCGAGGCCCGAGCAGCAGTCCTGAGTAGGCGCTGGCGGTCAGCATGCCGAGTACCAGCCACAGTTGGATCGCCAGCCGGCGAGGCCGGGGGCCCAGCGCGGCGCGCAGGCCCAGCAGCAGCAGCAGCGCGCCGCCGAGGATCCACGCCAGTTGCTGGAATCGTTCAAAAATGTCACCGAAGACCAGGCCGGCCAGCGTGCGACCCGCGACGGGGTCGTGGGCTTCGAGCACGGCAAAAACGGCGGGCGCGGCCACCATGCCGAGTGCCGCCAGACCACCGATCCACAACGCCACGATGGCCAGTGACGCAACTCGCAACGCAGACATCGTGGCGATTATGGCACCGTCACGCAGGTTGTGGCACGTCGAAGCCCCCGTACAGTAGACTGCGTCCCAGCGCATGACACCACCTTCCAACACGGTTCTCCACAATCTGGCCGTGCAACTGCGCATCGATTCGGTGCGATCCACGACGGAAGCGGGGTCGGGACACCCGACGACCTGCCTGTCCGCCGCGGAGATCCTGGCCGTGCTGTTTTTTGACGAATTGCGTTTCGATCCGAAGGATCCGCAGCATCCCGAAGCGGATCGGTTCGTGTTGTCGAAGGGGCATGCCGCGCCCATCCTTTACGCGGCGTGGGCGGCCGCGGGCGCGTTTCCGCGCGAAGACCTGCTGAATCTGCGCAAGATCACGTCCGATCTGGAAGGGCACCCCACGCCCCGGTTGCCGTTTGTGGACGTCGCGACGGGATCGCTCGGCCAGGGCCTGGCCGTGGGTGTCGGTATCGCGCTGAACGCGCGTCGCATTGGCTCGGATTATCGAACGCACGTGCTCCTTGGCGACGGCGAGACCGCTGAAGGGTCGGTGTGGGAGGCCGCGCAGGTGGCCGCCCACCATCAGCTCGACAATTTGTGCGCGATCACCGACGTGAACGCGTTCGGCCAGAGCCGCGCGACCCAGTGGGCGCACGATGTGGACGCGTTCGCCGTGCGGTACCGCGCATTCGGGTGGCACGCGATCATCGTGGACGGGCACGACATCGCCGGGCTGCGCGCGGCGTTTGCCGAAGCGCGCGGGATGACCGGACGTCCGACGATGATTGTGGCGAAGACGCTGAAGGGGAAGGGCGTCGCGCTGTTTGAGGACAAGGACCACTGGCACGGGAAGCCGCTGAAGAAGGGCGCGGAGGCGGACGCGGCCGTGGCCGAACTCAGGGCGCAGATGGTGCCGACGTCCGATCCCGAGCCCGTGATTGCGAAGCCGGGGACGCGCCGCACCGAAGGGCCGCTGCCCGACTTCGTGGCCGCGATGCCCACGCCGGCGTATCAGGCCGGCGACCTGGTGGCCACGCGGGAGGCGTATGGCACCGCGATCGCGGCGCTCGGCGCGCTCGATCATCGGATCGTGGCGCTGGATGCCGACGTCAAAAACTCGACGTTCAGCGACCGCTTCGAGAAGGTGTTTCCCGAGCGCTTCTACCAGACGTTCATTGCCGAGCAGGCGATGATTGGCGCGGCGATGGGGCTGGCGAGTCGTGGGGCGATTGCGTTCCCGTCGAGCTTTGCGTGTTTCCTTGAGCGTGGCGCCGACTTCATCCGCATGGCCGGCATCTCGATGTTGAACGTCAAGCTGTGTGGATCGCACGCGGGGGTGTCGATCGGCGAAGACGGTCCGTCGCAGATGGCGCTCGAAGATCTCTCCATGGCGCGCGGCGTGCCCAACTGCACCGTGTTGTACCCCTGTGACGCTGTCTCGGCCGAGCGGCTGGTCGCGGTCGCCGCCGCCATTCCGGGTCCTGTCTACATCCGCAGCTCGCGCCCCAAGCTGCCCGTGATTTATCCCGTCACCGAACAGTTCCCGTCAGGGGGATCGAAGGTGTTGCGTCAGAGTGCGAAGGACGTGGCGACGGTGGTCGCGGCCGGCGTCACGGTGTTCGAGGCGCTCAAGGCCCACGACCTGCTCGCCAACGACGGCATCGCGATCCGCGTGATCGACGCGTACTCGATTCAGCCGATCGATCGCGCGGGCCTTGTCGCCGCCGGCAAGGCGACCAACGGTCGCCTCATCACCGTGGAAGACCACTACGCGGCTGGTGGCCTCGGTGACGCCGTCTCCGAAGCCGTGTGGGATCAGCGCTTCAGCGTGCAGCGCCTCGCCGTGCGCGAGATTCCGCGCAGCGGCGCACCCGACGAACTGCTCGATCGCTACGGCATCTCCGCCGCGGCCATCGTCAAGGCCGTGAAGGGGTAAGGGCCCGCGCGACAATAAGCCATTCTGGCTGTCGAGGCGCCCGGCCGCCAAGGCGCGAGGCGCGCGCATCCCTGGCGTATGGAAGCGACGAGCAACGCAGGCGGTCGGGATGGATCGGCAGCCAGAATGGCCAGGTTATTGTCGCGCGGGCCCTAAGGTTCACATGGAGCTTTGGAGGTCTGGAGTTCCTTCTGGAACACCTCCGGCGCTCCACGGCTCAATGTGAACCGGGTGCAATCGAAAGTGTGAGTCAGTTCTGACCGGGGAGGGGACCGTTTCGCCCGGGCTGATGGGTTGGTGCTGTACAAATCGGGCGGAATCCTATAAATACACAGGGGTCACTCGCTTGAAACAGCAGGAGGAGCCCATGGCCGCGCGGGTTTCAGACATCGAGGCGTCGTCTCTCGGCCCGCAGAGTGTGGAAGCGAGGCTGAAGACGTACCCGGCGCTGCGCGCGAAGATCGAGACGATGCTGAGCCTCATCGAGAACGCGGGCGGGGAGGTGGAGAAAGCGGCCGTCGCCGAGCAACGGGTCATCGACGCCCTGCGGGAGTTGGGCAACGACGTCCTGCAGCGTTGGGCTCACCGGCAGCAACAGCACAAGGTGGCCGAGTGCCAGGCGACGCCTGGGGTGAATCGGAAGAAAAAACGCTCTACTGGTACACGCGGCTCGGCACAATCACGGTCACGGAAACGATCGTCACGCGGGGCCGGCGAGGGCCGGAGCCGCGGCCGTTTTCGACGTCGGCCGAGGTGGTCTGCCGCGGGTGCTCGGTGGCGCTGCAACGGGCCCTCACCGATTTTGGGGCGGATGGGCCGTTTGCGGAGGCGGTGGCCAAGCGGCGTGAGCACGACGGGATTGACGTGCCGGTGCACACCGTCCGCGCGATCACGGAACACCATGGGGCCGCGATGCGGGCCCAACAGCCCCAGGGGAGTCCGTGGCCGGAGGCGCCGGGCGTCGGCCGCTTAATTGCCGAGCTGGACGGGAGCATGGTGCCGCGGGTGGAGACGGCCGCGCCAGGGGCGGGCGACGCGCCGCGGGATCGCCGGAAGACCCGGCAGCTGAGTTGGACGGAGGCCCGCCTGTGTCTGGCGCATGCACCGGGCTCGGTGACGCCCCACTTTGGCGCCACGATGGGGCGCGTGGACGCGGCCGGCGCGCCGTGGTGGGCGTGCGCCCTGGCGGCGGGGGCCGGCCACCAGACCCGCGTCCATGGGGGGGGGGGCGATGGGGCCCCGTGGATCACCGATCAAGTCGAGCGCACGTTCGGCACGCAGGCCACGTATCTGATCGATGTTTACCATCTGTGCGACTACCTCGCGGCGGCGGCGGCCGTGGTCGCCGGCCCCGAGAAAGTCGCCTGGCTGGAGGAGAAGAAGACGTGGCTGAAAGCCAATCGGTGGCCCGAGGTGCTGGACACGCTCCGCCCGTCCGTGGAACCGGACCGCGTGGCCAACGACGACGCGCCGGTCCGCGCCTGCTTCCGCTCTCTCTCGAACCGGACGACGTTGTTGGATGACCAAGGGGCCTTGGCAGCGGGGCTCCCGATCGGCTCGGGCGAGATCGAGAGCGCCCATCGGTACATTATTCAGAGCCGGCTCAAGCGGGCGGGGGCGTGGTGGACGCTCGACACCCTGGAGAACAGGCTCGCCCTGCGTGTCTGACGGGCCAACCGGGCGTGGGAGGTGTACTGGAGCCAGGTCAATCAGCAAGCCGCGTAAACTGACTCGCACTTTTGATTGCACCCGGTCGACTGGGTCGCCATCTACAACGCGCCCGCGATCACCTGGGAATTCCGCGAACGTCCGGAACCGGGCGGTGGCGGATCCATCGCACGTGTGATGGTGACGGCGGGTACCGTTTCGCAGGCGGACGTCGACACGTTCGCCAGCCAGAACCACATCTTTCGAGATCGCGCGATTGGGGGCCTTCCGAGCCATGCGAAGGTCTCGCGGCACAATGGCGCATGCGGCCTGGCCGCACCGTCTTCGCACTCGGGAGGCCGCTGATACGGCTTATCGTCAACATCCGGCAATGGGTCGTGGCGGGCGTTGGCGGTGAAAAAGATGTACGTCAACGTCCGAAGGAATTTTCGGAGCGTGGACCGATCTCGAAGGTGGAGCTTTTACGCGGCCTCAATGACGTTGTGGCCGAGGCTCACCAGGCTCTGAGAAGAACGTCGGCTGAAGACCTTTTGCGAAAACGCTGCGTTCAAGGTTTCGACGTGACCGGCCTGGAAGCGATCGTCGATTCGATTCCGCACTTCAAGGGCCACACGCAAGAGATCATCCACATGACCAGATGCCTGGTGGGTGAAGGCTACAAGTTCGCCTGGGTGCCTTCGACGCCGCAAGAAGGGGCACCGTAGAGATGAAAAACATGACCCAGACCCTTTGCGAATCCTGCTGCTGGATGCGAGAAGTGACCACGCCGAAGGGATCACGCTTCGTGCTCTGCCAGTGGTCGAAAACGAATCCCGCCTACCCCAGGTATCCGCCGCAGCCGGCGGTGCGGTGCCAGGGGTACGAGCAGAAAAGTGAGGCGATGAAATATGAAAAAGAAGCGTGAGGAGCTTGCACGACTGGAAAACATTCCGAACGTCGGTCCCGCCATTGCCGCCGATCTTCGGCAATTGGGGATCACCCTGCCCATCGACTTGGTGGGGCGTGACCCTTATGGGATGTACGATGATCTTTGCCGTTTGACCGGCCAACGCCACGACCACTGCTTGCTGGACACGTTCATCGCAGCCGTGCGATTTATGGAGGGGGAACCGAAGAAACCGTGGTGGAAGTACACAGCGGAACGGAAGCGAACACTGGCAGCACGAAAACCGACCGCATGAATCTCTACGAAGACCCCTGGTTCACCTTCCACTTCGCCGATGACCGGCGAATCCCTCGGTTTCATCTCGAAGGCATCGAGAAAGGTCGCCATGTGTCGGTCATCAAGATCGACCCCGAAACAGGCGAGCGGCTCGGTCTTCTGGTGACTGCAACCGTGGGTGACGGCGGCTGGGTTGATTTGCCGCAGCCGATCATCGTCAGAGCGGGGGAGGCGTTTATCGCCGTGCCTGTCGTTCCTCGACGATAAGCCGTATCAGCGGCCTCCCGAGTCGACAGAACCTCGGTTCTCAGACGCTTGCGCAAAGCGGGCCTGCTCACGGTGACAGACGGCACGATCGCGCAGACGCAGGCGGACACGGTGCCGGAAGGGGGCCGCGCGATCCTGGATGTCACGGTCCCGGACGCGGGCGGCGACATCCTCGCGCGCGCCAGGCAGGCGCTCACCGGGGTCGAGGGCATCGACAAGGTGATCGAGCCGGGCGAATACGCGCGCGACCACGACTGTCCGGTCACGGCAACGAAGAACGGCGGCAACGTATTGACGAGGCGGCAGATCGTGGCCGTTTCGGACCGCAACGATATCTTTCGAGATCGCGCGATTGGGCCCTTCCGAGCCATGCGAAGGTCTCGCGGCACAATGGCGCATGCGGCCTGGCCGCACCGTCTTCGCACTCGGGAGGCCCCTGATACGGCTTATCGTCGAGACACAGCGGCGAAAGTCCGCCTGCTCACAGAGGCCTTCGATGAGGAGATGGACGTGGTCCGGCATGAGCTGCGCCGAGTGGACCGCCGCCGAGATGGCCCGCGTTCTGGCGCTCATCCTTCGTAGCATGGCGAGATTCGTGCCCGGCGACACGGCGGCCTTGAGACCCAGGCCGCCCTACGTACCCAGGGCCGCCCTGCGTACCCAGGCGCCATTGAAGCCCAAGGCGCCCTACGTGCGTTGCCACGGCGCCTTACTTTTTCTTCAGCGCCTCGACCCAGTGCATCGCTACCGTCAGGCCCTGTATCGGCACTTCGGGCGTGATCTGTGTCGTCGCCGCGCCGGCGGTGAGCACGCGCTGGAACACCAGGAATCGCTGGCCATCCGCCGACACGCCATAGGTGTGGTAATCCGCGCCGGCATGCGGGAAGCGAAGCGCCAGCACGCGGATGATTTCCTTCGGAACGCCGGGTTCAATCGCGCCGGCGGCGGTCCCAGTGGTCTTGATGGCCTTGATGGACGCCGCGAAAATGGGCCCGATGAACGCGAGGCCGTTGGTGTACAGCCCGTACGCGCCCGCGTTCCCCAGAGAGTGATAGTAGAGCTCCTGACTGTCACTCTTCCACCGCGGCCAGTCGCCGCCGAGTGTTTGCGCGGTGGATCCCGAGGGGCCCGCATCGGGTGAGATCTGCCAGCGGCCGGTGCCCGACGGGAACGGCTGCACGAACACTTCCTTGCGACCCGTGAGATCCGACGTGTACGCGATCCACTTGCCATCCGGTGAAATCTGCGGGTGCGTCTCGTCCCTGGTGGACGCCAGAAACGGCACCGGCTTCTTGTCGCCGTCAAACGGCAGAATCCAGATGTCGCCCGCGGTTTTCGGATCCTGCACCCAGTAGACGAGCCGGTTGCCGTCAGGCGACCACGACATCGGCGCCTTCGGCAGCTCCGATTCGAGCAGCAACTCGCCGTCGGTGCCCGATCCATCCGAGCGCGTCACGTACAAACCCCATTTGCCGTTTCGATGCGACGCAAACACGATCCGGTCGCCCTCGGGCGACCAGACCGGGGACGAGTTGTCCATCGTCGCGTCAAACGTGATGCGTGTGGGGGCCCGAGGCGGCGGCTCCATCACCCAGATATCGCCGCCGGCGCCGTCGTGTCGATGCACCGCCACCCGTTGTCCGTTGGGCGAGACCTCCACGCCGCGGTAGAACCCGTACGGCCCCACCGGCCCAAGCGGCTGGGCGCTGCGATCGGCCCACTGCAACTGGAATGGCCACGTGTCCTCGCCACCACCGCCGGAGGTCTGGCTGTTGGCGAAGTAGATCAGCACGCCATTCAGCGAGACGTCGAAATAGCCCTGACCGATGGAGCCGTCGAACATCACCTGATCGGCGATGCGGGAGGGTTCACCCGTCACCGCGAACGTCTTTGCGTTGAACGGCTGCGCGTAAACCGCACCCTCGCGCTGGAAGGCGAGGTAGCCCGGCCCTGAGCCCGCCGAAGGCCCCGCCTCGACAAAGGCTGCATTCGAATCGGCGGATAGCACCAGCGTCTTGTCCTTCGAGTCGAGCGCAGCCACGAAGATGCCGGTGGTTGGCTGGGCGCCTGCCGGCGCGGCTGCCTGCGCGGACTTCACAAGGAACAGGTAGTGCTGTCCATCCGGCAGAAAGCGCGGCCAGAAATGTCCAGTCTCGGAGGGACCGACCGTGGTGATTACCGTCGGCGTTCCTCCCTGGGCTGACACTCGGTATACACCCTTGGCAGACCCGAACAGGATCGTGCCGTCGCTGTTCCAAGTGCCGCCGGTGAACCCCGGCGCATCGCAGAGATCCTGTGGGGGGCCGCCGTCGGCCTGCACCTTCTTGAGCTTGCCGGACGGAGTCATGAACGCTATCGAGCGGCTGTCGGACGACCAGAACGGCAGGCTCGCGTCGTTGGTGCCGTCGAGCCGCTGCGGCGTCACGGCGCCGACCGGGCGCACGTAGAGCAGGAACGTGCCATCGTTGGCCGGGCGCGCCACGAATGCGATCGACCGTCCGTCGGGCGAGATGGCGCTGTTCGGCCGGCTGAAGGTGGTGAGGCCGCCGTTCGCAGTGTTTCCGCCCTGGGTCTCGCCGGGCTGCGCGGTCAGGTTGCGCGGCACTCGGAACCGCAGTTCATCAGGAACCGGCGGCCCCTGAAGATACAGATACGCGGGCCACGCCAGCATGGCCACCGCCACTGCGGCGGCGACGACCACGCCGCGCCGGATCCATTCGCGCGTGCGGCGTCCGCCTTCGCCTGCGGCGACGCCGAGACCGCTGTCACTGCCGCCCTCGGCAATCCACCGCAGCTCGGCCACCAGATCGCGCGCGTCCTGCCAGCGATCGGCCGGATCTTTTTCGAGGCACGTCTTCACGACGTAATCGAGCGCGGGCGGCGTCTCGGGCTGCACGCGCGACAATGGCGGCGGGTCGGACGTTGCGATCGCCGAGATCAGCAGCACCTGGCTCTTGCCCTCGAACGCCTTCTTCCCCGTCACCATCTCGTGCATGACGACGCCGAACGCAAAGATGTCCGTGCGCCGGTCGGCCTCGACGCCGTCCAGTTGCTCGGGCGCCATGTATTGCATCGTGCCCAGCATCGTGCCGGGCATCGTCATGGTCATCGACGTCGAGGCCGGCAGCGCCGCCGTCGACTTTGCCAATCCGAAATCGAGCAGCTTCGGGCCGCTCCCGGTCAACATGACGTTCCCCGGCTTGAGGTCCCGGTGCACCACGCCCTGACGATGGGCTTTGTCGAGTGCATCGCCGATGGCGATGGCCACACCCAGCGCTTCCTCGAGTGGAAGCGGCCCGCGCGTCAGACGATCGGTGAGCGTCTCGCCATCGAGGAATTCCATGACGAGGAAGTCCACGACATACGGGGTCAGTCCCACTTCGTGGGCGGGGACAGACCCCGAACCAACGTCGTGCAGGACGCAGATGTGCGGATGCTTCAGCGACGCGATGGTCTGCGCCTCGCGGTCGAAGCGCTGCTTCATCGTCGGGTCGCTGGCCCATTCGGGCGGCAGCACTTTGATGGCGACGATGCGGTCGAGGCGGGTGTCGCGGGCTTTGTAGACTTCGCCCATGCCGCCCGCGCCGATGGCGTTAAGGATTTCGTATGGACCGAGGCGCGTGCCGGCAGAGAGCGCCATGGTTATTTGCCCGCCTTCGGCAAGGCCGATGTCCAGTGGAGCACCGCCGTCAGACCGCTCGTCACGGTGCTCCTGGTACTCGCGGCCGTGCCGCTCTGGCCAGCCGGCGTGAAGGCCGGATTGAGCACGGGCGCCGATCCGCCGCCGCCAGTAGACCCGGAGCCGACGGCGACTCGCATGAAGAAGCGACCGTCAGACCCGATAGACCACATGTGGCGGGTAGGATCGCCGGCGGTCGGATGGTTCGTGGTCGTCAGGCCCAGCGCGCGCGGCAGGCTGGACTCGATCTTCGCGCCGAGTTTCATGTCCACCTCCATGAACCGGTTGTCGGGCGTCCGGTAAAACACCTGCTTGCCGTCCCAGCTCCAGCGCGGCTGTCCGCCGCCCTCGGTCGAGATCTGCTGCTTCAGATCGCCCGCGGGAAACGAGATCACGTACACCTGGAAACTGCCGGACTGGTTTTCATCCGACGCGTAGGCGAGCCACTTTCCGTCCTTGGAGAACTGGGGCTCGTTCTTCTGGTACCGTCCCTGGACCACTGGAAACGGCTTGCCGGGCTTCCCGTCGCTCTCGAACGGCAACGCGTAGATGTCCTGGAAACTGTCCTTGCCGAACTCGAACGCGATGTACTTTCCGTCCCTGGACCAATCTTCGACGGACTCGTTGACCTCGGACTCGAGGAGCACCGTCTCGGCGCCGACGCCGTTGGCGTTCTTGACGTAAATGTCGGCGTTCCCCTTGCGAAAGGACGTGAAGGCGATGCGCGCGCCATCGGGCGACCAGACCGGGTCGACCGCGTCACCGGGATCGCTGGTCACGCGATGCGAAAGCGCCTTTTCCCATTCGATCACCCAGATGTCGGCGGTGGTCGCCCCCGCGTCCTGCTTTGTGATGGCGATAAGTCTTCCATCGGGCGACAGGTCCATGTCGCCGTAGGGACCGGCATCGATCGCGTTCCCGCCCCGCCCGCCGCTGCGATCGCGCCAGGCGAACTGCGAAGGGATGGTTCGACCACGGCCGCTGGTCGAGGCGCCGCCGACGCCTTGGAAGTAGATCAACACGCCGTTCTGGGACAGGGCGAAATTGCCCCGGCCGTTTGCGCCCGACGACACTTCGCCCGCCACCTGAACCGTGTCACCGGTGAAGCGCAGCTTCTTCGCGTCAAACGGCTGTGCGAAGAGCGTGGCCCCACGGCGGAAGAGAAGATAGCCCGGCGCGGCCCGACGTGAGCCTGCGGCCCGCCCTGAGCTTGTCGAAGAGGCGTAGACGGGGTTGGACTCCACGGCGACGAGCTGCGTCCGTTCCTTCGAATCGAGCGAGCCGACATAAATCGCTCGAGTCGCGGCCGCTGCCGACCAGGCCAGGTACGCGACATGCCGCCCGTCAGGGAGGAAACTCGGCCACAGATGTCCGGTCTCCGCCTGACCGAGCTCCGTGACGAGCGTCGTCTGTCCGCCCTGGTCTGACACCGCAACCAGACCCTTCGGAGATCCGAACACGATCGTTCCGCCCTGAGTCTCGCTCCACGCGCCGCCCGAAATATCCGTCGCATCGCACAGGTCCTTCACTGCCCCGCCGGAGGCGGCCACCTTCTTCAACTTGCCGCCGCTCACGTACGCGATGAATTGGTTGTCGGGCGACCAGAACGGCTGCGCCGCGTTGTCGGTGCCCGCCAGCTTGACGGACGCCACCTCGCCAACCGGGCGGATGTACAACGACGCCGCGCCGGCCGAATCCGGCTTGGCGACGAACGCGATGGTTCTCCCGTCAGGTGAGACCGCGATGTCGGCTTCGTTCAGGCCCGACACGGTATGCCGGAACTGGATCGCCTCCGGCTCGACCGGGCCGCGCCAATAGAAGTACGCGGGCACAGACACCGTGGCCAGAAGCAGCGCGACGATGGTCATCGCCGCGACCTCGAGCCGGCTTCGCTTCTGCGGCAGCGCCGCGGTCGTCGCGCTCCGGTTCCGTCCGATCCATTGGAGTTTGAGCTTCACGCTGTGCGCGTCCTGCCACCGATCCTCGGGATCCTTCGCAAGGCAACGCGCGACCAGATGCTCGACCACCGCGGGCGTCGTCGGCTGGGCGTGCGACATCGGGCGCGGCTCAGCTTTCATGATCGCGCCGATCAAACTGGCCTGGCTCTTGCCCTCGAAGGCTCTCTTGCCCGTGAGCATCTCGTAGAACACGGCGCCGAACGCGAAGATGTCGGTGCGCGCGTCGGCTTCCCTTCCTTCGACCTGTTCAGGCGCCATGTACTGCAGCGTGCCCAGAATGGTGCCCTGCACCGTCACGTCCATGCGCGTGGACTGCGCACCGAGCGCGTCTGCTCCCTGCGGCGCCACCCACTTCGCGAGGCCGAAGTCGAGGAGCTTGATGTGGGAGGCGCTCGATCGCGCCGCCGGCGCCGAGTCCAATCGCGTGGTCGGCGTCGAGTCCAGTTGGTCGGTACGGAGCGCGGCCTGGGTCTCAAGGCCGCGGGCCTTCGGTGACAAACCCAGCTTCGTCGTCGGCGACGAGCCCGGTCGACTCGTCCCTCCCCTGGCGAGCATGATGTTGGCCGGCTTCAGATCGCGATGCACCACGCCCTGGCGATGGGCCTTGTCGAGCGCATCCACGATCTCGCCGGCCATCTGCAAGGCTTCGGAGATCGGCAACGGACCGCGCGCAATCCTATCGGCCAGGGTTTCGCCCTCGACGTATTCCATGACGAGGAAGTGCGTGCCGTCCTGTTCGCCCACGTCGTGGAGCGTGCAGATGTGCGGGTGGTTCAGCCCCGCGATGGTCTGCGCTTCGCGCTCGAAGCGCTGCTTCATGTCGGGGTCGCCGGCAAAATGCGGCGGCAGCACCTTGATGGCGACCGTGCGGTTCAGCCGGGTGTCGGTGGCCTTATAGACCTCACCCATGCCACCGGCGCCGATGGGCGAGAGGATTTCGTACGGACCGAGACGCGTGCCGGATGCCACAGCCATAGGGGTCCGGTATCATACCCTGCCACACGGCGGCCTTGAAACCCAGGCCGCGATGACATCGGAATGCGCCGGGCGCGGTATGATCGTGGCTCTCACGATGCCGCTCATTGTTTTCTTCTCTTCCTCGCGTGTTTTGCCACCCCCGCCGCGGCGCAGGACGCACCTGGCCTGCTTGCCAAGGCGCTGAGCGCCGTGCCGGCAGGCCCCTGATACGGCTTATCGTCTATCGTCGGGAGTTCTCCTGGATTGATTTACGACGGGTGCCGCGGCTCGGATGAAAAAGCCGGCTTCGAAGAACGATGCCGAGTCGTAGAGGAAGCGATTGCGATTTATCACCGGGACGGTAGACCTCTTCCTCCACCGACGTCGGGCCGTGACTACGCGAACAAAATGCAGACCGCCGCCGCCTCGACGTATCATCCCCCGCATGCGTTCTTTCCCTTCGATCCCTTCAATCGCCTGCTGGGGTCTCGCGGCGGTCGCGGCCGGCGTCGTGGCGGGCGCGGTCTTCTCCGCGCAAACGTCCGCCACCCTCACCGGCATTCGTGAGCCCGCATTTTCCCCCGATGGCCGGCGACTCGCCGTGTCGTGGCTCGAAGAACTCTGGACGATGACACCCGACGGCCGCGACCCCAAACACGTCGTCACCTCCCGTGGCGCGTGGGTGAGCGAGCGGGATCCGGCCTGGTCGCCCGACGGCCGGCAGATCGCGTTCGCCGCCGCCGCCAACGGCGGGTATGACCTTTACGTGGTGCCGTCCAATGGTGGCGCCGCGCGGAAGGTGACCTCGCGTGACGGGGATGAACGCTGGCCCTCGTGGACGCGCGACGGCCGCTTGTTGTTCTCACATCGCCCGCACGGTGGACGCTGGCAACTGCACCTCACAGCGGCGGACGGATCAGGTTTGCCAACAGCGTTCACGCCAGACGACGCGGCGGAGTGGCAGGGACAGGTGTCGCCCGACGGCCGGCAGGTCGTGTTTGTGTCCGACCGCGACCTCGAACCTGGCGATGCGTCGGACGTGTTCGTTCGCGCTCTTGCGCCGGATGCGCCATCGCCGCCCGTGCGGGTGACGCGTGGCGGCGGCGCCGAGCAGTGGCCCGCCTGGGCGCCAGACAACGCGCGCGTGGCGTATCTGGCCACGCGGACTGGACAGGGGACGGGCATCTGGGTCTCGGAGGTCAACGCCGGTGCGGGCGCTCCGGACGCGCCCGGTGGACGCGGGGCTCAACCTGGCGCGCGCGCGGGTGGTCCCGGCGGCGCGGCGGCCAGTGGCTCACAGACACAACTGGCGTCGCGTCGCGCGGGCACGATCGCCTGGTCGCCGGACGGGCAGACGTTGGCGATTGCGACCGTTTCGACCGTCACTGCCGCGTATAACGGCAATCCGTCTCGCAGTGACGACGACCCACCGGCCGCATTCGCGGAGCCCGGGACGCTGCAGTTGTGGCGCGTCGCCGCGCCGCGACCGATTGACGATGGCGCGCGCACGGTGACACTGCCCGAGCCGGCGGCGGGGCGGTGGGTCAGCCAGTTCGATCGGGCGTGGCACACGCTGAAGTCGCTGTACTACTCCGAAGGCGAGTCCGCCGCCGCGTGGGACGCGCTGCGCGCCACCCATCGCCCCGCCGCGCTGGCGGCGCGTTCAGCCCGCGACGTGGAAGACGTCGTCGATGCGATGGTCGCCGAACAGCCCCTCATCAAACCGATCGTTGAGAAAACGACGGGGGTGGTGTCGTCGGGGAATCCGCTGGCATCGGCCGCTGGCGCGCGCATGTTTGCACTGGGCGGCAACATCGTGGACGCCATCGTCGCCACGTCGTTTGCGCTGGGCGTCGTCGAGCCGGACGCGTCGGGCATCGGTGGTGATGGACAGGCGATCCTGTTCCTCAGGGGCATGAGCGAGCCTGTGGTCATCGAATACAAGGACATGACCCCGGCGCGCGCCACGTTCGACAACCCGAAGATCTTCGGGCCCAACGGCCAACGCACCGCCAGTGATGGGCCGACCGTGGCGAACATCCCGGGCGTGGTGGCGGGTCTGGACCTGCTCTACCAGAAGTACGGCAGCAGGAAGGTGACGTGGGAGCAGATCCTGGCACCCGCCATCGAGCTGGCGGAACACGGCTACATCCTCGACGAAGCGCTGCCGACGACGATTGCGGCCGGGCGCGCGAGGCTTGAGAAATATCCCGGCGCGGCGCGTATCTTTCTGCCTGGCGGCAGGGTGCCGAAGTCCGGCGATCGGTTCATCAACACCGACTACGCCGAGACGCTGAAAGTGCTGGCGAACGAGGGCGGCCAGTCGTTTTATCGCGGGTCGATCGCGCGCAAGATCGCCGACGACATGGCGGCGAACGGCGGCATCATCTCGTTTGAGGACCTGGCGCAATACCGTGCGATGGAGCGCCAGCCGCTGGAGGGCCGGTATCGCGGCCACAAGGTGTACGCCGCGCCGCCGCCCGTCAGCACGGGCCTGCAACTGATCGAGACGTTGCAGATTCTCGATGGCTACACGCCGAGGCCCGAGGCCAGGTACACCACCGACGCGGACTACCTGCACCATGCGATCGAGGCGTGGCGCGTGCGCGACGGCGGCGCGCAGATCGCGGATCCCGAGCGCTGGCCGATCAACCTGGGCAATCACCTCGAACCGGGGCACGCGCTCGAGCGCTTCAGGCTGATCGATCCCCGGAAGGTGTATGTCGTGCCGCAGGGTGGCCGGGGCCGCGGCGGCGGGCCCGCCCCGATGATGTTGACGAATCCGTACGAGGCGTTTGACGCGGCGGTGGCCGACGGTGTCGCCGGCCCAGACATTGAGACGGGGACCACCGCGTTTGTTGCGGCGGATGTCGAGGGCAACATGGTCGCCGTCACCCAGACGTTGTCGACATGGGGCGGCAACTTCTACGTGTCGAAGGGCCTCGGGTTCCTCTACAACGATCACTTCCGCGGCGGCCGCGGCTCCGGCTACGGATCGATGCTGCCGCTGCAGCGCACGTCGTCGACCAGTGTGCCGACGCTGGTGTTTGCGCCGAGTGACGTGGACCCCGGGCGGTATGGGATTGCCGGGTTTACCCCGAAGCTGGCGGTGGGCGCGGCGGGCAACGCGTGGATTCTCGCGTCGGTCTACAACGTCATCCTCAACATCGTGGACGGACAGATGAGCGCGCAGCACGCGATCGAGGCGCCGCGGTTCCTGATCGGCAACGCGCCTGGGGGCACGTCACGCGTGCAGATTGAGGATCGGTTTCCTCGCACGGTCCTGGACCAGCTCGCGGCGATCGGCCACGCGTTCGCGAAGGTCGGCCGCAAAGGCGAAGTGAAATACGGCTACGCGGCCGTGGCGCTCGTCAACGCCGCAAAGGGCACCGTCGAAGGCGGATCGGAACCCAGGCGATCGCACGCGGTGAGATGACTGCTGAGGTGGCTGAGGTGGCACCTCAGTCATCTCAGCCACCTCAGTCAACTCAGCACCCAGGAATCGGCGGCGTCGCGCGTTTGTGTTCGGAGGTCGTGTGGAGCCGGTCGATGCGCTGGGCAATGTCCGTCGGCACGGCTGACGGGCCCTGCGTGAGGTACTGCTCGAGGGTGTCGTAGGTGAAGCCCATTTCGGCTTCGTCGGTCTGGCCGATCCAGAGGCCGGCCGAAGGGGCCTTGTCGATGAGGGGCGCGGGGACGCCGATCTCGCGCGCGAGCGCGCGCACTTCGCTCTTGAGAAGCGCGCCGATCGGCAACACATCGGCGCCGCCGTCGCCGTGTTTCGTGAAGTAACCGAGCGCGATCTCGCTCCGGTTGCCCGTGCCCGCCACCAGGTAGTTGAGCGAGTTGGCGATGAAGTAGAGCGCGGTCATCCGCAACCGCGGCTTGATGTTGGCCTCGGGCATCTGCTGCTTGATGTCGGTGACGTGCACCGACTGGGGCAGGCCCTTGATGGCCGTGTGCAGTTCGCCGGTCAGCGCGTCGAACGTGGACGCCAGATCCACACGCGCGGTGGGGATGCCGAACGTGCGCGCCAGCAGCCGCGCATCCGTTTCGTCCTGCGGGTGGCTGTAACAGGGCAGGATGACGCCCAGCACCCGGTTGGGCGTGGCCATCTGGCACAGCCGCGCGACCACCGCCGAGTCGATCCCGCCGCTGAGACCGAACACAAACCCGTGCGCGCCAGCCTCCCCCGCGCGTTCACGCAACCACAGCGCGATCCTCTCGCTTCGTGCAGACATGGAGGGAATATAACAGGAACGTCAGCGCCGGCTGGTCAGGTTTTCGAGGGCTTCGGCGGCCGGCGAGTCGGGCCACGCCGGCAGCGGGGCCGCCGTGTAGGTGGCGTGCGCCAACTCCCCCTGGAAAAACACGACCTCAGCCGCCATCCAGACCAGCCGCGTCCAGATGCGGAAGAGCACGTACACCTGCGTCACCAGAAACGCCCACGCCACCGACCAGGTCGCCGCCGGCACCGCGCCGTACCACAGGCCCACCACCGCCAGGCTGGCGAGCGCGCTCAGCAGGTACAACCCCATGGTCCTGAACGGCCGCCGCCGCACAAAACGCAGCGCCGCGCCGAGGGCGCCAATCACGCTGCGTCGATCCTCAACGACGATGCGCACCTTCGCGTAATCCGACACCAGGCTCACCAGGGCCAGGCTTACGAGAAATACCACGTACAGTGCCGCGCGAATCACCACGGCGTCGCGCTCCATCGTCACGTCCCCGGTCCATCGGTTCCACAGCGTGGTGAAGAGGAACGGATGCAGCCACGCAAACAGGGCCCAGTACGCGGTGCCGATGACGACGCCGAGGCGAAGGAAGCGCAGGAAATGGACGCCACAGGCGGCGAAGAAGGCGGCCGTCCGGATGGGGCGGGCGCGCGCGAATCGATCGAGGATGCCGCCCGACACAAACAGCCAGAGCAGCACGGAGGCCGCCACCGCACTGCTGGCGGCGCCGTTGACCAGGGCAAACTCCGCCGCCCATCCGGCATCCCAGCCGTCCATCACGCGGTCAGCGATGGTGATGGCATCCGGATCTTCCGGCAGCATTCCTGGAAGGGCCAGTCCCAATGGCGCCGCGAGCACAAACGTGGCGGCCGCCACGCCAAGCGTGATCGCCGGTGCGGTCAGCACCCGCCGGACCCCTTCCAGAAAGGCGCCGAACATGCTGGTGGCATCCTACCCCATTACACTTGACGTTGTGTCTGGGAGCGTTCAGTGCCTGTCACTCTGATTCTGATTCTGGCCGCGGTGCTGCAGCAGGCCGCTGCGGTGCCGGTCACCGTTCGTCATGATGATGCCCCGGTGGCGGGCGCGACGGTGACGTGCGGACCCGTGCGTGTGCAGACCGACGCGGCGGGGCGTGCCAGCGTGCCAGTGCCAGCCGGCGGCTGCACGCTGGGGGTCACCCGCGACGGGCTCTCGCCGTTCTCCCACCCCCTGCTGCCGTCGAGTCCGCCGCTGATTGTGGACCTTGAGGCCGCGCTCGAGGTCGAAGAAGAGGTCGTGGTGGCAGCCACGCGCAGTGGGCGGCTGGCGTCGGACCAGGCGCTGCGGGTTGAGGTCGTCACGCGGGAAGAAATCGAAGAGAAGCTGCTGATGACTCCGGGCGATATCGCGATGTTGCTCAACGAGACGGGCGGCATCCGGCTGCAGCCCACCTCGCCCGCGCTCGGGGCCGCGTCGGTGCGCGTGCAGGGCCTGCCCGGACGTTTCACGGCGGTGCTCACCGACGGGCTCCCGATCAACGGCACACAGGTCGCGTCGCTGGGGCTGTTGCAGATTCCGCCGATGGATTTGCAGAAGGTTGAAGTGATCAAAGGCGCGGCGTCCGCGTTGTACGGACCGTCCGCGCTGGGCGGCGTCATCAACCTCGTCACCAGGCGTCCCACCGAGACACACGGGGGCGAAGCGCTTCTGAACGTCACGTCGCGGTCGGGTGCCGATGCGGTGCTTTGGGCGTCTGGCCCCACAGGGCCGTCGTGGGGATACACGATGCTCACGGGCCTGCACTCGCAGAACGCCGTTGACGTCGATCGCGACGGGTGGGCCGATCTGCCGCGGTATCGACGCCTGGTTGCGCGTCCGAAACTCGCGTGGGCGTCGTCGGCCGGGTCGCTTGATATTTCAGGCGGCCTCACGCTCGAACATCGTCGCGGTGGGCTGCTGGCGCAGCCCGTGGGTCGTGAGGCGGTGGACACGACGCGCGTGGACGCGGGCGCGGTGTGGCGCGGTCCGGTGGGATCGGGAGTGTTCGTCGGTCGCGGCGCGGTCTCGTTCCTGAAACACGACCACGAGTACGGCGTTCAGGCGTACGACGACCGCCACGAGTCGGCCTCCGCGGAAGTGTCGATGAACTGGTCCCGCGGTGCGCACACCTTTGTCGTGGGGGGAGGTCTCGATCGGCAGCGGTACCGAAATCCGTCCCTGCCACGGTTCGACTACACCTGGACCACCCCCGCGGTGTTTGTGCAGGACGACGTGACGTTGAGTGAGCGCGCGACGATGTCGGTGAGTGGGCGCGTGGACGTGCATCCTGACTTCGGCGTGTTGTGGAGCCCGCGTGTGTCGTTGCGGGTGCGTCCTGGCGACTGGGACGTCCGCCTGTCTGCCGGACGCGGGGCCTTCGCGCCGACGGTGTTTGTCGACGAGGTGGACGAGGTGGGTCTGACGCGCGTGGGCGCCGTACGGATCGCGCGCGCGGAGACGGCCGAGACGTGGTCGGTGGATGTCAGTCGCGCGCTGGGGCCGATCGAGGTGTCGGGCACGTGGTTCGGGTCGCGGATTCACGACCCCGTCGCCGCGTGGGTGGTCGCCGACGAGGGCGTACGTCTGGACGTCGGCCATCGCGCGTCAGGCGCGCCGACGCGGATCTGGGGAGCCGAGGTCTTCGGTCGTCTGCGGCGTGGACCGTGGGTCGCGACCGCCACGCACGCGTGGGTGCGTGCGACCGATGCGAGCGACGACGAGCCGTCGCGTCGCGAGGACGTGCCGCTGACGCCGCGACGCACGTTTGGTCTCGTGGCTGCGTGGGAGCAACACGGCAAGGCGCGGGTGGGGGTGGAGGTGTATTACACGGGCACGCAGCGGCTGGAGGACAACCCGTATCGTGCGAACAGCGCGCCGTACACCCTCATCGGCCTGCTGGCGGAACGCCGCATTGGCCGGATGCGGGTGTTCATCAACCTGGAGAATCTGACCGACGTGCGCCAGTCGTCGTTCGATCCGCTGCTGCGCCCCTCGCCGTCGATCCTCGGCCGCCTCGTCGTCAGCGCGTGGGTGCCGCTGGAAGGCCGCACCATTAACGGCGGCGTCAGGGTGGGTTTCTGAAACGCGTCAATTGAGGATTGAGGATTGGGGATTGAGGATTGAGGATTGGGGATTGGCGGACGCTGTCAGGTCTTCAGGGCGCGGACGAGCGCGTGCACGAGGCCGTCGATGGTGTAGGGGTCGGCGACGACCGGCGTGGTGACGCCCAGGGCCTGCGCGGCGGCGGCGGTGACCGGACCGAGGGTGGCCACGACGGTCTGGTTCAGCAGGTCGGCCGCCTGCTCGCGTCCGATCAGGTCCGCGAAACGTTGCACGGCGGTGGGTGTGGTGAACGTGACCGCATCGATCCGGCCCTCCAGAAGTTGCCGGTAGAGGTCCTGGGCCGCGGGCGACTCCGGCTCGCCGGTCAGGGTGCGGTACGCGACGAGGTCGGTGGCCTGGGCCCCGCGGCGGCTGAGCTCGGCGGCGAGGGTGTCGCGTCCGTGTTCCGGCCGGCCGTGGTCGGGCCTGACGGTCAGCACGCGGACGCCGGTCAGACTGCCGAGCGCGGCCAGCGCGTCGGCCGCTGCCTCGGTGCCGGATTCCGGAACGACCACATCCGCGGTCAGCCCGAAGGAGCGCAGCCGGTCGGCTGTGGACGGACCGATCGCCGCGACGCGTACGCCGCCCAGCGCGCGCAGGTCGCGTAGACCGTTGAGCAACGCCTTGAGGAACCGGCTGGCGGCGGTCGCCGACTCGAACACGATCCACTGGTACTGGTGTGCGGCCGCCGCCGCGCGTTCGAGGGCTTCGGGGTCGTCGGGCGGCACGAGCCGGAACGTCGGCGCCTCGAGGGTCTGCGCGCCGAGTCCCTCAAGCCGATCGACCAGATCGCGCGCCTGTTCGCGCGATCGCGTCACGACGATCCGTTTGCCGAACAGTGGCCGTTGATCGAACCAGCGGAGGTGCGCGCGCAGACCCGCGACGTCTCCCACGATGAGGAGCGCGGGCGGCGCGTCAGGACGTGACGCGGTGACGGCGGCCAGTTCGGCGAGGGTGCCCGTGACCGTGTGCTGATGCGGGAACGTGCCGTCGGAAATGAGCGCCGCGGTTTGTGTGGCCGGGCGTCCATGTCGAATCAGCGCGTCCAGAATCGCGCCAGCCTGGCGGCTGTTGGTGTACGAGGCGATGGTGCCGCCCAGGGAGGCGAGCGCGTGCCAGTCGACGTTCGGCATCACCTCGCCGGCAGTCTCGTGGCCGCGCAGGAAGATGAGCGCGTCCTGTCCTCCGGGATACGTGATGGGCACGCCCGCATACGCGCTGCCCAACGCGATCGGCACGCCGGGCACGACCTCGAAGGGCAGGCCCTGTTCGTTCAGGAACAACGCTTCCCTGGCGCCGCTGCCGAAGAGAAACGGGTCGCCCCACTTCAGACGCGCGACGAGCAGGCCCTCGCGGGCCTTGTCGGCCACGAGCATCGCAATGGCGTCCTGCGCCATCGCGCCTTCGGCGGGGGCGCCCACTTCGATGCGTTCCGCGTCCGGGCGCGCCAGCCGTAACAAGTGGCCGACGGCGCGGTCGTACACCACGACGTCCGCCTCGGCGAGGGCGCGCAGACCGCGGGTGGTCAACAGGCCGGGGTCGCCGGGACCGGCGCCGATGAAGACGACGCGTCCCCGGTGAGTCAGGGGTGCAGTGGTCATGGTCGTTGGAACGGAAGTTTGGGGGGCGTGGGGGCGAAGTAGCCGCGTTTGGTGCGCGCGACCGTGTTCGGGCGATCCACGCGGACGACAATCGCCCGCCACGCGCCATCCCTCTTGGGATTCTTTGAGGTGTAGCCGATCGTGTATTGATTGGCCAGCTCGTCGGCAATCTGCTGGTAAATCGCCTCCAACGGCGCGGCGTCGTCGACAAAAAACACGCGGCCGCCGGTCTCCTGCGACAAGGTGCGCAGGACGAACTCGGCTTCGTTGAACCCGCGTGTCGGACGGTCCTGCTTGGACCGCAGCCCGATGGCGTACACCGCGACCTCGGACCGCTTCGCCGAATCGAGCACGTCTTCATACGCGATGAGGCTTGACGTGTCTTCGCCGTCCGAGAGGATGACCACCGCCTGGCGGCGGATCTCATCGGTCGACGTGGCGCGGATGCGCCTCAGCTCACTGAGGGCCACGTAGACGGCGTTGTACAGCGACGTGGCGCCGCCGGCCCGCGTCCGGCGGATGGCGTCCTCCAGGAGGACCGGGTCCGACGTGAACGTCTGCAGGATCTCGACGCGGCTGTTGAAGGCGATGACCTGCGCGGCGTCGTTCGGTCCGAGGCGTCTGGCAAACCCGATCGCGGCCTGCTGGGCGACCGGGAGCCTCATCTCCATGCTGGTGCTCGTATCGATCAGCAGCGAAAGCGCGATCGGCTGCGGCGTGCGCGAGAAAAACGAGGGGTCCTGCAGCACGCCGTCCTCGAAGACCGAGAACATGGACTGGTCGAGCCCGGGGATCAGCGTGGTGCCTTCGGTCACCGTGATGTTGAGCGACACGATGTCGACGCCGCCGCGGAAGATCTGGGCCGACAGGCCGAGCGATCCGCACACCAGCAGGGCTGCCGCCCAGAGGCCCGCCCGCCGGCGCGTCATTTGTTGGTCCAGCGGGGCGCCGACACACGCAGGTCGTCGCGGGTCGCGCGCACCTCAAGGCGCTCGGGCGGAATCAAGGACTCGGGGCGCCCGTAGGTAATCGCCCACTGCGCCAGCAACTGGCTGGACACCTCGCTGAACCGGTCCTGCAACGCGGAGGGCGCGAACACCGTCGAGCCTCGCCCGCCGGTGCGTCCGGTCACATCGCCGATGACCGCGGCGCGTTCGCGGTTCTCGGTCGACAGGTCGGCGCTGCCGAAGGCCTGGCGCGCGATGACCCACAACGAGGCGCGCGCGGCCGCCACGGCGTCGAACACCTGCAGGTGGCGCCGGTTGCTGAACTCGGGCCCGTGCTCGTCGACGAAGGCCACGATGATCGGCCGAGTCCGTTCGCGGGACTTGAACCGGCCTGCCGCCTCGATGATCGCGTCGATGAAGTACGCCCCCGAGCCTGGGCTGGCAAACAGTCGATTGATGCCCCGGTTGAGCGCCACGGCGCTCTGGGTAAAGTCGGCGACCAGGGTCGGGCGTTCTCCAAAGGTGTAGAGCGCGACCTGGGTGGCCGGGTTCTTCGCCCACAAGGCCGCGGCAAACGCGCGCACCGCCTCGCGCAGATCGGGAATGGTGCCCGAGGCCGCGGCGCTCGTGTCCACCAGCACGGCCACCTGCATCGCGTCGGTCGCCGGCTCGACCTTCAGCACCTCGCGGACCGTGCCGTCTTCCCGAATGGTCAGGTCGGACACCGACACGGTCTCGACGGGTTCACCCTTCTTGTCCACGACCGAGACGTAGATGCGCTGCTCCCGGACGGACCGTTGTGCCGTCTCGGAGTCGAAGGCCTTCACGGGCATCACGGGCGCGGCGGCGAAGGCCCAGACGGCAGCGCTGCCGAGAGCCAGGGCCCTGACCGCGCGTGTCAAAAATGGAGGACGGAGGGGGAAAGTCGCCATGTGCGCAGTATACCGGGGGGCACGCTCGTGAAGTTATTCACAAAGGGTGGTATAGTGCCGCACGACCGTCGCCTGGGACGATCGCGCGTCGCGGGACGACACACCGGCCCTCTTCCCCTCACTGAGGTTCACCTGTTAGGATTGGCCGTTTGCCAGTGGGGACGATGTCCGCGCTGGAGTGCCCGGCGGTGAGATATGCCACGACCCCGTGACCCGGCGCAGCGTCCCGATCGTCCCGATCGACTCGGGGGCCTGGAACGGTCGATGCGGGCGTTGCAGGAGAACATCCACCGGGCGGGACCGGCGGCGACGGCGAGTTATACGCTCATCGGCGGCATTCTACTGTTGGGTGGCCTCGGGTACGTCGTGGACGAGTGGCGGCAGACCTCGCCGTGGTTCCTGCTCACGGGGCTCGCGTTGGGCATCGCCGCCGGGTTCTACGCGATTGTGATGTCCACACGGCGCCGATGAGGCACCCGGTGAGACACAACGTGAGGCTCCTTTGAGACTCAACGCCGTGTGGTGGACAATCGGCCTGACGCTGGCGGCCGGCATCGGGAGCGCGGCACTCGGCCAGGGCCGCGAGGTGCTGCTCGGAGTGGGCGCGCCGGTGGTGGCCACCGCCGGCTCGTGGGTGCGAATCACGCGGGTGTGGGCGCGGGCGCCAGCGACGTTGCTGGCCGCGCTGATCAGGGCGTTTGCGGTGAAGGGCCTGTTCTTCGTCGCCTGGGTGTGGGTCGCGCTGGCGGTGTTCGAGGCGAGGCCGGCGCCGTTTGTGGTGAGCTTCACGGTGTCGTTCGTGACGCTGCACCTGACCGAAGCCTGGTGTCTGCGGCGCCTGATGGCGGCCGGCACCGGGTCTGGCTGTTCGTAACGTTGACGTTGACGCGATGAGTGACATGACTTCCGCCGAACCACAGGCCGCCGGACCGTTCAACGCCGGCGACACGATCATTGGCCACGTGGCCAACACCGGCCTCGATCACCCGCTGATCCACGTCGGCCCGTTCTTCGGCATCGACTTCTCGGTGACCAAACACGTGTTCATGGTGTGGGTGGTGGCCGCGCTCATTTTTGGCACCGTCACCTGGCTGGTGCGCCGGTACGTGGCGCAGGGGCGCCCCGTGCCGACCGGCGGCATGAACGCGCTCGAGTTCGTCGTCGAATTTGTGCGCGACTCGATCGTGGCGCCGAACGTCGGCCAGCAGTGGGTCACGACCTGGACGCCGCTGCTCCTGACCTTGTTCCTCTTCATCCTGACCGCCAATGCGGTCGGGCTGATTCCGATCTTCGACGCGCTCGCGTTGCTCGACCACTTCGTGCTGCACACGAGCGACCACTCGTTTCTGAAGGGGCTGCTGCACGGCGGGTCGACGTCGACCGCGAACTTCAACGTCACCGCCGGGCTGGCCATGATTACGTTCTTCGCGGTGATCGTCGCGGGCTCGCGGGCCCACGGATTCGTGCAGCACTGGAAGAACCTGGTGCCGCACGGCCTCGCCTGGCCGCTGTATTTCCTGCTCGTGCCGCTCGAGTTCATCGGCATGCTCGTGCGGCCCTTTGCGTTGACGATGCGTCTTGCGGCGAACATGGCGGGTGGCCACATCGCGATTCTCGCGATCCTGTCGTTCGTGTTCATCTTCGCGGAACTCACCGCGAGCAGCGCGGTGGGCACCGGCATCGGCCTCGTCTTTTCGCTGCCGCTGGCCGTCGCGATTTCGGCCCTCGAGATCATCGTCATTCTCGTGCAGGCGTACGTGTTTACTCTGTTATCAGCCGTCTTTATCGGGATGGCGATTCACGCGCACCACTAACCCCCATCAGAGCGACCATCGGGAGAGAAGGAACAGTCATCATGGAACAGGCAACAGTGCAAGCAGTGCAGGAATTCGCGCCGGTGTGGCACTACATGGGTGCGGCGATCGGCTTCGGCATCACCGTCCTCGGGGCCGGCCTCGGCATCGGCAAACTCGCGGCGGCGGCGGCCGAAGGGGTGGCGCGTCAGCCCAGCGCGGCGGCGCAGATCACGGCCGCGGCGAACCTGCCGTTGTTCCTCCTTGAAGGCGCCACCATTCTCGCGCTGGTGTTCGGCTTGCTCGTCGTGTTCCTGAAGTAGAAGGAGACGCCCGTGGACACACTCGTCCAGGCCGATCCAGGTCTCTTCATCTGGACGGTCCTCACCTTCCTGGTCCTGCTGGCGCTGCTGAACAGGTTCGCCTGGAAGCCGCTGCTCAAGTTCCTCGAGGAACGCCGCGCGGCGATCGAGAAATCGGTCGACGACGCGAAACGCGTGACGGCCGAACTGCAGCAGGTGCAGGAGGACTCCGCGCGCCTGCTCGCGCAGGCGCGGTCGGAGGCCGCCGCGATTGTCGCGCGCAGCCGCGGCGACGCCGATCGCTTCCGCGAAGAGATGCGGAAGACGGCCCGTGACGACGCCGCGGCGATTCTCAAGAACGCCGGGCGCGAGATCCAGCTCGAAACCGCGCGGGCCCTGCAGCAACTCCGCCACGAGGCGGTCGACCTGTCGGTGGCCATCGCGTCGAAGTTGCTCCGCCGCAACATCTCGGCAGCCGACAACGCCGCGTTGATCCAGGACGCGATCGGGCAGTTTAAGCAGTAGAGCTCGGAGGTGATTTCCTGGGCACCTCAGAGGAAATCACCTCCGAGCTCATTTTATGACCCGCGTCGACGCCCTCCTCGTGCTGATGGTCCTCATCTGGGGATCCAATTTCAGCGTGATCAAGCGGGCGTTCGAGGAAGTCCCCCCGCAGCCCTTCAACGCGATCCGTGTGGCGATCGCGGGGGCCGTGTTCCTCCTCGTCATTGCCCTCGCGCGGCGCCGCGCGCGCCAGGGGTTCACGGTGTCGTCGGTGCTCCACACGCCGGACGCCCTGACGTGGCGCGACCGCATCGACGTGCTCTGGCTCGGCCTGGTCGGGCACCTCGGGTATCAGTATTTTTTTGTCGGAGGCGTCGCACTCACCAGCGCCTCGAACAGCGCCCTCATCATCGGCGTCACGCCGACGGTGCTGGCCGTGGCGTCGGCCCTGCTGGGCCGCGAGCGGATCGGTCGCTGGCACTGGGCGGGCGCGGCCGTGTCCGCCGTCGGCATCGCCTTCGTCGTCGGCCCCAGCGTCTCGTTCGGCGGCGCGACCTGGCGCGGCGACCTGATGGTCCTGGGGTCGGTGGCCTGCTGGACCACGTTCACGCTGGGATCGGCGTCGCTGATTGCGCGCCACTCGCCCCTGTATGTCACCGGGATGACGCTGGTCTATGGCGGCGTGCCGTACGTGCTTATGGCGATGCCGCAGATTCTGCGCGTGCCGTGGACCGACGTCAGCACCTGGACGCTGACCGCGTTGGTGCTGTCGGCGCTGCTGGCGCTGAACCTGTCGTATGTCATCTGGTACATCGGCGTGCAACGTCTCGGCGCGGCGCGCACGTCCATCTACTCCAACGGCGTGCCCATCGTCGCCATGCTGGTGGCCGCGGTGTGGCTGGGTGAAGCGTTGACGTGGACCCGGATCGTCGGCGCGGGGGCGGTGCTGGGCGGGGTGGTGTTGACGCGGGTGGGCCGGCGGCTGGTAAGATGAGTGCATTCCGATGTCGCATTACTACAGTCAACATGCGACGGCGCTGCGGGCCGAACTCGGCCAGGCGATCTCACGCGACGAGATGCGCGCGTTGCACACGAAGTCGCCCGCGCGTCACTTCCTGGTGGCGGGCCGTCAGTTTCTGCTGCTCGGACTGGCGACGTGGGGACTGATTCGATTCGACCCCTGGTATGTCTGGCTGCCGCTGGCCGTCGTGCAGGGATTCACGGTCTTCAACTTCACCGTGTTGCTGCACGAGGTGTTGCACCACAATGTGTTCCAGAAGCGTCACGCGCGGGCCGAACGAGTGTTGGGATTTCTCTATGCGATCCCGAGCGGCATCGCGCCCAGCCAGTTCACGCGCTGGCACCTCGACCATCACGCGGAACTGGGATCGGACGTGGACGATCCGAAGCGGCACCACCTGTCGCCCAAGCGCAACGCGCGTTGGTACAAATTGCTCTACGCGACGCCCGCGCTGTTCCCGATCTACTTCCGCGCGGCGCGGAAAGAGACGGCGATTTATCCGCCCGAGTTGCAGCAGACGATCGCGTGGGAGCGGCGCATCGCGATCCTCTTCCACCTGAGCGTGCTGGCCGGGATCTGGTGGATTTGGGGTGGCGCGGCCGCATTCAGGGCGCATGCGTTCCCCGTGTTCTTCATTTTTCCTATCGCGTTCACGCTGAACCGGCTGGGGCAGCACTACGACATCGACCCCGGCGACCCGGCCAAGTGGGGCACACTCCTGCGCTCCCACTGGTTCTGGAACTTCGTGTTCCTCACCTCGAACCTGCACCTGGAGCACCACTACTTCCCGGGCGTGCCGTTCCACCATCTGCCGAAGCTGCAGCGGGCGCTCGGCCCCTTCTACGCGGCGCGTGGCATGCGCTGGCAGACCTACCGCGGGCTGCTGTACGGGTGGATCATCCAGAACAAACGGCCTCATTCGGATTGGTCATTGGTGTAGTGCTCGGGTGCTCCAGTGCTCCAGTGCTCGGGTGCTTCGGTGCTTCGGTGCACTGGCACGAGAGCACCGGAGCATCCGAGCACCTTCAACCGCTTGCGCTCGCTTTTGACCAGACGCCGCACGATCGCCGAGACCGACTCCTGGCCGTCCTCGGCCTGCTCGCGCAACTGGCGATAGTCGCTCTCCGATAGCCACACGTGAATCTGCCGATGCTGGTACATGCCACCCTCCGCGTGGTGTGGAAGGCAACCCGCGTGCCAGCGTGCTTCAAGCGGCCATGGTTCGTTCGGCGGAAGAATCGGTCCGGTTTGGGTGGCGACGGGAACCAGAATGCCCAGATTGTGAGATTCCGTGGGAACTGAGTGACTCGAACGTTTGAAGAAGGAGGCCGGGTCTTCAGACCCGGCCTCCTAACTTCAGGCCCGGCCTCCCAGCGTCTATGCGAGGGCCCGCAGGCGGATCTGGGCGAGCGTGGCGGCCACGACGATGGCGCAAACCGGGACGAGCGACCAGGCCATGAACTGGCCGTAGGCCGCCCGGCCCATCAGGTCGAACAACGACAGGCCCATCACGATCAGGGCCACACCGCTGACCCATCGCCAGGAGGTGCGCAGTTCGCGCCAGCGATCGGCCACACACACCACGGCCGGCGTGGCCAGCAGCAGGACGTAGTCCCAGCCCTGCGGCGGGAGGAGAGGAATCAGCAGCAGCAGGAACGCGAACTCAAGGTACTCGGGGTCCGTCACCCGGGCGCGTTGCCGCCACACGGTGACGGCGACCGCGAGCAGCAGGAGCGCGGTGCCCGCCGCGAGGGCCGTGGCGATCGTGCCAGGCCCGAGCCACTTGGCCCACATCGCGGCCAGCGAGATGTTGTCGGCGCCCAGCAGATTGGGCGCCGACGAACTCGACACGATGTGCCACCAGCCGGACAGTTGCGCCAGGTTGCCGGCCCAGCCATACAGCGCCGCGGGCAGCAGCAGGCCCACGAGGATGGTGCCGGCGGTGACGGCGCCGGCGGTGACGCCGTACGACGCCACGAGCCACGGCACGAGGATCAGCGCGTACGGCTTGATGAACACGGCGAGGCCGATGGCGACCGCGGCCACGCGGGGCGCGTCGAGTTGCAGGGCGCCGAGGCCGGCCATCAGCAGCACCGCCAGCACGAGGTTGGCCTGCCCCAGCGTCAGCTCGTGCGCATAAAACCTGGCCAGCAGCACCAGGGCCACGAGGATCAGCGACCGCTCGGACCATCGCCGCTGCGGGAGCGCGATGACGGACCAGCGCAGAAAAATGACAAGACACGCACACGACAGCGCGAACCAGGCGATGCGCGACGCGTCACGTCCGAGCAGCGCCGCGGGCGCCATCGCCACGGCGAACGCCGGCAGATACTTGAACGTGTAATGCCCGTCGTCGGGCCGATAGAGCGGTTCGGCGGCGATCGCGCGCTGGCCGGCCTGCCGATAGACTTCGAAGTCGACCATCTCGTGGCTGACGCGCAGGTTGAAGGCGGCCAGCGCGACGACGATCAGCGCGAGGGGCCACACGAACGGGCGCACGCGGGCGAGGCGCCCCATGGGTCAGTCCTGGCGCCGGGGCCGCACGTTGGCGGCGAGCACGCGCTTGCGCATACGGAGGTTGTGCGGCGTCACTTCCACCAGCTCATCGTCATTGATGAACTCGATGGCCTGTTCGAGGCTGAGGAGGCGCGGCGGAATCAGGCGAATCGCCTCGTCGGCACCCGAGGCGCGCATGTTCGACATCTTCTTTTCGCGCACGATGTTGACGTCGAGGTCGTTGTTGCGCGAGTTTTCGCCGACGATCATGCCTTCATACACGGTCGTGCCCGGCGAGACGAACATCTCGCCGCGGTCCTGCATGTTGGCGATGGCATAGGCGGTCACCGCGCCCGCGCGGTCGGACACGAGGGCGCCCGTCGGACGTGAGGCGATGGGCCCCGACCACGGCGCCCAGCCGGAGAAGATGTGGTTCATGATGCCCGTGCCGCGCGTTTCGGTCAGGAACGGCGACCGGAAGCCGATGAGGCCGCGCGCCGGGATGTTGAACTCGAGGCGCACGCGTCCGCTGCCGTGGTTGACCATCCTGGTCATCGTGCCGCGACGAATGCCGCACTGGGCGATCACCACACCCTGGAATTCTTCCGCGACGTCGATGACCAGGTCTTCCACCGGTTCCAGGCGCACGCCATGGGTCTCACGGGTCACGATTTCCGGCCGCGAGACCTGCACCTCGAACCCTTCGCGCCGCATCATTTCGATGAGGATCGAGAGCTGCAGCTCGCCGCGGCCATACACCTTCATCATCTCGGGCGAGTCGGTCGGCTCCACACGGATGGACACATTCCCGACGAGCTCGCGGTCGAGACGATCCTTCAACTGCCGGGAGGTGACGAACTGACCGTCGCGTCCCGCCAGAGGGGAGGTGTTAATCCCGAAGATCATGGACACCGTGGGTTCGTCGATGGCGATGGTCTTGATGACGACCGGGTTGTCGGCGTCCGCGATGGTCTCGCCGATCATGATGTCGGCGATGCCGGCCAGCCCGATGATGTCGCCCGCTGCGGCCTCGGTCGCATCCACGTGTTTGAGGCCCTCGAACGTGAAGAGTTTGGTGACCGTGGTGCGCTGGATGGACCCATCCAGCTTGCACACCGCGATGGGGTCGCCCACCTTGACGCGGCCGTTGAAGAGGCGCCCGATGGCGATGCGGCCCAGGTAGTCGCTGGAATCCAGGTTCGCGACCAGCGCCTGCAGGGACGCGTCCACGTCGCCCCGAGGGGCGGGCGTATGCGCCAGGATGGCGTCGAACAGCGGACGGAGGTTCTCGCCCGGCACCGCCAGATCGGTCGTGGCCGTGCCTTCGCGGGCGTTGGTGTAGAGAACGGGGAAGTCGAGCTGGTCCTCGGTGGCGTCGAGGTCGATGAACAGGTCGTAGACCTCATTGAGCACGTCCTGCGTGCGCGCGTCCGACCGGTCGATCTTGTTGATCACCACGATCGGCGTCAGGCGGCGTTCGAGCGCCTTGCGCAGGACAAAGCGGGTCTGAGGCAGGGGGCCCTCCGAGGCGTCCACCAGCAGCATCACCCCGTCCACCATCGAGAGCGTCCGCTCCACCTCGCCGCCAAAGTCGGCGTGGCCCGGGGTGTCGACGATGTTGATGAGGTGGTCGTGGTAGTGGACCGCGGTGTTCTTGGCCATGATGGTGATCCCGCGCTCGCGCTCGATGACGTTCGAGTCCATGACGCGCTCGGCCACCCGCTCGTTCGAGCGGAAGATGCCGCTCTGGTGGAGCAACGCGTCGACCAACGTGGTTTTGCCGTGGTCGACGTGGGCAATGATGGCGATATTGCGCCGGAGCGGGTTGGCGATCTTCTGTGAGGTCACGTGCGTCGCAGGCATCCCGCCAGTGTACCGGGGCCACCGGCAAAAGACGAACAGGAAGGTGAGTGGCCCGGACCCCGACGTTGGACCGCCGTCATGGCTCGTGGCCGGTCGCCAGTCCCGGCGATGCCGCGTCGCTATGGTTGACTGATTCGTGTCCAGAGATCGGCGACGCCCAGCTCGCGCGCCCACCGCTCGATGTACGGGCGATCGATGCCGGGATTGAGCGCCAACACGCCGGCGGCATTCGCAAGCTGCCGCGGTGCCTCACCGGACCGGCGCGCCCACTCGAGCTTCGAGAGAATTGCGTCCTCGGGTGTCACGATCGGCACGCTCCGCGCGAACGAGAGATCGACCGTCATCCGCCTCCGGAACTCCTCTGCGCTGAACGGACGATCCCGGCGCACGATGAAATCGATCTTGCAGGCCTGGCGGATCTCAATGACGTTGAACTGCGTGCGTTGGGCCAGCGCGCGTCGCGCGTCGTCTGGATCGACATAAAACCCGCCGGCCGCCAATGCCGACACGAGGGCGTCGAGTTGCCGCGGCGTCGGATCAATCACGAGGTCCGCATCGTGCGTCGTGCGCGGCCGGCCGTGGTAACTGGCGGCGACCGATCCCGTCAGCATGAACGGAATGCCGCACTGGTGCAGGAGATCGACGACCGTGGCGAGGACCTGTTCCTCCGGACTCACGGATCGATCAACTCCTCACCCGGGTACGGCTGTCGCACGAGGGCGTCGCCCAGGAGCAGGCGTCGCAGCGCCTGTCGCGCCTGAACTTCGTCGTAGCCTGGGTGCCGCCGGCGGATCCCGGCGAGGGCCGTCGCGCGCACCAGCGTGCCGAGACGAAAGGCGATCGCGACGCGCTCCGCGCCACCGAGACGGCGATAGGCCTCTGTCTGGACGGTGTCGGCATCGACGGTCGTGTCGAGCGGCCGTCTGTTCGCGCCCATGCGCGGATCCTAACATGCGCTACCCTGAGTTTTCGCGCCAGCGCCTTCCGATAACGCCCGGTTCGGGTGATTCCGAACGCGGGCACGCCGTTCTCCCGCACCACAAGCGCTCTTCATCAGAGCGGCCCTCTCTCTCGGCGAGCGTGGAACGTTAACAGCTATTGGTTCTTATAGCCTTATATGTCTACAGAACCATCCCACCCGTCGCGCGATCACCCCAGTCCCGGCCTGCCCCCGAGTTCCCGATTCGCTTCAGACACCCACGGCCCAGGCACACCATGGCCATCCCCGCGTCTGTTCGATCACCACCCCGTGAAGGCTCTTGGCCTCTGGTGGTTTGTCATGACATGATCACAACATATGGTGGAGACACACATCAGTTAACGACCGAGTCCCGCTTCTTCCTGGAGCCAACCCACCCGCGCCAGCACCAATACGAAGCCTTGCGCGCCTACTTCGTCGAAGGGCTCGCCTCAGCCGAGGCCGCCCGCAGGTTCGGCTACCAGCCAGGCGCCTTCCGCAATCAAAGCCGCGACTGCTCGAACAGGTCCATCAGGCCCTCCGCCTGGGTCACGACAGTCCTCGCACCGAGGAAGCCTACGTCTTCTGGGTGCGGCGTTTCATCGTCTTTCATGGTCGGAAGCATCCGGCCACCATGGCGGATGCGGAGGTGGTCGCATTCCTGACCCATCTTGCCGTCAAGGACAACGTGAGTGCCTCGACGCAGAATCAGGCCTTGGCGGCGGTCGCCTTTCTGTATCGGCACGTGTTGCGGCAACCGCTGGGCGCGCTCGGGGGCGTCGTCCGTGCGCGGATGCCGGAGCGTCTGCCGGTCGTGATGGCGCGAAACGAGGTGCGTGACGGGTTGTCACGGCTGCGGGGGCCGGCCTGGCTGGTGGTCACGTTGCTGTAAGCAGCGGGTCTGCGACTGAACGAGTGCCTCGAGCTGCGGATCAAGGATGTGGACGCCGAGCGGAATCAGGTGACCGTTCGGCGTGGCAAGGGCGGGAAGGACCGGTTGGTGCCCTTGCCAGCGGTGGCGAAGGCCCCGTTCGCGGCGCAGACGGCGACGGTGAAGCGACTGCACGATGCCGATCGGAAGAACGGCTTCGGTCGGGTGGCGCTGCCGGACGCTCTGGACCGAAAGTTCCCCAATGCCGCGACCGAGTGGGGCTGGCAGTTCCTCTTCCCAGCGGCCCGCATCTGTCGCGACCCACGGTGGGGCGGGCCGACGCGGTTCCATCTTCATGAAACCGCGGTGCAGCGCGAGGTCAAGCGTGCGGTGCGCGAGGCCGGGCTCGCCAAGCGCGTCAGTTGCCACACGTTCCGGCACTATGCCGCCCACTTGCTGGAGGACGGGTACGACATCCGGACGATTCAGGAGTTGCTGGGTCACGCGGACGTGAGCACGACGATGGTACACGCAGGTGGTCAATCGGGGCGGATTGGGCGTGCGGAGCCCGGCCGACCGGCTGTGAGTCGTCTGGTGTTATGCAGCGAAGCCGTTCGGCGTTCTGCTGCGGAATTTCGCTGGGTTTCCCGGCGGCTCCTCCGCTGGGCGTTCTGTGCGAAGATTCGCGCGTTCAACACGTTCCGGCGGTTCCTGAGTCGCGCGCTGGGGGTCTTATGCAGCGAGTTTTCGCAGGAATATGGCCGGGTGTTGCAGGTGAATACATATTGGGCTGACCGATAGGCACATCCCAGTTGGAGACGACATGTACATTCCTCCTGCACCGGGCTTTCGTGGATTCGTCTGGGAGCCCAGCAGCGAACAGGACGTCGTCGTGCTCTTTGGTCGACTGGTTGAACGCGGAGACCTGGCTCTTGCAATCGACTATTCATGGACGGCCTTCCCGGACTGCATCGCAACCGATACAGCAACCGGAGGCGTGGTCAACATCGAATTCGAGTTTCGCAGCAGCAACTTCTGGAGTCATCGTGTTGAATGGCGCCAATTGAAGGCAGCGGATCCGTCCGCTCATTGGTGGGTGGTCTCATGGCACGATGACTTGTCCGACATCCAAAGGCAAGCGCTGCCGGGCCTGAGTATCGTCGCACTTCGAGAGCGCGTGCGGAACCACGACCGGGCTCACGACGAGAAGACCGTGCTGAACTGGTACGACGGCGCCCCAGATGACGCACTGGAAATGTTTGAGTGGCGATCAGCCGGACTTGCGACTCAGCGACGAGAAACGCTCCGTCGGCTGAAGGAATTTGGCCGAAACGCCGATGGCTTCAGTCTCGATTGGCCGAGCAAGCCAGACCTTCCTTGGTTTACCGTGCGGCACATGGCCACAGATATCGAGTGTTTCAAGGTCCACGCCAATGGCCGGATTGGGTTTCCATTTCACAGATGGCGCAGTATCCCCGCCGCCAAGAAAACGGAGATGCTTGCAGCGCTGAACGGCGCTCTGGCAACCACTTGGTTTACGGGTCGAGAAGAACGGAAGAAAGGGTGCGACGCGGCTTGGTTGCTGCATGACAGCTCGATGATTGACGCGTTCCTCGCTGTCTGGCAGCAAGACGAGCTCTTTGCGTAAGAACTTGGGCAATGTCACAACGACACAGCCGCCATGGCATAGGCAGCCCAACCTCGGCTTGCAGCCGTCGGCGGCGCGTGCAAGCATTTGATGCCGCCGCGGCTGAAGCCGGGCGTTGAATGTGCCCGGTGGCCCGACGACGAAACGTGCGATAGCCTTACATTGAGGTGAAACGATGGAACATACGACGATTTCGGAACCCGCGGGGTTCAGTGAACTCTCGAAGACGGAGCAGATCCGTTATCTCCAGGCCCTCTGGGATCACATCGCCGAGAGGCCCGGCGAGATTCCGGTTCCCGATAGTCACATCGAGCTCGCAGAGCAACGGCTTGCCGAGTACCGCCGCGATCCAAGCCAAGCCCGACCAGCCCATGACATGCTCGATCGCCTAGCAAAGAAAGATCGGTGACCAGGTATCGGCTGGTTGCCGAGCCGCGAGCGGATCTCGATGTCGCGGCGACGTTCGACTGGTACGAGAAGGAGCAATCCTGGCTCGGCTACGAGTTCCTGGGCGAGTTGCGTGCTACCTACGACCGAGTTGCCGATGGGCCCCTGCAGTACCAGCATCTGAGGTCAGGAATCCGCCGAGCTCTGGTGCGCCGCTTCCCCTACGCCGTGTACTTCGCCGTGGAGGACGATATAGTCGTGGTGCTTGCCGTGCTCCACGCGAGCCGAGATCCAGCAGAGTGGCAGCGACGAAGGGGCTAGAGCGGTTTCCTTCTTGTTTGAGCGCTTCTGAGAGGCAGAAGCCCAGCGTATTCAACGGGTTAACGGTGGCTGACGCTTGGCATATTGTAGCCATGTAATATAGTTGATTTATCTGTGCAATCGTGTAGTATGTGGCCATGCACATCGACGTCGTCCCGAATCGCGGCGCGCGCCCAGCGTATCTGCTGCGCGAGTCCTATCGCGAGGGCCGCAAGGTCCGCAAGCGCACGCTGGCCAATCTGTCGAGCCTGTCGGCGGCGCAGATCGAGGCCATTCGCGCGGCGCTGCGCGGCGAGACATGGCAGCCGGTGGCGCAGTCCTTCGAGATCACTGCGTCGCGTGCGCACGGCCATGTTGACGCCGTGCGGCTCGCCATGCAGCGGCTGGGCTTTGCGTCCCTGATCGCCTCCAAGCCCTCGCGCGAACGCGACCTGGTGCTGGCGATGGTCGCCGCGCGCATCCTCGCGCCCCACACGAAGCTGGCCACCACGCGCTGGTGGCACACCACGACGCTGGCCGAGGACTGCGGCGTGGCCGGGTGCGACGAAGACGATCTGTACGCCGCGATGGACTGGCTGCTCGCGCGCCAGGACCGGATCCAGCAGAAGCTCGCGGCGCGCCACCTGCGCGCCGGCGGCCTGGTGCTCTACGACCTGTCGTCCAGCTACTTCGAAGGCACCACCTGCCCGCTGGCCAAGCTCGGCTACAGCCGCGACGGCACGAAGGGCCTGCTGCAGGTCAACTACGGGCTGCTCACCGATGCGCGTGGCTGCCCGGTGGCGGTGTCGGTGCACGAAGGCAACACCGCCGACAGCCGCACCTTCATGCCCGAGGTGCAGCGGCTGCGCGAGGACTTCGGTCTCGAGCGGATGGTGATCGTGGGCGACCGCGGCATGATCTCGCACAAGGCCATCGACGAGATGCGCGAGACCGAGGGCATCGGCTGGATCACCGCGCTCAAGAGCGTGTCGATCCGTGCGCTGGTCGAGCAAGGGCAGCTGCAGTTGGGGCTGTTCGACGAGCGCAATCTGCTCGAGCTCAGCTCGCCGGACTATCCGGGCGAGTGGCTGGTGGCCTGCCGCAATCCGGAACTGGCCACGCGGCGCGCGCACACGCGCGAGGCGCTGCTCGCGGCCACCGAGAAGCATCTCGAGAAGATCCAGGCCCGCGTGGACGCCGCCAGGCTCGCCGGCGCCGACGCGATCGGGCTACGCGTGGGCAAGGTGATCAACCAGTACAAGGTCGCCAAGCACTTCGAACTGGCCATCGGCGACCACGCGTTCCGCTTCGCGCGCAAGCGCGAGGCCATCGCCGCCGAAGCGGCGCTGGACGGCCTCTACATCATTCGCACGTCAGTGAGTGCGGCACAAATGGATGCGCCCGAGTGCGTGCGCCACTACAAGTCGCTGGCCCATGTCGAGCGCGCGTTCCGCTCGCTCAAGACCCTCGATCTGAAGGTGCGCCCGATCCACCACCGGCTGGCCGATCGGGTGCGCGCGCATATCTTCCTGTGCATGCTCGCCTACTACGTCGAGTGGCACCTGCGCGAGGCCTGGCGCGAGCGAATGTTCGCCGACACCGATCAACAGGCCAAGGCCACGCGCGATCCCGTCGCGCCGGCCAGGCGCTCCAAGGCGGCGCTGGTCAAGGCCGCGCGCCACACGCTGGATGACGGCACGCCGGTGCATAGCTTCGCGACCTTGCTCGGCGACCTCGCCACCATCGTGCGCAACACGTGCCGCATGCCCAACGCCGGGCCCGATGCGCCGACCTTCGCGATCCTCACCACACCGAACCCACAGCAAAAGCGCGCGCTTGAGCTGATTCAGCAGATCCGGCTGTAGACAGACACCGGAACCCCGATCTCACGCCAAGTGCGTGTCACGCAAAGGCAAACTCGCTCGGCGCTGACAGGAACTTCGGGCTAGGAGTCTGCGCGGCAGAACGTTGGACCGAGGAATTACCTGACTGAAGGCGATCGGTCGTACTGATTCGCGCGTGGGATCGGGGCGGGTCCATGGTCGGCGCCCCGTCTGGGTCAACGGCCGATGGGGCGGGTGCCGGGCGCGCGTCCTCCACCCGAGTCGATCTCAGGCCGGTTGGAGTCGGTGCAATCGCTTCACGTTCACGGCGAGGCACACCAAGTTCCATTCGTCACGCGTGTTCGCTTCGCCCCGGACGCTGAACTGGCGCAGGCGGAAGCCGAGCACGTGCTTGATCCACCCGAGGACCGGTTCCACGATGGCTTTGCGGCGGCGATAGCGGGCGCGGCCGTCGTCGCTCGCGAGCCGTGCCGCCATCCGTTGCGTCGCCGGGTGGGTGGACGTGGCGGTCGCGAGGTGCCCTTCGCGCCCGAGGGAAATGTAGCCGGTGATCCCCCGGGCCTCTAACGTCTGAAAATTCCCTTCGCCTTTGTAGCCATTGTCGGCGAGGACGACGGTCGGATCCACGCCCACGGTGGCCTGAACGTGATCGAGCATCGGGACCAAGGACGCGTTGTCCGCCGCACACGACGTCAGGCCGGTGCCGACGATGATCTGCGCCGTGGCATCGACGGCCAGCTGCGCGTTGTAGCACTGGTCGAAGCCGTACGACGCCTTCATGATCCGACTCTCCGGATCCGTGAAGTTGTCCTGCGCGTCGTCGGGCGGGACGCCGAAGTCGCGCGCAAACGGCTTGTGGCCGCGCCCCTGGCGTCCATCCTCCGGCGTCCGACCCTGCTGCCGATCCGCCTCGGCTTGGCGAGCTTCGAGTCGCGCTTTCGCCGCCGCGATGGTGGCCAGCCGTTGCTCGCGACGCTGGAGCTCGGCCGGCAGCTCGTCCCCACGCACGTCAGGGCCCAGCGCCACGTCCTCCGCGCCATCGAGGGCCTCGGCCTCCGGGTCAGCGCCGCGATCTGCGCGCGTAACTGGCGCTCGTGCTCGAGCATCCGTTTGTAGCTCATCGCCTTGTGCTTACTCGCATTGGCCTGCACCTTGGAGCCATCGATCGCGACCGTGCCCAACGTCACGACACCGGCTTCGCGGGCGATCCGCACCACCTGCACAAATACCGCCTCGAAGGCCGGCAAATGCTGCCGACGAAAGTCAGCGATAGTCCGGTGGGCCGGGAAATTGCCGGCCGCCAGGACGCGATAGGCGACATCCTCTTCGAGCTTTCGCGCGATTAGCCGCGACAAGAACGTGCCCGTCGCGTACGCATACAGCAACACCGTCACCATCATCTGGGGATCGAACGGCTGATTGCGCCGCCCATCGCCCGCGTAGGGCGCGTAGAAGGCCTGGAGATCCAAGGCCGCCACGGTATCCGCGATGAAGAAGGCCAAGTGTCCTTCGGGCAGCCACTCCCGAGGCGAGGGCGGGAACAACAGCGACTGATCCGGGGCGCACGGACGAAAGGTCGTCGGCATGCCCC